>NZ_CP024011.1:0-635667 GCF_002688565.1 Acinetobacter sp. LoGeW2-3 | reverse complement strand
GAAATAGAAAATCTATTTTGAAATAAATTACTTAAGTTTATAGATGAATAGACTTGCGTGCATAATCTAAAAAAACAAGAATAACTGAAAAATGATTAAGGAAATTCCCATGTTAAGAATTCTTAGTTTAACGATTCTCTGTTTGTTAGGCGGGACAATGAATAGCAGTGTCATGGCGAAAAGCCTTAGAATGGACATGTATGCCTTAAATTCTAACTATAAAACATTCCAGAACACGACAGATCCGAAAGTAGCATTAGACGCTTTAGAAAAAATGAATCAGGCAGCTTTGGATGCACAGAAGACCAGCCCAAAATCACTCAAAAAAGCGAGTCCAGAAGATCCACAACTGTATAGTTATCATAGCTTATTGAATCAGTTAATCAGTGAGTTAAAACAAGCGCAAGCTTTGACTGAGGCAGGGCAGCTTGAACAGGCAAAGCAATCTGTAGAAAAAATTGATGCCATTAAAAAACAAGGTCATCAGAACTTTAAATAATAAGAAATAAAAAAGACCGCACTTGCGGTCTTTTTCGATTCAGGATCAAGTGATTAAGCTTGACCTTCAACAGCAGTAGCTTGTGCACGTTGCATGTTGGCCTCGAATTCAGCATCGAAGTTGATCGGTGTAAGTAGCAATTGTGGGAAGCTACCTTTAGTTACCAGATCATTTACCGCTTCACGAAGGAAAGGGAACAGGATGTTCGGGCAGTAAGCACCAAGAATGTAAGGCAGACGCTCTTCTTCAACGCTATCAATCAGGAAGATCCCTGCTTGCGTTACGTCAACGATAAATGCTGTGTCACCTTCGTTGTTTGCTTGCACGACAACTTTCAAAGCAACTTCAAAGTGAGTTGGATCAATCTTTTCTGCAGAAGAAGAAAGGTTGATGTTCAGCTCAGGTTGCCATTGCTTGGTAAAAACTTGTGCCCCAGGTACTTCAAAAGAAATGTCTTTAGTATAAATACGCTCTAATGCCAATTGTGGTTGAGCTTGTTGTTCTTCACTCATTCTTTAATCCTTGATATGAGATGGGTTTTAGTAGCTTAAGCCAGTAATTCGTCGAGTTTGCCTTCACGCTCTAAAGCGTAAAGCTGATCAAAACCGCCGATAAATTGTTCATTGATAAAAATCTGTGGCACTGTACGGTGATTGGTACGTTGCATCAAATCAAGACGAACCTGTGGATCTTCTTTAGACAGATTGATTTCTTTATATTCTACGCCCTTACGCTCAAGGAGCTGTTTTGCACGGACACAGTATGGACACACAGTCGTTGAATAGATAATGACTTCAGCCATGAATGAATCTCCTGATCGTAAATTATTTACTTTTCACCAGAGGTAAGCCTTGGGCTTTCCAGTTGCTAATACCGCCATCAAGACGGTAAGCATCTGCATGACCGACTTGTTGTAGCGCAGTGCCTGCAACCTGACCCAGATTACAAATGAACACCAATGGGCGATCTGCTGTTTTTAACTCTTCAACATGTTTAGTAATTTGGCTGTATGGAATATTGCGGCTACCGCTGATATGACCTTCACGGAAATCTTTGGCATCACGCAGGTCGATCAGCATGGCATTTTTTGCCTTAACCAGAATTCCCAGCGATTGCGGAGAAATCTTACGACCGTTACGTTGACCTTCGATAATGAAGAACAAAACCACCAATGCTGCAAGTGCACCAAACAAGAAGGGGTGATTCCCCATAAACTCGAACCAACGTTCCACAATTCACCTAATTACAATTTCAAAATTGCCAAGAGTATAGCTCATAAATATGGTGATCAAAATCACCGCTTCAAGGGCTAAAGCTTAAGAATATCAATTTTTTTGTTGAGCTTCCGTGATTTCATCAATTAATCGCAGATAGCTGTCCAAACGACGCGGCAGAATTTCACCTGAACTTGCCGCCTGACGTAAAGCACATTGTTTTTCATGCTTATGCGTACAGTTACGGAACTGACAGTGTCCCAGCAGATTTTCAATTTCCGGAAAACCAGTTTGCACTTTGTCCAAAGGCAGATGCCATAGGCCAAATTCACGGATCCCAGGGGAGTCGATCAAGGCTGCACCATCACCAAAGGAAATTAAACGTGTTGACGTCGTGGTGTGCTGACCCAGTGCCGAATTTTCTGAAATGATATTGGTCTTCTGTGCTGCATCCGGCACGATGGCATTGATCAGGGTGCTTTTACCTACACCAGATTGACCCACAAAAGCCACAGTTTCCTCATTCAGACGAGCGGACAGTTCAGTCAGATCGCCATCAGATTGGGTTTGCATCACTTCATAACCCAAATTTTCATATTCTTTGAGCAGATCCAGAATTGGATCATTGTCTTTGAGCAAGTCTGATTTATTCAGTACTAATAATGCTGGAATCTCTGCATCAGCACACGCCACCAGATAACGGTCAATTAAGCCAGGTGCTGGTTCTGGCAATGGTGCAAACACGATCACGATCAGGGAAATATTGGCTGCGACCGGTTTGACCTTATGATAGCGGTCTGGGCGGGTCAGCAGTGATTTACGTGGATGAATCGCCGTGATAATGCCGAGTCCAGTATTCGGATCGGCCTGCCATTTGACGCGGTCGCCAGTGACCAGCAATTCAAGATTGGTCCGGGTATGGCAGCGCCACACACTGCCTAGTTCAATCTCTTTCCAGAAGGGCTCAGGTTCACCATCAGCCACCACAGGTTTTTCAGGATGCTGTTCAGGAACCGAGAGAGCCTGGACTTCAAGCTGGCGGCCATAATGCTGCACGACCAGTCCTTCCAGGTCTTGAGAGGTATCAATCTCTTCCTGACGCGTTTTGTGCTGTTTTTGAATACGACGTTGTTGTTGTTCAGTTAAACGACGTTTACGTATTAAAGCCATTCAAATCCTAAAAAACCATGGGAGGGAGATGGCAAAAATAGCATGAAGCAGGGTGTCAGTTACAGCATCGAGCTAATAAATTTGCTACTATAAATGTTTTATAGCCTAATAAGATTGCACATTTATGAGCAGCACCCCGGATAGCCGCCTGATTTGGATTGACCTGGAAATGACAGGTCTGGATACAGACAACGACCAGATTATTGAAATTGCGACTATTGTGACAGACGATAATTTAAATATTCTTGCAGAAGGCCCTGTCCTTGCAATTCACCAGTCTCCAATTCTGTTAAATGCGATGGATGAGTGGAACACACGTCAACATGGTCAGTCAGGTCTGATTGAGCGTGTACGTCGTAGTAAATTGACTGCACGAGATGCAGAACTACAAACTTTAGAATTCTTGAAAAAATGGGTGAATCCTAAAACTTCTCCGATGTGTGGTAACTCGATCTGTCAAGATCGCCGTTTCATGCACCGTTTAATGCCTGAACTGGAACAGTTCTTCCATTACCGTAATCTGGATGTGTCTTCTGTGAAAGAGCTTGCGAAACGCTGGCGTCCAGAAATCATGGGTGGCTTGAAAAAGAACGCATCGCACTTGGCGATGGATGACATTCGTGATTCGATTGCTGAACTCAAATACTACCGCGAATATTTCTTTATCATGAATAAAGACTAATTTAGAATGGTTTGAAAAGAGGCGTTAGCCTCTTTTTTTTATTTGCTTGAAGATAGCTTTTTATTATAAAAATTCTCGCTGCTTTCAAACAGTACCCATGTCAGTAACACCAAAATAAGATGAGTCTGAGTTTCATGTTGATCGAAGATAATCAAGATGAATAATCCCAAAGTCAGTAAGCGGATCATGATACTGAGATAATAATTTTTCTGCTTTTTAAAGACTAAGCCATAAACATAAAGCAGGTACAGAATAACCATCAGGGCAAAAAGGGCGTTAAATAACATGCTGATCCAACTCCCTTTTAAGCTGATAATAATTAAAATATTTTGGTTATTAGGGTCCTTTCATAAATCATTTTTTAATCATTAAAATGAAATTCCCCTCTCCTTGTAGGAGAGGTTATATTTAAGAAATATCCCTCATCCTAACCTTCTCCCAGAGGAAGAAGGAACTTTCAATATCCATTTAAATATGAATATAAAGATCATTTTTGGTTTATGAAAAAGATCTATTGTGATGATTTTACTAATGAATATAATTTGATCGATTTTACGTGTTTATTGACGGTACAAGAATGCTTTTTTGACTGATTTTGTATCTGAATTTTAGTGGCAGTAAACCCGCTATGAATTTGCTAAAATGCCTCGGTGTTTTTCTTGCTATTGATGACTTATGACTGATCTCCTTCAAGATGATGAATATGACCGCCGTTTCGCTGGTGTCGCCAAAATTTATGGCGATGATAGCTTTCATCATTATGAAAACAGTCATGTGATGGTGATCGGTATTGGCGGTGTCGGTTCTTGGGCAGTTGAAGCATTGGCACGTACTGGTATCGGCGAACTGACCATCGTTGATATGGATGTGGTGGCTGCATCGAATATCAACCGCCAGCTACCTGCCATGACCACAACTTTAGGTCGTGAAAAAATTGAAATCATGGCTGAGCGTTGTCGAGCGATTAACCCACGTATCAAAGTAAACTTGATTGACGATTATCTCACTCCCGAAAATGTCAAAGAAATCCTGGCAGGAAATCCTGACATTATTCTGGACTGTATCGATGACGTGAAAGCCAAGTTTGCCTTGATGCTACATTGCCGTTTTAACAAGATTCCATTGATTGTTTCCGGTGGTGCAGGCGGTAAGTTAGATCCATTAAAAATCCGTGTTGCAGATTTATCAAGAACTGAACAAGACCCAATGCTGGCTAAATTGCGTGCCCAACTACGCGCTAAAGGCATCTGTAAAAAACCAAAAGAAAAATTTGGTATTACATGTGTTTATTCAATTGATAATCCATTCTCCAGTGCTGATGTTTGCCCAAGTGCAGGTTTGCGTTGTGGTGGTTATGGTTCTGCGGTGGTAGTGACGTCTAGCTTTGCTATGGTCGCAGTATCAGAAGTGCTGAAAAAGCTGGATATGAAGCGAGCAAAAGCCTGATTCACAAAATAAAAAAGCACAGTCTCTGTGCTTTTTTTGTGCTTGCGTTTAGAATGAAGACTATATTCATATAACAAAAAACAATGTCAGGGAGCAGCTATGTGGTTCTTACTGGTACTGATTTTGGGGATCGTGGCGTTGGGAATCTGGATGTGGAAGCGTCCTGACCCAGTAACACGGGATCAAGCCAGGGCAGTGCAACATGACCTGTGGATTGAACAGATTGAGGCACAGCTCAAACTTGCAGATCGGTTGAGTTCAGATGCATATCAGCCAAACTATGAGCGTGGCTATCAGATCTATCAGGATTTAGCCCAGCAGCAGGAAATTCCTCAAGCCTATGTAGGCATGGGGCTGATGCAGCTCAAAGGTTTGGGACGTCCGCAAAGTATCGAAAATGCGATTAGTCTACTGGAAAATGCATTTCGTCTTGGCAGTGATGAAGCTGCTTATCATTTGGGACAGATCTATGATGCTGATCGCTATCAGCATCAAGATACCGATAAAGCACTGTATTGGTATCGTCACGCTGTGGCACGCGGTAATCTGGAAGCGCAGTATCGAATTACCGAACTGTCCGAACCGACTCAAGATGCGGCAGAACAGCATCGTCTACAACTCTTGATTCAGAATGCTGATCAGGGACATGCGGGTTCGCAGTACCAGGTGGCACAACACTATTTGGCAGAAGGTACTGCCCAAGATTTAAGTTTAGGAATCCATAACCTGTTTCTGGCTGCGCAGCAAGATCATCTTGAAGCAACCAAACAGATTGCTAAGTTGTATGCTGAAGGCAATATCTTGCCGCAGGATCAGACACAAGCTTTACGTTTTATCAAACAAAGCATTAATCTGGGGGATCAGGAAGGTCTGTATGACTATTATGCTGGTGTATTGCTCGGTACGATTGATGTCGATCAACGTCAGCGGATCTTGCAGCATTTGCAACAGCAGTCTTATGAGCATAAAGATGCTCAAGCCAAGACTTTACTTGGCTTGGCCTATTTTCATGGCTGGTTTGTTGAGAAGAATGAAACCATGGCATTTCGCTATTGGAGTGAGGCTGCCAACATTCAATTTCCTCAAGCCTTGAGCGTGATTGCAGCCTTATATTATGAATCTTATCTGGTCGCGGATGAGCCTGAAAAAGCGTTTAGCTTGTATCAGGTTGCTGCCGAGATCGAGCCAAATGACTTCTATAGCCAGATGGGCTTAGCTTTATGCTATCTGCATGGCATCGGTACAGCAAAGGATACGGCTAAAGCCACTCACATCATCCAGCAGGTCGCGCTACAGCATTGGAATATCGCCGCACAGTCTGAAGCTGATCTGGTTTATGTCGTGGGTCGTTTCTATAGTCTGCCTGAGTATCCATTACCGAACCGTGAGAAAGCGATTCAATACCTGAATCAAGCCGTGAGTAAAGGCTCAGCTGAAGCTGCCTGGTATCTGTATCAGGCACTTTCTGGTCAATATCCGGTATTTGCCATAGATGAAGACCAAGCCAAACGTTACTTACATCAGGCAGCACAACTCGGTCATGCTCAGGCGCAAGCTCAACTCGGTATAATGTATCTTAAAGGTCAAGATGTAGCGCAAGGCATTGCTTTAGGTCTGAATTATTTAAAACAGGCAGCAGAGCAGAAAAATGCGATGGCCATGAATGCACTGGGTGAAGCCATGGAACAAGGTGTTGGTATTGACGCCAATATGGATCAAGCGATTCAGCTCTATCGTAAAGCTGCTGCACAGGTGAATGCCGATGCTTATAGTCATCTGGGCCGTGTATATACCAAAGGGATTGGCGTAGAACGTGATGTAATAACTGCCCGAGCATGGCTTGAGAAGGGAAGCTTACTGGGACATGCGGCTTCACAGGAACAGCTGAACAATTTAAATGCCTATCTGCAAATGAATAACAAATTAGCATAAAAAAACCGCTGCCGAGGCAGCGGTTTTTTTATTTGAAGATTTTGAAGATTATGGTAATTGCTTGATTGGGCTACCACCCAGCGCCTGCATCAAGGTGACATAAGCGTTGTATTGATTTTGACGCGTTTGCACCAGACTGAGACGTGCATTACGTGTGGTTTCCTGAGCATCCAGTAGATTTTTCAAGGCAATTGCACCGTTACGATAACGAACTTCAGTTAAACGTTCAGTCCTCTCTGCCAGCTCGACATTACGGCGTTGCAGTTCAACCTGTTTGCTCAGTTCAGTCCGATTGGACAAGGCATTTTCAACATCGGCAAAAGCTTCATAAATGGTCTGGCGATACTGAATAATCGCTTTCTCATATTCCAGCTCATTCACTTTTAAATCACGCTTCATGTCATTCCATTGCAGGAAGGGCAGAGTCAAACCTGCACCTAATGTCGCAACAGGGTTTTTTAGCGCATCTGATAAGGATGAACTAGTACCAATACCCGTGCTCAAGCTACCGGTCAGGCTGATCGATGGATAATAACTGGCCTTGTTGGCATCTTTATTTGCGAGCGCTTTACGTAAGCGCAGCTCAGCAGCATTCAGATCTGGACGACGTGACAGTAAACTTGCAGGCAAGCCGGCTGCAATCGTCGGCAAGGCAATATTCGGTAGACGTTGTGGTTCCTGAATCGAAAGCTGCTGTACCGGCATATTCATAAGCACTGCAAGTGCAGTACGTGTTTCAACGCGCTGCTGTTCGATCTGGCTCAAAGTGGATTGCTGACTCTGAATGGCTTGTTCAGCCTGAGTCAGATCTAGTCCAGAAACTGCGCCAGCACGATATTGCACGCGAACCAGATCATAAGTCTTCTGCGCCGTTGCCAGGTTTTGCTGTACCACGCTATAGCGTTCATTTAAATAAGCCAATTGCCAGTAAAGTTGTGCCGTTGTTCCAATCAGACTTTGCGCCGTTGCCTGCAAGTCCTGTTCAGTAGCCAAGGCTTCCCAGCGCGAAGCTTCAGTTTGATTGGCGAGTTTACCAAACAGATCCAGTTCATAGCTTAGACCAGGAAAATTGACCCCCAGACTAGATGAACTATCACCGCCCTCTAACTCAAAACTTCTACGCGTGGTCAGTCCAGCATCACCAATGCGTACACCTTGCTGGCTTTGAGTTTGTCGAGCCTGAATACGTGTCTGTTGCAGGTTAATTCCGGCTACGGCAAGATTGCTATTACGTGTTAATACATCACCAACAAGCGCATTCAGCTGTGGATCTTTAAATAAGGTCCACCACTGATCAGCCAATACCTCATCATAGATTTGCTTGCTTAGCGCAGTGTTATTCTGAAAACTGCCAGGCACAGCGACACTTGGCTGTTCATAGGGGGTTTTCACCACTGCCGCACAACCGACCAGTGAACTCCCGAGGAGCAGGGCACTGGCAAGTTTGGTTAAAGTCATTTGCATATCAGATTCCTTATTCTCGAGAGAGTGCATCGACTGGATTCAATCGTGCTGCATTACGTGCCGGGATAAAGCCAAATACAATACCAATCAGACTTGAGCAGACGAAGGCCGCCACGATCGATGTGGTTGAATATGCCATCTGGAAGGTGCCTCCGGCAAAATGGGTAATTAGCTGGCCAATACCGAGCGACAGCAACACACCCAAAATACCGCCCAAGATACAGACCAGTACTGCTTCAATCAGAAACTGTTGCAGAATATCGCTTTGGCGGGCACCGACAGCCATACGTACACCGATTTCCTGAGTACGTTCGGTTACCGATACCAGCATGATATTCATCACACCAATACCACCAACGACAAGTGAAATTACTGCAATTGCCGAGATCAACAAGGTCATGGTCTGTGTGGTCTGCTGAATCGTTTCACGAATACTGTCTGCATTCTGGGTGAATACATCCTGCGCACCGTGACGCTGTACCAGCAAATTCAGGATCGCATTTTCAGCTGCTGCACTTGGATATTCATCTTTAATCCGCACAATGATCTGACGCACATTAGACTGGCCTAACATACGGCTCATCACAGTTGAATAAGGTAAATACACATTCAGCGTATCATTACCGCCCATCATGCCTTTCTGAGCATCAATGACTCCAATCACCCGGGTCGGCACACTACCCAACAGAATCACTTGTCCAACCGGATTAGTGCCATCTTTAAAGAAGGTATTTTGGGTGTTGGTGTCAATGACAACATCTTGAGCCTGTTCAGTGACGCTTTCTTTATCAAAAGGTTGACCAGATTTAAAAGTCATGCCTTTGACATAAAAGAAATCTTCACCGACACCGTTAACGGTAGTGGATGCCTCAATCTCTTTATAGCGCCCAGTAACACTGCTGTTGACGGATGGACTGACGCCATCGACATAAGGCTGTTCTGCCAAAGCATCAGCATCGGCAGGAATCAGGGTCTTGGCTTGAGAGGATCGTGAATTATCCCCAAAGCCCCGACCTTGGAATACAGTAATAGTATTAGTACCGAGGCTGCTGATATTTTCCAGAATCTGCTTTTGTGAGCCGTTACCGAGGGCAACCACAGAAACCACGGATGCAATCCCGATGATGATCCCGAGCATGGTCAGGAAGGTCCGCATGCGGTGAGCATTCATGGCCAGTAGTGCCATACGGAAGGCTTCACCAAGACGATCTACTGCTGAACGCCAGCTCGAGATTTTCTTCTGTTCATTGCGTTCCAGCGTTTGCTTTTCAAAACCATCATCGACTTCAGGTACATTCTGCTGGTCGGAAATAATATTCCCGTCCGAAATCTCAATGATGCGGGTCGCATTCTTGGCCACGTTATGGTCGTGTGTCACCAGAATGATGGTATGACCTTTGGCATTCAGCTCACGCAGAATACGCATTACTTCAATACCGCTATTCTTGTCCAGTGCACCTGTCGGTTCATCGGCAAGGATCACGTCACCACCATTCATCAAGGCACGTGCAATTGAAACACGCTGCTGTTGACCACCAGATAACTGGCTTGGACGGTTTTCGGTTTTTTCACCCAAGCCTAGGTCAGTTAGTAATTTGACTGCACGCTCATGACGTTCACTTGAGTCTGCACCAGCATAAATTGCTGGAACCTCAACGTTGCCTGCAGCATTCAAATCGCCTAGCAAATGATACCGCTGGAAAATAAAGCCGAAATATTCACGGCGTAACTGAGCCAGTTCGTCCGCTTCCAGTTCGCGGGTTTCACGGCCTTTGACTTTATAGCTGCCAGCGGTTGGTTTATCTAGACAGCCCAGAATATTCATTAACGTCGATTTACCCGAGCCGGACTGGCCGACAATGGCAACCAGTTCTCCCGGATATATTTCGAGGTTAACACCCTTGAGAATCTGAACCGTACTTTCACCCGCAGGGAATTCACGAATCAGATTCTTGACCTCTAACAGAGGCTGTTGTTGTTGATTCATGCTTACATTCTCATTGGGCCGGCGCCAGCACCGCCAGGACCACGGCCACTGCCGCCACCACGTTTAGCACCATCATTTGAAGTATCAGAACCGTCGGCAATGACCACTTGATCACCACGTTTCAGGCCTTTAATGACCTGAGCAGTAACACGGTTATTTAGACCAATCAGCACAGGGGTTGGTTTTGCAGTACCGTCTGCTTGTAATACGCGAACCATGGCACGTTGCGCTTTGCCTTGTTCAACCAGAGAACGTTCAGCATCAGAAAGTTCTAAACGAGGAGGGCGCTCACCTTTGGTAGTGTCTCCACGGCCTTCACCACGTGCAGCAGACGCATCACCACGTGGACGACCTTCACCACCTGCGCCTTGAGCGCCTTCACCACGATTTGGACGTTGTGGGCGGTTAGAGCTTTGAATTGCAGCGGCCGGAATAGTCAGCACATTTCTCGCTTCATCCAGCACGATATAAACTTGAGCCGTCATATCAATACGCAGCTTACCGTCTTCATTTGGTACGTCGAACAGGGCGTTGTAATACACTGCAGAGCTTGAAGATGAACTTGAAGTATTGGTGTCAGTATTAATTGAATTCGGCGCTGGTTCTACCTGACGTAGTTTAGCGTAGATTTTCTTTTCATTGTTGCCTAGCGTTGTAAAGTAAACCGTTTGGCCTTCTTCAACTTTCATGACATCGGCTTCAGAAATTTCAGCTTTAATCGTCATGGTGTCAAGTTTTGCCAGCTTCACAATTGTTGGCGCACTTTGATTCGCGTTTACAGTCTGACCTTCTTCAGTCACGATCGCCACAATGGTACCATCCATCGGTGCTACGATTTGGGTATAGCCAAGATCTTCTTTCGCAGTCGCTAAAGTCAGGCGTGACTGCTCAATCTGAGCATTAATCGCCGTAATGTCTGCTTGTGCAGTCTTATAACTCGCCAAAGCTGATTCCAGCTCTGAACGCGAAGTTGCATCCTGGGCATACATGGCTTTCTGACGATTATATTCTGCTTCAACTTTAGCAAGATTGGCCTGTTTTACTGCCAGTTGAGCCATCTGGTTTTTAATACTGGCTTCAGCAGTTTTTAAATCATTTTCCTGACGGACGGAATCAATTTGAGCAATCAGTTGACCCTGTTTGACTTGGTCACCAAGTTGCACATACATTCTTTTGACCTGACCAGATACCTGCGCACCGACGCTGACCATCTTGGTGGCTTCCAGTACACCTGTTGCCAGTACCGAGTTTTCAATATCTCCCTGAGTTACCTCAGCAGTAATGTACTGCGTTGGCTGTTCTTTAGGTTTCAGGAAATACCACCCAGTGGCGACAAGTACAATGGCAATGACCGCTGCCATGATCAGTTTAGACGGCTTTATTTTGGGCATAGTGAGCAAATTTAATTCAAAAATATGTGAATGATTATAAAAGCGAATTGAGGATAAATCGTGAATTTTTTTTACAAATAAGAATGATTATTATTTTTAAGTTTCTCATTTTACAAAGAAAAGTTGTTATTAAATTCTTATGTTGAATTTCGTATCGTGCTTAATCAATAAATTTACATTTTATAGAATTAGACCTTCATCGGCTTCATTTCATCTCAATTCTAAATTTTTAACCTTTTTAAGTGTGTTGTTTATTATGTGAAATGGGGTATAAAAATACAGGTTAAAAATTATCTACTTATGAAGTGAAAAAATAAAAAATTAGCGATAGCCTACTAGATTGCGTATAAAAATACCCTAATTTAAAATCCCTTATAAAAAATAATGGTATGAATTATAAATCTAGCCTAGTCATTATAAGTTCATAAGATCTAATAAGTATTTTTGAAAATGATAGACGGGACCATGCATGGAATGGAACAAAAGTTATAATATCGGTATTGATGTTATCGACAATCAACATCGCCAAATTTTGGACTATATCAATATCTTGGAAGAGGTCCGAAAGACGGGTGATCGCGGTAAAATTAAAGAAATTTTAGAAGATTTAATTGACTATACACAGTCACATTTTAGCTTCGAAGAAAATTTGTTATCTCAAGTAAATTATCAATATTTACCCTCACATCGGGGTATTCATGATCTGTTTGTCAAACGTTTAAATGATTATCGGGAAAAGTTCGAACAAGGGCTTTCGGTAGAAAATGATTTGTACCGATTACTGTCAAAGTGGTTAATTAATCATATTCAGCATGATGATCAGGATTATGTCGATGCAGTGCGAGACAATATGATCCACTATCTAAAAGTTCAAGAGCAGAAAAAAGGCAAGAGTTGGTTTTCACGGTTCTTTAGTTAAACCGGTGAGGTCCACAGGCTTTTGCCACACATACTACTGATGGCTTGAAGCACTAAATGTTCAGGATTTTCGTGTCCTAAGCCTTTGATTGAAGCATCAATTCTTAATAAAAGCTGAGGCCAACTGAGAAAAGTCTGTGGGCTTAAACGTCGAAGCGCTTGTTGATATAAGCCAACTTTGGTTTTCCAAATCCCAATTTGCAAAGCATTTTGAGGTTGTTCAAACAGTTGCATCAATAAGCGCATTTCTTTACTGATGCTCCACAAAATCAGACTCATGGGTTCACCAGAAGCAATCAGGTATTGAAAAATCTTGATCGATTGCGTTAAATTGCCATTGAGTAGAGCATCACTCAGGTCATAGGTCGTGTAGCGCGACTGATCTTGCAGGCAGGCATATAAATGATCCACCTGAATTACATCGACATCTGCAAAGGTATCACTGACGCGCATCAGGCTGTTTTTAGCAGCGAGCAGGTTATGCTCATGATGCTGTTCCAGCCATGCCCAGGCATCATTGGCAAGTTGAATACCTAACTTTTCTGCTTCGACGGACAGGATCTGTTGTCGATCACGCGGATAGTTAGCTGTCAGAGAGACATTAACACCATTAGCATCCATGACCTGGAAGAAACTGGATTTCAGGCTGCTGCTATCCTGTTTAGGCATCACGATCAGCAGTAAATTATCGCTGTCCTGTTGCAGATAGCTCTTAAGCTGTTTGATGCCACTAGCATCCGGTTTGATGTTGCCATGTACTTCAACCGCTAATTGAGTGGAAAATAGGGACAAGCTATTTAAAGCATTAAAGACATTCTTCCAGTCACTGACGGAACTGACATCATAGCGTTGCCGTTCGACTTCCCGCTGTTGCCAGCTGGCACGAAACGCATCCATCAGGTTCTGTTCAAGCAGCGGTTCCTGACCATGCAACACCCAGGCACCACAAGCATCAGAGACACGTTTCAATGCCTGAAGGTAGTCAAGTTTCATGGCGTAGTCTTATTTTGCTGGTTGAGTAGAGGTTTCTGGTTTTGCCAATGGCAGACGGTTCGACGAGATCTGACGTGCAATCTGCTGTGCCACATCATCAATAAGAACCTGCTTTAGGAAAACCTGTTCCTGGTCATCGGTATTTACAGTTTCGATATCATATTGATAGGTACGGGTCGCAACAATTGTACGTGGTTCAGTCACCGGATTGCCTTGAGCATCTTCAATACGGAAGGTCACATTCAGGCGCAATAAGGTTTCTACCAGTTTACCATTGAGTTCCAGACGACGCGGAGTGTAGTCCAGCACACGCAACACGTAGGCATTCGGTGAATTCGACAACTGAACACCAGCAGCGCCGAGATAAATCGCCAGTTTTTCCTGAAGGTCTTCGGTATCGGCGGGTAAAGCCAGACTCATCACTGAATAAGCCACAGGTGCGGAACTAGGATTCGTTCCCTTGAGATGGAAGCCACAGCCGACCAGGCCTGCACTTAGACCACAAGTTAAAACAATTGCTGCTAAACGTTTGCCCAAATGCATGCGTTGTCCTCTGTTCTTCCCGAAGGAAATATCTGAAATCCTGAATCGGATTGTAAAGTCAAAGCCCGTTGACTGGCAACGGGCTTTGTTTGGGAATTGTTTTACTTGCTAAATTTAATCCCCCTAAATCCCCCTTTTTCAAAGGGGGACTTTCCACAATGTGTAGAGTGCCTCTAGGAAGCACAGCTCCTCCCTTTATTAAAGGGAGGGTGGGAGGGATTTCTCTAAATTTATTTAAACAACAAGGTTTACAAGTTTATTTGGTACCACAATTTCTTTCTTGGTTGGGCCAGTCAAGAATTGTTGTACTTCAGGCAATGCCTTGGCTTGAGCAAGAATATCATCTTTAGACGCATCTACAGACACTTCAAGTTTTCCACGAAGCTTACCATTCACCTGAACCACGATGGTTTGGGTGTTACGAGTCAATGCAGATTCATCCACTTGTGGGAACTGCGCTTGAGTTAACTCAATTCCAAACTGAGCCAATAAAGTCTGGCTTAAGTGTGGTGCAAATGGTGCAAGCAAAGTTAAAAGCGTAGTGATCGATTCACGTGCTACAGCAACGTCATTGTCATCTTTCGCTTCAAACTTGTTGTTGGCATTTAATAGCTCCATCATCGCTGCAATGGCTGTGTTAAATGCATGACGACGTTCAATATCATCACCCACTTTCTGGATGGTTTCGTGAGTCTTACGGCGTAAATCTTGCGCAGCTGTAGAAAGAGCGGCTTTATCGAATTCAGTCGCAGTATTACCTTTTTCAAGGAAACCTGTTGCCAAACGCCATACACGTTTCAGGAAGCGGTTTGCACCTTCAACACCGGCATCAGACCATTCAAGTGATTGATCTGGTGGTGCAGCAAACATCATGAACACACGTGCAGTATCTGCGCCGTATTGGTCAATAATCGCTTGCGGGTCGATACCGTTATTTTTCGATTTCGACATTTTTTCTTGACCGCCAACGATAACGTCCTGACCATCACCTTTGTATTTGGCAGAAGTGATACGGCCTTTTTCGTCACGCTCAAGTTCGATGTCAGCAGGGTTGAACCAGGTTTTCTTGCCTGATTCAGACTCACGGTAATAGGTATCTGCAAGCACCATACCTTGGGTGAGCAAGTTAGTGAATGGTTCGTTGCCTTGTACCACACCTTCATCACGCATTAACTTGTGGAAGAAACGTGCGTAAAGCAAGTGCAGAATCGCATGTTCAACACCACCGATGTATTGGTTGACAGGAAGCCAGGTTTGACCTGCTTCAGGTTTTACCATGCCATCAGTAAAGTCTGGAGATGCATAACGTGCGTAGTACCAAGATGATTCTACGAAGGTATCCAATGTATCTGTTTCACGACGTGCGTCGCCACCACAGCAAGGACATTTAGTTTCGTAGAACTCAGGCATTTTGTTCAGTGGGTTACCTGAACCGTCTGGAACCACGTCAGTTGGAAGAACTACAGGAAGTTGATCTTCAGGCACTGGCACCTGACCACAGGTATTACAGTTGATCATTGGAATTGGACAACCCCAATAACGCTGACGCGATACACCCCAGTCACGTAGACGGAATTGAACTTTTACATTCGCAAGGCCTTGTGGTTCTAATTTTGCAAGGAATGCATCAAATGCGCCTTGGAAGTCTAAACCGTCAAATTCGCCTGAATTGACCAGTTTACCGTCTTTAGAGCCGTACCATTCTTGCCATTGTGTAGCGTCAAAGTCTGCATCGTCTGCGTCTTTAGCATCAATAACTTGTTTGATGGTTAAGCCATATTTATTGGCAAATTCGAAGTCACGTTCATCGTGTGAAGGCACTGCCATCACCGCACCTGAACCGTAAGACATCAATACGTAGTTTGCGATCCAGACAGGAACTTCTTCATCTGTCACAGGGTGTTTTACAGAAAGACCTGTTGCCATGCCTTTCTTCTCGGCAGTGGCAAGATCCGCTTCGGCTACAGAACCCATACGGCATTCATCAATGAACGCTTGAAGTTCAGGATTGTTTTCAGCTGCTTTAAGCGCCATTGGATGTTCTGCTGCAACTGCAACATATGTCACACCCATCAAGGTATCGGCACGCGTGGTAAATACAGTTAGACCATCTGCATAAACGTCTGGGTTCGCTGAAGGGAAAGTAATTTCCATCCCTTGTGAGCGACCAATCCAGTTACGTTGCATGGTCAAAACTTGTTGTGGCCAACCGTCTTTTAATGTTTCTAGGTCATCCAATAATTCTTGCGCATAGTCAGTAATGCGGAAGTAGTACATTGGAATATCACGTTTTTCCACCAATGCGCCTGAACGCCAGCCACGACCATTTTCAACCTGTTCATTGGCAAGAACAGTCTGATCCACTGGATCCCAGTTCACTGTTGAAAGTTTACGGTAGATCAGACCTTTTTTATAAAGCTGAACAAATAACCATTGTTCCCAGCGATAGTATTCTGGTGTACACGTTGCAAATTCACGATCCCAGTCAATTGATAGACCTAATTTTTTCAACTGATTACGCATGTAATCAATGTTTTCAAAGGTCCATTTTGCTGGTGCAACCTGATGCGCGATCGCAGCGTTTTCCGCAGGAAGACCGAAAGCATCCCAACCCATCGGTTGAAGCACAGTTTCACCTTTTAAACGGTGGAAACGGCTGATCACGTCACCAATCGTATAGTTACGCACATGACCCATATGCAGCTTGCCACTTGGGTAAGGGAACATCGAGAGGATATAACGACGTGGACCTTCTACAGTGTCGGCAACTTTAAAGGCTTTGCGAGATTCCCAGTCCTGTTGGACTTGAGGCTCAATCGCACTGGCTTGGTATTCTGAGTCAATGTGAGTAGTCATAAACGTATTAATGAATTACGGAGGAAAAGTTTGTTGCACAGCATAGCGCAAAATGCACCTAAAAGTGAATTTTGCACCTACGAAAAATCAGTGAAAATACAGCAGTGCAGTCTGTCACTAAAGTGATTTTTCAGATCTCGACTGTTGCAGTGCTCGGTTTGCATCCTGCTGTTGTTGATCCTGCTGGATTTTAGAGACTGCAGGCGACTGATTGTTTTCTGTCACCGTTTTTGTTTCAGCACTTTCATTACGTGCAGGTGTTGGTGCAGAGTTTTTCCAGCCATAAGTTTCCACTTTGCCTGCTTTTTTGGCATTGTGTGGTGGTGGAGTTTTCGTATAGTGAGTGACCCCTTTAGTATCTACCCATTTATAGTATTGATCTGCCAAAGTATTTCCACTTATGAAACCGAGCAAAAGGGCACTGATTAAAGTGGTAAACAGTGAACGTTTCATTGTTATTGATCCTTTGCAATTTAAGCATTCAGGTTATGCATATTGTAGTCAGTTTAAAAAATCAGAGGAGTATTTTTGTCTGTTTTTATCGACCTTTTATAGCTAAGTACAGAGGTTAATAAACAGGAGAAAATATAAACAGGCGAATAAGAAAATTTATTTATAAACATTCAAATTAAAAAATAGAAAAATTCATTCATTTTTTTTATATAAGACATATTAAAATTTTATAGAAATAAATATTTAAGGATATGATTTTATTAAATAAATTTAGAATAAAAACATAGTGTAAAGGGTCGTATTATTCATAAAAGTTTAGAAAAACAGCAAAAACCCTGCTCATCAAAGGAAACAGAGTGTTTTTTGAACTTGACTTTAGGGGCTGAAAACACAAGAATGCTGCAATAGTTTTATATGCCTTAGATCGATCACCCTTCGAATAAGTGTCATTTCATGCAGTGGGCGATTTCTCTAGCCGAGAAATTGAACAAAGCTAAGCAAAATATGTTTATCCCAACATGTTTTAGATCTTGTATTGCTCGAACAGCAAAGAGATCAGATTTTTTTCCTATTGCTATGAAAACTATGAAATTTATGTGCTATAACAGTGCAGACAGTTAATGAATGAACACTGCAAATGCCTCCCATTTGTGCAGTGAATAATATTAGGGTGAATCACGTTGGAACTTTTATCTGGTGGTGAAATGCTCGTTCGCGCATTAGCGGATGAAGGCGTTGAACATGTTTTTGGATATCCAGGCGGCGCAGTTCTACATATCTACGACGCGCTATTTCAACAAGACAAAATTAATCATTACCTCGTACGTCACGAACAAGCTGCCGGCCATATGGCAGATGCATACTCGCGTGTAACAGGTAAAACTGGTGTGGTGCTTGTCACTTCAGGTCCGGGCGCAACCAATACTGTAACGCCAATTGCAACAGCTTATATGGACTCCATTCCTATGGTGATCCTGTCTGGTCAGGTTGCAAGCCACTTAATCGGTGAAGATGCGTTCCAGGAAACAGACATGGTTGGTATTTCCCGTCCGATTGTGAAGCATAGCTTCCAGGTTCGTCATGCCAGCGAAATTCCTGCAATTATCAAAAAAGCATTCTATATCGCATCGAGCGGCCGTCCAGGTCCAGTGGTTGTAGATATTCCGAAAGATGCGACTAACCCAGCAGAGAAATTTGCATACGAATATCCTGAAAAAGTGAAGATGCGTTCGTATCAACCACCATATCGTGGTCACTCAGGTCAAATCCGTAAAGCGATTGATGAACTGATTCATGCGAAACGCCCAGTGATTTACTCAGGCGGTGGTGTGGTTCAGGGTAATGCTTCAGCACAATTGACTGAGCTTGCGCATCTATTGGGCTTCCCAGTTACAAATACTTTGATGGGCTTAGGCGCATTCCCAGGCGATGATGATCAATTCATCGGCATGTTGGGTATGCACGGTACTTACGAAGCCAACATGACCATGCACAATGCAGACGTAATTCTGTGTGTAGGTGCGCGTTTCGATGACCGTGTAACCAATAACCCTGCGAAATTCTGTCCAAATGCCAAAGTCATTCACATTGACATTGACCCGGCAACGATTTCTAAAACCATCATGGCGCACATTCCAATCGTGGGTGCAGTAGAACCTGTACTGAACGAAATGCTGAACCAGTTGAAGCAAATGAATGTGTCCAAGCCAAATCCTGAAGCGATTGCGGCATGGTGGAAACAGATCAATGAATGGCGTCAGGTTCACGGCTTGAAGTTCGATATTCCAACTGATGGTTCAATGAAACCTCAGCAAGTGGTACGTGCTTTAGACAAAGTGACCAATGGTGAAGCGATCATTACCTCTGACGTTGGTCAGCACCAGATGTTCGGTGCAATGCATTACAAATACAAACGTCCTCGTCAATGGATTAACTCTGGTGGTCTAGGGACTATGGGTGTTGGTCTACCATATGCGATGGCTGCAAAACTTGCATTCCCAGATCAGCAAGTAGTGTGTATCACTGGTGAAGCATCAATCCAGATGTGTATCCAGGAACTTTCGACTTGTAAGCAATACGGCTTGAACGTAAAAATCTTGTGCTTGAACAACCGTGCCTTGGGTATGGTGAAACAGTGGCAGGATATGAACTACGAAGGTCGCCATTCAAGTTCTTATGTAGAGTCATTGCCTGACTTTGCGAAATTGATGGAAGCTTATGGTCACGTGGGTATTCAGATTGACCATGCTGATGAGCTTGAATCGAAGCTTGAAGAAGCGATGGCAATCAATGATAAGTGCGTATTCATTAACGTCATGGTTGATCGTACGGAACACGTTTATCCGATGTTGATTGCAGGTCAATCAATGCAAGATATGTGGTTGGCAAAAGGGGAGCGCACAGCATGAGACATATCATCTCTGTACTTGTTGAAAACGAAGCAGGCGCGCTTTCTCGTTTAGTGGGTTTATTCTCACAACGTGGCTACAACATTGAAACATTGAACGTTGCGCCAACTGAAGATCCAACACTTTCTCGTTTGACATTGACCACTTATGGTGATGATCACAAGATCGAGCAAATCACTAAACAGCTGAACAAGCTGGTTGAAGTGGTAAAAGTGGTTGATCTTTCAGAAGGTGCGCACATCGAACGTGAACTGATGCTGATTAAAGTTAAAGCACTCGGTTCATCACGTGATGAAATCAAACGTACTGCCGATATTTTCCGTGGTCAGATTGTCGATGTAACACCAACGACATATACCATTCAAATCGCGGGAACCACTGAAAAAGTGGATGCGTTTATCGATGCACTTGCAGAACATACTATTTTAGAAGTAGTTCGCTCAGGTGTTTCAGGTATCGCACGTGGCGAAAAAGTACTGACGATCTAATTTTAAAGTATTTCCTCATCCTAAAAAGAAGGGGGTATCAGGCAGTGTAAATAAAAAATCACTGCCTGATTAAACAGACAAACAAGCATTAAGCGGAGACAGCAATGCAAATTTTTTACGATAAAGACTGCGACTTATCTATCATCCAATCTAAGAAAGTAGCGATCATTGGTTATGGTTCACAAGGTCATGCGCATGCGCTTAACCTTAAAGATTCTGGTGTAGACGTAACTGTTGGTCTTCGCGCGAATTCTACTTCTTGGAAAAAAGCTGAAAACGCTGGTCTTAAAGTTGCTGAAGTTCCTGCTGCTGTAGCACAAGCTGACCTTGTAATGATCTTGACTCCAGATGAGTTCCAATCTCAGCTTTACCGTGACGTGATCGAGCCAAACATTAAAGAAGGCGCGACTTTAGCATTTGCTCACGGTTTCTCTGTTCTTTATAACCAAGTTGTTCCACGTAAAGATCTTGACGTAATCATGGTTGCGCCTAAAGCACCTGGTCATACAGTACGTTCTGAATATCAACGTGGTTCAGGTGTACCTGATTTAATTGCGATCCACCAAGATGCTTCTGGTAATGCACGTAACGTTGCGCTTTCTTACGCTTCAGGCGTAGGTGGCGGCCGTACTGGTATCATCGAAACTTCATTCCGTGAAGAAACTGAAACTGACTTGTTTGGTGAGCAAGCGGTTCTTTGTGGCGGTGCGGTTGAACTGGTTAAAATGGGCTTCGAAACTCTGGTTGAAGCTGGTTATGCGCCTGAAATGGCTTACTTCGAATGTCTGCACGAACTTAAATTGATCGTTGACTTAATGTTCGAAGGCGGTATCGCGGACATGAACTACTCAGTATCTAACAATGCTGAATATGGTGAATACGTAACTGGCGTTGAAGTAATTAACGAACAGTCTCGTGAAGCAATGCGTAATGCGCTTAAACGTATTCAATCTGGTGAATACGCGAAGATGTTCATTCAAGAAGGTGCATTAAACTACCCATCTATGACTGCTCGTCGTCGTCAAAACGCTGCTCACGGTATCGAAGTAACTGGTGCTAAATTACGTGCGATGATGCCTTGGATTCAAGCAAACAAAATCGTTGATAAAGAGAAAAACTAATCTCTTATTCAACTGACTGAATACGGAAAACCCACTCAATTTGAGTGGGTTTTTTACATTGGAAACTTTGTGCCTCAAAAATGGTAAAGCAATACTTTTTATTCCTTGTGCTTCATTCAAAGCAATGCTTTGAATTTGCTCATACCTTGGATTCAAGCAAACAAAATCGTTGATTAAGAAAAGAACTAAGTTCTAATTTCTAAGTCAAAAAGCCCTTGTTTTTAACAGGGGAGCTTTTTAGGCGTTATAAAAGCAGTTGACTTGGTAGGGGGATTGCTTCAAAGAAAAGGAAAGCAGGCTTTCTTTCCTTGTGCTTCACTTAAAACAGTATTTTGAGTCTTCTCATACTTTAGATCTAAGTAAAAAAATTAGTCTCTCGAATCATTTCATTTGATAGTACGTACCTCAAAAATGGTAAAGCAGTGCTTTTCATTCCTTGCGCCTCATTCAAAGCAGTGCTATGAATTCGCTCATGCCTTGGATTCAAGCGAACAAAATCGTTGATGTAGAGAGAAATTAATTTCTTATTCACCTGACCAAGATATAAGAATAAGGATTATTTACATACATAAGTTATTTTAAGGGAATTAATGTTTTATTCTTCTTTAAGTAATTTAAAGTTTTGATTTTAAATTTAATATTTTTTATTAAAGCAGTATATAGAGCTTAATTGATATAGTTAAAATATTAAAAATAGAGTAGAGGGTGGAGATTTTTTTATTCTATTTATATTTAGTTTGGTATTTATAGCTCACTATATGGCATATGTAGATAATATAATAGATATAAATTATTTGTTAAATATAGATTATTAAGTTAAATAATATATCATTTTAAAAAGGAGCTAAATTATTAATAGGTGTGATATTGATTGTGTAAAAGTGAAATAAAATTTAAAGTTTAAAAAAAAGATAAGGTAAAAGAAATAAAAGTAATCAATTTTGATACAAACATTAAAAGAATGAAAAATAATATATTAAGTTATTGTTTTTAAATTAATTAATTTAATTATTAGTTTTTTATTTTTGAGAAGCAGAATGCAAATTAATGAAAAATAATAAAAATAAAAGGTTTGATAATTTTATTTTAAAATATTAGATTTTAAATTGTAAGTTTTTGTAAATTTTCTTGAGAAGATTTTTTTATTTCTATTTAAAATTAATTTTTATAAAACAATAACTTGTTTTATGGATTTTAAAAAAAAGTTAATTTAATTGAATATTAATTTATGTCATTTTAAGGGAGTGGTTGCTTTATTAAGTAATGTAATCCAATTAAAGTATTAAAATACAATGTAATATAGTGTTTGTGTGTGTTTGTTAAATAAAAATACAATGTATTGTGAATAGTGTCACGTTTATATGTTTTGAAACTAAAAATAATAAGATAAGCCTACGGTTAGGTGGCTGCACTCATAATAATAAAGAGTTTTGCATTAACCGTTCTTCGAAATAAATATTTATATTCTTTTTAAAAGAATGGAGAAAAATATGAATAAAATAATTTTTGCAGCATTAGCATCTTTAGTGGTTGGCTTAGGATCAGCAAGTGTTTATGCAGGCGATGATCATGGAAAAGGACCAAACAAACCACATAAACCAGGTAAAAGTAGTTGTGGTGATAAATGTGATGGTAAAATCAAAATTCTTTTAGATGTGCCGCGTCATTGTGACTTGGATATTCTTGATGAAACTCTAACTCTTACAGAGCGGAACGGTAATTGGACGGATACCGGTTCTTTCACTGTGCGGACTAATGCTCCTTATCGCTTAGATATTTCTGCACCAAGAAATTTAACTGGTCCAGCTGGTGCGAGAGTGCCAGTAGATGTTACTACACGACAAGCAGGAGCTAGAGGTGAGGTTCGTGGCAATACAACATTCGCAAGCACTCGTAATGCTGATCAAAGATTTAATGTAACTGCAACAGTCTCAGGTACTAATTATGCTGAAGCAGATGCTGGTCTTTACTCAGGTATATATACAGTAGCAGTTCGATTCTAAAAAAAGAAAAATTACTTTTAAATAATAATTGAATAATTAGGAGATGTGTTAAGCATCTCCTACTTTAATATTTAAAAATTAATAATTAAATCTAATATTTTGGAGTTTATAATGAATAAAAAAATAATAGGATTTCTGATAGTATTTCTATGTAGTATGTCACTGTCTGCAGGAATTAAGTTTAATCCTATTCAATTAAATATACAGAATTTTAAAAAACAAAAAAGTACTACAGTAAATATTGAAAGCACCGGGTTGTCATCTTCTAAAATTTTTGAAATTAATGCATTTAAATGGCAGCAGGATGAATCAGGAAACGATATCCTAGTCGAAGATAATACACTTTTATTCAATCCAAAAATATTTGAGCTTAAACCGGAAAGTAAACAAATAGTACGTATTGGTTTTAGCCAACCACCTATTAATTTGAATCAACAACAAGCATGGAGAGTCGTTTTTAAAGAAATTACCCCGATCAAGGATAAATCTACGATTAATTTTTTATTTAATTTTTCTTTACCACTCTTTGCTGGAACAGTAACTCCCCCTAAATTAAATGTTGATTTACAAAAAACTAATAACTTAACTTATCTGAATATAAAAAACACTGCAAATTCTTTTGCAAAAATAACTGAAGTAATTGTTTTGGATGATAAAAATAATGAATTATTGCGACAAGATGTTGCTCTTTATGTGTTAAGTGGGAATAAGGTTAAATTTGAATTGAGGGAAATGAAAACAGGTAATGCAGTAAAACTAAAAATCAAGTTAGATGAGGCTGGATATATAGAGTTTCCTGTGAAAAGTTAATGAGTTGATCCAATAATAAAAAGTAGTAAAAGGATAGTGCTATGAAAGCCACAAAACTTCTTTTAGTGATCGCATGTGGTATAGGGGTAACAAATACAAATGCGGAAGCTGTCCAAGAACCCGTTCAGACAGAAAAGTCTGAACAACTTATTGTCAATATTTGGATCAATGGAGTGGATTATAATACTGAAACAATTACTTTTTCTGAGGGGGAAAATAGATTTGTTGAATGTGAAGCCTTACACGACATTGGGATTCGTATTGAGAAAATCCCAAGACACTCAGCGAAAAATAGTTTTTGCCTATTAACTCAGCCAAATATTCAAATAGAAGATGATTATAGTCTTCAAGCAATTAAAGTTTTTTTACCCGCAGATTACTTTGAAGGAACCGATTACGAACTATCGATAGAAAGTCCAGAAAAAGCAAATTTTGGAGGCTTTATTAATTATAGTTTGTTTTATGGTAAGGACGAGGAGCATCAAGAATTTAATACTTTCTCAGAATTAGGAATATTTAACGATTATTGGCTATTTAAAAATGCTTTTCTTTACCGGAATGATCCAGAAGAGGTAGAGCAGCAACTTTTACGTGTTAATAGTACCTTGGATGTAGATTTCCCTAAAAATTTCTTAAAACTAACCTTAGGGGATACGACTAGCTCATATAGTTTACTGAATAATTCTTTTCGTTTTGGCGGCTTAAGTTTTGGAACAAATTATATAGAACGGCCAGATTTTGTTTATTGGAATATTCCCGCCTTGAATGGTAGCGCTAGTCTACCATCTACTGTCGATCTTTTTATTAATGGTGTCAGGCTATATCGAGATTCTGTGACACCAGGTAATTATAATTTACCAGGTGGAGCGATTGTTAATCAGGCTGGTAATGCTCAGATTGTAGTAGAGGATATTTTAGGAAATCGTACTGTACGGAGTTTTCCAGTTTATATTAACAGCCGATTATTAAAGCCAAAACTCAATGAATATAACTTATCAGTAGGAAAATTACGTTATAACTATGATGTGGCGGATGATGATTATCGAGATTTCTTTGGTAAATTTTATTTTCGTCGAGGGATGACAGCATCTACAACTTTAGGAACAGACCTACTTTATAATGAAAATGTGAGTAATGTAGATTTATTATGGACGCAAGGGATCAGTAAATATTTCCTTTTAGATACAGCTGTCTCAGCTAGTCAGTCAAAAGAAATCAATGAACAGGGGTATGCAGCGGCAATTGGTATCAGCCGTGATTCCAAAAATTGGGCTTTCGGTTTAAATGGACGATATTTTACTGAAAAGTATGAATACTTAGACTCTGATACATATGAGTCAAATATTGAGTCTTCAAATATTTTATATTTTAACCTTACTAATCTGAAAATTATTGATGGTTTAGGTTTTAATTATATTTTTCAATCTTATTATAACAATGAAGATGGTACGCTTAGGGAAGATCGTAAACTTTTAGATGTCCGCGCGACCAAGAGCTTAACAAGAAATTTATTTACAGACTTTGGCTATTATAAAGATTTTGGTCAAGATGGAGATCAAGGCTTTAATATTGCTTTTTATTATAATTGGGGAGAAAAAGGGCGGGTTTCTTTAGATCATGACACTGCTGATAATGAAACCAGTTTAAGTTATGCGCATCGAACTATGACACAAAATGGTTTTGATTACGTAGTTGGAGTAAATCATCGAGATGAAGAATTTAATTATAATGCTTATGGTTTATGGAAAACGAGTATAGGTAATCTACAACTTTCCCATGATGAATTTGAAGATCGTCGATATTCTCAAGCATCATTTGAGGGTGCATTGGTATGGTTAGGTAGTAAAGTTTCTTTAACGAAATATGCAGATAATGCATTTGTATTAGTGAATGCTGATAAGCATCCTGATCTTGATATTTATCGTTCTGGTACACGGGCTGGAAGTACAAATAATAAGGGATATATGTTTGTACATAATATTATTCCTTATATTCATTATGATATTTCTTTTGATCACAATCAGCTTGCGATGGATGAAACTTTTGATCGTTCTTCTAAGGAAATAGTGGGATTGGATCAACGTGGATATCGACTGGATTTCCCTATTCATAAAACTAAACGTATTGCACTTAGACTTAAAGATATACAGCAAAACAATCTTGTTGCGGGATCTGAAGTATTTATAGAAGGACTTAGTGAAGAGCCTTCTTATGTAGACAGTCAAGGTCTAGTTTATTTGTATTTATTTAAACCGGGTATATATAACCTGAAAGTTAAAACTCAAGGAGGACAATACTGCCAAGGGCAATTTAACCTCAATAATACTCAGTTCCAGAATGCTAGCAGCCAGGTTCTAGAAGCTATATGTAAGTAGGAGTAAAACAATGAAAAAGTTATTTTTCTTTTTATCTATACTGAGCATGAGTTCGTTAGCCACTGCACAATACTGCTCAATTGATGGTTTTAGTAATGGAGAGCTACGCTTACAAAATTATCAGCGTAGTCAGGCAGCAACATCCTTTAATATTTCATGTGATAAGAGTTATTCCATACTATTTAATAGCCGAAATTTAATGAGTGCAGATGGTATGAGTTTTGTATCTAATGGACCTGAAAGACTTCGGACTAAATTACATTTAAGTGGAGCAAATAATAATCTGTGGGGCGTGCCTCTTAATCAAGGTGCTGCGCAACGTCAAAAATATATTATTGCAGTGCAATTGATTGATAACCCTTTAAGTGGTGTTCCAGCAGGTACGTATACTGACCAGATTTCAGTCGATATTAATTTCTAAATTTGATCTGAAATAATTTATTAGCTAAGAAAAGATAAAATGAACTAAAAATAATACAGGAAGCCAAACGGTGAAATTCCATCATGCAAAACAAAAATTAATGGAGATGGATTTAAATGGTTGCATGGTGCTGAATCATCTCTCACATTCCGGGCGAGTGGCTATTTTCTTTAAAATAATTAGTCGGCTTGGGAATGGTATCTTTTGGTATGTCATGATTATAGTTGCCTGGTTACTACAAGGTTTATTATATAGCCTGCAAATGTTGTATTTAATAGTGGGAAGTACAATGGGTACGGTAATTTACAAGGTACTAAAAACTAAAACTGTACGTCCTCGACCCTATCAGGTACATCAACTTATTCGTTTAGGAGATGATCCTTTAGATTATTATAGTTTTCCGTCAGGACATACCTTACATGCGGTTATGGCAACAACAATGTTAGGCTATGCTGTTCCCGCGTTACTGATTTTGATGCTGCCTTTTACTTTATTGGTCGCGATCTCCCGAATGGTTTTAGGCTTGCATTATCCGAGTGATGTAGCGGTAGGGGCCATATTGGGTGCGCTGGTAGCCACCATGATTGTATTTACGGCACCTTTTTTTAATATCATGTTGTAAAAAATCACGAGATGATCCGGCAAAGACTCGCAGAATTTTGCAGATTTGCTAAAGTACTACATCACAGTAAATAGGCTTAGGAATAGACATGGGTTTACGTTGGACAGATACCCTCGATATCGCGATTGAATTGTATGAAGCGCATCCAGACGTGGATCCGCAATGGGTTCGCTTTACCGACCTGCATGCCTGGGTATGTGCACTTCCTGATTTTGAAGACGATCCAACCAAATCAACCGAAGGGCTTCTGGAAGCCATTCAAATGGCATGGATTGACGAAGCACGTTAATTGCCAATTGAAAAAAGCAATTTTTTTACAGTTTAAAGGCAGAAAAAAGTCCATTATTCGGTATAATGCGGCAAATTTTCATGTCAACAATTGACTTAAGGAGCCAATCATGGCTATTGAACGTACATTATCTATCGTAAAACCAGACGCAGTTGCTAAAAACCACATCGGTGACATCTTTGCTCGTTTCGAAAAAGCAGGTCTTAAAATCGTTGCGACTAAAATGAAACACCTGACTCAAGCTGAAGCTGAAGGCTTCTACGCTGAGCACAAAGAACGTGGTTTCTTCGGTGACCTAGTTGCATTCATGACTTCTGGTCCAGTTGTTGTTTCAGTTCTTGAAGGCGAAAACGCTGTTCTTGCTCACCGTGACATCCTTGGCGCGACTAACCCTAAAGAAGCTGCTCCTGGTACAATCCGTGCAGACTTCGCTGTAAGCATCGACGAAAATGCTGCTCACGGCTCTGACTCTGTAGCATCTGCTGACCGCGAAATTAACTACTTCTTCGCGCAAACTGAGATTGCTCCACGTACTCGTTAATACGCAGTATTCAAACCAGATAAGTGTTATTATACTTATCTGGTTTTTTTATTCTCTGAATAATTCTTTGCTCAGATATTGAGCTTCTCCTTTCATCTTTAGACATGGTTTAGGTATACACATGAGTACTGAAGTGGTCGCTACATCAGCAGTTTCTGATGCACAGCAACAATCTCCGTCCACTCCTGCACAGCAAAATTCTGTGGAAAAAGTGAACTTACTAGGCATGTCACGTCCGCAAATGGAAAAATTCTTCGAAGATATGGGCGAGAAGAAGTTCCGTGCCGGTCAGGTGATGAAATGGATTCATCAGTATTTTGTGACTGATTTTGCCGAGATGACCAATATCTCAGGCAAGCTGCGTGAAAAACTGGAAAAGATTTGTGAAATTAAAGCGCCAGAAGTGGTGCATAAAAACTATTCCAAAGACGGTACCCGCAAATGGGTGTTCCGTGTCGGTGATGGTGATGGCTCTCTGGTTGAAACTGTCCTGATTCCGGCAGAAGATAAAACTGGTTCACGTAAGACCCTGTGTATTTCTTCACAAGTAGGCTGTGCCCTGGACTGTTCATTCTGTTCAACCGGTAAACAAGGTTTCCAACGTGATCTAAACCAAGCTGAAATTATCGGTCAGCTCTGGATGGCGAACTATTCCTACATGGAAGATGTGCCAGTAGCTGAGCGTGAGCGTTCAGTAACCAACGTGGTAATGATGGGGATGGGCGAACCACTGCTCAACTATGATGCCGTATTGAACTCAATGCGCATCATGCTAGATGATTTTGCTTATGGGATGTCTAAACGCCGTGTAACTTTATCGACTTCAGGCGTGGTACCGAAGATTGATCAATTAGCTCAAGATATTGATGTGGCTTTGGCGATTTCTCTACATGCGCCAAATGACGAGTTACGTAATGAGCTTGTGCCAATCAATAAAAAATATCCATTAGAGCAGTTGATTGCGGCATGTCAGCGTTATATCACCAAAGATGGTAATGAAAGTGTACGTAAGCATGTGACCATTGAATATGTAATGCTGGATGGTGTGAACGACAAGCCGGAACATGCACAGCAGATGATCAAATTGCTGAAGAATCTTCCGAGCAAAATTAATCTGATTCCATTTAACCCGTTCCCGCATGCGCCATATGGTCGTTCAAGCCGTAACCGCATTATTTCTTTCCAAAAAACTTTGTCTGATGCCGGTTTTGTGTGTACGATTCGTCAGACACGTGGTGATGACATCGATGCAGCGTGTGGACAATTAGTGGGGCAAGTTGCGGACCGTACTCGCCGTGCTGAACAATGGAAGAAGAAAATTGCACAATCCAATGAGATTATGCGCTCACAAGGATAAGAAGAGGTCGCCAATTGAGAAATATGACATCTAAAATTGCTTTTATTTCAATAGTGTGTGTTTCTATAGCCCTATCTGCCTGTCAAACGGCAGAATTCGGTAAAAAGGATCCTAAGAAAGCGACTCAGGTGCGTACCCAATTGGCGGTTGAATATCTGAAAACAGGTGATCTGGATTCAGCCAAGCGTGCGCTGGATCAGGCACTTGAAAGTAATTCACGTGATGCCCAGGCTAATATGCTGATGGGCGTATTGCTGCAACAGGAAGGCAGTAAGGCTAATTTAGATAAAGCTGAAGGCTATTTTAAAAAAGCGATTTCCGCTGAACCTAAAAATGCACAGGCACGTAACAATTACGGCACCTATTTATATCAACTTGAACGTTATAATGACGCGATTGAACAATTTGCAATTGCAGGTTCTACGCTGGGCTATGATCAGCGTTACCGTGCGCTTGAAAATATGGGGCGGATCTATCTGAAACAGGGTGATCTGACAAATGCTGAAAAATCATTCAAACAAGCCCTGCAAGCCAATCGCGATTCTTATGTTTCAATGTTAGAGTTGACAGAGATTTTTTATCTGAATCAGAAGTTCCCAGCAGCGTCGAATATGTATCAACAATTTGTACGTTCAGTGGGGCAGAAAAACCAAGGTGCTCGTGCGCTTTGGATCGGCATTCGTACTGCGCGTGCCGAGGGTGATCAAATGGATATGCAAGTATTGGTGAATCAATTACGCGCATTATTCCCTGAAAGCCCGGAATACCAACGTTATTTGCAATTACAGTACAGTACTGAGGCCGTATGGAAGTAAATCCTAATTCACCATCGAATAATTCGAGCGTAGCGCCAAACGCGTTAGGAAATGTTCAACGTCCAGGTGAGTACTTGCGCCAGATTCGGATCAATCAGAAACTTGAGCTGGAAGATGTCGAGAGTGAGCTGAATATTCCAGTCAAAACTTTGACTGCGCTGGAACAGGACGATTATAAAGCTTTGCCAGAAGCGACCTTTATCAAGGGTTATTATCGTACTTATGCGAAGTTCCTGGGCGTTGATGCATCGAATATCATTCAGCGTTTTGATGAAATTTATGCCAATGATACTGGTCTGCTGCCAAATCATGCCCTGAATAATTCCCCAATCAAGATTATGGGTAAATTGCCAGGGTCTAATCGTGACCGTAATCGTAAATGGTTGAAGCGCGGTTTAATCGCATTAGTGGTATTAGTCGTTTTAGGCTTATTGGTTGCGATGATTCAGAACTGGTCAAGCAATAGTAGCTCTGAAGCAGAACCAGAAGTAATGACTGAAGCATCAGACGTTGAAATTATTAATATGGATTCCAACGCAGCTGTCTCAGGTGATCAGCTAAAACTTGAATTTAGCCGTCCTACTTCAGTTCATATTGTGGATTCAACAGATAAAGTGCTGGCCACTGGTCGTCAATCATCAACATTAGAGTTAAATGGTGAAACGCCATTCCAGATCCGTCTTGATGATGCAACCGCCGTCACTTTGACCCTGAATAACGAAAATATTTCATTGTCACCATATACGGTTAACGGAAAAGCAGAATTCCGTTTATCACGTTAATGGCAAGAGAGTAGAAGCAAACCATGATTGTGAATCCGATTCAACGTCGTCCAACTCGTAAAATTCGTGTTGGTTCTGTTTATGTCGGTGGTGATGCGCCTATCAGCATCCAGAGTATGACAAATACCGAAACTTGCGATGTCGCAGCAACAGTTGCACAAATCCAGCGTTGTGTAGATGCCGGTGCTGACATCATGCGTGTTTCTGTACCGAGTATGGAAGCAGCAGCAGCGTTCGGTGAAATCCGTAAGCAGGTGAGTGTGCCTTTAGTTGCGGATATTCACTTCGACTATAAGATTGCCTTGGCAGTTGCTGATCTGGGCGCAGACTGTCTGCGTATTAACCCGGGTAATATCGGTTCAGAAGCCAAAATTCGTGAGGTGGTGGCAGCTGCACGCCATAACGATATTTCCATGCGTATCGGTGTGAATGCCGGTTCACTGGAAAAAGATATCCAGAAGAAATATGGTGAGCCTACTGGCGAGGCACTGCTTGAGTCAGCAATGCGTCATATCGATATTTTAGACCGCCTAGATTTCCATGAATTTAAAGTGTCGGTGAAAGCATCAAATGTTTTCCTGACTATGGATGCTTATCGTCTTTTATCGAAACAGATTGATAATCCATTACACTTAGGTGTGACTGAAGCTGGTATTTATCGTACGGGTTCGGTGAAATCAGCGATTGCTTTGGGTGGCCTGCTGATGGAAGGTATTGGTGACACCATGCGTATTTCGCTGGCAGCTGAGCCTGAAGAAGAAGTGAAGATCGGTTTTGATATTCTGAAATCACTCGGTCTGCGTTCTAATGGGATTAACTTCATTGCCTGCCCAAGCTGTTCACGTCAGGAATTTAATGTGATTAAAGTGATGCAGTCTTTAGAGGAGCGCCTGGAAGATATCCGTACGCCAATGGATGTATCTGTGATTGGCTGTAAAGTGAATGGTCCGGGTGAAGCCAAAGAAGCGGACATTGGTGTTGTAGGTGCAAGTCCACGTTCACTGGTGTATCGTAATGGCGAAAAGAGTCACTTAATTGATACCAATCAACTCGTTGACGAAATCGAAGCTATGGTTCGTCAACGTGTTATTGAGCTTGAAGAAGCTAAATCTAAAGAAATTATTCGTACAAGTTTTCCTGAGTAAATCATGAGTTCAATCGTCGCAATCAAAGGTTTTAATGACATTCTCCCAACGCAAACCCCAGCTTGGAGACGTCTTGAACAGCATCTATCAGGTCTAATGGATGCCTATGGTTATCAACAAATTCGTTTGCCAATCGTTGAACAGACCAATCTGTTCAAACGTTCGATCGGTGATGCAACGGATATCGTTGAAAAAGAAATGTACACATTCCTGGACAAAGGTAATCCACCTGAGTCTTTGACCCTACGTCCTGAAGGCACGGCGGGTTGTGTACGTGCCATGCTTGAACATAACCTACTACGTGGTGCAACGCCGAAAGTGTGGTATATCGGGCCAATGTTCCGTTATGAAAAACCACAGAAAGGTCGTTATCGTCAGTTCCACCAGTTTGGCGTGGAAACTTTTGGTGTGGCTACGCCAGATCAAGATGCTGAACTGATTCTGATGACTGCACGTCTATGGAAACGTATGGGTGTTGCCGATAAGGTTCAACTTGAGCTGAACACACTCGGTGAATCTGAAGAGCGAGCAAATTACCGTGCGGCATTGGTAGATTTTCTGCAAGCGCATAAAGCTGATCTGGATGAAGATTCTCAACGTCGTTTGACCACGAATCCACTGCGTATTCTGGATTCTAAAGATGCCAAAACTCAAAGTATCCTAGAAAATGCGCCAAAACTTCATGATTTTATGGGTGAAGACACACTGGCGCACTTTAACCAGTTGCAGCAATACCTGACTGATGCAGGCGTGAGCTTTGTCATTAATCAGAAACTGGTGCGTGGTCTGGATTATTACAACAAAACTGTATTTGAATGGACGACCACCCACTTGGGTTCACAAGGTACGGTATGTGCCGGCGGCCGTTACGATGGCTTGGTTGGTCAGCTAAAAGGTAAAGCCGAGCAGTCTGTACCTGCGGTTGGTTTTGCAATGGGTATGGAGCGTTTACTGCTTCTACTTGAGCAAGTAGAAGACAATACGCCAGTACGTGATTGTGAAGTGTTCCTGGTGGCAGATCCTGCTTCTCAAGGTAAGGCACTGGTGCTGGCTGAACAGATCCGTGACCAGTTAGAAGCTGCAGGCAGCACAATTCGTCTGAAAGTGGGCTCACAAGGTTCAATGAAATCGCAAATGAAAAAGGCAGACCAGTCTGGTGCGATCTATGCTGCGATCATCGGTGAGCGCGAACTTGAAGCACAGACTTTTACCGTAAAAGAGCTGGCAACGGCAGAGCAATCGGATGTGCCATTTGCTGATTTTGTGGCATTCTTTACAGCTAAAATTTCTTCAAAATAATCAATAAGACATTAGGAACGGGGTAATCACATGAGCGCAATTGATGGTGATGATCAACTTGAAAGTTTGAAATCCTTCACGAAGAAGTATGGTTCTTCAATCATTACCGGGATTCTGGTTGCGCTGATTGCCTTTTTCGGATGGGAATATTGGCAGAAGAAAAACCTGGCGGAGTCGCAAAAGCAAACCGCCAAGGTACAGCAGTTAATGGATGATGCGCGTTCTACACAGGGCGACGCATTTGCTAAACTGTCTGATACTGCGGATAAGATTGTCAAAGAAGCCCCGGATTCAGCGCAAGCGATTCAGACTCAGCTGGTGATGGCAAAGCTGGCGTATGACAAAGAAGATTATGCGGCAGCTGAACGTGCACTGAAGAAAGTCGAAAACTCTAAGGTGGATGATGCGGGTCTGGTGCAGGTGGTTAAATTGCGTCTGGCTTATGCTCAGCTGGCACAGAAAAAATATGATGCAGCACTGAAAACTTTGGAAGCGGTCACTGAACCTGCTTTTAAAGCAACTGCAGATGAAGCACGTGGTGATATCTATGTTGCCAAAAATGATATTGAAAATGCCAAGAAAGTGTATCAAAGTGCATGGGATGCTTTGGTAGAACGCAAAGAAGAACGTCAGATTTTACAAATTAAACTAGAAAGTGTTGGCGTATTGGTCGATGATCCTGAAATTGAACGCCCGATTATAGATACACAAGTGGAAGAAACTGAATGAATAGAAAATACAAACTCACCTGTGCCTTAACAGTCTTAACCCTTGCCCTGGCGGGTTGTGCGGGTAAAACTATTAAAGTGGAAGAAGCCAAGCCAAATCCACTACCGAAACTTGCACAGGCAAAATCACTGGTTTCTGTATTTTCTAACAGTGTTTCTTCTACAGATGAAGCAGATCCATTACGTTTACGTCTTGATGTAGACAATGGTGTTGTTTTTGCCATCAATCCAAATGGTGAAATTTCTGCTTATCAAGGCAAGCAACGTCTATGGCAGAAAAAAATCACTAAGGAAGGCCTAAGCGCAGGTGTTGAAGCAGCTTCTGGTTTGGTGATTGCTGGGAATACCAAAGGTCAACTGTTTGCTTTAGATCAGCAGACGGGTGAACAACGTTGGGCAGCGCAATTGTCGGGTGCTATTATTGCACCATCTTTAGTGCATGCAGACCGTGTGATTACTGTGGCAAATGACGGTATGGTCTTTGCTCATGAAGTCAGCACTGGTAAACAAGTGTGGACTTATAAGCTACCTAATGTACAATTCAGCCTCCGTGGTATGGCAGCGCCAGTCGCACTTGACCCACGTCATGTGTTGATTTCTTCGGCGAATGGTTATATTTATGCCCTAGATGCAGTGACTGGTGTGCCAAAAATGCAGCGCCGTGTAGCCGTGTCTGATGGCCGTTCTGACATCCAACGTTTGAATGATATTGATGGTGAACCAGTCGTAGCTGGTCAGTTTGTAGTAACCACAAGCTATCAAGGTCAGGTGACTGTACTGGATCTGGCTTCACAACAGGTGATCTGGAGTGAAGATGCTAGTAGTATCCAACGTCCAGAAGTGGTCGGTAATGGTGTCTTTGTTGCCCAGACTGATGGTAAAATCACCGCGTATGAAATTACCTCTGGCCAGAAACTCTGGGAAAATGACCAGCTGTTAAACCGTCAGCTGAGCAACCCGGTAATGCTGGGTGGTGATCTGGTCGTCGGTGACCTGGATGGTGTATTACACCTAATTGATCCATCAACTGGACAGATTATTGGTCGTTCTAAAACTTCTGGTGAAGTTCGCACACTGCGTGTGATCGACAACCAGCTCTATGTATCGACACGTAAAGGTGCTTACAGTATCTGGCAGAATCGTTAATTTTTCTGTGGCTTATGCTAAAATAAGCCAACCGTATTTTTTGCGCGGGGTGATTGAATGTTCAATGCCCCGTGTTTTTATTTATTTTAGGCTTTAATCCTATTCCCATTTTCTTCCAAAACTTTCTGATGTTCAGGCCATTTTTAGACAGCCTGATATTGAATAAAGGTTAATCTATGAAACCCGTAATTGCGCTCATTGGTCGTCCGAACGTCGGAAAATCAACTCTGTTTAACCAGATAACCAAGAGCCGTGATGCATTGGTGGCAGACTTTGCAGGTCTGACACGCGACCGTAAATATGGCGATGCAGTATTCCAAAACAAATCTTTCATTGTGGTTGATACCGGCGGTATTGGCGAAAATGAAGGTGGCATTGACTCCTACATGGCAGAACAGTCAAAAACTGCGATCAATGAAGCCGATATTATTATCTTCGTGGTGGATGCCCGTGCTGGCCTTTTAGCATCTGATGAGCAGATTGCTCGTGAACTGCGTACTTTAGGTAAAAAAGTCTTCCTTGTTGCGAATAAGGTTGATGGTGTGCATGCGGAAGCCGCGCTGGTCGAGTTCTATAAACTCGGTATGGGCGAACCAATGCAAGTGGCTGCAAGCCATGGCCGTGGTGTACAACAAATGCTTGAGGACGTTTTACAAGACGTGCCTGAAGATGAGTCTCAAGAAGAACACGATAAAAACACCGGTTTACGTTTAGCGATTATTGGTCGTCCAAACGTGGGTAAATCGACACTGGTTAACCGCTTATTGGGTGAAGACCGTGTCGTGGCATTTGACCAACCAGGTACAACACGTGACTCAATTTATATTCCATTTGAGCGCGATGGCCGTCAATACACTTTGATCGACACTGCAGGTGTACGTCGTAAAGGTAAAGTGGATGAAATGATTGAGAAGTTCTCAATCGTGAAAACTTTACAGGCGATGAAAGACGCGCATGTGGTTGTGGTGGTTGTTGATGCACGTGAAGGTATTGTAGAGCAAGACTTGCACTTGATCGGTTATGCGATTGAAGCAGGTCGTGCCATGGTGATTGCGATCAATAAATGGGACAACATGTCCGAGTATGATCGTAAACAGTGTAAGCTAGATGTGGAACGTCGTTTTGACTTTATTCCATGGGCGAAAATCCACTTGATCTCTGCATTGCATGGTACAGGCGTCGGTGAGCTTTATCCTTCAATTCACCGTGCTTATGATTCTTCGCACCTGAAAGTATCTCCGGCAAAAATTACTCAGATTTTGCAAGATGCCACTGAGGCGCATCAGCCGCCAATGGTTCAAGGTCGTCGTATCAAGATGCGTTATGCGCATATTGGCGGTCAAAACCCACCTACGATTGTGATTCATGGTAACAAGGTAGATAAGACACCTGCGGACTACCGTCGCTACCTGGAAAATGTGTTCCGTAAAGTTTATAAACTTGAAGGTACGCCAGTAAAAATCGAATTTAAGACCTCTGAGAATCCGTTCGAAGGTCGTAAGTCGCAAATTGATGAACGTACTGCGGCACGTAAACGTCGTTATGTTCAGAAATTCAAGAAAGCCGAGAAAAAATTCAAACGCGGTTAAGTTGTATTTGAATGAAATAAAAAAGCCTGCATATGCAGGCTTTTTTGTGGCTATATAATTTTGCTGATTGAGAGCATAGTCAAAGCGATAGCAACTCTTTTACAATTAGGTTTAATCCAAAGGTATGTGAAAGGCAATTGTGGCCAGACAGATTCAAATAAATGTATATCCGCTGGCGCCGCTGAGTAACTTAGGCATGGATCGCAGGGCACAGATTGCTGCTCGCAAACTTGAAGTCGCACAATTGCGTAACCATTGTCTATCTCAGTATTTTGAGCTTGAAGTAAATGATCAAGATATTGTCCGTACTGATTTTGGTAAGCCTTATTTTCAAGAGCATCCAGACTTCAGCTTTAACCATACGCATAGCCAGAACTTCTATGCCATGGCTATGAGCCATCGTATGCTACAGATCGGTGTAGATATTGAAGAGCTGAGTCGAAAGGTGCGTTTTCAAGCGCTGGCAGAACATGCTTTTCATCCTGAAGAATTGAAGATATGGCAATCACTGGATTGCGATCCTGAATACTGGTTTAAAGTCTGGACCACCAAAGAGGCGGTACTTAAAGCTAATGGCTTGGGAATTCGTATCAATTTGAATGAACTGAATACTCAGGTACATCCGGAGCAGGATGGTGGTATGTGTTCTCTAGATCAGCTGGGAATTTATGCCTATCAGAATTACCGGGTTGGGAATTGCATGCTCAGCGTAGCATGGCAGGCAGAGCAGTCCTGCCGTGGTTTTGCTTTTCCACAAATTCAGATTTACCAACATCCTAGATGATAAAAAAGTGCTAATAATCAGGATTTCCGAGCAATCAGCAGATTACTCATACGATTGACAAACTGCGGACTTAAACGTGACAGGTGGTATAAGAACTGGCTTTTAAGGCCGACGGGCTGATGAGTAGGAAGCAGTAAATTGTCCTTACGTTGTACCAGTTTTAAAATATCCTGAGCCACGTCTTCCGCACTCAGATGTACGCCCATTTTCTTAATACTTTCTGCCTGCATATCCTGAACCATTGCAGTATTCACAAACAGAGGCATTACATCCATGACCCGAATGCCATGTTTATGCCATTCGGTATCCAGGCTTTCAGTTAATCCGCGTACAGCAAATTTACTGGCCGCATAAGAAGCGAGATCGGCCTGACCATAGATTGCGGAAGCAGAGGATAGGTTAATCACCCGGGCAAAAGCCGCGCGTTCCAGAAAAGGAAAAGCGGCATGACAGCCATTGATGACACCTTTAATATTGATATCGACCGTACGGTGGTGTGCTGCAATCGATGTTTTTTCAAAATTCCCTGAATAAAGAATACCGGCATTATTGACCAGAATATTGATCTTGCTGGCCCAAGCTTCAAAATCCTGTAAGGCTGTTTGCCAGGATTCATAACTGGCGACATCCAGAAAGCCAGCGTGAGCATTGGGACCAAGCTGTTCAGCCAGCTGTTCGGCAAGGTCAATATTCAGATCATAAATCCCAACCTTGTAATCTTCACGGCAAAATAGGCTGGCAACCGCAGCACCGATTCCTTGTGCTGCTCCGCTAATAAAGATACTGTGCATTAAGCTCACCTCCATGTTGGTTGTTTTTAGAGCATAGCAAACATTGAGCAAAAGATATTTTCTTGTCCGATAAGATAAAGAGGTTTTAAGGTGGAACAATTACTGAGCATCATGCGTGAACTACGTGAAAAATGTCCGTGGGATCAGCAGCAGACGCCTGAATCATTAACACGTTATGCGATTGAAGAAGCGTATGAGGTTGAAGCTGCAGTGCGTTCTGGAAAAGCGGAAGATGTGCGTGATGAGCTTGGTGATCTGCTGTTACAAGTAGTTTTTCAATCGCAGATGTACAGCGAGCAAGGCGCTTTTAATTTTCAGGATGTGGTGCAAGCGATTAGCGAAAAATTAATCCGCCGTCATCCGCATGTGTTTCAGGCTGAACAATTTTCCAAACTCAGTCCTGAAGATGTGTCTATTTTATGGAAACAGATTAAGGCACTAGAAAAGCAGGGTAAACCACATTCCCGTCTGGATGAAGTAAAGCATGCCCCAGCATTGGTACAAGCTGATGAGATCCAGAAAAATGTCGCGAAGATTGGTTTTGATTTTCCTGATGTGGCTGGAGCGATGGGTAAGCTAGAAGAAGAATTAGGTGAATTTAAGGAAGCGATGACAGGGCAGAATTCCGACGAAATTCTGGAAGAATTTGGCGATTGCTTATTTTCACTGGTAAATGTTGGTCGTAAACTTGGCATCTCGAGTGAGATGGCACTACTGGGTACTATCCATAAATTCCGTACTCGATTTGCCTTGATGGAACATCAGGCAGTACAAAAAAATCTAAATATAGAAGACTTTTCACTGACTGAATTAGATCAGCTGTGGGAGCAGGCGAAACAAGAAATAAAACAACGGGCCAAACATGAAAATAATAATACTTCAGCCAATCAGCAGAGGGCTGATTAGGAGCATCCTTGCGATTTTATCTGTACTGAGCAGTACGTTTACAGTCGCTGCTGCTCAAAATGAAAGCTATGCTGACTGGAAAACCAGGCAACAACAATATGATGCCCGGCTTAAGCAACAGCAGAGCCAGACTCCTCAAAATTCTAGTAATCATTATCTGGCTAAGCCGGAGCTTTCTGCTGTTTCCAGTGCGGACAAGATCCGACTGAATTCCGCGACGGTTGAGCAGTTGCAGCAGCTACATGGCATTGGTCAGAAGAAAGCTGAAGCGATCATTGAATATCGCAACGCACATGGCAAGTTTAAACGTGTTGAAGATATTCAGCTGGTCAAAGGAATTGGTCCTGCACTATTTGTTAAAAATCAGGCTAGACTGGCATTGTAAATGGTCTAAATTTAAAGTGAATCCTCAATCATAGCTACGCTTAGGATTGACATAATCAAATTGCCCTTTAGCTGTGTAAGCGATATGATTAGCGTCATCTTAGAATTTTACGTTCAGACGTAGGAGACAGCGTCTTTTGCAAACTTTGCGCGCGTCAAAATGTGGTTTATCAACCGCTCAATTACCTTCTTATATCCTCGATGTGATTGATGCCTTAAATAAGGCTGGCTATGAAGCTTATATTGTTGGTGGTGGTGTACGAGATCTAATGCTGGGTTTGAATCCCAAAGATTTCGATGCTGTAACTGATGCAACTCCCGCTCAGGTCAAAGAAGTATTCGGACGACGTTGTCGTATTATCGGACGTCGTTTTGAGCTTGCTCATGTCTATTCTGGTCGCGAACTGGTTGAAGTGGCGACTTTCCGTGCTCCACCGAAAAAAGCAGTGACTTCTGCAGCAGGGATGATCCTGCGTGATAATAACTGGGGCACGATTGAGCAGGACTTTGCTCGCCGCGATTTCTCGATTAATGCGATGTATTACCAGCCACGCAAAGGCATCGTGCTGGATTTCTGCAATGCAGTAGATGATATTAAACATAAAACACTGCGCTTGCTCGGAGACCCAACGCTTCGATTTGAAGAAGATCCAGTACGTATGTTGCGTACATTGCGTTTTGCAGCAAAATTAAATTTCAATATTGATGAAGCCATTCTGGATATCTTCACGCCAGAAATGACCCAGTTGCTTCGAGATGTCTCTCCGCACCGTCTTTATGATGAATCGCAGAAGCTGTTTACGATGGGGCATCTGAACCGCGTATTGCCAATGCTCATTGATTTCGGCATCTGGCGTCAATTATTTGCAGATATCAAACCGGAAATCACGCCATTTATTGAGCGTGCTGCGACCAATACTGATCAGCGTATTTCAATTGGCAAGACGATTAATCCAGCATTCTTCTATGCGGTATTGCTGTGGAAGCCATTCCTGGAACGTTGTGATTTCTACTTAAGCAAAGGCATTGTGCCTGCTGAAGCACGTGCCCAAGCCGGCCTGGACGTCTTAAAACGTCAGGCAACGCGTACCATCATTCCACGTTTTGCGGAAACCTTTATCCGTGAAGTTTGGGAAATGCAAACCCGTCTGTTAAATCCAAAACCGCAACAGATTGAAGCACTGTCTGGTCATGCGCGTTTCCGTGCTGGTTTTGACTTCCTGTTACTGCGTGAAAAATCTGGTGATGAAACGGCACAGGGCATGGGTAGCTGGTGGGATGCTTATCAGCAAATGGGTGGTGACGAAAAAGAGCGTGCCATTGCACAATATAACCGTCAGCGTGCCAAGAGTCGTCGTAAGGCCACTCAGGAAGAGCATCTGGAACAACGTCTGGCTGCTGCTCAGGAAACCACTGAGATTGAGCCATTAGTGAATGAACCGGAACCACGTAGCCGTCGTACCCGTAAGCCTAAGCCGGCAGCAGAGAAACCGGTTTCTCATGCAGCTGCGAGTGCTAGTGGTGAGATCGGTCCGGATCATCCAATTATGAAACGTAAGCGTGTACAGCGTGATTTAAGCCAGGTTGTTTTTGGGCCGACACAATGATCATTACTTATATTGGCTTAGGCAGTAATCTGGGTGATTCACGTCAGATTATGGGCGAAGCGGTACAGAAACTGGCAACACTGGGAGCTGTAAAAGCGTCCCATCTGTATCAAAGTCCACCGATGGGTCCACAGGATCAGCCAAATTATCATAATGCTGTGGTGCAGTTAATCACGGATCTAGCACCACTTGATCTGCTGGATCGTCTACAGGCATTGGAACAGGAAGCGGGCCGGGTGCGTTTACGCCACTGGGGCGAACGTACGCTGGATCTGGACTTACTTATCTACGGTAATGAGCGTATTCAGAATGAACGTTTGACTGTGCCGCATGTAGGGGTGCTGGAACGTGATTTTGTATTATTGCCATTGCTGGACCTGGATGCTGAATTACAGCTGAATGGACAATCATTAAAAAACCTGGACATCGTAAAACAATCGACCCTGACTGTACTGGATCGTACCAACTGGGCGAATCTTTAATTTTTAAGTGATTGGCATGTTCGCGAGAACTTCAATTTAGAGAGGAACACCTTCATGATCAGTCTGAGTGACTTAAGACGATTCAAGGCGGACGGCCGCAAATTCTCCTGCCTGACCTGCTACGATGCCAGTATGGCCAAAGCCATGGAAATTGCCGAAGTAGATAGCATTCTGATCGGGGATTCTTTGGGTATGACTATTCAAGGTCATGATTCTACTTTGCCAGTAACTGTGACAGATATGGCCTATCACACCGCTGCAGTGCGCCGTGCGAATCAGCATGCCTTTATCCTGACTGATCTGCCATTCATGAGCTATGCAACATTGAATGATGCCTTGCAAAGCGCCCGTACAGTGATGCAGGCGGGTGCGCAGATGGTGAAACTGGAAGGTGGAGCTTGGCTGGCTGAAACTGTACAGGTGATGACGCGTAATGGTATTCCAGTATGTGTACATCTCGGTTTGACACCACAATCGGTGAATGTCTTTGGTGGTTATAAATTACAGGCACGTAGCCGTGCTGCGGCAGATCAGCTGCTTGCTGACTGTAAGGCTGTGGTTGAAGCAGGTGCTGCATTGCTATTGCTGGAATGTGTGCCTGCACAATTAGGCAAAGAAGTTGCTGAGTCGTTCCCGGAGATTCCAGTGATTGGTATTGGCGCAGGTGTGGACACCGATGGTCAGGTACTTGTTGTGCAAGACATGCTCGGCCTGAACTTTGGTCATACCGCCAAATTTGTGCGTAACTTTATGAAAGAACAATCAGGTGCCAATGCAATCCTGGATGCATTCAAGGCTTATCATGCTGCTGTGCTAGACAGCTCATTCCCTGCACCTGAACATACATTCCAGGTTGAGTTATAAGATGAAAACAGAAACTACCATCCAAGGTTTAGCTGCGTCATTAAACCCGGCTCGTTCAGCGCGTAAAATTATCGGCTTCGTACCGACCATGGGGAATCTGCACCAAGGTCACTTAAACCTAGTGCGTGAAGCACGCAAGTTATGTGATGTCGTAGTAGTTAGTATCTTCGTGAATCCGATTCAGTTTGGTCCAAACGAAGACTTTGATAACTACCCGCGTACTTTGGAGCAAGACCAACAGTTATTGGCTGAAGTAGGGTGTGACATCGTCTTTGCACCAACCGTAGATCAGATGTATGGCAACAAACCTCGTCTGACCAATATCAGCGTGTCTGACATCACCAATGACCTATGTGGTTTACAGCGCCCCGGCCATTTTGATGGTGTGGCTGTGGTGGTGACCAAACTGTTTAATATTGTTCAGCCCAACTATGCCTTCTTTGGTGAAAAGGATTACCAGCAGTTGGCAGTGATTCGTCAGTTTGTACAAGACCTGAATATTCCACTGGAAGTCATTGGTGTGCCGATTGCACGTGCTGAAGATGGTTTGGCACTCAGCTCACGTAATGGTTACCTGACTGAACAGGAACGTCAGGCTGCACCGACCATCTACCGTAGCTTGAAAGCAGCTGAACAGCAATTGTACGAAGGCGTTGCATTAGATGCAGTTTTGACAGGCATTCGCCAGACACTTACTGATGCCGGTTTTGTGGTAGATTATATTGAGGCACGTACGCCAGAATTACAGAAGATTGCTGAATTTAATCAGGATCTTGTGTTATTCATCGCGGCAAAATTAGGTAAGACACGTTTGATCGACAATTTGCAGGTAAAATATTCTGCATAGTCATTAAAAGGGTAGCAGTGCATGAAGCGCATCTTAATTGTGACAGGACAATCCGGTTCAGGTAAGTCATCTGCCTTGCAGGTGCTGGAAGACTTGGGTTATTACTGTATCGATAACCTGCCGCTGGCGCTGCTTCCTGAAATTGTCGCCAAACTGGATCAGGAAAATAGCCTTGAGCAGTTAGCTTTGGGCGTGGATGTCCGCAGTACGCGTGCTGATTTGCAGGAATTCGATCATGTCTTTGAGCAGCTACAGAAGCATGGCTCTGTAGATGTCATTTATTTGACGACGCAGGATCAAGAGTTGATTGCACGTTTCAGTGCTTCACGCCGTCCACATCCATTAGCAGCACGCTTCAAGAGCTTGAATGAATGTATTCAGGAAGAAAAGTTACTTTTACTGCCAATTCAGCTGCGCTCAACGGTACATATCGATACGTCTGACAAAAGTGTACATGACCTGAAGCATACCTTGCTGCATAAGCTGGGTCAGACCGATAACCTGATTCTGATTCTCCAGTCTTTTGGCTACAAGCACGGCATTCCTCTAGATGCCGATTATGTCTTTGATGTGCGTCATCTGCCTAATCCACACTGGGATTTGGAGCTGCGTAAATTTTCCGGACTCGATCAGCCTGTGCAGACTTTTTTAGAAAAAAGTGAGCAGGTGGAAGATATGTTCCAGGATATTTACCACTTCTTAGATAAATGGCTACCGGCTTTTGCTGAAGGACATCGTCACTACATTACGGTTTCTGTGGGGTGTACCGGTGGTCAGCATCGATCTGTTTATATTGTGGATAGACTAAAAAAAGCGCTTGAGGCAAAATGGTCTGTTCAAGTCCTCCACCGAGAAATGAAGCACTGGTCATGATTGATACGACGGTTGACGTAATTAACAAATTGGGTTTACATGCGCGGGCATCGGGTAAGCTCATTGAAGTCACCACTAAATTTCGTTCCAATATCCAGATTGGAAAGGGTGATAAGCTCGTCGATGCAAAAAATATCATGTCCTTGCTCATGCTAGGAGCGGGCAAAGGCACAACATTACGCTTGGTACTTGAAGGCGCAGATGAAGAAAAAGCTTTATCTGAAATTCAGGCACTGTTTGCGGCAAAATTTTATGAGGCAGATTAATCGTGGCACGTCGACCGAGCAGTTTAACTGAAGAAGATTTCGAATCTTTAGAGGGACGCGCAAGTAAAACCGAACAGAAAAAAGCAGTTCAGCGTATGGCTGCTTTAGGCGCACAGTTGGCAGAACTGAGTGCAAAACAAATCAAAAACCTTCCTGTTGAAGAACGTTTGATTGAAGCCTTGCTGGATGTTCAGCAAATTAGCTCACATGAAGCACGTCGTCGCCAATTCTCCCGTATTGGTAAATTACTACGTAATGAAAATGAAACTGTGATTTTGTCTTATTTGACTCCTAAACAGGGTCTGAAAAAGACAGCACAATTACAGCGTTGGGTGGATCGTATTGTCAAAGACGGTGATCCAGCGATTAACGAATTTACAAAAACTTATAATGCGACAGAGCGTCATACGCTACGTCAGCATTATTTGCGTGTACATCGTGATCTCAAAAATCAGGCACCTGAAGCAGAAGTTGCGGCATCCAAGCTAAAACTGTTCAACTATGTTCAGCAAGTAGCCCTGATTTCAGATAATTGATTTCATCTCGATGAAGAAGGCGATCCTCAAGGGTCGCTTTTTTTATATTTGAATTTTGGTCGAGAAAAAAATTATAAAAGATTAATGATCTGGATTAAGCGTACAAGCATAAATTTAAAAGATGCAGTTTATGAGAATTGTATTGGCTACTTACAATTAATCGCAGGGAAATCTCGGTTATTAACAAAAATATTGGTACTTTATGCCAGTTTTATTGTGTCTGGTTAACAAAAAGTAGACATATCAAAGAATTAAAGGAATAACAAAGTTATTTAAGCGAACAATCATTTGACAATTATGAAGTAGAAAGTAGCATATGTACTCAAAAAGATGGATTTGTTAAGTAAAACTTAATAATATTGGTCTAAATAATTTGTTTTAACTGGTTTATTTAAAAATAAATTAATGATGTGTGAGCTGGGTTCTAGTATTTAATTTAAGCGTGTGTTACAAGTGGTGGTGAAAAAGTAGGCAATGGTTTAGCTTTAGTAGGGTTATTTATAGGTTTACAAATAACGATTAATGTCAAACTTGTTTTACAATTTTTAAAGAAAAAACGAACGCATACGTAGTTAAATGTAATCAATTAATTGATCTAGATGATAGGAAATGTCGTTGAGACCGTCTAGATTATTTGTTATTGATTGTATAAATTTGGTCGAATAAATAAACATAACCACGAGAGGCAGAGATGAAGCTTAACCTTCTAGAGATAGGTCAAAATACTGAACAGCTTAGCTCATGCCGCCTGTCTCTTATTTTAGGTGTAAATACGTCCAACAACCTAATTAATACATTCTCTAAAGTCGCTCGTCGATTACTCAGGACTGAAAAGTGTTTGCTGGGTTTTCATAAAGAACCTTATATCTGGTATTCCACTGCTTCAGATTTCTGGGGTTTTGAAACACCGCCAGAATTAAACTTGCTCACTTACCTGAAAAATGATGATTATCTAGATCATACACATCCTGCCTATAGCGAGATGTCAGAATACATCCGTAATCTTGGTGTAGAGCATAAACGCATGATCTCCTTTAATCTCAAAGCCAGCGACACGCATTCGATTGGTCATGTGGTGTTTTTTGACCAGAAAGAAGATGGCTTTGATCCAGAAGATATCCGATTGGTGCAGGAGTTTGGTGAAGGTCTGGTCGGACTGATCCGCTTGCACGAAGACTATAATGAACTGAAAGAAATGTATGAGCAGCAATGTGCCATGAACTTCAGTAAGACCAAGTTCTTCCAGATCATTGCCCATGATCTGCGTGCGCCTTTCCATGGTCTGCTTGGATTCTCGGAAGTATTGGCAGAAGAACGGCAAACACTGGATGAATCGAGTATCCAGAATATTGCCGACTATCTCTGTGAAAATGCCAAATCAACCTATAACCTGCTGGAAAGTCTGCTGACTTGGGCAATGGCCGAAGGTGGACGCTTCGTTTACCATCCGATCAACTTTGAGCTAAAACAGTCGAGCAAAATTGTCTGTGACGTACTCAAAAGCCTAGCATTGAAGAAAAAAATTGAGCTGATTGATCATATTCCTGAAGGAGTGAAAGTTAGTGCCGATATCAACATGATTACTTCAGTGCTACAAAACCTGGTCTCCAATGCCCTGAAATTCACTCCGAATGATCAGCAAGGTCAGGTCATTCTGACGGCTGAAGCTGAAGATGAACTGGTTAGAATCAGCGTGCAGGATACCGGTCTGGGTATGACCGAAGAACAGATGCAAAATCTGTTTAAACCAAATCTTACCGTGAGTTTAAAAGGTACAGATAATGAAAAAGGCGCGGGTCTTGGCCTGGTATTATGTAAACGCTTTGTCGACCTGAACCATGGTCAAATTTATGTGGATTCCAAAGAAGGTCAAGGGACAACATTCACCGTACTATTGCCTAAAGCCACCAATGAACATCAGGCGTTAGCGCTTGCAGAACCAGCAGGTGCATTAAAAGAAAAAAATTAATTTCCGTCCAAAGCATTCACAGCGCTGCCAGTCACCTGTTATAACTAGAAAAAATCTTGCAGGTGACAGGACTGAAAATGAACGAAGTACAATTGCAGAAGACTTTAAGGGCAAGCCAATATGCCGAGCAGGTATTGTCCAGACACGCTGCCTTGCTGCAGCAGGATTATGCAATTGATCATTTTCAGGATGCTCTAAGTACTGAACAAATCAAACAATCTGTTACAGATATCCTTGCCAATATTAGTGATGAAACAGCATGGATGAGTGCATTACGGACACTACGTGCTCGCCTGATGTTTCGCTGGATCTGGCAGGATGCCAATCAACAAACTGATGTTATTACCCTGACGCGAGAACTTTCCGATTTTGCTGATGCTACGATTTGTGCAGCCAAAGATTTTGCCCGTATTCCTTTAGTTGCTAAATATGGCCAACCGATTGGCTATAACGGTAAGGTGCAAGAACTGATCGTGATTGCTATGGGCAAACTTGGTGCTCAGGAACTCAATCTTTCTAGTGATATTGACTTGATTTTTGCCTTTGATGAACAGGGTGAAACAGATGGACGCAAATGTATCGATGTACAGCAATTCTGCATCCTGTGGGGGCAGAAGCTGATCTATCTGCTGGATCATATTACCTCGGATGGTTTTGTCTTCCGTGTCGATATGCGTTTGCGTCCGTGGGGTGATGGTTCACCTCTAGCCATCAGCCATATCGCGTTGGAAAAATATCTCAGTCAGCATGGGCGTGAATGGGAACGCTATGCCTGGATCAAGGCACGGATTGTCAATCCAACCCCTGAAGGTGATGAACTCCTTGAAATGACACGTCCTTTCGTGTTCCGTCGCTATGTGGATTACAGTGCTTTCGCCGCGATGCGTGAAATGAAAGCGATGATCCAGCGTGAAGTACAGCGCCGCAATATCGAAGATGATATCAAGCTTGGTGCTGGCGGAATTCGTGAAGTCGAGTTTATTGTGCAGGTGTATCAGCTGATCTATGGCGGCTCCAAGCTAGAACTGCAAGATCGCCAATGTTTGGTAAGCCTTAAGCATCTGGTTGCAGCTGAACTACTGGATGAGCAGGCAGTAGCAGACCTTGAAGATGCCTATCTATTCCTGCGCCGGGTTGAACATGCGATTCAGGCCTTAAATGACCAGCAGACCCAGTCACTCCCTACCGAAGATGATCCACGTCAACGCATCGCTGACACTTTAGGTTTTGCCGACTGGTCAGCCTTTATGCAAGTACTGGATCAGAAGCGGGCTAAAGTCATTTACCAGTTTGAACATCTGATCAAAGAAAATGGACCAGAAACCCAGCTCTCTAGCTTTACTCAACTGGAACAACAGTTAAATGCGGTATTGGATGCCAATGCACGAAATCTGGTGCATGAGTTCTGGAACAGCAATACCCTAAAAAAACTACCTGCCAAAGCCTTACAGCGTTTAAAAACCTTCTGGCCTTATCTGATCGAAGCAATTCTGCAATCTGATCAGCCGCAAACTGCCTTGGTACGCCTAATGCCATTGGTTGAGTCGGTGATGCGCCGTACCGTGTATCTGGTGATGCTGATTGAAAGCAAAGGAGCATTACAACGTCTGGTCAAGATGGCAACCGTGAGCCCTTGGATCTGTGAAGAATTAACCCATTATCCGGTGCTATTGGATGAATTTCTGTCGATGGACTTTGAGCTGCCAAAGCGCAAAGATCTGGAAGATTCACTGCGTCAGCAATTACTGCGTATTGAGCTGGATCAGGTTGAAGACCAGATGCGGGTATTACGTCTGTTCAAAAAATCCAATGTACTTGCTGTCGCTGCTAGTGATGTTCTAGCAGAAAGTCCATTAATGAAAGTATCAGATGCCTTGACCGATATTGCCGAAGTGTCAGTAAATGCGGCGCTGCATCTAGCTTATCAAATGGTGGCAAAAAAACATGGATTCCCACTCGATGCAGAAGGGCAGCGCTGTTCGGTAGATCATACTGCTTTTGCCGTGATTGGTTATGGCAAAGTGGGCGGAATTGAACTGGGGTATGGTTCAGACTTGGACTTAGTGTTTATTCACTATATGAATGAACAGGCTGATACTGACGGTCCAAAATCAATTAGTGGTTTTGAATTTGCCATGCGTGTAGCGCAGAAGCTCATGTCACTCATGACCACGCAAACACTGGATGGACGGGTTTATGAGATCGATACTCGACTGCGTCCTTCAGGCGAGGCAGGTCTGTTAGTCACCAGCCTAAAAGCCTTTGAACAATATCAGTTTAAGAGTGCCTGGCTGTGGGAACATCAGGCTTTGGTGCGTGCCCGTCCAATTGCGGGTGAGGTGAGTCTACGTAAAAAGTTTGAGATATTGCGCTGTGATATTTTGACCCAAAAACGGGATATTGGTCATGTGCGTGAAGAAGTGCTAAAAATGCGCCAGAAAATGAAAGATCATCTTGGTTCTTCCAAAGAGCAAAAAAAAGATGGGATTTTTCATTTAAAACAAGATGCAGGTGGTATCGTAGATATCGAATTTATGGCACAGTATGCGGTGTTAGCTTGGAGTGGGACGAATAAAGATCTCGCCCATTACTCCGACAATGTAAGAATCCTTGAGGATGCCGCAAAATCAGGTTGCTTATCCAGCGACGATGCGACTGCTCTGATTCAAGCTTATCTCCGTGAACGCGCCGAGAGCCACCGCTTAGCCCTTGCAAATCAATCCATGCAAGTGTCTGCAAGCGACTGGCACGATACCCGAAAGACCGTTTGCAAGTTATGGCAAAGACTGATTGATCCAAGTGCAGTATTTGCACTGGATAGTGAATAATTGTGAAAAATTGGAGTTTGTGGCATGAATTTGGCTGATCGTGATGGTTTCATTTGGCAAGATGGACAACTAGTAGACTGGCGTGAGGCGAAAACTCACGTATTAACACATACCTTGCACTACAGCATGGGCGTGTTCGAAGGTGTTCGTGCTTATGAAACTCCGAATGGAACGGCTATTTTCCGTCTGAAAGAACACACTAAACGTTTACTTAATTCTGCAAAAATTTATCAAATGAAAGTTCCATTTGATCATGCAGCATTAGAACAAGCTCAAATTGATGTCGTTCGTGAAAACAAATTAGCATCTTGCTATTTACGTCCAATTATCTTTATTGGTTCTGAAAAACTAGGTATTGCTGCAACTGACAATACTATTCATGCAGTCGTTGCTGCGTGGAGCTGGGGTGCTTACCTAGGTGATGAAGCGATGGCGAAGGGTATTCGCGTAAAAACTTCATCATTTACGCATCACCATCCAAACGTGACCATGTGTAAAGCAAAAGCATCTGGTAACTACACACTGTCTATTCTTGCACACCAAGAAGTAGCACATGCGGGTTATGACGAAGCAATGCTGCTTGATCCACAAGGCTATGTATGCCAAGGTTCTGGTGAAAACGTATTCCTGGTACGTGATGGTGTGATTCATACCCCTGATATCGCTGGTGGTGCACTGGACGGTATTACTCGTCAAACCATTATTACTCTTGCTAAAGATCTTGGTTTTGAAGTGGTTGAACGCCGTATCACCCGTGATGAATTCTATATCGCTGATGAAGCATTCTTCACCGGTACTGCTGCTGAAGTAACGCCTATCCGAGAATATGATGATCGTCAAATCGGTGAAGGTAAACGTGGTCCAATTACTGAGCAAATCCAAACAGCATTCTTTAATGCGGTTCAGGGTAAAGACCCTAAATATGCGCACTGGTTAACTTACGTAAAATAAGTCGATCGGTTAAGATGAGAGGCGAAACGAAAGTTTCGCCTTTTTTATTGGGTTCGGGATAGGTCATTTCAGTTATGCATATTGTTTATGTCAGTGATGGAAAAGCAGGGCATCGCTCGCAGGCATTGGGCTTGTATAAAGCCATGCAAAGACAGTCCGAAACTGGTGTGACCTTTGAAGAAGCCTCGATTGAAAACTTGCCTATTTTCTCTTTGATTTTTTCATTGGGTAAAAGTCAGTATGCAGCACTTCAACATGCCCCTGATTATATTTTTGGCGTAGGTAGTCATACCCAATTACGGGTTTTGCTGCTGGGGAAGGTATTTTCTGAGGCTAAAACAGTAATTTTGATGAAGCCAAACTTTCCATTTTCCTGGTTTGATCATGTGGTGATTCCAGAACATGATGGCGTACCTGAAAAGGATAATGTGATTTTGACTCAAGGTGCGCTCAATCCAATTGTAAATGAAAGGCGACATCAGGAAAAAAGGATACTGATTGCTTTAGGTGGTTCGTCTAAACGTCATCAATGGAATGATGAAAAAGTGCTGGCTGTAATTGAACAAATTATAGAAAATAACTTTGAATGTGAGTTGGTTCTGACCACATCGCGTCGTACTCCTAAAGCGTTTTTAAGTGTTTTAAAAGCAAAGTCTTATGGTAAAAAATTACAGATATTTCCGGTAGAGCAGACGCCTCGAGGCTGGATCTTTGAAGAGATGCAGAAAGCAGAAGCGGTGTGGGTGACTGAAGACAGTGTTTCAATGATTTATGAGGCACTAACTGCAGGCTGTAAAGTCGGAGTGATAGAGATTGATCGTTTGAAGGAAGATAGGATTACGCAGTCAGTAAATAAATTAGGCGAATTGAAGCTTATTTCCAGTTCCAGTCAGCTTAATAAATTAGTCGCTACGATTGCTTTTAAAGAGGCAGAGCGTGTGGCAACATATCTACTTGCTCCATAAGCAGGCTCTTTTAGCGTGATATATATAGTTTTTGTTGTTCTGATAGTTGCAATGGTCTTCAGTTTAAAATATGCATGGTGGAAACCAGCAGTAGACTGGAAAAGACCACGTGTCTTGATGTATCACATGGTACGTGAACATATTGATGGAGCCAAGTTTAATAAATTACGGGTAAAGCCAGCTGAGTTTGATAAGCAAGTTGCATGGATGAAAGCGCAGGGTTTTCATTTTGTGACTATGCAGGAACTGCAGGACAATTGGGGGAATCACCCAGAAAAAACGGTTGCGATTACCTTTGATGATGGATATTTAGATAATTTAGAAAACGCTTTTCCAATTTTAGAAAAATATCAGGCTAAAGCTACTATTTATGTCGTGGTGGATCGTCATGACCGTGATTGGTCAACCTATAAAAAAGCCCATCACAATAGTGGTGAATTAGCACATGAGCCAAAGCTAAATGATATACAAGTGAAACAATTGTCTAATTCAGGCTTGATTGAAATTGGTTCACATACTATGACCCATGCAAATTTGTCCAAATTGGATGATGTAGCATCTCTGAAGGAATTAACGGAATCTAAACATCAGATTGAAGCTCTAATTGCCAAGCCTGTGACAAGTTTTGCCTATCCATTCGGGATTTATTCACAGCGTGATGTAGAGCTGGCGAAACAGGCGGGTTATAGCAATGCTGTGACCACAAAAGAAGGTATAGACAGTATTTCGCCAGACTTTATGCAGCTGCAGCGTATCAAGATTAGTGGGAAAGACTCGCTGTTTGCGGTGAAGCTGCGCTTGAAGTTGGGTAAACGAGCGTAATCACGCTCGTTTATTAATCTTACGTACATGATCAAGTTGGTTAAAATAAGTAGTAAGCTTTTGATGATGCTTGTTCCAAGTGCCTATAGGACTAATGTGTGCAGCTAAATAAATTAATAAATCAGAGAATTTTTTCTCAGGTCGATGTCGAATACTTTTCCAATAGGTTGAAAGTGCTTTTTTAGTTAATAATTTTTTATCCTGTTCATTTATATTGGGGTAATCATGAATAAAGTCATCAATAGTAAAGAACATATCATGGTGCTGTTGCTCTAAATGACGTGATAAGCGATTTTCACCACGAACTGACTTGGTTTCGTTTGCATCTAAAAGAACAAAAACACTATGTAAATTACTAGCAATAATTTTTTCAGAATGTTTGGCTAAACTTAAGGCCAGTGATTCATCTTGAATAAATATATTTTCATTACAGCCTTTTGATTTTAAAAATAATTCTCGCGTACACATCACGCACATTTGCATAATATTATTTTTAAGCACATAGTTTAAAGGAGTAGTACTAGACTCCCAGATTCCAATAGTGTGTTTTTGAATTTCATCTGAATCGTGAATCTTTACTTTTTCTGCATAGCATAAGTCTGCCTGATGTTTTTGCATTTCATCTAAAAACATATTTAAGCGATTAGGGGCTAGAATATCATCAGAATCCATAAAAAAGAGATAATCACTGGTTGCAGCCAATGCGCCTTGATTCAGTCGAACAGCAGGGCCTTGATTATCTGTATTTTGAATGATTTTAACTTTAGGATAATGCTCTAGTAGATATTGGGAATTAATAGTCCATTCTGGATCTGTAGAACAATCATCCACCACAATAATTTCATGTAAATTTTTATCTTCAGGTTGTAATGAATCAATCGTTCTATTAAGCAATAAACCTTTGTTGTAATGGGTGAGAATGACTGAGATCATTTTAATATCCTAAATTACGTTTAAATGCTTGAACAATCGGTCCAATTAAATCTAAGTCTTGGGTATTTTTTAACTCAGGACGCTTAAAATTCTCTGTCAAATTTTGTCTCTGAATTAGATTATATTGTAGATATTTACGATTCAAAGTCTCCAAAATAGATTTGGAACTATAAATTGAGCTAACCAGACGGCCACTTTGAATTGTTTCTGCCAGCATGGAAGTACTATCTTCCGTAACAAAAATATAGCTGGATTGTTTAATAAGCTGGACTAAAGATAAAGCATTTTCAGTTTGAACTAAATGTAATTGAATATTTGAAGGAATAGGGGTCTTTTGAAAATAGTCTTCTAAATTAGGTGTGCGGCGAGAATTGGTAATTAATCCTTTCAACTGATTTTGAGCACAAAAGGCAATAAATTTTTCAATCATTTTTTCAAAATCTTCAGATGAAAAAGGATGCTCATCTGTCGGACCACCTAAAACTAATAAAGCCGTAGTTTGATCAAGCTGATCTTCCTGTAAGGTAAAAAAGTCTTTTTTTACTGGGGGAGTGGTTAACACTACTTGGTCAGAGTCAGTCGTTTGTTCTATTGCTGTAATAGTACAGTTGACCAACTGTCCATTTACCTTACGCAAATCGCCTGCATAAAATATTGGAACTTTTAATTTCCGGCTTATCGCAAGGCCATAGAGCAAATTTGGCATGCCTGAACAAATAATACAGTCAATATTTTGTTTGGGTGGCAAATCTTTAAAAACAATACGTGAGCAAAGATCGAATAAATAAGGATACCAACTCAGTTTTTTTAACAGGCTGATCTGCCATTTTTTTATATCAGGAGTTTCAGCTTTATTTAAAGTTGTTGCATAAGCTGTTTCTAGGCAGTCATATACGCCAAGACTGGGATTTAAATGTCCAGCACGTTGGTCATGAATCAGGAGAACTGCAAGGCTAGGTTTGCTTTTCATCATATTTGAAGGTTTGATCTATCTATTTGTTATGGTAACAAAATTCTATAGCATTGTCAGATGGGGGATAAGCCATGGATAGGAAAGATTATTTTCAGAGAGATGATGGTTTATCTATCTCGAAAATATTAGAATAAAAGATCAATCCAATGAACGATTGGTAAACTTACTGCGAAGGCTCTTTTTCTTGAACACGTTAAAAATCATTCACACTGTATATGGTGATGCTTCGGGTGGGCGTTGGCAAGCTATGCTGAATACTTTCGATGCACTCGCGAGTAAGGGGCATGAAGGTATCCTAGTATTTGGCGATGAAAATAGAAAACTGAAATCTGAACATTATCCGAAATTTCTTCTGAATAGTTCTGGTTTTTATGATTTATTCGCTGCAGTGAAATTGGCTTTATGGTTGCGTAGCTATCGTCCTGATGTGGTGATTGCTCATAGTGGACGTGCAGTTTATTTATTTAAAAATGCAATATTTCTTGCACGAATAAAATGCTCTGTTATTGCAATGAACCATAGCCATAATGTTAAAAGAACGATAAGAGCAGATGGATTTATTCATATTACGCCTTATGTTGCGCAATGTGTTGCAGAAGCAGCAGAAAAGAAAGGTGTAGATTTAACTAAAAAAAACCAAGCTATTATCTCCAATTTAATTCATTTACCCGATGAACAACCATTTTTTAGTAATACATTAGGACAGCCTGTAATCTTAGGTATTATGACTCGTTTGGTCGAATATAAAGGTACACATTTAGCAATTGCTGCTGTAGAGCAACTGAAGCAAAAAGGATATCAGGTTAAATTATTAATTGCTGGGGAAGGAGAGCAAAAGGAATCACTGATCCAGCAAGTGAAAGATTTAAAATTAGAAAATGAAGTCAAGTTTCTAGGGTGGGTTGGTGGTAAAGATAAAATAAAGTTTTATAAAGAGATTGATATTGCCTTGGTTCCTACCATGAATGATACTCAGCCTTTAGCTATATTAGATGCTTTTGCCTGGGGAAAACCAGTGGTTGCTAGTGACCACATTAGTGTGCAGCAAATCATTAGGGATAATGAAAATGGAATAATGGCTAAATGTGGTGATGTTCAAGATTTATCTGAAAAATTAGCTAACCTCATTATGGACCCTATCAAAAGATCGAATCTTGTTGTTTCTGCATATCGAGATGTATTGGATCATTATGAGTTCAATAAAGTAGTGGATAAGTTGGATAGCTTTATTTGTTCTCTTTTTTAATATGATTTATTGAATTAGATACTATAATTCACTAGAGCATCAATTGGTTTAGGTTATGAAGTTTTTAATTACTGGTGGAGCAGGTTTTATTGGATCTGCGGTTATTCGTCATATTATTAACCATACAGACGATGAAGTATTGAATATTGATAAATTAACCTATGCGGGTAATTTAGAGTCTCTAGTTGAAGTTGAAAAAAATACTCGTTATTCATTTCACCAAATTGATATTTGTGATGAAGTTGCAGTAGCACAAATTGTTAAAGATTTTCAGCCTGATATTGTCATGCATTTGGCAGCAGAATCCCATGTAGATCGTTCTATTGATGGACCCGCAGAGTTTATTAAAACAAACATAGTAGGTACATATACGCTTTTAGAGGTTTTAAGAAAATATTGGCTGACATTAGGTGGTGATAAAAAAGCCAAATTTCGTTTTCACCATATTTCAACGGATGAGGTATATGGTGATTTAGAGGGAACAACAGAGTTATTTACCGAAACAACTTCTTATGCCCCTAGCTCACCGTATTCTGCGAGTAAGGCAAGTTCGGATCATTTGGTTCGCGTATGGTATCGAACTTATGGTTTTCCTACTATCGTTACTAATTGCTCAAATAATTATGGACCATATCATTTTCCAGAGAAGCTGATTCCACTCATGATATTAAATGCTTTGGATGGAAAACCACTTCCTGTGTATGGAAATGGCCAGCAAATCAGAGATTGGTTATTTGTTGAAGATCATGCGCGAGCTCTTTATCAAGTTGCTTGTCAGGCAGCGGTAGGGGAAACCTATAATATTGGCGGACACAACGAGAAGCAAAATATAGAAGTTGTACGAACAATTTGTGCGTTGTTGGATGAACTAAAGCCTCGTGACGATAAGCAATCCTATACAAGTTTGATTTGCTATGTAACAGATCGTCCTGGACATGATGTACGTTATGCAATTGATGCTTCAAAAATTGCTAGAGACCTTAACTGGAAGCCGTTAGAAACTTTTGAAACAGGCTTACGTAAGACAGTTGAATGGTATTTAAATAATTTAGAATGGTGTCGTCGAGTTCAAGATGGCAGTTACCAGCGTGAAAGATTAGGTGTGAATTAATCATGGATAACAAGACAAAGGGTGTCAACGGCATTTAAAAACTGACCCCTTTTACCTTACGAATGGCAAAGTAAAATTGACCCCTTTGATTTCCTATTAAGTTTCAACCTGAGGCTGAATCCCAATTCTTTTTTTATCCTTCAAACGATAACTCTCACCTGATATTTGTACGACATTACAATGATGCAGTAACCGATCTAACATTGCAGCAGTCAATGTCACATCATCTGCAAAGGATTTTGCCCACTGGCTAAATGGTAAGTTACTCGTCAATTGTATTAGTTCAGACTTGATCGTACATTCTTCTTGAAAAAGAGAAAGTTACCCGTTTTGATAAAGGTGTCGAAATCTTAATCAAACAAAGGTAACTTTCTTATGTTGCATACTAACAATCAAATCATTAAACACAAAGTAGGTCTGCTCAATTTAGCTGAAGAGCTTCAGAATGTATCCAGAGCATGCAAAGTGATGGGTGTTTCAAGAGATACATTTTATCGCTATCAAGAGTTAGTGAAGTCTGGTGATATTGACGCACTGATCAATAAATCCCGTCGAGTACCAAATTTAAAAAACCGTGTAGATGATGCTACTGAACAGGCTGTTATTGATTTCGCAATTCAATATCCCGCATATGGTCAGCACCGTACTAGTAATGAATTACGCAAGAAGGGTGTATTCGTTTCAGGGAGTGGGGTTCGCTCTATATGGCTTCGTCATGATTTAGAAAACTTTAAGAAGCGTTTAAAAGCACTTGAGGCTAAAGTGGCACAGGATGGTATTGAATTAAATGATCAGCAGATTGCGGCACTTGAACGTAAGCATGAGGATGACGTTGCTTGTGGTGAAATCGAAACAGCTCATCCAGGCTATTTAGGCGCGCAAGACACCTTTTATGTCGGGAATCTCAAAGGTGTTGGACGAATCTACCAACAAACATTCATCGACACTTATAGCAAGGTCGTTCATTGCAAGCTCTATACAACAAAAACACCGATTACAGCGGCTGATTTACTCAATGATCGTGTGTTGCCATTTTATCAATCTCAGGACTTACCAATGCTTCGCATCCTCACAGACAGAGGTACTGAGTATTGCGGTAAGGTAGAACAACATGACTATGAGTTGTATCTGGCAGTTAATGATATTGATCACACGAAGACAAAAGCAGCTTCCCCGCAAACAAATGGTATATGTGAGCGTTTCCATAAGACGATTTTGCAGGAGTTCTATCAAATTACATTTAGGAAGAAGCTTTATAGCTCATTGGAAGAATTACAAGTTGATCTAGACGATTGGCTGAAATTCTATAATACTGAACGAACTCATCAAGGAAAAATGTGCTGTGGTCGTACACCACTTGAAACTTTACTTGATGGAAAACGGATTTGGGCTGAGAAAAATTTAGCTCAAATTTAACCTGACAGGCACAATAAAAAATGGGTAACTGTCAGATCAGGTTTGAGCTAGTACACGTCAATATCGTACTGCCTTTTTCATAACGCTTGGCAATCACGTTAAAGAACAGATTCGCTTCTTCACGCCCAAAGGGCAAATAACCAATTTCATCGATAATCAGTAATTTCGGGGCGAGTATCACGCGCTGCATATAGCTTTTCAATTTACCTTGCTGATAGGCTGTACTAAGTTGCAGCATGAGATCAGCAGCGGTAATAAACTTGGTTTTGATATTGTTCATGATGGCCTTATAGCCCAATGCCATGGATAAATGTGTTTTTCCAACACCACTAGCACCAAGAAACACCACATTTTCTGCTCTCGGGATAAAGCTCAGGTTGAACAACTCAACCACCTGTGATTTGGGAGCACCCAGTGCATAATTAAAATCGTAGCCTTCCAGCGTTTTCACTTGAGGCAGCCCTGAAAGTTTCATTAATACCTGCTGACTACGCTGTTGCCTAGCAGCATATTCATGCATCAGCATGGCTTCAACAAAGTCAGCATAACTTCCATCCTGACCTAATGTTTGTTGTGCATGATGTGACCATTGTGATGCGATGGCGGGTAGATTGAGCTTTTGGCAAAGCTGCTCTATACGTTCGTATTGCAGATTCATCATGAAGCTCCCAGCAATTGGTCATAGACTGATAATGGATGCTGCAGACTTTCGTAGGGCATTACATGCTGTGCCGCTGCAATAGGCACAGTGCCGGAAACCGTATTTGATCGCGGTAATGGCGCAAATCTTTCCTGCTCCTGCTGCAGACGAATAACCGGTTTTGCTTGTGTGGTGGCATGGATTCGCTGATTGGCTGTTTCATGTAGCCATCGACCAATATGTGCGTTGGCGGTCACCACATCTAAAGTCAATCCTGCAGTCTTTAAAGTTGCCTTCAATGGCACAATAAAACTGGATTTTAGATAGCTGTTAAAACGTTCAACTTTACCTTTGGTTTGTGCACGGTAGGGCTTACATACGCGGGGGCGAAAGCCATAATTCTTGGCACAGTCGAGCAGTTTGGGGTTCCATTTATGCTGCCCCTCTTGATAAGCATCCCGCTCAATCATAATAGTTTTGGCATTATCAAACAGGATTTCCTGAGGCACTCCGCCAAAGAATTGGAATGCATTTTCCAATCCATCAATCCATGCTTCAGTGCGTTCGTGATCATAAAATTTGACAAAGGTTGCTCTGGAGTAACCCAATGTGGCTACAAATGCTTTTAAAGTCGTGTTGTTGCGTCGAATCGTGGTGAAGTCAACCTGCATTTGTTGGCCAGGTTGAGTTTCAAAACGAATAACGGGTTCCGGTTTGGCGACTGGTTTTAATGTTGCAAGATATTGCCTCAATATCCTGATCTTTCCTGGATATCCAAACCTTAAAATTTCCTGGTAGAGCACAACGGCAGGAATCCATTCAGGATGTGCTGCATTTACACGTTGGAGTAAATAGGGTTTATATGGATCAAGAATACTAGTTCTAGGTTGTGTACGCCGATACTGAGGTGTTTCCTTGTGCCGTAAATATTTACGCACAGTATTTCGGGACACCCCAAGTTCACGACTGATCCCTTTAATGGATAGACCTTGTTGATGAAGAATTTGGATTGTCACTGCTTGCTCCAAAGTTAACATGTTGAGCAGTCCAAAATGACCGCTATATTAACCAAGGGGGTCAGTTTTTAAATGCCGTTAGGGGGTCATTTTTACACTGCCGATAACACCACGATTGGTTTTGTGAGTGCAGGTGTACTGACCTTTGCTCAATGGGTTGGGGTGATTATCGGTGCGAATATTGGCACTACTACTACCGGCTGGATGGTGGCACTGCTTGGGGTCAAATTCTCGATTGGACAATTTGCTTTACCATTAATTGCAACTGGTGCTTTACTCAAGATTTTAGCTCAGGGTCGGGTAGCATTAATAGGGTTAACAATTGCAGGTTTTGGTCTGATTTTCTATGGAATAGAGTTGTTGTAAATGGCGATGTCTAGTCTTTCAAGTCATATAGATCTTTCAGTATTTACTGTTCACAACTTTTTCTCGAAGCTATTACTGGTCATGATTGGCCTGGTGATGACGGTCATTTTACAGTCATCCAGTGCTGCAATTACGACTACGATTACTGCATTGGCGAGTCAGATCATTGGTTATTGGTCAAAATATTGGAACTGTGGCTACGGCAGTCTTGGCAGCGATTGGTGCGAATAGTAATGCGCAAAGAACGGCTGCCGTACATGTAGGTTTTAATCTAATGAGTGCAACTTTTGCATTTGTTGTATTAAGTCCACTTTTTCTTTGGTTATCTAAAAAAGGTCATTTGCTGGCTTCTTGGGATTCTGTTGTTATTGTTGCAGCTTTTCATACGGCATTTAGTCTGTGGGGGGCAGTGTTATTAATGCTTTTATCGAACAGTTTAAGCATTTTCTAACCTGGCTGATTCCTACAGATGATGATAGTTTGATTCAGTCTTTGGATGAGTCAAGTCTTTCAGTACCGGCAGTGGCAGTTGCGAATGCTGAACATGTCATTGATCAAACGGTGTGGCAACAATATGGATGGTTCATTGCAGCATTTAAAGATGGACAGCTGGTTGCAGCCAGTCAACTTAAACAACAAGATGAACTCATTGCAAAGCTCAAACAATATTTGGCTCAAATTACTGTACCTGAAAATACCAAAGAGCAGGCACGTTTATTGGCACTACTCAGAAAAGTTGTCTATCTCAAAGTATTCCGCAGTGATTTGGAGCAATTGTCTTATAGTTTAGATATTCGGACGCAGCCTGCTTTATATCAAGTTTTATTGGATTTTGTTGAAACTTTTGGAAACTCTTGGAAGGATGCTTCAGATTTACAAGATTATGATAAAAATCAGATGTTGCACAGTGAACTGATTTTGTTAGAACAATGGACAAAACAGCATCATGCTGAACTTCGTGAAAAAATTAATCAGTATGCTTCTAGCAATCAATTAAGTGCTGCTAGAACCTTGGAATTACTTGCAGCACACCGCTGGCTGGATCGGTTTATTTCCCATAGGCAGCGCTTTGTAAATGTATTAAGTGAAAATGAACTTAATACTAATCAGTCAACTGACGACGTGCATGTTTAAGTGCAGTACGTAGGCCTTCTTCTAGGGTTGGATGATAGAATGGTTTTTCTAGAATCTGATCAATTGTCAGCTCTTCACCAATCAGCCAAGCAAGTAGATGTGCTAAATGTTCTGCCTGAGCACAAAATAGCTCTGCACCTAAAAGTTTACGTGTAGACCTGTCTACATATATTTCTGCACCCCCCATATTGGTTGCTTCCACTCGTGCTCGGCCTTGTCTTTCATAAGAAACAAAACCCGTAACAAAATCAGTTCCTGCACTCTGTAGTTGCTGGTAATTCTTTCCTATAATGGCCATCTCGGGCTGACTAAACACAATGCCTAAAGGAGTCAGTTTTGGAATTGCTTGTATATCTGGATAATTCAGACAATTTTTAACGATTTTTTTACCTGCGTATGCTGCTTCATGTTGAATAGGGGCATCAGGTGCAGCATCACCTACAATGAAAATAGGGTGATTAGCTAACTGTTTTGTAGAGGAATCAATAGGAAGATTTTTGATGTCTGTATAAGAACTATTAATCTTTTCTAGTTCGAGTTGATCGAGATTGCTAGTCCTACCAGTTGCCGCTAATACGTAGTCGACTTCTAAAATTTCTGATTGATAATTTTGCTTAAATTTAATTTGAACTTTATTACCTTTTTGGATCATCTCATCAGGGACAGTTTTAAATTTAATTTCAAGTTCTGAACTGAGTTGTTGTTGTGCGAGTTCCTGGAGTACAGGGCTTGTAAGAGAACCAACTTTTTGACTACGAGCGAAGACAGTAGTTTTTACTCCTAAGCGTTGCATCGCTTGTGCAAGTTCAATTGCAATCACACCACTACCAATTACTGCCAGTGACTGAGGGAGGGTAGTAAGCTCAAACACTTCATTAGAGCTAAGCAGCCGATCACCTAGTGCTTCTTTTTGTTTCGTATCGATATTAGGTCGTGAACCTACGGCAAGAATAAAACTTTTAGCTTGATAAGTTTTTCCATCTACTTCTACTGTTTGTGAATCAACAAAGTTGGCATGACCTGAAATTTTATGTTTTGGATTCCATTGATTGACTTCTTTAAGAGTAGCCTGGGTAAAGAAATCACGTAATTCACGAACACGTGACATGACATTTGTAGAGTCAACCTTAGTATTTACATCCAAAGCTAAATCACTTGCATGCTGAAGCAGGTGCATACGATTGGCTGAGGCAATCAGGACTTTGCTGGGCATACAGCCGACTCGTGCACAGGTGGTATCCCAAGAACCAGCATTAATGATCAGGATATTATCGGTGTGTTTGATTGCTTCTTTATAGGCGGTGATGCCTGCGGTGCCTGAACCGATGATGATGAGGTCGTACATACTTACTCTATTGGAATAATTTTTAATTAAAAGTTAGCATATAAAAGATGACTCTTGCTTTTATTTATATAAAAATTTATCTATGATTACATAATCAACAAAAAAATATTGATAACACATTTTTTAATTAGGGTCTTCGGGGTTTACATGATCAATAAACAATTGAGTACGAAATTGTCAGTGCTTACATTAGCGCTTGTGTTGGCCGGCTGTGGCGGTGGTGGTAGTGACGGATATTATAATAATGGCACCGGGAGTCCTTCTACAGGTGGCGATTCAACGGATGGAGAAACAGTAACGAATCCTGATGCAGTGCCTACTAATTATCATATTTTGATGAGCAGTGATAAACCTAAGTTATTAGTGACGGGTGATACAGTAGTCGTGACTGTTAAACTAGTCGATGTAAATGGTGGTGGTGTATCTGATCAGCCAGTAACTCTTGCAATTGACAATACTCAATCAAATGGAATAACGATTGATGGTAGTTCGACAGTAATCACAGATTCAAATGGTAACGCAATTTTTAATTTATCATTAGATCCATCAAATATTTTAAACTCTCGCGATCTTATCGCTAATGGCGTTAATTTGAGCGCTACTTTTAAAGATGGAACTGGAAAAATTACATCTCAAGCTAGAAAACTAGAAGTAATCGAATCTATTCCAACCTCTGAGATTGCTCAGTACCATTTGGAAGTGACTTCTAATAAACCTACTTTAGTTATTACCGGTGATAACGCGACTATTACAGTCAAAGCAATTGATGGTAATGGGGGAGGAGTAGCTGATCAGGATGTCACATTATCAGTTATTAATACAAAAAATAATAGAGTTACTATTTTAGGTAGTTCAGTTAAGAAAACAGATGCTGATGGTAATGCTCAATATAGTATTACTTTACCAAGAACTGAAGGTACACTAGCTGATACACTCATTAAATCGGGCATTATTTTAAATGCTACAATTAGCAGTGCGAATGAAAAGCTTAGTGAGCAAACACTCAAACTCAATGTATCAAAAGGACATGTAGAACAGCCGATTGGTAATATCACCTTTGGTAAATCAAGTGAATTAGAAAAATCTTCAGATGCACTATATTACAGAGAAGCACTTTCAGCGCATGTGGTAGATATCAATGGTAATCCTTTATCAAATTACAAAGTAACAATGAATATTGACTTACTACGTGCTGGTTCAGGTGTATTTACAACAAAAGAAAAATTGCAAGATTTACGAAATCAACGTTTAATTCCTGTTCGTAATCAATTATTGCAAGAAAATTCTAACTTGCGCCAACAAGAAGCTATCTTAACGAATTTACAGAATGCACCGATTCAATCGACAGCTATTTCTAATTTAGAAAATAGTATAAGAACGACGCAGCAATCAATACGCTCTGCAAGAATAAGTTTAGCTGATGCAAATACTGCATTAGCATTAGCTCAAAATGCAGAAGATGAAGTTAGGATTAAAGCAGCCCAAGCTTCAATTGCAACAATTCAGGGAAGAATCAATGTTCTGAATATTCAATTAGAAGAGTTAAATGATGATTTAAGTAGAGCAATTAGTGCTGAAAACAATGCTAAGCAGCAGAGAGTGAATCAACAGCAAACGGTTGTTAATCAATTTAAAAATCAAGTGCAGCAGACTCAGGATAGAATTAGTAATGTTGAAAAATTAGAATTACCTTCACGCTTACAATCTTATTGTGAGTTATCAAATAAATCTAATATACAACTTGCTACAGGTTTTGTAGATCCGACTGGAAATATTACGCCAAGCTTTACTTATACGACTGATGCTACAGGTAAGTTTAACTTTAGCGTACAATATTTAAGGCAATATGCTGGTTGGCAAACTGTTGAATTTAGAGCACAAACAAATGTAAGTGCAAAAAATATTAATTCTAGTTTTGTATATACACTAGGATTGCTTAAAGATGACTTTGATGCAGAAACAGGTCAACCATTTGACAGTAGTCCTTACGGTAATAACTGTGTTCAGGTGGATCCATTCATGCCTTTACTACAATAATTTGAATAAAAAAACAGCGCTTCGGCGCTGTTTTTTTTATGGGAGCTAACTTTAAATTGTGGTTCCCACACTCACACCCACAGTCGGCCGAACATTCATTGAACTACAACCAACAAAACTCAAGCTTAAACAGATGATCAGTAAAAGTTTATTCATAAATGAATCCTTGTTTATTTGCCTTGTTAAATAAGGCAACAGAGCGTGTACCACTGCGACACACCATTAAAATGGGTTTAGATAATTCATTATAGGATTTGGAAAATTTTCAATGTTCTGTTGTGTAATTTACCCATTAATAACAGGTCGATAAATCACACTGGCATGATGGCGCTCTGCAATAGTACGAAGCTGACCAACCGATATCTCATTACCAGTTTCCTGATCCGGACGGTTGACGATGATTAATTTAAAGCCCTGTTGTATTAATTCCTGAAACTAGGGGTTATTAATTTACCTGGCTACACTAACTTCAGGAGTAAGTGACCAACTTAATTATGCAGCAAAGCTGAATGTAGCAATGCTTAGGCAGCCCAAGCATTGCATATTTTCAAAAGCAATTAGTCATCCAACAAATCCATTTGTTTCGCGATTTGATACAGGTTATTAGAACGGTTACCTGTACGGCAGAACATCAACAATGGTTTTGGTAGTTCATTATAGTGATTGGCAAAAGTGCGGACATCGAGTTCAGTGATCTGACCTGCAACCACAGGTTGATGCACATAATCCAGGCCTGCTGCACGAGCAGCTTCTTCAATTTGTGCACTGGTCGGCTGATCCGGGCCGCCTTCCATATCCGGGCGGTTATTGATAATCGATTTAAAACCTTTCTCAACCACTTGTTCGATATGTTCTGGACCAATTTGACCTGCAAAGCCTACATTTTCGCTCATGATGTCACTCCATCATTTAATTTATAAAGATATGCTTTATGATAGCATTAAGCTCAAAAATGAGCAGAAAGATCTGGAATTTTTATAAACGAATACAACCATAAAATAACGCAACGGAGCGCGTATGTACGCATATACAGTTGAACCACTGTATGTCAAAAGCGGTCAAGATGTCATTGCTGCTGATTTTTATCGCCCCAAGAATATACAAAAGCCAGCGGTAATTTTAATGGCGCATGGTTTGGCCGCTTTACGTCATTTTGAATTGGTCAAATATGCTCAACGGTTTGCTGCAGCCGGTTATGCAGTCATTTTATTTGATTATCGCTACTGGGGCGGCAGTACCGGCCGACCACGAGAACTGGTTTCGATTAAAGCCCAGCTTGAAGACTGGCGAACCATGATTGCTCATGTCAAAGCGCGTAAATCTCTTGATTCCAAACGTATTGTGCTTTGGGGAACAAATCTGAGTGGCGGTTATGCACTGACACTTGCTGCAGAATCCAAAGATGTACAGGCGATTATGGTACAGGTACCATTTGTTGATGGAGCAGAAAGTGCCAAACTGTATCCTTTACAGCAACTACCCAAAGCCCTGAAGATTTCCAGTCAAGACTATATGGGTTCCAAAGTCGGGATGGCTCCACGTACTTTACCCGTCGTTGCCCAAAATGAACTTTGTTTCTTGCCGACACCAGATAGTTACCAAGGTTACCTTTCAATCGTTCACCCCGACCATTATTGGAGTGGAGAAATACCAGCCCGGGTATTCTTTAAACTGATTCGTTACCGACCAATTCAGGATGTGCGCAAGATTACGGTTCCGGTGTTATTTATCGCTGCAAAACAGGATAGCCTGATTCCGATTGAGTCTAGTCGTGAGACAGTAACCAATATTGCACCATTTGCCCAATATCATGAGTGGAATATGCAGCATTTTGATATATATCATGGGGAATGGTTTGAAAAAGCAATTTCGACCCAATTAGAATTCTTACATCAATATATTGGAGTTCGTTAGATGATCATTGTATGTCCGTCATGTCAGGCCAAAAACCGTGTGCCTGAAGATAAACTCACCGCGAGTCCTGCATGTGGTCAGTGTCATCAGGGCTTAATTCCACTTGCACCGATTGAACTCAATGAACAGAATTTTAGCCAGTTCGTCACTGGCAGTGATTTACCGATTCTGATTGACCTCTGGGCAGACTGGTGTGGGCCGTGCAAGATGATGGCACCACATTTTGCAATGGTGGCACGGCAGTATCCGAATGTAGTATTTGCCAAAATTGATACTGAAGCGAATCCAAGACTCAGCGCTGCATTTAATGTTCGTAGCATTCCAACACTGGTTTTGATGAATAAAACTGATGAAATTGCTAGAATAAGTGGCGCGCTCAGAGCACCTCAGCTGCAACAGTGGCTGGATCAACATCTGAATGCCAAATCCTAATACCCAGGCCTGGAGTTAACGTGTCAGATTCTCATGTAAAACCAGAGGGAGTTCTTTCCCTACAGACAATTGCAATGCCAGCAGATACCAACTGGAGCGGTGACGTATTCGGTGGCTGGATTGTTTCACAAATGGACTTGGCCGGTGCGATCCACGCAGAACGTTTTTCCAAAGGACGTTGTGCAACGATTTCGATTAATCAGATGACTTTCCTGGTGCCGGTAAAAGTTGGTGATGTAATCAGTTGCTATACCAAGATTTTGAAAGTAGGGAATACCTCGATTCAAATGCAGATCGAAGTGTGGGATAGTCACGATGACTCCCGTCCACCTGTACGTGTCACAGAAGGGGTATTTACCTTTGTTGCTGTAGATGTCAAAGGCAATAAGCGTCCGATTCCAGATGAAGCAAAACAGAAGTTCATTGATGCTCAACAAGCGAATTGATGAATGCAAAAAACCAGACGATATGTCTGGTTTTTTATTTTTGGAAATTTAAATTCTTAAGCACTGATTTTAAAGTTAAAAAAATTAAATAGTTTTTAAGCTGAGAAGGGAGCAAGCAGTCAATATCTTGATAGAGGATGAGGATACTTTTAAATAATCCCAAATTCAGTTAGCACATATTCTTAAAAAATTAAGATATCGCTTTCGTTTTAAGCTGCGATTTAGCGATCCATGCCCATAGCATTTCACACTGAATAGGTGCTTCGCCGGATTCATCGGTGACGACCACCGATACCAATGTTTCGCCTTTATCTGTACTTTGCATGAGTTGCTGCTGCTCGGCAGTCAAGGTTGCTACGGCACGCATTGCGCCTTGAGCCGGACGTTTATAATCAATTTTGATGCTTTTAATCAGAACGATTGCAGAATCAGGTACATTCATTGCGGTGACAAATCCTGTGGCTGTTTCTGCAAGCAGTGCCATGGCACAGGCATGAACCTGACCAATATGGTTCTGCATGGCTTTATGATTAGCCATGCTCACAACCACCTGGTCGTGGCTGACCTGTTCATAGCGGATTCGGGCAGAACCGACCATCGGTACCACACGTCCAAAGGTTTTACTCAGCAGTGCAGTACGAATGCCGTGTGGAAGTTGTGAACTTGCTTTTACCAGTTTGGAGAGTCGATTGCTTTTGGCCATGGTTCTATTATCCGAAAATAGACTATCTTAGTCTTTAAAGTTGTTGAACTGTAAAGGCACACCAAATTGTTGTTCTTTCAGGAATGCCATAATTTGTTGCAAAGTATCGCGCTTTTTATCTGTCACACGAATTTTGTCGCCTTGGATAGAAGACTGCGCTTTAATGCCACTTTCTTTAATGGCTTTATTAATTTTTTTTGCAGTATCTGAGTCAAGACCATCTTTCAGTTTGATCACTTGGATATAGTTTTTACCTGAAGGTGCACCTTTTTGTGGATCAAGCGCCTGAATATCTACTTTACGTTTAAAGAAGTGATTTTCTAGCATGCTATAAACTTGTTCACACTGGAAATCACTTTCAGTCTTGATTTTGATTTCTTTATTTTTTTCGTTCAACTCGATTGAAACGTCCTGACCACGGAAGTCAAACCGGGTCGCAATCTCTTTTTGCGTGTTTTGAACCGCATGGTTTACTTCAAAAATTTCTAATTCAGAAACAATATCGAAAGAAGGCATAGTTTAGACCTTTACAAATGGAAAGAATATCTGAGATGCTAGGGATGTTTTCTCAATTTGCCAAGTGTTGTTTACATCAAAGGAGTGCGCAATGATCCGTAAACAAGAAATTACAACATTTGAGTTCCCAGAAGGTGCCGTAATCTGGGATGTACGTGATTCTAATGCTTTTGCTGAAGCACATGTTAAAGGGGCGGTAAACCAGCCCATTAACGATCTTTCAGCAGAGAGCCTTACTCAAGTGTCCACGGATCAGCCGATTTATATCCTGTGTGGTGGAGGTAGTAAAGCCCCTCGTGCTGCTGAAAAACTAGAGGGTTTCGACAGCTCTCGTGAATATGTCATCCTGATGGGTGGTACACGTGCTGCCCGTGATGCAGGCTTGCCGCTGGAACAGGGTGCCTGATTAAGCTTTAAAACAAAAAAGCGCCGTCAGGCGCTTTTTTGTTTTAAAGGATAGTTTATTGACCTCTCCCTTGCGCAGCAGTGCTGCTCATCTCCTGAAAGGAGAGGGGACTCCTCCCTTTTCTAAAGGGTGAGGAACATTGTTCCGTAAAGGAGGGATTTTCTTTACTTATAATCCCCCTAAATCTCCCTTTTTCAAAGAGGGACTTTCTTTAACCTTCAGGCTTAAAGTAAGGCTTCTTCACTTTTACTTTCTTTTCAAAGCGTCTGATATCCAGTTTCTTGATGATATTCGTAGATGCAGGACAGGCTTCTCCTAGAATCTGTGCAGACAGGATTTCACTGCATAGTGGTGCAAACAGGAAGCCTTTGGAACCTAAGCCAGCAAGACTATAAATTTCCTGATCGGGTTTAAGTTTTCCAAGTAATGGAAAATAATCTTTACTCTGCGCACGAACGGAAGCACGACCTTGCCACTCACTGACATCCGCCAAATTCTGTGCATACTCTGGAAATACCGAATGGATCAGTTCACGGTTATGTATATGGTCTTCTTCCAGTACTTCGACATCATCGCGATTGATACAGAAAGAAGCACCTAGCAACAAATGCTTTTCATCAAATTGGATACAGTAACCGCCGTAGCTATAGGCAATATTTGGATCGAGTGGTTGTTCACTATTTTCGACCCAGCTCACCTGTCCACGAATTGGTTTCAGTTCGGGATGTCCTTCCAGCAATTGTGGCGTATTCAGTGCGGTACAGACAATGACATGGTCAAACTGTCCTAAAGATTGATCATCAGCAAACAGTTCTGGACGAGACAGTGGCTCAATCCGGCTAATCTGCGACTGGATATAATGAATATTAGCGTGTTGCAGAATTTCATCGCGTAGCTGCTGTGGCGATACACCACCTGCTTGTAGCAATGCCAGTGCTGGATATTCCGTCGCTAAAGACTGCTGATCTTGATCAGGAATTTCCAAAATACCGCTAGGATACTCATCCTCCAGTGCTAATAGGTTTTCTGGATTTTTTAATGCCAGCTGCTGGACTTGAAGTGGGCGAAAGGCTTTGAACTGTGGATAATGATTTAGCGCATGTTGCCAAGCTTGGGTCATTAAATGTTCAGCACTTTGAGCAATCGAAGACAGTTTTGGATTGAGCAGGGCGAGGGGATTACCAGAACCTCCTGAAAGCGGTGCATTTTGATCAAATAGTGTGACTTGATGCCCGCGTGTGGCAAATGCCCAAGCAGTACTTAAACCGGCAATACCAGCGCCAATCACCGCAATCTGACGTGCTTGATATTTTAATTCTTTATTTAGCGAAGTTTTTTTTTGAGTATGATCTTCAGAAACTTCTGTTGCTCGCTCTTCAGCTTTAGGCGGATTCCAGATTGCTTTCAACATTTCGCGTTTATGACCAAAGCCACGGGGACGTGAAATAGAAATATCATGATTTCTGAGCCCGCGTTTCAGTACGCCGGCGACGCTAAAAGAGGAAAAGGTCGTACCGTAATCAGAGAGTCGCACGATATTATTCAGCACATTTTCTTCCCACATATCCGGATTGCAGGAAGGGGCAAAACCATCCAGGAACCAGGCATTGACTGGCGCAGTTTTTTCGATTACTGGAAAGATATCATGTGCATCACCCAGCCATAAATCCAGTGAGAATCGCTCATCCGGAAAGCTAAGGCGATGACAGCCAGCAATTGGCATTGGATATTGGGAAATCAACTGATCTGCGAGTGGTTTTAGTTCGGGCCAGGCATTTAAGGCACGGATCAAATCAGGTTTAGAAAGTGGGAATTTTTCAACTGAAATCGCATGTAGATGGCTGTGATTATCTGGACGTACCTGTTGCCAGAGTTGCCATAAGGCTAGAATATTAAGGCCTGTACCGAAGCCCGTTTCACCTACGCAAAAATATTCAAAAGGTTTTAATTCGGTTAGGCGAGTGCTCAGATCATTGCCATTTAAAAACACATGACGCGTTTCAAGCAGGCCATTGTCCTTAGAAAAGTAAACATCACCAAACTGTTTGGAAACCGGCACATCAATGCCATCCACCAGCTGCCAATCGAGATCGGCAGTTTGAATTGCGTGAGACAAAACGGATACAACCTTCAATACATCAGGAAAGGGAATAGCTTACCATTGACGACGACGTTTGGTATAAACATAGCTCGCAATCAGGAAGCCGAGTAGTACGCCTACAGCCAATGTTGCAGCGCCGTAGAGGAACATTTGCGCACTGCGTTCACTTTGCAGTACCTGCACCTGAACTCCGAGATTATCGTTCTTCAGCTGGAGTTCCTGATTTTGGGTCAGCGCTTCAAGATTAGCTTTTTCCAGTTGTTGCAGACGTGTCGCCTGATCTTTGACCAATGCCTTTACTTTAGCATCTTGCTGAGCCTTGTTTTTGGCGATGTCTTCCGCAGTTAACGGCTTGGCAGCAGGGTTTTGCACGAGCGGATTATTTGAAGCAGCCACAGGCATGATGCCAGGTTTATTGGCAGGCAGCGTTTGCGGTGGCGTATTTGCCACCGCGGTTTGCACAGTTGCTGGTGTATTTTGCGCTGGGGTAGCAGCAAGTTCTGCTGCTGGTGTCGCTTCAACCGCCAAGGCAGTTGTGCAGGCAAGGGATAGACCGATTAAACTGGCAATTACAGCGTGCATGTACCTTATCCTTGTGGGAATGCTTTATTGAATGGTTTAACGTCAATATGAGCATAGACGCCTTCTTTTAAAAATGGTTCTTCCTGTAACCATTCATCTAATGCTTCACGGCTGTCAAAGTCCACAATGATGGTGCTGCCATAAAAACCTGCTTGAGGATTACCCGGTTCTTTTGGCATCGCGCCAGCAACGATTAAACGACCTTCATCATCTAATTTTTGCAGACGTTCAAGATGTTGGGGGCGGATTGCAAGACGTTTTTCTACTGTACTTTCCTGGTCGGTGCAGGTAACAACAAATAATGACATGGCAGTTCTCGATGATTTAGTTTAACTTTTATTCAGCAGCTTTAAAGTATTTGCGCAATACAATGAACTGAATAATGATAAAGGAAAACATCACGATCATGTCACCAAATGCGGTAAATTCACCCCAATATTTTCCATCCATATACATATAAGCAAAGAAGCAATGCAAGAATGACATCACTGCAAACATCGCTGCCCAGGCATAGTTGAGCTTAAACCAGCCTTTTTCAGTTAAATTAAACACCGGTCCAAACAGACGCTGGATTAATGGTTTTTTATCTTTACTGAACCATGGCGAAAGCAGGAATACGCCAGAAAACACCAGATTTAGCAAAACTGCTTTGAGGCGGATATAGAAATCATCACTGAGCATCAGGGTGATGCCACCGAAGATGACCGTCATAAACAATACGATCCATTGCTGTTTGTCCAGACGGAATTTTTGCGAAACAAATAACGCGCCGTAGACCACTAACATGGAAATGATCAGACCTGTGGTTGCCACAAGAATATTGTTATTGTCGACACCGCCTGCGGAGCCAATCAGCTGGAGTAATGGATGGTTGGTGTCTTTAGGGTCTACTGTCTTATATAAATAAAAGAAAATAATGAGTGGCACAAAGTCTAAAAGTGCTTTCATGTTAGAGTATCTAAATCTGATCAAATAAATGTCATAGTATAGAGATGCACGGCGTAGATTTACATACACACAGCAATATTTCTGATGGAACCTTGAGTCCACAGCAGCTGGTTAAGGCCGCAGCAGCGAGCTTTATCCATACTCTGGCCTTGACTGATCATGACACCATGGACGGATTAGAGCTGGCACGTGAGGTCGCGAAAGATCACGAAATTAAGATCATTTCCGGTGTGGAGATCTCCAGTCAATGGTCACGTCCTGCTACCAAAAAGAATTATGTCGTGCATATTGTGGCGTTGGATATCCAAAATCCTGAGCCACTACAACAGGCTTTGGAGCAGCAAAAACGGATTCGGGCTGAACGCTCGAAAAGAATCTGTGAACTACTGACTCCATTGATTGGACAGGATATTTATCCAGATGTAGTAGCCAAAGTCGACAATATCCCAGACCGTGTTACCCGTACCCATATTGCTAAAACGCTTGTTGAAAAGGGAATTGTTACCCGTCCACAACAGGCCTTTGATAAATATATCAAGGAAGGTAAGAAAGCCTATGTGAAGTTTGATGGGCTCGGACTGGAAGAAACCATTCAGGTAATTCATGCCAGTGGTGGTTATGCTGTGCTGGCGCATCCAACCCGTTATGATTTATCTGCAACCAATATCCGTTACTTAATTGAAATTTTCGCCAAGTTTGGTGGTGATGCTGTCGAACTGCCACCAGCGGTAGATCCAGCTTCTACCCGGCAGATGGTCGATCGGATGATTGCTGAATATGGATTAAAAGTTTCTGTAGGCAGTGATTATCATGGTGAAAATATGCCTTGGATCAAGCTTGGCCATATCCCAGCTGTTAAAGAAGAGCAGGTTGGTATCTGGGAAAGTTTTCGGTAATTAAGGTACTTATTAGTCAGGCTTCAATAAATGGTGATTGCTTATGCTGCTGGATGCTCATGCCTCGCAGGCAGGCGACTACCAAACTCAGGAGCGCCAGTTGCCAATCTGCTGTCGTGGCTGCAAACAGTAATAATGCAGCGATCAGCATATAGTTCAATAAATTGCGATAAAGAAAAGGATGATGCTTAGAAATTACAGCTTGCCGGATTTCTGGATGATGTTTGAAATCTCGATAACGTAAAAAATCAATCAGATTAGCGAGCGCCAGTTCCAGTTTGTCAAAATGTGCTGCTTTGCAGGACACCCGATAGTATTTGCCATAATTGGTACTTAGCTTAAGCGTATAAGATGGAGAGTCATCTTCACGACTCGCCTGAATATGTGCAACTCTCGGTAAGTCCAGCATGAGTCGACTTGGGATATGGTCGAAGTAAATCCGTCCACGGATCGGCGTTGCGATATAATGCTGTAGATGCTGAAAATTCTGATCACCATCATATGCATATAGTTGCACAATCCAGCGTGTACGCATCAGATAGTAGACCAAAACCTGCTGGCCAATGAGGGCATCACTGGGCCGAACATGGATATCCAGATAAGGCTCTGTGTTAAAGACCTGATTCAGGTCGACATTAAACCATTGTGGTGTTTCATGATCATTGAGTTTTAATAGTAGTTGCTGCTGTTTGTGTAGCCGGGTCGTGTGAATCTGACGTTGCCCCATAATCGTGGCATCTGAGCTGCGTAAAGCTCTTTCACGGATATCCTGAGCCAGCTTCGAGTCGATCAAGTATTGTTGGATCAGAAAAGGAAATTTGAAATATTGTTTCCAGTCATAACTGACACTCAACACCAGTATGAAGCTGATGAGAAGTAGTAAAATCCAGTACTGTTCTAAAGGATGAAATAAAATACCTTGCCAGGCCAGCACACAGCCGAGCGCAAATAAGCCCCCGCTACAAAGTAGCAAGGCCGCTAGAGCTGCAACAGGACGCGTCACCGGCTGCGGCGTATAACGATGAATCCGTTGCTTGATATTCATAAAATCTTATTTTTATTGTTTTCATTATTTTAATTTTGAGCTGAACACATGGGTTGGGTTCAACTGTAATCGCATTTCTTATAATAGATTATGATCTTGAGCCTGAATAGGTGGTGGCGTTGGCTTGCCTAAAGTACCCAAGAGTTCAATTTCAATGGTACGGACCATTGAATCAAGTGGTAAGTCATTGCTTTGTGTACCAAAAGGTTCTTCAATTTCAGAACTAAGGGCATCTAAACCCAAGAAAGTATAGGCCAAAATTCCGACCAATAGAGGCGTAACCATTCCAAGAGTTGAGCCCAGGCTGAATGGCAGCATAAAACAGAAGAAATACACCGTACGGTTCAGCAATACTGAATAGGCAAAAGGCAGTGGAGTGGTGGCAATCCGGTCACAGCCGGTCTGAACAATACTCAGCTCAGCTACATGCTGGTTCATCTGCGCATAGATAATGTCCGAGATTTCACCTTCTTTCAGCGCTTGCATCAATTCCCATTGAATCAAACTCAAGGTGTACTGTGGTGCATTGGCCTGTTGATAGAGTTGTTGCAATGCCTGAGGGCTCATCCCGCTGGTCTGTACCAGTTCGGTTGGGTTGGCAGTCTGATGACGCAGGCGATCGCGTAACACATTGGCAAAGACAATCACATGCTGGATGACCCGCTCACGACGTGCCTGAGTCAAGATACGACAGTCACGGTCAAAATGACGCGCATTGGCAATCAGAATACCCCAGAGCTTGCGAGCTTCCCACCAGCGTTCATAGGCTGCAGAGTTCTTAAAACCGAGGAAAATCGATAGCACTACCCCGATCAGGGTAAAGCCGACCAAAGGTAATTCTGGTAAATGTACATAATTGACATACGATAGCCCACCAATAATGGCAGAGATGAGCATGACCACGCCTAAAGGTGGCAGCACCTTCGGTAAAATCGTTCCCCGCCATGAAAATAACACTTTAAAGATACTGGGTTGGTCACGTACGATCATTTATTGGAATCATCACAATTTTTTTCATGATCTTCATCACTTGTCAGATCTTTGTCAAGCGCTATCGTTCAGAGTGTTACCGTATTGATGAGTTGCTGCTCGGCAAAGGAAAAACTGCCTTCCGGGGCAATGATACAGTGGTCAATCAGGCGGATTTCGATCAGCCGACAGGCCTTTGCAATCTGCTGGGTAAGTTCAAGATCGGCTGCGGAAGGTCGAGGCTCTCCGAGTGGATGATTATGGGCAATCACAATCGATGTTGCCTGTTGTTGAATGGCATGTCGTAGTAACTGATTAATCGAAATCTCACAGGAATTAAGTGAGCCATAAAACAATTTTTTAAAGCTGATTTTTCTTAATCCAGCATCCAGGCACAGCACCGCAAAGACTTCCTGAGTTTCTCCAAGTAGCTCGAAGCGTAGATAGTCCATGATTTTTCGTGAATGATTGAGCTCCAAAGCATCCTGCCGAAGATGCTCGGCAATATAGCGCCGTCCCAGTTCTTTGACTGCCATGAGTTGGGTAAATTTACTGACACCCATACCGTGAAACTGGCTAATTTCTTGAATAGGCGCATCCAATAAGGTGCTCAAATGTCCAAAATGCTGAATCAGAATGCGGGCCAGTTCAACTGCAGAATGCTGCTGCGAACCGGAGCGCAGGAAAATAGCCAGTAGTTCGGCATCGGAGAGACTTTGTGGGCCTGACTGTAACAGGCGTTCGCGTGGACGTTCCTGTTCAGGCCAGTGTTTAATCGAAAATTGCATATTTATTAGACTTATTTATTATTAATTATTGTTTTTCACCCAGAAAGGTCTCTTGGGCATGATCTTATTTAATGCTATTGTGAGCGCCACTGCAACAGAAAGGTAGCCTGTTTGTGAGCTTCGACGTAAGTGTAATTCCTCATAAAAATATTATTTTAGCTGTGACAGGTGGCATTGCTGCCTACAAAAGTGCAATTCTGGTTCGCCGTCTGAAAGATGCCGGTTTTAATGTCCGCGTGGTTATGACGCAAGGTGCACAAGCCTTTATCACGCCACTGACGTTCCAGGCGCTGTCGGGTAATCCTGTGCATACTGAATTACTTGATCCAGAAGCTGAAGCAGGCATGGGGCATATCGAGTTGGCACGCTGGGCAGACTTGTTACTGGTCGCACCCGCAAGCTGTGATACCTTGGCTAAATTCGCTGCCGGTCTGGCGGATGATCTACTCAGTACACTTTATCTAGCTACCAAAGCACCAGTCTGGGTAGCACCAGCTATGAATCAGCAGATGTGGGCGGCTAAGCCGACACAACGCAACTTGGCTACTTTGATTGAAGATGGTGTGCATGTAATTATGCCAGATGCTGGCTCACAAGCCTGTGGTGATGTGGGCTTAGGCCGTATGCCAGAACCTGAAGATCTGGCACGTCAGGTGACCGAGTATTTCCATAAGGCCCAACGTGCGATTGCTGAAAAATTTGGTCAGCTGGCAGGTAAGCGTGTCACGATTACTGCGGGTCCAACACGTGAAGCGATTGATCCGGTACGTTATATTTCCAATCACAGTACCGGGAAAATGGGCTTTGCATTGGCAGCAGCTTGTTATGCCGCAGGTGCAGATGTGACACTGATTGCCGGACCGGTGACTTTGGATACGCCAAATGGTGTTAAACGCAAAAACGTTAGCTCAGCGGTGAAAATGCTGGATGAAAGCTTGCATATGCTGGAACAGGGCTGTGATATTTTCATTGCCACTGCTGCGGTTGCAGATTACCGCGTAGCGCAAGTTGCAGAACACAAGATCAAAAAAGCGGGTGATGAGCTGAATGTCGCACTGATCAAAAACCCGGATATTGTCGCAACCATTGCCCAACAGGAAAAACGTCCATTCATGGTTGGCTTTGCCGCAGAAACCCGCAATATTGAAGAATATGCAGCTGGAAAACTGGTTGCGAAAAAACTGGATATGATTGCTTGCAATGACGTTTCCCGTGCAGACATTGGCTTTGCTTCCGATGAAAATGCCATGACGGTATTCTTTGCAGAATCTTATCAAATGGAAAAACGCGATCTGGAAAAGGCTTCGAAACAGGAAATTGCCCAGCAACTGGTTGAAGCCATTCACGATGCACTACATCATGATCCTTCCCAAGATGATGACTTCTAAATTGATCATATTTAAAAGCCCTGCATCGTCAGGGCTTTTTTATTTATACAAAATTGACTAAATGGTCAAAAGAAAACAAAGAATTTTGACCCTGAAATATACTTTCGTCTATTTCTTGTTCAATTTAAAAAAGATAAAATAACAATATAAGAATCAGAAGTTTTTTATTTTCCAGCCTCGAACTTGAGCACTGGGGGTGGTATGAAAAGAATAAGTCTATTATTTCTGGTCTTGATATTGTCAGCCTGCAGTTACTTCGTTTCTATTGATGAACTGTCGCGCAATATTCAGGCTCAGATGCAGCGTGAATTTGATTCCAGTTTGGATTATCGCCATTACCGGTTAAAAGTCATGGATGTAAAAATCGTGGAACGTTCTCACAATTCTTTTCAGGCGATTTCCCAAGTGCAGTATCAAGGAGAATCATTTCCGATTAAGGTCTTGATCCAAAAGGTAGAACAGGGTTATAGCTGGCAGCTGGAAGAGGATGCATTTGCCTTTATTGATGAAGTGGAAATTCAGCGATATGAACAACAGTTACAGCAAGAACTGGCGATGATTTCTGCGGAGTTCGAGCACGATGATGGTTTTGATGATTATCAAGTGAATAAGACAACTACGGCCGTGGAGCAGGAACCTTCTATGGCATCACAGCGGGTTGAAGAACCGATTCCAGTAGGGAATATTACAGCTTATAGTCAATAATCTATTGCGTTAAATGACCTCAATAAAAAAGCACCTTCGAGCGGTGCTTTTTTTAATTCTAATCTAAAAATTAAAGATTCTGGGCTTGTTGTTCGAGCAGGTAGTCTTCAGTGCGTTTAATCGCTTCTTGAATATTGAACAAGGCATTCTCTACATCTTTTAAGGTTTTGGCATTGCCACCACTTAAAGCCTGACGCCATTTACGTGCACCTGGCAAGTTCTGGAACAGACCTAGAATATGACGGGTAATAATTGACAGTGGTGCACCTTCTGCCATACGTTGGGCAATATAAGGCATCATCTGTTGCATGATCTCAAAACGGTCCGGCGCTTCAAGATTCCACAATCGGCCCAGCTCAGCCAATAGGTACGGGTTGTGATAAGCCTCGCGACCAATCATTACGCCGTCCACATGTTTTAGATGTTCAATCGTTTCCGCATAGGACTTAATCCCGCCATTGATTTCAATCAGCAGTTCCGGACGTTCCTGTTTCAGACGGTAGACATCTTCATAGCGTAGCGGTGGAACTTCACGGTTTTCTTTTGGTGATAAACCTTGTAACAGCGCAATTCGCGCATGCACAATAAAGTTATTACAACCTGTTTTTGCTACAGTATCGACAAAATGCAGCATTTCTTCATAAGATTGCATGTCATCGATGCCGATGCGGTGTTTCACGGTAACCGGGATATCTACCGCATTACGCATCTCGCCAATACATTCAGCCACTAAATCTGGCTCAGCCATTAAGCAAGCACCGATTTTATTGTTCTGTACACGGTCACTTGGGCAGCCGACATTCAGGTTAACTTCGTTGTAACCCCAGTCCTGTGCCATCTTGGTACAGGTCGCGAGCTCTTTGGGATTAGAGCCGCCAAGTTGTAACACAATTGGCTGTTCTTGCTGATTAAAGTCCAGATGACGTTTGGCATCGCCATAAATGATCGCGCCAGTGGTCACCATCTCGGTATAGAGAATGACATTCGGGTTAAACAGACGTGCAAAGAAACGATAGTCTTTGGTGGTCCAGTCCATCATCGGCGCAACACTGATGCGAGGTTGAAGTTTGTTTTCAATGGTGCTGAGATCAGTCATTCAAAATCACGCCTTAAATGAAATGGAAGAGTAGTAACACAGTACAAGAATGAGCAGAAAGTGCTTAAAATCTGCTCAAAAAAGCAGTGCTGCGAAAAGAGGGCGTAATATTAGCATAAAAGCTGCATGACTAAAGGCTGAACCGCAGGGGGATATTGAACTGTCAATTTTGATTGAGAGACTCCACCAGGAAAACCGCTGGGATTAAAAAATAAATTCCCAGTCATTCAGCAAGACTATATTTTTAGATATTTAAGATTAAGATAAAGAAAACGAGATAAATAAGGAGAATAACGATGCTTATGTTGGAGGAAATTTATAAAAGCAAAAAACCTCAGCATTCAGATTATTTTAATTTACGTGTCCAACGGGGAATTAGCTGGTTTAAGAAAGCACTAGAACTGGATGATGAATTAGAGTTTAAGTTTATTAGCTTATGGATCAGTTTTAATTCGATCTATGCGCAGGAAACCGAGAGTCGTCAGGATCAACACAGTCTGCATCAATTTTTGGAAACCCTCTGTCAAAAAGATATGGAGCAAAAACTTCAGCATATCGTTTGGGAGAAATACAGCCAGCCGATTTCTGCCTTACTGAATAGTCCTTATACCGATCAAGGTTTTTGGGATTATCGTCACCAAAAAGTTAGTTTGGAAAGCTGCCGTGAAACATTAGCTCAGCAAAAACAAAAGATACAAAAGGCAGTGCAGGATCATAACTTGAGTGAAATGCTATTGGTGATTTTCAATCGTCTTTCTAGCTTACACCATCAGATCACGCAGGGCGGTACGACTTACCATAGCTCATTTAACATGAAGCAGTTACAAAACAGTTGCCGTGTACTGGCGGGGTTGTTGCCCACTTTTATTTGCATTCTTTTAGAAAATTCAGCCACTTGGGATTCAGGCAAACCGCATTATCCAGTGGTGCAAGTTAGCTAGATCTGATTAAGCTTGTATTCGGCGCTGCTGCCATTGATCAATCAGGGCAAAACAGGTGGCAGCCAGCGCAAAACCCAATCCGGTCAGACAGCTCATATTCCAGCCACCATGATGCCAAGCATATACGCCAGCAGCAGAACCACAAGCACCACCAATAAAATATAAAGTCATATAAATAGAATTAATGCGGGATTTGGCATCAGGACGTAGACGGAAAATCACATTCTGGTTACAGCTATGAGTAATCGCCAATCCTAGATTGATCAGGGCATAACCTAGAATATAACTGATCAGTGATGTGCCACCGAAATAGAGAAATAGCCAGCTTCCTACCAGAATTGAACAGCCTAGCCAGCTGAGCAATTTGATATAGCCTCGATCAGCCCATTTGCCAATAACCTGGGTGGATAATGCGCCAAAGACACCCACCAGAGTTACCAATCCGACCATAACATCCGCTAGATTAAATGGAGGTTGTGTCAGCAGTAGGGCAATGGTCGAAAACAGGATGCTCATCGCGGCAAAGGCAAAAGCACCGGTAAGAGAACGTAGTACCAGTCGTGGTTCTTGAGCTAAAAGGTGGCCCATGGATTTGAAAATCCCGGCATAGCTAATGCGGAATTTTGGCAGAGTCGGTAGTTGACCACGTAAATAGATGCCCAAAATTAGCATTGAAACTGAACTCAGCGCATAGATGACTTTCCAATGAAACAAGTCAGAGAGTAATCCTGCAATACTGGTCGATAGCAGAATTCCGACCAATAAACCACTCATCAGGAAACCAACCACTTCGCCAGTTTTTTCTGGTTTAACGGTCATGGCTGCTAAAGGGATGAGGACTTGTGCAGCGACTGAAAACAGACCCGCGATAATCGTCCCAAACCAGAGCATGGGTAAAGTGACTGCAGTCGCACAGATCATTAGGCCAAGCGCAGCTCCCCACATTAAGGCAGGAATCAGCTTGGTCTTATTTAGCATGTCTCCTAATGGCACGATGAACAGTAAACCTAGCGCATAAGAGACTTGAGCAAAGGTTACAGTCAGGGCGACTTGCGATTCAGGCACCTGATAATACTGTTGAATAGAGGAAATCAAAGGCTGGCAATAATAATTGGCTCCAGCACACAGACCACATGCAATCGCCATCAGCCAGAGTAACGGTTTATTTTGACTGATATCGAGAGAAGCGTTCATGAGTGGATTCTGATTCCTTGCTGTTTTTAGGTGTCATAAAGGTCTGAATGATGCGCACTATAAGTCAAATTTAGGTATCAGGATAGGCTGAAAATAGTATAGAAATGAAACCATTTCATTAATCTTTACTTTAGATTTCTGGGAAATATTAGTTTAAACAGCACTAAATAAGATCAATCATCTTCTAAAAATTGTAAAGAGTGCTGAAAAAACGAGGACTTTAACTGCTAGCAGCATGACTAAGAAAAGGGTATAGGAGCTTAAATGCCAAGATAGCTGATATTTTGCACAAAAAAGGTGCATTTACACTTGAGTAGACGTATAGACATTAATATAAAAAATGATTCAGATAATTTTTTTCAGCAATTAGTCATCAAATTTAGACATATGTAGTCTCAATCAGGCTTTTATTTTCCTTAGTCAAAATAACCACTATCAGTCATTAAGTCCGCTTCATTTACATCTTAATTAGAGAGATTCAAATCTTTGAATAACTGTATAAATCTGAGTTCTTGAAATATCTTGAAAAATGTCAGAATAGTCAATTTTATGAGATAGGAGGATGTGATGACTTGCTATCAGCTATTCTGAAGTTCACTTAATCCATGAACTTGTGTCAAAAACAGGGCATCTTTTATGTCAGAAAAATCAATGTAACAAAATATATAAAAAATGATCTGACAGAATACTGTTTAGATGGAAAAAACATCACTCGTTAAAAGCCAAATTGATGATTAAATCGGCAATCTAAAAAATTTCCTTTAATCAATAAATGAACGATGAGTAATTAAATTTTATGAATTGTCAGTTCAAAATATGGCTATTTATTAAATAAATATTGGGTAGTATTTTGGAATAGTTTGATTAGAATCCAAAAATTCAACAAAAACATATCCTGAGGGGAAACATCGTTTTTGCGATGTTTACTTAAGAAAAAATTAGCTTGAGGGACGCTCATGCAAATCGGAATTCCAGCCGAAACTGTCGTCGGTGAAAATCGTGTCGCTGCGACACCTGAGACAGTAAAGAAATTGATCAGCGCTGGTCATAATGTGGTAATCGAACGTGGTGCAGGGGTTAAAGCTGCCTATATCGATAGTGTTTATGAACAGGTTGGTGCACAAATTACGGATGATGCCTATACCGGTAGCCAGTTGATTTTGAAAGTTCGTGCACCGAAGGGTGAAGAAATTCAAAAATTACCTGCGAATGCAACGGTGGTGGCGATGTTTGACCCATACCGCAATACCGAGCTTGACCATTTCGCGGCACAGAATGTGTCTGCATTTGCATTGGAACTTTTGCCACGTACTTTGTCTCGTGCGCAAAACATGGATGTCCTGTCTTCTCAGGCGAACTTGTCTGGTTATAAGGCTGTGCTTCTTGCGGCAGCAGAATACCAACGTATGTTCCCAATGCTGATGACTGCTGCAGGGACGGTAAAACCGGCTCGTGTAGTGATCATGGGGGTGGGGGTTGCAGGTCTGCAAGCGATTGCAACTGCAAAACGTCTAGGTGCTGTGGTTGAAGCAACTGACCTTCGTCCTACAGCAAAAGACCAGGTTGAATCTTTGGGCGGTAAGTGGTTAGACGTACCGATGTCTGAAGAAGAACAACAAAAAGCCGCTGATGCTGCCAAAAATGGTTATGGCTGGATGCCAGGTGAACAGTACATCAAGGATCAGGCCATTATTGTAGATAAAGCGGTTTCCAATGCAGACATCGTGATTACCACTGCACTGTTGCCAGGTCGTGATGCGCCACGCTTAATTCGTGCCGAGACTGTTGCCAAAATGAAACCAGGTTCAGTCATTCTTGATATGGCTGTTGAAACTGGTGGTAACGTGGAAGGTTCGCAATGCGGTGAAACGGTTGTGACTGAAAATGGTGTGAAGATTCTGGGTATTCCAAATATCCCTTCTACCTTGTCGACTGAAGCATCTGCACTGTATGCACGTAACGTTTTGAACTTCGTTGAAACATTGTTTGATAGCGAAAAGAATTTTGCCATCAATCCAGAAGAAGAAATTCAAAAAGCCCTACTGGTCACTCACGGCGGCCAAGTGCTGTTAAAGCGTGGTTAAGGAGAGTACTCATGGTTGAAACTATTACGATTTTTGTCCTTGCCATCTTTGTAGGTTACTACGTGGTGTGGGGCGTTACCCCAGCTTTGCATACGCCGTTGATGGCAGTAACCAATGCACTTTCTTCGATCATTATCGTGGGTGCGATGATTCAGACTGTTGGCCTGCCAATGGTCGGCGTTGAAGGCAGTGTGGACTTCCAGACCATTAATGTGGTGAGCGTACTGGGTGCGATCGCAGTATTCCTGGCGAGCATTAACATTTTCGGTGGCTTTGCCGTGACTGCTCGAATGCTGGAAATGTTCAAACCAAAACAAAAGAAAAAAGAGGGCTAATCGATGGAATTCATTCGTGAATATGCAAATTGGTTCTATTTGATTGGTGCCATTCTTTTTATCTTAACGTTACGTGGGTTGTCAGGTCCTAAGACTGCAATTGCAGGTAACCGCTACGGTATGATCGCAATGGCGATTGCTGTACTGACGACTTTCTTTGTCGCAGAAAATCCGGTGATCTGGATGATTCTAGGGGCAATGGTTCTTGGTGCAATCGTAGGTATTGCCCGTGCGAAAACTGTACCGATGACGCAGATGCCAGAAACCGTGGCATTAATGCACTCATTGGTTGGTTTGTCTGCAGTACTAATTGCGGTTGCAGCGATTATCCATAACAACAAGTTAATTGAATTGGGTCCAGACCTTTTAGCTGCTAATGGCGTAACGTTCCATGAAATGAGCAAAGTACATTTGTTCGAATTATTCGTGGGTTGTTTCGTTGGTGCGATTACCTTTACAGCATCTGTATTTGCTTACGGTAAACTGGCTGCAAAGAAATGGGCAAAAACCATTTCAGGTGCTTGGGTAAAACCGGTTCAGGCTTTGATCTTTCTGGCAATGCTGGCAGCAGGAATTCATTTCTTCCTGACTGGTAACATGACCTCATTCTGGGCAATGACTGGTCTGGCATTAGTGTTTGGTTGGGTATGGATTGCGCCAGTGGGTGGTGGTGATATGCCGGTTGTGGTATCGCTACTAAACTCGTTTTCTGGTTGGGCTGCTGCAGGTATTGGTTTCACGCTAGAAAACAACATGCTGATTGTTGCAGGTTCGCTGGTTGGTTCTTCAGGTGCGATTCTGTCTTACATCATGTGTAAAGCGATGAACCGTTCAATCATCAACGTATTGTTTGGTGGTGCGATGGGCGGTGCAGCAACTGCGACAGCGGGTTCAGGCGAGCAAGTACAACGTAACCACCGTTCAGGTTCTGCAGATGATGCTGGCTTCCTGATGTCGAATGCAGACAGTGTAGTAATCGTACCAGGTTATGGTATGGCACAAGGTCGTGCACAGAATGCGGTAAAAGAATTGGCAAACCTGTTAAAAGAGCAGGGTGTCACTGTACGCTTCGCAATTCACCCAGTTGCTGGTCGTATGCCTGGTCATATGAACGTATTGCTGGCTGAAGCTGACGTACCATATGAAGACATTCTGGAAATGGACGAGATCAACTCCGACTTCCCGGCAACAGACGTAGTATTGGTAATCGGTGCGAACGACGTTGTTAACCCTGCTGCGAAAGATGATCCAAGCTCACCAATTTACGGTATGCCGATTCTGGAAGCACACAAAGCACGTACAATTCTGGTGATCAAGCGTTCTATGGCAACTGGTTATGCGGGTCTAGATAATGACTTATTCTATAACGACAAAACCATGATGATCTTCGGTGATGCGAAGAAAGTTGTGGAAGATATGACCAAAGCCATTAATGGTACAGGTCACTGATGTATAAAATCTCCCCTAACCCCTCTTTTCAAAAGAGGGGAATTCAAGGAGATTAGAAATAAAAAACCACCTTCGGGTGGTTTTTTATTTTTACACGGGTTTTTTAGTGCACCAAAATAGACTGATATTTGATCGATAATAAATATTCATCATGTGAATTAGAAATATTTTTTTTATAAAAAATTGATGTATTCCACATTAAATTGCTTCTTAAAACAATTTAAAAATTCATAAAGTGTCTGGCATCGTTCTTGCTATTTCTTGTTTAAGAAATAGGGGAATTACATGACAAAAATAAAATATTTTGGATTTTTACTGGGGTTGCTGAGTTTACCTGCCTATGCGTCTGAACCAGTAGAAATGGTAAAAAATATTCAGGAAATACGCATATCGCTGGACAGCGTCTGGGTGGTACTGGGCGGTATTCTGGTGTTCTTTATGCAGGCTGGTTTCGCCCTGATTGAGAGCGGGTCAGTCAGAAGTAAAAATAGCGTGAATGTTTTAATGAAAAATTACATGGATGCCTGCCTGGGTGGCGTGGTGTTCTGGGCCATTGGCTTTGGCTTGATGTTCGGGGTGAACCACAGTGGCTGGATCGGTCTGTCGCATTTCGCACCGGATCAACTGGATAGCTGGAGCTGGAACCTGCTGTTCTTCCAGATGATGTTTGCTGCGACTGCAACCACGATTGCCAGTGGTGCGATGGCAGAGCGGATTCACTTCGTTGCCTATGTGGTGAGTGCCGCTTTTGTGAGTGGTCTAATCTACCCTATTTTCGGCAGCTGGGCATGGGGCAGTCTATTTGAAGGTGAAGGCTGGCTCAAAGCCATGGGCTTTATTGATTTTGCTGGTTCAACTGTGGTGCATTCGATCGGCGGTTGGGTCGCTTTAGCCGGTATTATTGTATTAGGTCCACGTATAGGACGTTTTGGTCGCAATGGCCAAGTGCATTATTTACCAGGTCACAATCTGCCTTTAGTTGCTTTAGGTGGTTTTATTTTATGGTTAGCTTGGTTTGGCTTTAATGCGGCTTCCACAGTTAATGCCGATGTCAGCATTGGACGCATTGCTTTAAATACCCACCTGGCAGCTTGTGCGGCAGCAGTCGCTTATATGCTGTTTGCACTGGTACGACGTAAAGCCATTTTAATTCGAACCACGATTAATGCTTCCTTAGGTGGACTGGTGGGTATTACAGCAGGCTGTGCCACGATGAGTCCGGTCTATGCTGTATTAACGGGTTTGATCGCAGGCTTGATGGTCAGTGTATTGCCAGCACTATTAGAAAAAATGCGTATTGATGATGTGGTCGATGCTGTCACAGTACATGGCTTTTGTGGTGCATGGGGGACTTTGGCAGCTGGTATATTTTATGAAAGTAAAATGTTTGATAGCAGCATTATTGCGGTTCAGGCACTGGGTGTGGGTGCCGGATTTGCGTGGGGCTTCGGGATTGCATTTGTTGTGTTCAAAGTTCTGCATATTATTTTAGGGGGTCTACGTGTAAGTGCTCAGCATGAGCAGCGTGGTCTGGATTATACCGAGCATGCTGAACTGTCTTATCCAGAATTCCAACGAGATGTAACTTTCGATACAGACCAAATCACTAAACGACATTAATGAACAGGAGGGTATAGTATGAATGCAGAAGTGCTCAATCTAGATCAGCGCCGGCAGGCTATTCAGCGTGGGCTCCAGCATTATTTTCAAGGGAATCATCTGGAGCAGATCGTCGGATATTGGGAACAGGAATATAGCGAGCAGCCTGCTTTTGTACTGAATCGTTTTTTGAGTGAAATTTGTACGACTGAAGAGTTGAAGCAGAACCGTAAAGATATGCTTAAACAGGTACTGCATGAGCTCACTATTCTGGAAAAAAGTGGATGGGCAGCATCTAAAGATGAAGAAGCCGTATCTCTGAATCAGATGGCCCAGTATCGTGCCTATATGGAATTTGGTGAGTCAGTTCTTGGCCAAGTTCAGTTGGATGATCAGAAAGACTTTCATATGGAACTGGGACAGCAACTGGTATGCGATCAGATTCTGTTGCAAGAAACCTGTCAGAAATTGTGGAAGAGTGTGGACTTGTTGAGTCATGTATCTTCAAAAAATTATGCGAGAGCCATTACTAGTCTCTATCAGGTATTCTGTGACTTCTATGGTCCACAACGTAGTGATCAGGTCTATGCACAGGCCAAGAATTTAATCAAACAAAAATATCCGGAAGCCAATCTCCAGCAATTGCTTTAGTGAATTCGGATCAAATTTGATGCTCAGACAATAAAAAAGCGACCTCAATGGGCCGCTTTTTTAAGAATCTGGTTTTATGCCACTGAATCTGCAGGAGTGCTGCTCCACAGGCTTTCTAGGTCATAGAATTTACGCGCTGTTGGAAGCATACAGTGAACCACTACATATCCGAGGTCTAGGAGAATCCATTCAGCATCACGTTCGCCTTCGATGCCAAGTGGACGGAAGCCAGCTTTACGTGCTTCTTCAGCAACATTGTTGGCAAGAGATTTGATGTGACGGGTAGAGGTACCGCTTGCAATGACCATGGCATCAGCAACATTGCTCATACCGCTGACATCAAGCACAACAACTTCTTTGGCCTTTACATCTTCAAGTGCAGCATGCACGACTTTCAAGCAGTCTTGTACAGTCTGTGAGTTTGATTTCATAGTAAGATCGTGAGAATTAGAAGCGCTGGGCGATGGTTCTAAATTCATGGGGGGTATAATTTCCTAACAATTATGCATGATCTAATATAGCGGTTTTGCCCCGAAATTTCAAATCAGCGCATTGTTCGCTTTGTAATCAATCTGCGAAAAAGCGGGTCTTCCAGCCAAAAGACTCCTCTGAATGCTTTAGAGGGCGATATTCTGCAGCGACATAGCCCTGATATTGGCTATTCTCTAACCATTGAAAAATCTCGACATAATTAATAATGGCAGTGCCCGGTTCATGTCGGCCCGGGCAATCTGCAAATTGAATGTGTCCAATTGTGTCAATATTTTCTTTTAAAGCTTCCAGTACATCTTCACCCATCATTGCCATATGGTAACAGTCATATTGCATCTTTAAGGCGGGGTGTTTGACTGCTTCAAGCATCTCCTGGGCTTGAGCAACATTCTGTACCAGAAAGCGTGGCATGTCTGTGCCATTGACCATCTCAAAGACTGGTTGAATACCATGATCTGCCAGCATTGAGCAAGCCATTTTCAGATTATCTGCCAAAGTATTCAGGCAAGGTAGCAGATCACTATCTAGTGGTTGCTTACCTGCCAGAATATTGACACTGGGTACTTTCAGTGCAGTCGCATATTCAATCGCTTGTTGCATAGCTTGATGAAATTCAATTTCCTTACCGGGAATGCCAGCCAAACCATGGCCGCCTTGCATCAAGTCGCCTGCTGGGACATTGATCAGGCATAGGCTGAGCTGATGTTTTGTCAACTGTGCCTGAATCTGTTCGATACTCAGTTCATAGGGAAACTGGATTTCTACATGATCAAAACCATGCTCACGGGCAAGGGCAAAGCGCTCCAGCAGTGGGACTTCCGTAAAAATCATGGAAAGGTTAACTGCGAGTTTTAGCATCTGAGGCTCCTTGCACTAAATTTAAGAATAATCGTGAGAATGAGGTTATTGCACGTGTTGAATGACAGTTGCCAGATCGGCTTCGCTATAGCCATGCTCTTGATGGGCTTTGAGCTGAGATAAAGCTTGGGAAGCCACTGGAATATTCAGGTTATGGGCTGCAGCCAATTGCACGGCATTATTTAGGTCTTTAGACAGCGTTTGAACTTTCCATTGCACTGGCTCAAAAGTCTGCGTTGCCATACGCGGTGCCAGAATTTGGAATGGCTTGGAGTCGGCAAAACCACCGGCTAATGCTGGTGCAAGTAAGGAGGTATCTACGCCAGCACGACCAGCCAGTGCTACCGCTTCCGCAATCAAAGTACTATTCGCAGCAACAATCAGCTGGTTACAGATTTTAGTTGCCTGACCTGTACCAGAATCGCCCATACGCGTCACGCGCTGGGATAATACTTCATAAATTGGAGCTAAAGCAGAAATGGTCTGTTCATCGCCGCCAGCAAAGACTACGAGACTGCCTTGTTCAGCACCGACAGTACCGCCAGACACTGGAGAATCAATCCAGGTCACTTGTTGAGCTTGTGCACGTTGTGCCAGTTCGAGCGTCTGCTGCACAGATAAACTGGAAAAATCCACAATGACCTGCTGGGCAGTTAAGTACGGTTCGATCTGTCCATACACCGCTTTTACTGCTGAATCATCCGCCAGGCAGGTGAGAATCACCGGGTAATCTGCAATTTTATCAAGCTGTAAAAACACTGCACCTTGAGCAATTAACGTATCACAAGCAGAAGTCGTCCGGTTCCAAACGGCGACTTTGAAACCTGCCTGAATCAGCCGGCTGGCCATTCGGCTGCCCATCAGGCCCATACCAAGGAATGCGATTTTGGTGTTTTGATCAAACTGCATGATGCTATCCGATATCTATTGAGATGGTGATCTTATGAATACTGGCGTGGCTGGAATTGAACGTCTGGATTCTTGTCTTTCTTGCGCGCCAGCTGGCTGTTTTTACCGAGCAGTAATTTGAGCTGCCAGATTTTTTCCATACGCAGTGATTTGTTTGGTCGATGTTCCATCGCATCCAGGACATATTTAGATGCCATTAAGGCATCTGGAGAACGTTGCAACATTTCTTCAGCCAAAGCTTGGGCTTTTGCTAAAGGCTGTTCATTTACATGGGTGATCAAGCCAATCTGCTTGGCATAATTGCCATCAAAGATACGCGCAGTCAATGTCAATTCTTTGGCGAGATCAAGCCCGATTAAGCCTTTTAGTGAACGGCTAAGCCCCATATCCGGTACCAGGCCCCACCGGCTTTCCATAATTGACATTTTCGTGTCTGGGTGGGCAATCCGAATGTCTGCTGCAAGAGCAAGTTGCATACCTGCACCAAAGCAATAGCCTTCTAAAGCTGCAATTACAGGCACCGGTAATTCCTGCCATATCAGAAATGCTTTCTGGAACAGGCTTTGACCCGGACGTAATAGTTCCCAAGCGGCGTAGGCACGATTTTTTGGATTATTTAAGTCAGCGAGATCAATTCCGGCACTAAAGACCTGTGCTTCACCCGTCAAAATGACACAACGGATGCTTTTATCTTTTTTGATCTTGTTGGCTGTGGCAACAAGATCACGCAATAACGCAAAGCTCATGGCATTACGTTTGTCTGGACGGTTTAAGCTGACCGTAGCAATTCCATTATTTTTTTCTAAACTAACCAGTGACATGGCGAAACCCTTCATTCTTATTGCCCTGAGCATAGCATGAGCGCTAGATCACGTGCATGACACTTAAGTCACGCTTTGTGATTGTCCTTAACTCGCGCCTTAGATCACATGTTTGCTGAGTACCTGTTGTGCAGCATGTTCTACTTGATCAATGCCTGCCTTAAGCTCATCAAGGCGTTTAATCACTTCCTGAACGAATGCTTCATCAGCCTTACGGCGTTCCTTACGCAGGGTAGAGACAAACTGCTCAAAGCTGCCAGTCAATTGTTGTAGATTTGGTGTCCCCACATATCGGGTCGCGCCATAGAGTCGGTGTAATACGTGTTCTAGCTGCGGGAAATCTTCCAGCTCAATCAACTGTTCAATTTCATTGAGTTCAGTTTCAAAACTGTCGACCAGCATTCTTAGCAGATCTACTGCCAGATCTTCCTTATTGGCAGCCAGTTGCAGACTCTGCTGCCAGTCCAGAATATTGCTGTCCAGTGCATCAATCACATTAGCCCGTTCCAGCATTGGTGCCTTGCGGAAGTTTTCTGTGGTCCATTGGGTTAGAATCTGGATAATCTGTTCAATCTGGATTGGCTTTGTAACATAGTCATCCATACCACCTTGAAGTAATTTCTGCTTTTCATCTGAAAGGGCATGTGCAGTCAGCGCAATAATTGGCAAACGTCGATGATTTTCAAAGGTGGATTCCAGTGAGCGGATGGCACGAGTGGTATCCATACCGGACATGACTGGCATCTGAATATCCATAAACACTAGATCAAATGCTGGCAAGCCTTGTTCATGGCGTTGCTGGATAATATCAATCGCTTCCTGCCCGCTGGTGGCTTTGGTGGTGGTAACGTTCAGTTCACCCAGTAGCGCTTCAAGTACGATCAGGTTTGGTAAATGATCATCCACCGCCAATACATGCAGGCCTTGACCATTAAACTCTTCATGTACATCCTGCTCAAATACTGGCTGGTTTGACAGCAACTGAATGAGGGCACTTCGACTGAGTGGTTGATACAGGGCGCGAGCACGATGTTCATTTAGCATGTTTGGATCAAGCTGCATTTGATAGCCATAGACTGCAAGATTACCAAGATAACGTGTACGGATTTCCTGTAGTAAGGCCTCACTGTCACCACTGTGATCGACGATCAACCAGGTATTTTCTGTTGTGCCTTTTAGATGATTAAGTCGGCTAAACAGATCCAGAATTGAAGCACATTCAGTATGCTTCACATTGTAGTTTTCCAGATAATGACGCAGCACATTCGCTGTCGCTGGATGCGCCAAATAAGAAACCACAGTTAGATTACTAAAGTCCGGATGCTCAATGAGATCATCTTCATCCACCAGAAACTGGGCGGTAAACCAAAAGGTCGAGCCTTTTTCAGTAGGGGCACGTTCCTGATTATCTTCAAAGCCGATCTGACCATGCATCAGACTCACCAGCTGCTTGGAAATTGCCAGACCTAGACCAGTCCCGCCAAACTGACGGGTAACTGAAGTATCGCCTTGCGAAAAGGATTCAAACAACTTTTTGCGATCCGTACCACTCAGGCCGATACCACTATCCTGTACGCTAAAATGTAGCAGACATTGCCCGATATCATCGTGTTCCATACGCGCACGTACGATGATTTCACCATCTGGGGTGAACTTGATGGCATTGGAAATCAGGTTGGTCAGGATCTGCTTAAAGCGCAGCGCATCACCATTGACGAATTTCGGTACATTGTCGGCATAGTAGAAAGCCATATCGATATGCTTCTGCGCGGCCAAAGGCGAGAGCATGTCCATCACATCAAAAATCGCTTCTTCAAGATCAAAAAGTGCCGTTTCGAGTTCTAATTTACCGGCATCAATTTTGGAGAAATCCAGTACATCATTGATCAGCGCCAACAGATGCGCAGATGATTTGCGAATGGTTTGTAAATACAGACTTTGTTCATTGCTTAAATTACCCTGACGCAACAGCAAATGAATAAAGCCATCAATACTGTTAAGAGGGGTGCGCAATTCATGTGAAATATTAGCTAAAAATACCGACTTGGCTTGATTGGCAGAAATCGCCTGGTCACGTGCCTGACGATAAGTAATGTTCTGCACTTCAAGCGTGTCAAGAGTACGTCGCAAGTCATCTTCAGTCTGTTCGGTATGTTCGCGCAGCTCCAAGAAACTGAAATGAAGACGTTTCACCACATTAGCAATATCACGTTGTAATAGACGTAATTCCCCGGTACTGTTGATGACCATATGCTGATCCAAAGTATCCGCATTCAGGCGTTGCAGCTGCATACGGATTTCATACATCGGTGCAATCCAGCGGCGCGAATAGAAATTTAGACACAGTAAGAGTAACAGCAAGGTCAACAGACCTGTGGCAATCAGTACGATCATTACACGGTAGCGGGCGATTTCTAGGGGCTGATTATCCAGTTCAATCGCCAGCCAGCCCGGATTCCCCGTATTGTCATTAATACGAATCGCAAAAATGTGATTATTCTGATTCAGGATCGGTCCAACAAAGGTCGCTTCCTGCTTGAATTTTGGCCATGGTGCCTGATCCTGAAAGCCAATTCCCAGTCGATTTCTACCTTGGGGATCTAGAATCGCAGCACGAAGCAAATGCTTTTCATTCAGCATATTCTGCATGGCACTGCGTGCCTGTTCATACTGCCAAGGTGAATAGTTGACAATATCTAGCGCAGATTCAGACGTGGCCTGAAAACGGGTCAGAATAGCAATCGCCATCTGTTTTTGTTGGGCGCGTGCTGCATTGGAGGTTTCTGTCAAAACCAAGGCTGCACCCACACAGGCTAGAATTGTAATTGGCACAAAGATCAGTGCAATCAACTGGCCATAGGCATGATTTAAGTGTAGGCGTTTAAACAGCTTTTTATTGATATTTGACATGATTCAAGCAGTGTTTTCCTTATGCTCCGCATATTAGCATGCTTTAAATCTTCAGTTAAAATTTCATCAAAGTTTTTCGCAAGATGAGCTCAAAAAGACATTTCAAAGTTAAATTTGCATATGAAAAATATTCAAATAGATAGTGCATAAAATGCTAAAGAACGAGAGGCTTTAAGCTCTAATTCTGACTGAGAAATACTGAAATAAAGGCGATGAGTTGATGAATAATATATTGGCAGGACTGATGATTTTTAATATTCAGACGATGCTGCACGAGTTTTAGACAGTTTTATGAAAAAGACCGGCTAAATGGGTGCAGGGAAATGCAAATTTTCATACAATAGCCGCACCTCGACATAGGTGCACATAATGAGTAATACAACCCCTGATTTTCAAGCAGACGAATTTTTACTGGACTACTACGTAGGCAAAACGCCACTGGTGCGTCTGCAACGTCTGGCAAATCACACTCAAGCGACAGTGTTAGCGAAGCTCGAAGGCAATAACCCTGCGGGTTCGGTAAAAGACCGCCCAGCCTATAACATGATCATGCAGGCTGAAAAGCGCGGCCAGATCAAGCCAGGTGATACCCTGATTGAAGCGACGAGTGGGAATACAGGGATTGCATTGGCGATGGTTGCGGCAATGCGCGGCTACAAAATGAAGCTGATCATGCCAGATAACATGAGTCAGGAACGTAAGGATGCGATGCGTGCTTATGGCGCTGAACTGATTGAAGTGACCAAAGAACAGGGTATGGAAGGTGCGCGTGATCTGGCATTGCAAATGCAAAATGATGGTAAAGGTTTGGTACTGAACCAGTTTGGTAATCCAGACAATGTCGAAGCACATTACCTGACCACTGGCCCGGAAATCTGGCAGCAAACTGGTGGCAAAATCACGCATTTTGTCAGCTCGATGGGTACAACTGGTACCATTATGGGCGTGTCTAAATATCTAAAAGAAATGAATCCGGATATTCAGATTATTGGCTTACAGCCTTCTGATGGTTCAAGCATTGCCGGTATTCGTCGCTGGCCAGAAGAATACCTTCCAACCATTTTTGACCGTAGCCGTATCGATCGCATCATTGATATTCCACAAATTGAAGCAGAACGTACCATGCGCAAGCTGGCACAAAAAGAAGGCATCAGTGCGGGGACTTCTTCTGGTGGTGCCGTTTGGGCATCGATCAAGCTGGCAGAAGAAAATCCGGATGCCGTGATCGTATGCATTATTTGTGACCGTGGTGACCGTTATCTGTCTACAGGTTTATTCTCTGTACAAGATCCTGAATAATTCCTGAGTAAACTATTTATGCGCCTGCCTGTTTTAACGTTTGATATTGAAACCCAGACCGATCTTAAGTCAGGCGCACATCTGTTTGGCCTGAATCTGCCTGAAGAAAGCCTGGATCAGGCTCTGACCAAACTCCGTCGTCAGGAATCAGGTTCCGATTTTCAGCGTCTGCCGCTGCATGAAATCGTCTGTATTTCCGGACTATGGATTGATGAGCAGGGCATGAAGCTGTTTTCCTTTAGTCGGGAAAATAATTCAGAAGCTGAAATTTTACGAAAATTTTTATCGATTTTTGATAAACGCCATCCAACTCTAGTGAGTTGGAATGGCTCACAATTTGATCTGCCCGTGATTCTTTATCGCGCCATGTATCATGGCTTGTCGGCACCGAGTCTATTTGATCAGGGCGAAATTGATACGCAAAAGCGCTATAATAACTATCAGAACCGCTACCATCAGCGTCATGTTGATTTGATGGATGTGATGGCCATGTTTCATGCTCGTCATTTCCAGAAACTGGATGATGTTGCGCACTTGCTCGGTTATCCAGGCAAGCGTGGTGATGGTGGCTATCATGTGCCTGAATATGTTCGCAATCAGGAATGGGACAAACTCACCAGCTATTGTGAAGGTGACGTCCTGAATACCTGGCTGGTTTATATTCGCTGGTTGTTGCTAAAAGGACAGCTCTTGCTGCCTGATTATCAACATCTGGTACAAAGCACGATCCAGTATTTGCAAACGCGACCGCAGCATGCGGACTTTTTATCGGTCTGGCGTGAAACCTCACAACGGACTGAATTTACCCAATTTGATTTTCCCATCTCCACACATTAGGTTTTCATGAAACATCGAGCTCAACCACGGCCCAAGCAGCAACCCGAATACATCTTCCAGGTTGAGTCACTATCGCACGAGGGGCGTGGCATTGCTCACTATGGTTCACATCCGGACCATCCAGCGGACAAGCACGGCAAAAAAGTCTTTATTCGTTATGCATTGCCAGGTGAAACAGTTCGTGCCCGAATTACCCGCGAAGTGAAAAAGCTGGAAGAAGCTGATTCACTGGAATTGCTGAGTGAAGCATCAGCAATTCGCGTGCAACCGCCTTGTCCACATTTTGGGATTTGTGGCGGCTGTAATATGCAGCATATCGATCCGGATGCGCAGATTGAACTGAAGCAAAATGTACTGAAATCCCATCTGCAACATTTCGCAGGTATTCAGCCTGTGGAATGGCTCGCGCCATTACGTTCTCAACGTGAAGATTACCGCCGTAAAGCCCGTATTGGTGTGCGTTATTTACCGGGCAAAGACAAGTTGGTGGTGGGATTTCGTGAAAGCCAAAGCAATAGGCTGACTTCGATTGACCGCTGCATGATTCTGGATCGTGAGTTTGGATCGGTTACACGTCTTAAACAATTGCTCCAAAGTCTAAATGGTAAGGCGGACGTTGGTCATATAGAATTAGCGATGGGTGATCAGGAAATCGCATTAGTGGTTCGTGAAACGGCACAATTACCTGAACAGGATGTCAACCAATTACGCGAATTTGCGTTACAGAAGGGGTGGCAACTTTATATTCAGTCTGCAGGTCAAAACACACTGACTCGTATCGATGAACCGCAATTACCTGCGCGCCTGCATTATCGTCTAGATGATTTTGAGGTTGAATTTGGCTTTGATCCACTAGATTTTACCCAAGTCAATTCCACAGTGAACCCGCGGATGGTACGACTGGCATGTGATTTGCTACAACTACAGCCAGGAGAACGTGTTCTGGATCTGTTTTGTGGATTAGGAAACTTTTCCTTGCCGCTGGCGCGCTGTGTTGGTGCTAATGGCAGCGTTGTAGGGGTTGAGGGTAGTGAAGAAATGGTGCAACGTGGTGCGGAAAATGCCAAAATAAATGGTCTTGCACAACTTTCATTCTATTCACAGGATTTAACCCAAGATTTTTCGCATCATTCTTGGGCAAATCAGGGTTTTGATGCATTGCTGATTGATCCGCCTCGTTCAGGCGCAGAAGAAGTGATGCAATATATCCCTAAGTTTGATGCAAAAAGAATCGTTTACGTATCATGTAACCCTGCAACTCTAGCCAGAGATGCCGGATTGCTGGTACAACAGGGGTATCGTCTAAGCAAGGCAGGTGTGATGGATATGTTCACCCATACTGGCCATGTTGAGTCGATTGCCTTGTTCGAAAAAGAAAATTAAATAAACGATTAAAGAGATGATGTATATAAAAGTAGGAGAATGGTATGGTCACAGTACGTGAACAGCTGCCTGGGCGACTGAACGAGTTGTCACAGGAGACGACTGTAGAACATGCCGAACAAGCCCTGCAGGATCTGAACGAATGGTTAGATCGTGTGCGTGGCATATTAGATGGGGCACCATTAGAACAGCTCGAAGAAGTCGCCCATCTCACTTTAGAAAATGAGTTAGAAACCACGGTTCAGCATCGCTCCAATACCTTCTATACCGGTATTGAGATGGCAGATATCCTTGCCCATTTGCATGTCGATGAAGATACCTTGTCTGCAGCCATGCTGTATCGTTCAGTGCGTGAAGGGGTAACACCACTTTCAGATGTACTAGAGAAATTCGGCGAGAATGTGCATGGCTTGGTCAAAGGCACCTTGTCGATGGGTAAGCTTTCTGAGCTAATTGAAAACAATAAGCGTCTGGAAGATCATTTCAATAATAACCAGCGTGAGCATTTGACCGGCATCTACAAGATGTTGATCTCAGTGACTGAAGATGTCCGTGTTGTACTGATTAAACTTGCAGAACGTACCTATGCACTACGTGAACTGGCGAATTCTCCGAGAGATCGTCAGGAACGTGTTGCACGCGAGATTCTGACTATCTACTCGCCGCTGGCACACCGTCTTGGTATTGCCCAGCTTAAGTGGGAGCTGGAAGATTTAGCTTTCCGCTATTTGGCGCCAGAACGCTATAAAGAAATTGCATCTTTATTGAATGAAAAACGCTTGGAGCGTGAACAGTATATTCAGTTCGTGATCGACAAGTTACGTAGTGAGCTGGCTGAGCATGGCATTGAAGCGGAAATTACCGGCCGGGTAAAACACATTTATTCGATTTATCGGAAAATGAAAAGCAAGGATCTGAGCTTTGATCAGCTCTATGACATCCGTGCTGTACGTGTCTTGGTGACTTCAGTCCCTGAGTGTTATCACACTTTAGGCATCGTACATCAGATCTGGCGTCATATTCCGCATCAGTTTGATGACTACATTACCAACCCGAAAGCTAATGGTTATCGTTCACTGCATACGGCCGTAATTGCTGAAAACAAATCGCTGGAAGTGCAGATCCGTACCTATAACATGCACGAAGAGGCAGAGTTGGGTGTGTGTTCGCACTTTAACTATAAGGAAGGGGCGAAAACCACTGACCATTCCTTTAACCATCGTCTGCATTCCCTGCGTGCCGTACTGGAGCATTATCAAGAGCGTAATGATGCCAGTGCACATAAAGATGCTGAAGCAGAAGCTGAGAATTTTGATCAGATTCAGGATTTTGAAGGCTTTGAAAAGATCTATGTGTTTAGCCGTGATGGGGATATCAAAGAATTACCACGTGGCTCGACCGTTTTAGATTTTGCTTATCATGTACATACCGAAGTCGGTAACAAGTGCTATGCCGCGCGTGTCAACCAGCGCTATGTACCACTGACCTATACCCTGAAAACCGGTGAACAGGTCGAGATTCTGACCAAAAAAGACCGTGAACCAAACCGTGACTGGTTGGTGAATTCACTGGGTTATATCAAGACGGCTCGTGCACGTGACAAGTTGCGTCACTGGTTCCGTCAGCAGGATCGTAGTAAGAATCTGGAAGTCGGTCGTGAAATTCTGAATAAGGAACTTTCACGTCTGGCGATTCACCCAAAATCAATCGATTTGGGGGATTATTGCAACCACTTTAATGTGAAAAGTGGTGAAGACATTCTGATTGGCATCGTGAATGGCGATATCAGCCTGCATGCCCTGATCAATCAGGTCAATCGCCATATGCATCTGGATCAGGATGAGCCTGAACTGGTGCTGAAGCCAGCGCTGAATCCACGTGCCAGTCATACACTTTCTGCACATGGTATCCTGATTGATGGTCTGGATAACGTTGAGCTACACGTAGCTCAATGCTGTCAGCCGGTACATGGTGAGTCTATTGCGGGTTATATCACGCTAAATCGTGGGGTGAGCATTCATAAGGTGGCTTGTCCGGATTATGTGCGCATGATTTCGCAGGAACCTGAACGCGCAGTAGAAGCCGATTGGGAAATGCAGCCGACCCGTGGTCAAAGTGTACAGATTGTGGTGGAAGCGTATGACCGCCGTGGTCTGTTGAAAGATCTGACCCAAGTGATCTTCTCTGATCAGATCAATATTCGTCAGGTGAATACTATTTCAGAAGCAGATGGTATTGCCAATATGAAACTGTTGATTGAGGTCAAAGGTTTGGCGCAACTATCTAAATTGCTGGCGCGATTAGAACAACAACCAGGCATTATTAGTGCCCGTCGTTTGGTTCAAGGCAGTTAGTTGTACTGATCGATATACTTACAAAAAGCCCACTATTTATTGGTGGGCTTTTTCTATTTAGAGCATGTTAACAAGAAAGAGAATTAAAGCTATCCTAAAAATTCACTTATAGTTATTTGATAATGTGCAATATATTTTTTGTTGGAAAATAATAACCAATGGTATAATTTGCCTCATTCAAAAATTGAAAGTTTTATTGAAATAATTTTCATATGGTGAGGGTAGGCATATATGATCAGACTGCACATGTCTGACCTGATACAGAGTCAGGCAAATACCACATATCCTGCCTTAGAAAAAATTCCGGCCATGCAGCGCCGTCGATTATCTGCGATTGCAAAAATAGCGCTGAATAGCGCGATCCAAGCACTTGAAGGTCAAAGTGTCGATTATATCGTCTGGGTATCTCAGTATGGAGATGAGCATAAAACCCTCAGTATTTTGAAGGATGTTCTGCAAGACCAAACTCCATCACCGACCCAGTTTTCAACTTCAGTACATAATGCTATTTCAGGTCTATATTCAATTCTATGTCAGGATGCGAATCCAGCGACCAGTCTGGCAGGATCATGGAATGATGCCTTGGTTGAAGCCTATGCCTGGCTAAAAACTTGCCAGAAGCAAGATGCGAAGGTGCTTGTGGTATATTATGATGAGCCTTTACCGGCGATCTATCGTGATTTTCAGATATTCGATGCCTTTTCCATGGCGGCTGTCGTGTCTTTGAATCAACCCAATATTGAAATTGATCTTTCCCAATATTCCACACCTGCTTACTATTTTCAGGAAGCAAGGGCTTTCCAGACTTTCTGGCAAGGTTCAGAGCACAGCAAACTTGCGTGGCATAAATGTTGAAATTGCAGCAGATTAAACAAAAAGCCAATTATGTCTGGCGTGTTGGTGCGACCGGCTTTAGTTTTGCTAGCTTTGGTGTAGGTGGTATTGCTATTGGTAGTCTGTTTGCTCCACTGATTAAATTGACTGAACAAGATCCGGAACTGCGTCAGCAGAAAACCCAGCAGCTGATTAAGTATAGCTTTAAGGGTTTTACTGAAATGATGGTCAAGCTCGGCATTATGACTTATGAAGTCGAAGGGCTGGAAAAGCTGGAGAGTAGCCGTCAGGAACTGGTGATTGCCAATCATCCAACCCTGATTGATGTGGTGGTGCTGATTGGGTTGATGGAACGTGCCAACTGCGTGGTCAAGCAGGCACTCTGGGCGAATCCATTTACCAAAGGGCCGGTACAGAATGCAGGTTATATCCTGAATGCAGGTTCTGAACAGTTTATTCAGGACTGTGTAAACCGCCTTGGACAAGATCAGGCAGCTTCTTTGTTGATTTTCCCTGAAGGGACACGTACTGCTAAAGGTCAGCAATTGAATGACTTTCAGCGTGGAGCTGCTAATATTGCGCTCCGTGCCCATGTGCCGATTCGTCCGGTCATGATTAGCTGCACGCCGTCGACATTAACCAAAAATGAAAAGTGGTATCACATTCCATCAGAACCTTTTCATATCAAGGTTCGGGTGCTGGATGCCTTAGAGATTGATGAGCTGATTGATGATGTTTCTGTAAATCAGAAAAATGTCCGTCACCTGAGTCAAAAATTACAGCAGTTTTTTAACCAAGAGTTATTGAAAAATGAGCAATCTTGCTGATGAATTAAAGCAAATGATTATTGATGTTCTCGTGCTTGAAGACATCACAGTGGATGATATTGAAACAGAAGCGCCTCTGTTCGGAGATGGTCTGGGACTCGACTCAATTGATGCTCTGGAACTCGGTTTAGCGCTGAAAAAACGTTATAACATTCACTTGAATGCAGAATCAGCTGAGACCAAACAGCATTTTCAATCAATTCAAAGCCTGGTTGCTTTGGTTGAAGCACAACAGACAGCATAAGAGGTTGCAATGCTTACTCAAGAACAAGTACTCGAAAAACTGCGCGAGTGGATGGAAGAGCTTTTTGAAATCGAACCTGAAGATGTGCAACTCGACTCTAACCTGGCAACAGACCTAGATGTCGACAGTATTGATGCAATCGACCTGGTTGTAAAAATCAAAGAGCTGACTGGCAAGCAGGTGAATCCGGAAGACTTTAAAAATGTCCGTACGGTTCAGGATGTGGTTGCCGTGATCCAGAATATGTCAGCTGCATGAAACATCTTCTAAGAGGGATAGTGATTACCGCTTTGGTGCTCTATCCCTTTTTAGTGGGCTATGGACTGGCACAGGGATATTTCGCCTGGGTTAGCGTATTGCTGATTGTGCTCGGAGCACTTCGACTATTCAGCAAAGGTAATACTTTACTATGGCCTTTGACCGGATTTGCAATTTTATGTGGTGGTCTTAGCCTGATTTTAAAAGATCAGAACTGGCTAAAGCTCTATCCTGTATTTATGAGCATTGGCTCATGTGTAATTTTTGCCAGTACGTTGGTACGACCGCCTTCGATGATCGAACGCTTTGCACGATTAGCAGAGCCGGATTTACCGCCTGAAGGCGTAGTCTGGACTCGAAAAGTCACGGTGGTGTGGTGTGGTTTTTTTATTTTAAACGCCGCCATTGCTCTGTATACCGTATATTTTACGCCAACACGGATCTGGGTGCTGTATAACGGTTTTATTTCCTATGTATTCATGGGATGTTTGTTACTTGGGGAATATGTCTTGCGTAAGCGGCAGCAACGTCTGCATCAGCAGCAAGAATAGTACGATAGAATTATTAGCGAATGAGTATGTCTTGTCATTTTAAGCACCATGTAAATTCATCACGCCTGCTTTGTGTAAAAGCAGATCTGACACCAGTTTCTTTTCAGGATTTCTGGCAGGATGTACAACAGCAGGCGGCTCAGATTCAGCCTTTAAGCTCTTCAGTTTGGGCACTCTGGGAGCAGGACAGCTATGAGTTTCTGGTGTTCTTCTTTGCAGTACTACAAGCAGGTAAGCAAGTCCTGTTGCCACCGAACCGGGTCAGTGAACTGGAACGTGAATTGGCTGCTGAAAAGATTTATTTTCTTAAGCGTTTTGAGCTACAGCATGAAGCTAATACCATTCAGTTGAATTTAGATGATGCATTTTTAAGTCAGGCTCAGGTCTATTTCTATACTTCAGGTTCTACCGGTCAACCAAAAAAAATTCCACGTACCTTAGAACAACTGTTTAATGAAGTTGCAGGGCTGGATGCCAGTTTTGCACTGCCTGTAGATGCGATTGCGATCGCGACTGTGAGTCATCAGCATATTTATGGCTTGTTATTTAAATTACTCTGGCCTTTAGCTAGCGGTCGCAGTTTTTACCAGCATCAATTGGCCTTTCCTGAAGATGTAGTGGATATTCAACAGAAAATTGCAGGATTCGAAAAATCGAATTATGTGATTTCCAGTCCAGCCCTGTTAAAACGCTGGACTACAGATGTGCTATTGCAAGATTGCCTGCTGGTCTATTCATCCGGGGGCAAGCTGGATGCAGGCGTACGTCCTTATCTGAACAGACCAATTACTGAAGTGTTTGGCAGTTCAGAAACGGGTGGGATCGCCCATCGGCAGGCAGATGATGGGTTATGGACACCTTTTGCCAATGTCGAGGTCGGTGCAGGGGAACAAAGTGAGCTGATGATGCGTGCTGATCATGCCTATAGTCAGGATTGGATTCTGACTGGCGATAAAGTTGAACTAACTGAATCACAGAATCCCAAGTCAACATTCAAGTTATTGGGCCGTTTGGATCGGATTGTAAAGCTGGAAGAAAAACGCTTAAGTCTGGATGCGATTGAGCAAAGCATATTAACGGTCGAAGGCGTGCAGCAAAGCCATGTGCTGGTGTATGAAAAAGAACAGCGTCAGATTCTTGCTGCAGTCGTGATTTTGAACGAGACTGCACGTGCACAACTAATAAATTTAGGAAAAGCCAAGTTTGTAGCGCAGTTAAAAGCACAGTTAGTAAATAAACTGGAAAGCATGGCGATTCCACGTCAGTGGCGCTTCTTGAGCCAAATGCCGCAAAATGCCCAGTCCAAACTGAATAAACAATATTTAAAATCGCTGTTTTCTCCAATGCAATTACCCGTGGTACTTGAGCATCAGGTTGAAGAAGAGCAAATCTATTACCAGCTTGAATTTACTCCTGAACTGGAATGTTTCAAGGGGCATTTCCCGGGTCATCCAATTTATCCGGGTGTAGGACAGATTGGCTTTATCCAGCATTTTGCGCGACAAAATTGGGCAGATTTGCACTGGTGTAATGGTTTTGAACAGTTAAAATTCCAGGATTTGATTCGTCCCTATATGGCAGTTCAGCTCACTTTGAAGCGTAAAGCGCATAAAGTCAGTTTTGAGTTGCAACTCGGAGATAAAACTTTGGCATCCGGTCGTCTACTCTTTGCACTGGAACAGCAACAACCACAGGTGACAGGCTGAGCTGATGAAACAATGTTTTGTAATTCCGGTGTATAACCACCCGCATTATCTACAGGCCTTGGTTCAGCATCTGAATAGCTTTCAGCTGCCGATTATTATGGTGAATGATGGCAGTGGGACGGAGTGTACCCAATTATTGCGTCAGATCGCTGTTGAAAATGATCTGGTTGATCTGGTTGAGCACAAAGTCAATCAGGGTAAGGGGCAGGCAGTGATTACTGGTCTGCTACATGCTGCTGAACATGGCTTTAGCCATGCATTGCAGCTGGACTCTGATGGCCAGCATGACTGGCAGGATGTGCAGCGTTTTCTGGACGCTTCACAGCAAAATCCGGAAGCGATGGTGATTGGTCAGCCAGTGTTTGATGAATCCGTGCCGAAGAAACGCCTCTATGGCCGTTATGCAACCCATATCTGGGTATGGATCAATAGCCTGTCGCTAGATATTAAAGATAGTATGTGCGGTTTCCGGGTCTATCCATTAGCAAGTACAGTCAAAATTCTGAAAACTGCAAAATTTCAGCCACGTATGGGCTTTGATACCGAAATTCTGGTGCGCCTAAAATGGGAGAATGTGCCTTTTGTCAATGTGCCAACCCGAGTGATCTATCCGGAAAATGGCATCTCGCACTTTAATGTCTGGCGAGATAATGTGGGTCTAACCAAAGCACATTCACGACTATTTGCGGGCATGTTAGTTCGTTTGCCTAAACTGGTTTATCACAAGGTGAAAGGTTAAATCCGGTGGCAGACACTCAGGCCAAAAAATGGAATGCTATCCGTGAGCGGGGTGGCATGTTGCCATTGATGCTGATGCTGGGTTTTTATCGCTTGGGTGGTAGATGGTTATGCCGTATTGTGTTGTACTTCGTGATTATGTGGTACTGGTTATTTTCCAATACTGCACGTCAGGCATCGCTACAATATTTGCAAAACCTACATCGTTTTGCCGGAGATCAATCTCCTTTTAAGACGATGCCAAGTTTGCCTCATACGTATACGCATTTGATGCAGTTTGGGGAATGTATTCTCGACAAGATCGAAGGCTGGCTGGGTCATATTCCGGAACAGCAATTAAAGCTGCATGGACATGAGCATTTCCGTAATCATTACCAAAAAGGTGCAGTGATTGTAGTATCGCATTTCGGCAATATTGAATTGCTGCGTGCCATCAAGTCGGAACATCCGCAGAAGATTAATGTACTGGTCTATCAGAAGCATGCCACCAAATTCAATGAATTCCTAAAAAAGTTGAATGATCATGCAGATGTGAACTTGATTTCGGTCGATGAATTGGGGGTAGAAACTGCTTTAATTCTCCAGGAAAAGCTGGATCAGGGTGAATGGATTATCGTGGCGGCTGACCGTGTGCCAGTAGCGTCTGATCGTGTGCAAACGGTTGATTTTTTAGGGAAGCCGGCGAGCTGGCCACAAGGTGCCTGGATTCTGGCAAGTTTGCTCAAGGCACCGGTATTGGCTGTGTTTTGCTATCGCCTGCAGCAGCATTTTGAAGTACATATTCATTCGGTTGCAGAGCAATTAAATTTTCCACGTAAAACACGGTTGCAGTCTATGCAGCAGGTGACGCGTAGTTACGTGGCTTTATTAGAACAACATTGTATGCGTGCGCCATATCAATGGTTCAATTTTTATAATTTTTGGGATAGAGGGTAAGACGGGTGTTAATTGTAGGGGAAACTGCACTGACCATTGAAGATGTGGTGGCAGTCGCACGTCAGGAAAAAAAAGTCGCTTTACCAAGCTCGGCAGAATGGCGTGAGTTGATCCAGCGTGGTGCCGACTTTCTGGATCAACTTCTGGAAGAAGAGGGTGTCATTTATGGTGTGACCACCGGATATGGTGACTCCTGTCTGGTCGAGATTCCTCCGCATCAGGTCAATGAGCTTCCTCTACATTTGTCCCGTTTTCATGGCTGTGGCTTAGGTCAGAATCTGGATCTGATCACGGCACGTGCTGTAGTCGTTACCCGATTGTGTTCACTGGCACGTGGTTATTCCGGTGTTTCGCATGCCTTGCTGGAACGACTGGTCTGGATGCTGAATGAAAATGTCATTCCGGTGATTCCTTCGGAAGGTTCGGTTGGGGCGAGTGGTGACTTGACACCGTTATCCTATATTGCTGGTGCACTGGTTGGTGAGCGCGATGTGTATTGGCAAGGTCAGATTGTTCCGATTGCTGAAGTTTATGCAGCCAAAGGCATGCAGCCGCATGTGATGCGTCCTAAAGAAGGGCTGGCACTGATGAATGGAACTGCCGTGATGACTGCAATTGCCTGTCTTAATTATAAAAAAGCTGAGCAGATTTCTTTCACCAGTACTTTAATTACTGCGATGAACGTATTGGCACTGGAGGGGAATCCAAGCCATTTTGATGAAGTCTTATTTGCCCAGAAACCGCATCCAGGACAACAAAACATCGCGGCACAATTACGTGACTGGCTGAATAGTGAAGTACAAACTGAACATCAAAGCTCACGTCTACAAGACCGTTATTCTTTGCGCTGTGCACCGCATATCATTGGCGTATTCGAAGATTCTAAAGTCTGGCTACGTCAGTTTATTGAAAATGAGCTGAATTCCAGTAATGATAATCCATTGATTGACCCAGTGAATCTGCGTGTTTTACATGGTGGGCATTTCTATGGCGGTCATATCGCTCAGGCTATGGACAGTCTCAAGATCATGATTGCCAATATTGCCGATCTGATGGATCGTCAGCTGGCACAACTGGTGGATTACAAGATGAACAATGGTCTGCCACGTAACTTGACCGGTTCCAGTCTTGAGCGTTTACCGCTGAATCATGGATTCAAAGCCGTACAGATCGGTGTTTCTGCCTGGACGGCAGAAGCCTTAAAGCAGACGCTTTCAGCTTCGATCTTCTCTCGTTCTACTGAATGTCATAACCAGGACAAGGTCAGCATGGGCACTATCGCTGCACGTGATGCCAGCCGTGTGATTCTCCTGACCGATCAGGTGATTGCTGCGTTAAGCTGTGCCTGTGTGCAGGCAGTCTGGTTAAAAGGCTTAGATACAGAATTAACCTCAGTTTTAACTGCATTCCAACAATGGGTTCTTCAGTCCTTCAAATATGTGGAGGAAGATCGCCCGTTGCAGCAGGAGCTGCAAACTTTGGTTGACCGTTTTGAAAATTTGGAGCTGTTCAGCAGCGCCATCCTATCTTAAACACAGGAAATCCGTCATGCATGCCGATGTGATCATAGAAGTGCCTTTTCATGATGTAGACACCATGAATGTGGTGTGGCATGGACATTATCTGAAGTATTTTGAAATTGCCCGCTGTAAGTTGCTGGATCAGTTTCAGTACAACTACAACCAGATGCGTGAGTCGGGCTATGCATGGCCAGTGATCGAAAGTCATGTGCGTTATGCGCATGGCATTTTATTTGAACAGAAAATCCGTGTTCGGGCGATACTCAAGGAATGGGAAAATCGCTTGAAAATTGAATATCAAATCTTTGATGCTGAAAGCGGCAAACGGTTGACCAAGGGCTATACCACTCAAGTGGCTGTAGACATACAAACCCGGGAAATGTGTTTCCAGTCTCCTCAAGTTTTATTTGACCGCCTTCATGCGTGGTCAGCGTTTCAGGCCAATGCGTAATGAAATTCTTGCAAAAAATGAAATACGCAGCAGCATGTACCTGTGCAGCTGCCAGCTTAACTCTTAGTATGCCAGTAGCACATGCGCAAAATACTCAGTTACAGCAGGTATTTACGCAGTTGTCAGCAACACCTGTGGTACGGGCCAATTTTGAACAGCACAAGAAACTGGCTTCATTGAACAAGACCTATGTATCTAAAGGCACAGTGCTGTTCCATAAAAATCAGGGCGTATTGTGGCAGATTCAAAGTCCGGTGAGAGCCGATCTGATCGTGACTCAGAAAAAACTGGTGCAAAAAACCCAGCGCACTTCTAGTCAGATTGAAGTCGATAAAACCCCGTATGGTTCTGTGGCTACCATGTTCTTACAGTTGATGTCCGGTAATGAAGCGGCCTTGGCCAAAAACTTTACTGTGGTCTCTGCGCGTTATACCCCAGCCGAATGGAATGTAACGTTAAAACCGAAAAGCAGCTTATTTAAAAAGTTATTTGTTCAGGTAGATGCGCAAGGTCAGCGTTATGTGAATCAGATTGTGATTCATGAGCAGGCAAGGAATAGCACTACCATTCATTTTAGCCAGCAAACGGCTCAGCCACAAAGCTTAACGGCAGCAGAAAATGCGCTTTTCCAGCTGGCAAAATAAATTTACAGCATTATGGCTGGTGATCCTGAGTGTCATCGCGGTTGCGCTCGGGACAGCCTGGTTGCGTCAGGATATTCGTATCCAGACCAATATTTTTGCCTTGCTTCCAGAAGCGCATCAGGATGCCAATCTGGAACGAGCGCAGCAGTATGTCAGTGAACAACTGAATGACAAGGTCTTTGTGGTACTCGATGCCCAGGATGAGACCAGTCTGAATCAGGCCACAGATTTGTTGCGTAAACAAGTTGATCAGAGCCAGTTGTTCCAGCCGGTTCAGGCACAGATGGATCAGCAAAAGTTTGCTCAGATTTTGTATCAACATCGGGCTGGCTTGCTTTCTGCGCAGGATCGCGAGTTATTGCAACAGCAGGACTATCAGTCACTAACTGAGCAGAGCATGCTGCAGCTGATGAGTCCGGGCATGCCGCTTACTGCAGAGCTATTGCAGCAGGATCCACTATTACTGTTTCCACGTTATGCCATGGGGCTAAGTGGGCTACAGGGCAATAGTGATATTCAGCTGGAGCAGGGCTTTGCCACCATACATGATGATCAAGGCTTATCGCGTCTGATCGTCCTGCAGTTGAATAACAATCCTTATAATATTGATTATCAGGAACAGACTTCAGTCTTTATTCAGCAAGCTAATGAGCAGTTAAAGCTATTAAAAATTCAGCCACATTGGACCGGTACTTTACTGTTTGCCCAGTTCGGAACGACTTCAGCTAAAGAAGAAATCTCCACCATTGGTGTGGGATCAACACTCGGGATTCTATTGCTGGTCTGGTTCGGCTTCCGCTCCATTCGTCCGATGCTGACTGAAATGATCGCAGTCGGAACCGGTTGTCTGGTGGCTTTTGCTGCGACCTATGCCTTATTCGGTGAAATTCACCTGATGACGCTGGTCTTTGGTGCCAGTTTGATCGGGGTTTGTGTTGACTTTTCTTTTTATTTTATGGCAATGCAATCACAGCACCGTCATATCGATGGTTTTGTAGTTTTAAAACCTTTATTGCCCAGCCTTTTTGTCGGTCTAATGACAACGCTTTTGGCCTATGTGGTGCTGAGCTTTACCCCATTTCCAGGCTTTAAACAGATTGCTGTCTTTTCCATGGTCGGCTTAGCCGGCGCATGGGTGACCAGTATCTTGTTGCTGCCACGTTTACCTGCGTTAAATGCAGAACCTGCGATTCGAACCTTGGCTTTTATTGGCAAAGCCCGAAACTGGATTCAGGCTCGTAAATCCTTACGTTATGGCCTGATTGCCATCATTCTAGTTGTGACTGGTAGCAGCCTGTTCTTCCTGAAAAGTAATGATGATATCCGTAACCTGCAAAGTATGGATCAGCAGCTGAAACAGGAAGATCAGTATGTACGTGAACGCTTTATGCAGCAGCAGGGCAGTGAATATTTTCTGGTACGCGGCAATACGCCTGCGGAACTGGAACAGCGAGAAGCAGCACTTCTTTCCAAGTTAAGCAGTTTACAAGAACAAGGCAAGCTTGAATCTGTACAGGCTTTGGGACAATGGCTAGTGCCAACTTCAGTTCAGCAGCAAAATATCCAACTGCTACAACAGATTCCGCAGCAGGATTTGATGAGCTATGCAGAAGCCATGCAACTGAATGTTCAAGATGTGTTGAGCTGGCAACAACAGTTAGCAAATCAGCCGTTATTGACAGCAGCCGAATTTAAAGAGCATCCATTGGCCTTTTTGCAGATGAGCCCAACTGAACGACTGGTCATGCTGCAAAATGTGCAGGATATACAGGCACTGAAACAGCTAACCTCAGCAAACGTGCAGTTACTTCGTCCGGTTAGTCAGTTATCAACCTTATTTAAACAGCATCGTGAACATGCCCAGAAACTGCTGGTCATCGCTTTGATCATTTTGGCGATTGGCTTAGGTGCACTGTATGGCAAAAAATCTATTTTGCCGTTGATTCTGCCCGTTAGTATGGCATTGATGACCACCTTTGCCATTCAGGCTTGGCTCGGGGTCGAGATTAACCTGTTCAGTATTATGGGCACGTTCCTGATTATCGGAATTGGGGTGGATTACGCGATTTTCTACCGGCATGGACATGACCATCCTCAAGTTGTGGGGATGGCATTGTTCCTATGTATGATGTCGACCTTCTTTGGTTTTGGATTACTGTCCTTCAGTCAGACCTATGCCATCCATTGCTTTGGACTGACCGTATTATTGGGCGTTATTTTCGCATTTATTTATGCAACGTTATTTACTTCATCAGATGAAAAGCACGTTGTAATTGAGCAATATCAGCCAAAGCGCTGAAGAATAAAGGTGAAAGTGCAATGAGCACCATGCAGCAGACAGATGTATTGATTATTGGGGCAGGTCCTTCAGGCAGTTCGGCAGCAGCTCTACTGCGACAGAAGGGTTATCAGGTGACAGTGATTGAAAGGCAGTATTTTCCACGCTTTTCCATTGGTGAATCGCTGTTGCCTCAATCAATGGTCTTTCTGGAAGAAGCCGGTCTGCTAGATACTGTTCGTGCACATGTCGATGAATATGCCTTCCAGTTTAAAAATGGTGCGGCATTCCTGCGTGGACCACAGCGCAGTTTTTATGATTTTACCGAAAAATTTAGTGAAGGACCGGGAACAACCTGGCAAGTGCGTCGTGCCCAGTTTGATCATCTGTTAGCACAAGAAGCTCAGAACAAAGGCGCTGAAATCCGTTTTGGTCATGAAGTGATAGTGGTAGATGTGAAACCTGAGCACCCAATCCTAACTGTAAAAGATGAACAAGGTGAAAGTTATCAGATTCAGGGTAAGTTCCTGCTGGATGCCAGTGGATTTGGTCGAATTTTGCCGAAATTCCTGGACTTAGAAAGTCCATCAGATTTTCCGGTTCGCCGCGCTGTATTTACTCATATTGAAGATGGAATTCTGGATGATCCAGACTTTGACCGTGAAAAAATCCTGATCACGGTACACGACAAAGATCATCGTGCCTGGTACTGGCTGATTCCATTTGCGGATGGCCGTTCCTCTTTTGGTATTGTGGCTGAGCAGGACTTTTTTAAAAAATACGGTTTTGAAGATTCTGCTGAGCAAGACTTGGAAAGTCTGTTTAAACGTATTCTTGCAGATGATGAAAGCCTGTCTCATGTATTGCACAAGGCCAAGTTCGATACACAGGTACGTACACTGGTAGGTTATTCTGCAAATGTGAAACATCTGGCTGAACGTAACTATGCTTTGCTGGGAAATGCCGGTGAATTCCTGGATCCAGTATTCTCTTCGGGTGTGACGATTGCCTTGAAATCTTCCAGTCTAGCGATTCCACTGGTGGATAAAGTGTTGCAAGGTCAAAATGTTGACTGGATGCAAGAATACGAGAAGCCATTGCGTCAAGGCATCAAGGTTTTCCGTGCTTATGTGGAATCCTGGTATTCCGGTGAATTTCAGGACGTTGTATTCTCAACCCGTCAGGAAGAAAAAATTCGCCGTATGATTTCATCCTTATTGGCCGGATATGCTTGGGATACTACTAATCCGATTCATAAAAATGCAAAACAGCGCTTAAATACCTTGGCAGAATACTGCCGTGAAGCACAACCACAGGAAAGTTAATTTGATGACAGCAAGAGTGCCTTTAAAGCTCATCTCTTTGGCCTTGGCTAGCGTACTGCTCTGCAGTGGCTGCCAAAGCCTGATTCCGCAAGCCCAAGGCTTGGTGACGTCGACTTGGTCAGCGCAAAGTTATCAGCGTCAGGACCAGATTGAAGTTCAATGGAAGGAACATAGCTTTAGCTTCTTGCTGTATCAGGAACAACAAGGCAGTAACTTGGATATGGTGGCGTTGAGCTTGACCGGACAGCAGCTGTTTAAGCTCAGCTTTAATGGCAATAAAGTCCAGGTCGAGCAGCGCATTGATGCCATGAAGCTGCTGCCTTTTGATTATGTGGTGCGTGACATCTTGTATGCGACCTATCCAGATTTTGCCAAAATGCAATCTGCACAGGTCAGCTTACAGCAACAAGATGATATGCAGATGGTGCTTATTCAGAACCAGCCTGTGCTAAAAATTAAAACTCTAGATGACAGTATTGAGTTGAACAATATTCAGGTGCCATATCAGATGGTGATCAGTCCTGTGAGCAATACACTAGAAAATGATGAGGGAATGCATGGTTCATAATCCCAACACTGTTCATCCTGCTGTCGGGATTCAGTTGAGTGTAGGCCTATCAGCATTGGGGGCAACTGCTGATCAGCTGCGATATAATCTCACTCATCCTATAAATACCTTGACTGAAAGTGCTGATTTTTTACCAGAACAGAAAGTATGGGTTGGTGCTTATCATGGTGAACTGATCACTGAAGTGCCTGATGTACTCAAATATGTTGATTCACGTAACCTGCGTTTTGCTTTAACTGCACTAAAAGAAATTGAAGCTGATGTGCAGACTTATGTGGCTCAGTTTCCAAAGCATCGTCTGGCTGTGATTTTAGGTACTTCGACATCTGGGGTGAGTGACAATGAAGCTGCGATGAAGGTTTATTTCACACAGCAATCTGAAGACTTGGTGGATCATCGTAAACAGGAAATGGGTTGCTTAGCCAAAGCCATGCAACAGTATTTAGGTTGGCACGGACCTGCTTATACCATTTCTACTGCCTGTTCTTCAGCTGCCAAGGCATTGGCCGCAGGTCAGCGCTTGTTAAATGCCGGTCTTGCTGATGCAGTTTTGGTCGGTGGAGTGGATACCTTATGCCGACTGACTTTAAATGGTTTTAATAGCCTGGAAAGCCTCTCTGCAGGGATCTGTCAGCCATGTGGTGCACAGCGTGATGGCATCAATATCGGTGAGGCCGCAGGTTTATTCTTAATTTCCAAAGAAACTGCACCAGTCATGTTACTCGGTAGTGGCGAGTCTATGGATGCCTGGCATATTTCTGCACCGCATCCTGAAGGACAGGGTGCAGCTCAGGCCATGCAAAAAGCCTTGGAGATGGCCGGGATTCAGACCAGTGATATTGGCTACCTGAATATGCACGGCACTTCGACACCGCAAAATGATGCGATGGAAATCAAGGCAGTTCGCACGGTATTCCAAGAACATGATGTTCCTTTAAGTAGTACCAAACATAAAACCGGCCATTGTCTTGGCGCTGCCGGGGCGATTGAAGCCTATATCTGTCAGCAGGTGTTATTGGATCAAAGCTGGTTACCACTGCATCAGGACGGTGTGCTTGATCCAGAGTTAGATGACCAAAACTATGTATTGAACCCGGAATTAAATCAGCCAATTCGTTATGTGATGAGTAACTCTTTTGCTTTTGGCGGCAGCAATATCAGTCTTATTTTAGGAACCACATGTCCATGATGGATGCCGTACAGTTTATTCCACATGAAAAGCCAATGGTCTTTGTGGATCATTTAATTGAAGCCAATGATGAGTTTGCCATTGCCGAACTAACTATTCGGCCTGAACTGATGTTCTGTGAAGCTGAAGGTTTACCGACCTGGACCAGTATTGAGCTGATGGCACAGACAGTCAGCGTTTATGCAGGGCATAAAGGGCATTCCAAAGGTCAGCAACCGCGTATTGGTTTTTTGTTGGGAACACGCAAAATGCAATTGCTGGTGCCTTATTTTGAATTAGGCAGTGTGGTTCGTATTCGGGTAGAGCAGAGTTATCTACACGAAGGTCTAGGCCAATTTAATTGCGAAATACAGTATAAAGAACATAATTTTACTGCAATGCTAAGTGTTTATGAGCCTGCAGATAATGATGACATGATTGGGAAATTAAAGTGAGCAGAAGAATTTTAGTCACAGGTTCTAGCCGGGGGATTGGTAAGGCGATTGCACTGGAACTGGCCAAGGCTGGTTTTGATGTCACGGTACATGCACGTTCCAGACAGCAGGAAGCAGAGCAGGTCGCACAGGAAATTCAGGCTTTGGGTCAAGCCAGTCATGTACTCATGTTCGATGTCAATGATCGTGCCCAGATCGCAGCAATCTTGGAGCAGGATGTGGCAGAGCATGGTGCTTTCTATGGTGTGGTGCTAAATGCCGGCCTGACACGTGATGGTGCTTTCCCGGCATTGACTGATGAAGACTGGGATGATGTGGTCTCCACTTCTCTGAACGGTTTTTACAATGTGCTCAAACCACTAATGATGCCAATGATCCGCCTGAAACAAGGGGGCCGTATCGTCACTTTATCTTCTGTATCTGGCGTGATGGGTAATCGTGGGCAGGTGAACTATAGTGCCGCTAAAGCTGGTCTGATTGGGGCAACCAAAGCTTTAGCTTTGGAGCTGGCGAAACGAAAAATCACCGTGAACTGTGTCGCGCCCGGTTTGATTGAAACTGAAATGGTTACCGAAGAAGTGAAGGAACATGCGCTGAAAATGATTCCAATGCAGCGTATGGGGCAGGTTGAAGAAGTGGCTAAAGTGGTAAAATTTCTGTGTAGTGATGATGCGAGTTATATCACCCGTCAGGTCATCTCGGTGAATGGAGGATTGATCTGATGAAACGTGTTGTTATTACAGGAATGTCAGGGATCACCTCATTGGGTGAAACTGCAGATCAGATCTTTGCGCAATTTGCTGAAGGGCAGAGCGGAATTCGCTATATGCCCGAATGGGAAATCTATACTGATTTACGCAGCAAACTGGGTGGCCCGGTTGAATCTTTTACGGTACCGAAGCATTTTAACCGTAAGGTCACCCGCGGCATGGGCCGTGTTGCACTGATGTCTGTAGTCTGTGCGGAAAAAGCGCTTGAAGACGCAGGATTACTGGGTGATGAAATCCTGACCAGTGGCGACACTGGTGTGGCTTTTGGTTCCTCTGCAGGAAGCGTGGATGCTATCCGTGAGTTCGGTGCCATGCTGCTTGAAAACAACATGAATCAACTCAATGCCACAACTTATATCCGCATGATGTCACATACCAGTGCCGTGAATATGACAGTTTATTTTGGTTTGAAAGGCCTGACGTTACCCACTTCTAGTGCTTGTACATCTGGCTCAATGGCAATTGGTCAGGCTTATGAAGCAATCAAGTATGGTAAGCAGATAGTCATGCTGGCTGGTGGAGCAGAAGAGCTGAGTGCTGCAGGTTCAGCAGTGTTTGATGTGCTACTTGCGACCAGCAGCAAGAATGATCATCCTGAACAAACCCCGCGTCCTTTTGATCAGAACCGTGATGGGCTGGTAGTTGGTGAAGGTGCTGGCTGTCTGATTCTGGAAGAATATGAACATGCCAAAGCTCGTGGTGCCAAAATCTATGCTGAAATTATTGGCTATGGCAGCAATACCGATGGTCAGCATGTGACCCGTCCAGATTCGGAAATGATGGGGCGTTGCATGCAGCTGGCCCTTAAAGATGCGCAGGTCGATGCGACCCAGATTGACTATGTCAATGCACATGGTACATCTACCGATCAGGGGGATGTAGCGGAAACTCAAGCGACCTTACGCATTTTAGGTAAAAAGCCAATTAGCTCATTAAAAAGCTATTTTGGTCATACCTTGGGGGCTTGTGGTGCTATTGAAGCTTGGCTGAGCATTGAAATGATGCAGCGTCAGCAATTTGTACCGACCTTAAATCTGGATCATATTGACCCGACGTGTGCAGAATTGGATTATATCCGGGGTGAGATGCGTAACATGTCTGCCGATATGATTATGAGTAATAATTTTGCTTTTGGCGGTATCAACACATCACTGATCTTTAAAAAAATCTAATTATAAATAAGCATAATTTCAGAGGGTAATATGAAACTGAAAAACTGGCTGCTGATTCTGTCGGCAGCAGGGGTAATAGGGCTCACAGCTTGCAGTACGGTTAAAATTTCTGACTATCCACAACGTCAGTTTAGTGTTCCTGCACAGGTCTCTGCAGCTGATGTACAAAAGCAGATTAAGCAGGCGATTGCTCAGCAAGCACGTGCCGGCTGGGTCGTGGAACAGACAGACAGCAATCGCGTTGTGGCAGGGATTAATCGCCGTAGCCACTATTTACAGGTCACTTATCTGGTGAGCGGTCAGCAAGTCTCTTCACAAATTACGGGCAGCCGTAATCTGGAACAAAAAGGCAATAAGATCCATAAGAACGCAATGGCTTGGAAAATGCGTCTGGACAATGCCGTATTCTCACAATTAACAACATTTTTAAACTAATCTTTTAGAGGGTAATAACATGAAAATTAAACAATTTGCTTTAGTAGCTGTATTGGGTTTTGGTGGGGTGCTATCTGCACAGGCTGCAGATAATATGCATGATTTTGATTTCCAGGAAGCGGTGAAGCGTGCTGTTGATGATGGCGTGCTGGATGGTTCAGTGAAGTTTTATCTGGCAGGCACCAAGTCAGGTGGTCGTGTTATCGAACGTGGTTTGATCACTAATAAAAAAACCAACGGTTTTGCCAAGTCAGCTGAATCTTCTTGTGACCATGTATTGCGTTCTGCACTGATTCAGTTTGAACGTACTGCAAAAGCGCGTGGTGCGAATGCGGTAACTAATCTGGTGAGCTATTATAAAGCCAATGAAACCAAGAGCACTAAGACTTATCAATGTGCGAAAGGTACTGCAGTGGCAGGTGTAGCGCTGAAAGGTGACCTGGTAAAACTTTAATTTGATTTTTCAAATCAAAGCTCACCATTTATTGGTGGGCTTTTTTATTGTAAGGTGCTGAATAGCACTTAATAAAAATGAATTCGTCCAATTACTATGAGTACGACAGAACTATTTGAACGTAGAAGAGAAAATCTGAGCAAGATCATTGATCAATGGATTGCTAGTCAGCGATTTAAAACTGGCAAAGAGATCTGCGAATATTATGGTCTGTCCGCGGCTCATGTGGCCCAGTTACTGAATAGCAAGCGACAGATTGGAGAAAAGGCTGCACGGGAGTTAGAACAACAACTTGGTCTGGAGGCTTTAATTTTGGATCAGCCAGAACTGCAGATACAACAAGTACAAAATATTCCGGTGCCCAATTTATATGGCATGCGAGTGGTGGAGCAGGAGCTATTCCGTTTAAAGCCTATTGACGCAGCGCATTATCAAATAGAGCCAACGATTCAGTTGCAGCCAAATCACTATGCAATACAAGTCAGCAGCGAAGTCTATGCCCCGATACTAAAATCGGGTTGGTGGCTGTTATGTGATCGTCAAAGACAAGCTCAGCCAGCCGATCTGCTTTGCGTACAGCTCATCAATGAATTATGTTTAATTCTGGAACTACAAGCTGAAACTGAACAGGAATTACATTGCCAAAGTCTGGAGGGCAAACGTCAGGTCAGTTTCCGGAAACAGGACATTCAGCAGGCCGGTGTAGTGATCGCGATCTTGTATCCTGAACAGATTCAACTAACATAAAAAAGCCCATCAGAAGATGGGCTTTCATGTTTTTAAAGTAGGCCGAAATTATGGAATTTCGTTCTCTTCATCAAATTCAGGTTTCACTTGAACAATGAAGTCCTGACGGTTGAGGCCACGCCATAGGGCAAAGGCTGTACCGATATAGATCGACGAATAGGTACCCACAAAGACACCAACACACATTGCGATCGAGAACCATTTCAGGCCAGCACCACCCATCACCATCATCGCTACTACAACCAGTAATAATGTTGCTGAGGTATGAATGGTACGACGTAAGGTTTCGGTCAAAGCAATATTGACGATTTCCAGTGGTTCAGCACCACGGATCTTACGGAAATTTTCACGAATACGGTCAGATACTACGATGTTGTCGTTCAGCGAGAAGCCGATAATTGCCAGCAACGCTGCTAATACAGTCAGGTCGAATGGCCATTGTGTCATGGCAAAGACACCGAGAGTCACGACGATATCGTGAAACAAGGACAGCACTGCACCCATTGCCAGCTTGAACTCAAAGCGGATAGTGACATAGACCAGCATTAGTAGCAGAGCAAGGGCAACTGCACCTGCAGAACGCACGTACAGCTCGTTACCTACCTGACCACCAACGACATCCACCTTTGGCACTTCAGCGGCATTACCTGGCAGCTGAACTGCAGTAGTAATGGCTTTGGTCAAGTCTTCCGCTTCGATATCTTTCTGCACGGGCATACGTACCATCAGGTCACGTTCAGAACCTAAAGTCTGTACCACGGCATCATTAAAACCAGCTTTACTCAATGCTTGAGTAACTGATTCTGGCTTCACAGGATTGGTATAGTTCAGCTCTGCTGCCACACCACCGGTAAAGTCCAGACCCAGGTTTAAGCCTTTAGTGGCAATAAAGAAGATACTGGCAACCGTCAAGAAAATTGAAAGCAATGCCGCAGGCAAAGCAATTTTCATAAACGGGATGACACGTTCGTGATCCGGACGGCCGTATTGTTTTGAATTTAGTTGAGTATTCTCAGTCATCAGTGATCTCCTTAAATGCTCAACTTTTTCAAGTTACGTTTTTTGCCATAGATGATCTGTACAATCGCACGGGTTACTGTAATTGCAGTAAACATCGAGCAGACAATACCAATCATCAGGGTCACGGCGAAGCCTTTGATCGGGCCGGTACCAATTGCAAACAGAATAAACGCGACCAGGAAGGTAGTTAAGTTCGAGTCGAAAATGGTGTTATAGGCTCGGTCATAACCGGCGACAATCGACTGTTTCGGCGAGGCGCCCCACTTCATTTCTTCGCGTATTCGTTCACAGATCAGGACGTTGGCATCGACGGCCATACCAATCGTGATGACGATACCCGCAATACCCGGCAGGGTAAGGGAAGCACCAATCCACGACATCACAGTCAGGATCATCGCCAGGTTGAATACCAGCGCGAAGTTGGCAATCACACCGAACAGACGGAAGAATACCACCATCCAGATCGCCACCAGAATGAAACCGATTTGAGTAGAAAGCACACCTTTGTCGATGTTTTCCTGACCCAGACTTGGACCAATCACTCGTTCTTCAACGAAGTACATTGGCGCAGCCAGTGCACCGGCACGTAACATCAAGGCAAGTTCAGACGCTTCTTGTGGAGAATCTAAACCGGTAATACGGAACTGAGAACCTAGTACGGCTTGAATGGTTGCTGCGTTAATTACGACAGATTCAGTATATGGGGTACGAACTTCAGTTTGTGCACCCGTTGCAGGATCTTCGACATAGCTGATCTTTTGCTTGTTCTCGATGAACAGAACCGCCATACGTTTGCCAACAGCATTACGTGTTGCATCTGCCATCAACTTACCGCCAGCGCTGTCCAAAGTAATATTTACTTCAGCACCGCCAGTGTCCTGGCTAAAGCCAGAAGAGGCATTCTGAACACGTTCACCAGTCAGAATACGGGTACGGTTCAGCAATAATTGACGACCGCTATCCAGCGACTCATAAGCAAATGCTTCAGTACCTGGTGGTAATGTGCCTTTTGCTTGACCAGTATACGGATCAATATATTGATCATTCAGATCAGACACCAGACGGAACTCGAGGTTCGCAGTACGACCCAGGACACGTTTTGCTTCAGCAGTGTCTTGGACACCTGGAAGTTCAACCACAATACGGTTGCTGCCCTGAGTCTGTACCAGTGCTTCAGCGACACCCAGTTCGTTAATACGGTTACGAAGCGTGGTTAAGTTCTGGTTGACTGCATAGCTTTCAATTTCCTGCTTACGCACATCGGTATAGGTCAGGCGTAGGGTAGAACCGGCATCTGTCGCTACAGCTTGTTGCGTGAATTCATTGCCGTTACGGCGCAGGAAGTCCATCACTGCAGAACGGTCATCATTGCCTGCAAACTGCATGGTAATGGTGTTATTGCTGAGAGTCAGGCTGTTGAATTTCAGGTTGTTATCACGCAATTGACGACGCAGGTCAGTTGCAGATGTTTCCATACGCTGCGCAATCGCCTTGTCCATATCCACTTCTAATAAGAAGTGAACACCACCACGTAAGTCCAGACCCAGTTTCATTGGCTTGGCGCCAATTTTTTGAAGCCATTCTGGAGTTGTTGGTGCAAGGTTAAGTGCTACAACGTAATCATCGCCCAAGCCGCGACGCAATGCTTCTTTGGCCTTGAGCTGTGCTTCGCTAGAACCAACACGGAGTAAGGCCGCATTGTTGCTGAAGCTGTTGTCATGAGTTGCAATATTTTCAGTTTTTAATAATTGCTCTGCTCTTTGTACGATGCCTGCATCGATCTGAGTGCCGGCTTTGGCACCCGAAATCTGTACGGCAGGTTCATCTGGATACAAACTAGGCAGGGCATATAATGTGCTGACCACTAGAACAACCAGGATCAGCACATATTTCCATGCTGGGTAACGCATTTGTTTTCTTCTTAAAATGAAAAAGTCGTGCAGGGAGCACGACTTCTTTTGATTAAATGTTATTCAAAGTGCCTTCAGGAAGTACTGAGACCACGCTTGCACGCTGAACTTTTACTTCTACGCCACGGTTCAGTTCAACCACAGCAAAGTCACCTTCAATTTTTGTGATTCTGCCCATTAAACCGCCTGCAAATACCACTTCACTGCCAACACCCAGGCTTTCAATCAGTGCACGATGCTCTTTGGCACGTTTAGATTGTGGACGCCAGATCAGGAAATAGAAGATTGCAACGAATACTGCAATCATCAAAAGGTTGGCCATCAGGCTTGGTTGTTGTGCAGCTTCACCTGCAGCGTGAGCAGTCGAAATAAATAGGCTCATTTACATTTTCCTAAACTAAAAACGGTTAATTAACTGAATGATAATAAATTGACTTGTTCTGCAATTTACCTTGTCTTTTTCTTTAGCGCAAATGCTGAAAGATTAATCTTCAGGACAAGGAGGCACTTGCATGCCACGACGGGCATAAAAGTCCTCAACAAATTGCTCGAATGTACCTTGATCCAGTGCTTCGCGCATCGCTTCAGTCAGGCGCAGGTAATAGCGCAAGTTATGAATCGTACCCAGCATAGAACCTAGCATTTCACCGCATTTCTCCAGGTGGAACAGGTAGGCACGGGTAAAGTTTTGGCAAGTGTAGCAGTCGCAAGTTGGATCAAGTGGGCTTTGGTCATGACGGTATTTGGCATTACGGATACGCACCAAACCACCAGTCACAAAATAATGACCGTTACGTGCATTTCGGGTTGGCATCACGCAGTCGAACATATCGACACCGCGGCGAACTGCTTCTACGATATCTTCAGGCTTGCCGACACCCATCAGGTAACGAGGCTTGTCTTCCGGCATTTTATTTGGAAGATAATCCAGCACCTTGATCATTTCTTCTTTTGGTTCACCTACTGACAGACCGCCAATCGCATAACCATCAAAGTCAATTTCAAGCAGACCTTTTAAGGATTCATCACGTAAATCTTCATACATACCGCCTTGGATAATCCCAAACAGGGCATTACGATTTTTCAGTACGTCATGGTGCTGAGTCTTACAGCGTTTTGCCCAGCGTAAAGACAATTGTAGTGATTTTTGTGCTTCTTCATGCGTTGCCGGATAAGGCGTACATTCGTCAAAAATCATCACGATATCAGAGTTCAGCGTATGCTGAATGTCCATCGAGATTTCAGGAGACAGGAATACTTTAGAACCATCAATTGGCGAGCGGAAGGTTACACCCTCTTCCTTGATTTTGCGCATCGCACCGAGGCTGAATACCTGGAAGCCGCCAGAATCGGTCAGGATCGGGTTGTTCCACTTCATGAACTGATGCAGACCACCATGTTCGCGGATCACATCCAGGCCTGGACGTAAGTATAAGTGGAAGGTATTGCCCAAAATCACCTGAGACTTAATTTCTTTGATGTCACGAGGCAATACGCCTTTCACCGTGCCATAAGTCCCCACCGGCATGAACATAGGCGTTTCAACCACGCCATGCTCAAGCGTTAAACGGCCACGACGGGCACGGCCCGACTGCGCTAGTTTTTCAAACTTCATAGGAGTTCCAAATCAAGGCGAAAAAACAGTTCGCTGATTGTTAATGCTAAAACCGGCTATTTTCCTTGATTCTGAACATAAACGCCAGCATTCGGGTCTAACGGGGCTGTTTTATTTATGTTGCCTGTATGAATGAAAAATGAAGAAGCAGCTTGCGATTTAACGCTCAAACTGACTGATCCGCTCCTGAATTTCAGCTTGAGTCATGGCACAACTACCGTCAATTTCAGTGGCCATCGCTGCGATATGCTGGATCAGTTTCTGGATATACAGATTGGCATCGACAAAGTGCGGTTCCAGGGTTAGCAAATAGGCCTGATGAGCCACGTTTAGGTAATCATAAGCTTCTAATCTGACTAACTGCGCCAAATCAATCAGCAGATCTTTGTCGCTCTGCGAGAGCTTGAACTGCCTCGGCGCTGTCGCATGATTTTTGGATTGTTTACTAGACAGGAACTGTTGCCGCAAAGCACTATCCGGATTCAGGTAGGTCGCGGATTGCAGTTCCATCTGCGGCTGGGGTGGCATATGGATGAAGAACAGAATTTGGCTTAAGTCCAGACCATAATCCTGTTCTAAAGCATCTCGTGCCTGCTTAAACAATTTTAGTAACACATCTAGCGTGTTGGCCTGATCAGTCTTACCATGCTCTAGCAAAGGATTGCCAAAGCTATGCTGGTTCTTGAAATAGGTGTCGAGCAGGGCACGGAACTGGGTCATGCCGCTATTGGAACTATAGGTCGTGCGATAACGCCATTTCGCTGCATTCCAACGATCGCTTTCCGATAGATACTGGGCACGATCTTCCTGATCGTTAAAAATACTGCGTTCGGTCGAAATGGCAAGATCGTCGAGCCGCAGAAACTCGTCAAAGACCAGACTACAGGCATAGATTCCGTCATCGTTGTATTGATCATAGAGTTGATAAAACTCCTTGATCAGGATTTCCTTTAAGGTATCGAGATGATCCAGCATAATTTTAATTCTTTTATTTTTATTCTGAAGCAAACTGCCTTATCTAGAATTCATTCATCACTAAGGCAGCTAGGTATTGCTTATCATCGCATAAAAATTCGTCGGGATTTAAAAATTCGGACGATAGTCAAAGCTTTGTGTCACCGCCTGATCGCGGAAAGGACGTACAGCTTTCTTTTGTAGCAACATGTTGTTAATGATATTGTGTGGAAAAACCTGAATCTGGTTATTAAACAGTTCGACATTGCGGTTATAGATGCTAATTGCCGCACCGACATTTTCATTCTGTTCTTCAATTTCATTCATCATTTTTAGATAAATTTCATTGGCTTTCAGTTCTGGGTAATTCTCAATCACCACATTCAGGTTATGCATCAACTCGCGGTTCAGGCTTTCGATACGCTGTAACTGCCCGATATCTGCATCTTTGATATTCAGGTTCATGATGTTCTGACGCAGTTCGGTGACTTTTTCTAGCGTGCCTTTTTCAAAACTGGAATATTGCTCGACCAAGGGTTGCAGACCATCGAGGATTTTCAGTTTTTGCCGTTCATAGCTGGCAACATCCGACCATGCACGAATGGTAGCATTATGATGACGTACGATACTGTTGCGGATCATGATGATGGCAACAATCAGCAGAATCGGGATAATGACAAAAACAACAAATCCCATAAAAGCAGTCCCCAAAGAGAATAATTATTTTAAAAACTGAATCAGGTCAGTTTGTAGCTTTTCCAATTCTACTAATTTAAACGTTCTCAGATGTCCACGCAATGCGGGAATATCGTTGATGTTCTTGTTTTGACTAGAAACTTTGAATAGATCATGTGGCCCCAAGTAGCACAGCATATGTTTCTCAGGATGAAACAGTAAATCGCCCTGACGCTGTTCAAAGAAATTGGCCAGACGCATAACAAATCCCGGTGTCAGTAGTTTCGCCATTTGCATCGGATCACTGCCATAAAAGCCTAAGCGCTGGTTGGTACGAATGTCACTGCTGTGCCAAGGATGGGGATAAGGATAATAAAATTTGCGCTTTGAAGTACTGATAGCAAGGCCTTGAATTTGAATATCAAAGACAAATACACCCCACAGATCTTTATGTACTTCCGTGACCTTTACTGGCTTGCCATTTTTATCCCGAATCTGAACCTCATTCACATAATGATATTGAAAGACCATGACCTGATGCTGCTGGCCATTTTCATCTTCCCAGACGGTACTGGCATAGCGGCTAATTTCATTAATCAAAGAGCCACGGTTAAACAAAGGAAAAAGACGTTTCAGGTTGCCGATGAACTGGATGGGATTCAGTGGCATGGAAATATGCTGAGGTTGCTTTTGGAAAGCTAACTGATATTTCTTGCTGAGCGCGATTTCTTCCAGATAGGCGATGACATCATCAATGGGTTTGCGGTGTTCAAAGCTGATATAGGCCCAAAAGATCAGTAGGCAGCCGAGGAAGACACTGCCTTGCATCCAGATATTGCCCGGAGCAATAAAGATTACCAATACCAGCATCGCGCCGAAAAGGGCGAGGGCAAGTGGCAGGTTATTTTCAAATTTAAGGGTAATTGGACCGTTCCAAGGATGCAGGCCATCCAGCAAATCTTGATGACTTTCTGCCTGACGGCCCAAATCCCAAAGCCGAGCGATGTTGCGAAACACCACATCATTTTTCTTACGACGAATATGAATAGAATGTTGCACCGCATCGATCGGCATAGGCGTGTCCTATAATTATTTAGCCTGATCAATCAGCATAGCGTCGCCATAGCTGAAGAAACGGTATTTGCTTTCTACAGCATGTTTATAGGCATTCAGAATATTGTCACGATTTGACAAGGCTGATACCAGCATCAGTAGGGTAGATTCAGGCAAGTGGAAGTTGGTAATCAAACGATCCACCACTTTAAATTCATAACCTGGGTAGATGAAGATTTGTGTATCACCCGTCCAGCCTTTAAGCTCACCACCATTCGCTTGAGCCGCACTTTCAGTCGCACGAGTCGCCGTGGTACCCACAGCAATCACTTTATTGCCACGTGCTTTGGTGGCTTTGATCAGTGCCATGGATTCATCAGAGACCTGACACCACTCGCTGTGCATGATGTGATTTTCAATATCATTGGTACGAACTGGCAGGAATGTCCCTGCGCCGACATGCAAAGTCACAAAAGTTTTTTGAATACCTTTTTCTTCCAGCTTTTTCAGCAAGTCTTCATCGAAGTGCAGGGAAGCCGTTGGCGCAGCAACACTGGCCAATTTTGTCGGATCATTGAACACGGTTTGATAGCGTACCGTATCAATCTCTTCCGCTTCACGGTTGAAATAAGGCGGAATTGGCAGCGCGCCATATTTGTCTAGGACATCAAGAATCGGTTGTGAGAATTCCACAATAAACAGATTTTCATGGCGGCCTTGAACCGTCACTTTGACTGCGTCTGGACCGATAAACAGTTCAGCACCGGCTTTTGGCGTATTGCTGGCTTTAATATGACAGTGCGCGATGAATTGATCCATCATGCGTTCAACCAGAACTTCAACCGCACCACCTGAGGCACGTTTACCTTTTAGGCGGGCTTTCATCACTTTGGTATCATTCAGAACCAGTAAATCGCCTTCATTCAATAAATCCAGAATGTCGGTAAATTGGTGGTCATGATATTGACCTTCAGCATCGAGGTGTAAAAGGCGGGAAGCACTACGTTGTTCAAGCGGGTAGCGAGCAATCAGCTCATCTGGGAGATCAAAGCTAAAATCAGAAAGTTGCATGACAAGTTACGGTAATAAAAACTGGGCTTAGTATAAACTTTTTTCCTTTTTAGGGAGGAAATTGCAGCTTTATAGATCAAAAAAATGAGTTTTGTTTTAAAATTAAGCAAATGCAAAGAATCTGCGTTGACATCTGATCGAAACCGGGTAATATACCTCTCATCCACTCCCGAGGTGGTGAAATTGGTAGACGCGGTGGACTCAAAATCCACTGTCAGCGATGACGTGTCGGTTCGAGTCCGACCCTCGGGACCAGATATCTGGAAAGGCTTCAAGCATATTAAGACTTGAGGCCTTTTTTTATTGTCTGAAATTTGATGGAATCACTTTAATAGCTTTTTATTTTCAGTGACTAAAGATTTAAGTGAAGGCTTCACTATAAAAAATCCCTCTTAAATTAGAGGGATTTTTTTTATTTTAATTAGGAAATTTTAAGGTGCTGGATTTGGTGGAACCAGTTTATCCAAATCTTTATCGGACATTTGGTCGAGTTCAGCAATATCAGTTTTGATTTTCCACTGAGATTCTTCATCCACTGGATTCGGCAGACGTGCTTCTAACCAGTCACATACTACATCCGGTGGGAAATCTGCATTATTGCATTGAATCACCCAGCACAGAAAATCCTTTGCCACACCATTCATATAGGGAGGAGGGGAGACAGGTAAAAACTGAGTCGGCAAGCGTTCATTCTTGGAAATATAATTAAGGACATGACCCAGTTCCTGTACGGTTTGCCAAGCCAGTGGATGATCTACATCAATACGAAACTTGAACCACCATGCTTGCTTGCCATCAGATCCATAGCTATCAATCAGGTTTTTTTGAACACTTGGGACTTTACAGAAATATTCGTATAAACGATCAAAACTTAAATCGGACACGACGTTGGACTCAAAATTCGGAAAATCAAAGTTTAGCATAAAGCATGTATGCAGCACCTGAGCCACTGGACAAATATCTATTTCGTGATGGCTGATAAATCCTTATGGCATAACCAGATAAATTCATATTTTCTCCGTAAATTTTGTATAAAATATAGGCAAACCTATCGAGGGAAGTTCCTATGAAAATTATCTTGTCCAGCGCCTGTCTAGCTGCACTCTTATTTGGAGCTTCTATAGCAGCTATGGCAGGAAATGACTGGGTCGGTTATACCAGCAAAGATACTTATAAACGTCCTTTGCCTCCACGTCCACTACAGCAGCATTATCCACAGCGTCCATTGCCACCTGTGCATCATTATCCGAATCGTCCTGTCCTTCAGAATGGGGTTAGCATTCAATATCAGGCACCGACTACTATTTATCAAAATTCAAACAGCTATAGCTGGGTGAATGGTGATCCGAATGTGGCGCATATTGAAAGCTCACGTTATGTGTTGATCAATGACTGGCGCCGTCTCGGCCTACCTGATCCACCTGCGGGTATGCACTGGATTTTTGAAAATGGACGTTATGTGTTGGTGAATAACCGATAAGTTTTCAATCCCTCTCTTTCGCTATATATGGCTTACCGTTTAATAAATGGGGATTTATTTTCTATCATTTTTATGAAATTTTTTAAAAATTTCCCTCTCCTTTTAGGAGAGGTGATTGGATTTTTGATTAATGAATCCCCCTATATCCCCCTTTTTCAAAGGGGGACTTTTTAAAGGTTATGCCAACTCATCATCTTCAGGACGTGGGGTTTTGCCCGGTGGTAATGGTTTCTCACTATGCTTATCTCGAATGATCGAAGGATAGGTCCAGGATGCATAACGTACGACTAAAATAGCTAAAGCCAAAATCAGGATAGAACCGGTAATAATCACTTGATCCATGCTGGCCTTATGTGTGTGCTGAATATCAGAAATCAGCAGGCGTGTCAGCGCGGTAATTGCGATATAAATCAGGAAACGAACTGGCATATGATTGGTTTTAAAATAAATACCAACCATTGCTCCCAATTCTAAATAGATAAATAACAGCAGAATGTCATCAATACTGGCAAATTGTTTAACCGTTAAAATGTCGATGACGGTATGACCGGCAGACCAGATCACCATACAGCCAATGATAAACAGGGCGAGATAATGGAAACTTTCTACGGCAAGATTACCGCAACGGTCGAGGAGGGCTTCTATTTTTAGGGCTTTGGGATTCGGTTTCATTACGATGTCCTCCTGATTAAGAATGAATAATTTATAAATCTCAGGAAATGTCCTGCAAATTTCATGCAAAGAAAGATGACTTATGAAAAATAAAAATTTAAAAAGATGAAAAAGTGTACTTTTTTCATAGCAAATTGCTATATTGTAGAAGCTGTACATCGAATAATGAGGGAGAAAAAAGATGTTAGAAAAAATCCAAAATAAGATTAGTCAATTAGAAGCAGGTAAAAAATTAATTCTAGGTACGGGGATTAAAAGTGATGATATGCAGAAAGTCTTAGAACTGTGTGAATCATTGCAGTCTGAAGGGGAAATCCGAATTGTAAACAAGCATCTGAATCCTAAGGTGGCCAATCAGCCAGATACGATTCTGATCGAAAAAGTTTAAAAGAGTAATAAAAAAACGCCTGCGATTGCAGGCGTTTTTTTATGGCTTAAGAAGCTTAAGCTTGAGTAGTGAAGTAATCTTCAGAGAATTGTGTTAATGCTTCTGAACCCGCTTTCACTTTAGTAATACGCAGCGCTAGTTCAGGCAGGATACGTTGTACGAAGTAACGCGCAAGGCCGAGTTTGTTCTGATAGAACTCACCTTGTTTGTCTTTCGCAGCATTGGCAATGCGCGCAAACATGTAAGAGAAGCTCAACAGACCTACCGCATGTAGATAATCTACTGCTGCACCATTCGCATATTCAGGATTTTCTTTTGCAGCTTCAAGGATGTGCTGAGTCACTGCTTCAACTTCTGCAGCAGCATCAAGTGTTGCATCTTTAATGAAGTTCAAATCCGCATCTAGTGCATTAGTGAAGTCACGGATTTCCTGGATATATTCAGCGATGAATTCACCGCCACACTTAATCGTCTTACGACCGATCAAGTCTTGAGATTGAACGCCGTTGGTCCCTTCGTAGATCTGTGAAATACGCAGGTCACGGATACATTGTTCCATACCCCATTCACGGATATAGCCATGACCACCGAAGACCATTTGTGCATCAAGTGTTGCATTAAATGCAGTATCTGTTAGGTATGCTTTCGCGATTGGCGTTAGCAAGGCAACACGGTCGTTAGCTTTTTTGATTGCTTCTGCATCTGTAGAGAACTTGGTGATGTCGAGCTGTTGACCTACGTACACAGCGAAAGCACGAGATGCTTCGTTGTTCGCACGTGCGTTTAAAAGCATACGACGTACATCACCGTGAACTAAGATACTATCCGCTGGTTTGTTTGGAGATTGAACGCCAGAAGCGCTACGACCTTGCAGACGATCTGTCGCATATTGTGCTGCATTTTGATAAGCAAACTCAGATGCACCTAGACCTTGGATCCCCATAGACAGACGTTCGTAGTTCATCATCACGAACATTGCTGCCAGACCTTCGTTTTCTTTACCAACTAAGTAACCTTTGGCACCGTCGAAGTTCATCACGCAAGTTGCAGATGCCTTGATCCCCATTTTATGTTCAATTGAACCTGGACCAACAGGATTACGTTCGCCCATTGAACCGTCTTCATTTACCAGGAATTTAGGTACGATAAACAGGGAAATACCACGAGAGCCAGCAGGTGCATCAGGTGTTTTTGCCAATACCAGGTGAATAATGTTTTCAGCCAGGTCGTGGTCACCGCCAGTAATGAAGATTTTAGTACCCGTAATGCTATAAGTACCGTCACCATTGCGTTCAGCTTTGGTTTTGATAATACCGAGGTCAGTACCCGCATGTGGTTCTGTTAAGCACATAGTACCTGACCATTCACCTGAGTAGATTTTTGGCAGGTAAGTTTCTTTTTGTTCTTGAGAACCATAGCTGTTCAGTGCCATACCCGCACCGACAGATAGCAGTGGATACAGCATGAAAGAAGGGTTGGTAGCAAACAACATTTCGTCTGACAGTACAGTCAGCATTTTTGGCATTTCCTGACCGCCCCATTCAGCGTCAGCACCCAGGCCAATCCAGCCACCTTCAGCATATTGTTTGAAAGCTTCTTTAAAGCCTGCAGGAGTGGTCACTGCGCCATTTTCATATTTCGCGCCTTCTTCATCACCGCTACGGTTCAATGGAAGGGTTACGTTTTGCGCAAATTTAGCCATTTCTTCAAGAATAGCTTCTGCTGTTGCAGCATCTAAATGAGCTAAATTTTCATTGGCTTGCCAGAATTGTTCTGCATTGAATACATCGTTCAGGATGAATTTCATATCGGCAAGTGGCGCGTTATAAATTGGCATAGTGTGTCACCTGTTTATTGTTTGATTCGATTGATTTTGAGTCAGTCTAATGCATTAAAAATCTTATTGTTAGACGACTAAAGGTTAATTCTGTAACTCTTTATAAAGAAAAAGGACGCCTTAAAAGTAACCGTCCTTTTCCTTATTTCTGCATTTAAAATTGCATCAGCTTAGAATGCGAAATGTTCCGCATCCAGGCTCATTAATGGCTCTACACCAGTCGCAATCAGGTCAACGTGTGAACGAACACGTGGCAGGATTTTCTTGAAGTAGAAACGTGCAGTAGTCAGCTTCGCATTGTAGAAGTCTACATCAGTTGTACCTGCAGCCAATTGCTCTTGAGCAACCAGTGCCATACGTGCCCATAGGTAAGCAAGCGTCACATAACCAGAGAAGTACAGGTAATCTACTGCAGCAGCACCCACTTCTTCAGGGTTTTGCATAGCACGCATACCGATCTGCATAGTCAGGTCGCCCCATTCCTTGTTGAGCGCAGCAAGTGGCTCAAGGAATTCTTTTAGACCAGCGTTGTCTTTGTTGGCTTCAGCAAATTTATGGATGATCTTGGTGAAGTCTTTCAACATTGCACCCTGAGTACCCAATACTTTACGACCTAACAGATCCAGCGCTTGAATCTCAGTGGTACCTTCGTACAGGCAAGAGATACGTGTATCACGTACGATTTGCTCCATGCCGTGCTCAGAGATAAAGCCGTGACCACCGAATACTTGTACACCGTGTTTCGCAGCTTCTGAACCAGTTTCGGTCAGGAATGCTTTTGCAATTGGGGTTAATAGAGACAGGATGTTGTCAGCAAATTTGCGGTCTGCTTCTTCTACACCGTGTTCAACCACGTCAGCATATTGGGCCAACAGGTAAACCAGTGCACGACCACCTTCAGCAAATGCTTTTTGAGTTAAAAGCATGTTACGTACAGCAGGGTGAACGATAATTGGATCTGCTTCTTTTTCCGGTGCTTTAGGACCAGTTAAAGAACGCATTGCTAAACGGTCTTTCGCATACGCTAACGCGCCTTGGAAAGATGATTCAGATGCAGACAAACCTTGTACAGCAGTACCGATACGTGCAGTGTTCATGAATGTGAACATGCAGTTCAGACCACGGTTTTCAGGGCCAATCAGGAAGCCTTTTGCATTGTCAAAGTTGATTACGCAAGTTGCATTACCGTGGATACCCATTTTGTGTTCGATTGAACCACAACGTACGCCATTACGCTCACCGATAGAACCGTCAGCATTCAGGTTGAACTTCGGCACGATGAACAGGGAAATACCTTTAGTACCTTTAGGTGCGCCAGGAAGGCGAGCCAGTACGATATGGATGATGTTTTCAGCCATGTCGTGTTCACCAGCAGAGATAAAGATTTTCTCGCCAGAGATTGCGTAGCTACCGTCTGCTTGTGGTTCAGCTTTAGTACGGATAATACCAAGGTCAGAACCTGCATGAGATTCAGTCAGACACATGGTACCTGTCCATACACCTGAAACAAGGTTAGGCAGGTAAGCATCTTTTTGTTCTTGAGAACCGTGGTGTTCTAAAGTACGTACAGCACCATGAGATAGACCAGGGTACATGCCCCATGCCCAGTTCGCAGTACCAACCATTTCAGAAATGGTGATACCTAAAGAGTTCGGTAAGCCTTGACCGCCATATTGCTCTTCTGCAGAAAGAGAAGGGAAACCTAGCTCGATGTATTTTTGATACGCTTCTTTGAAGCCAGTCGGAGTAGTGACAACGCCGTCGTTCCAAGTACAACCTTCACGGTCACCGACCTGGTTTAAAGGAGATAATTCATTTTCACAGAAGTCAGCTGCAGCTTCTAGGTACTGATCCACGAGCTCACGACTTACGTTTTCCTGGAATGCAGGCAGGCTGGCATAATGTTGTTCAGCATTTAAAAGCTCATGCAAAACAAATTGCATATCACGTAAAGGCGCTTTGTATTGTGGCATATCGGTTTCCTCAATACTGGTTTATACCAGCGTTATAATCCTGAATTAAATTGAAACGTGCCTTCACTGACACGTATTGACATGGGTCTAATCGTGCAACATCTTCCCTGTTGGCACAAGCATTTCAGGGCGATTTCTTGGTGACTGTAAAGTCAAAGATAATTACCCTTGAAATCTTAAGTATATTGAGTGTAAACGTTTTTATAAAAAAATATCTGACACGAATGGTCAAAAACCTGCACACTTAGATAGACTTAGTTCTAAGAATGAACAGGCATAAAAAAAGACACCCGAAGGTGCCTTTTTAACAATAAATTTCAAATGCTCAATTAAGATGCTTTCACAGCTGGCGCTTTAACCGGAGCATTTGGCTGGAAGCGCACGTGGCATTGACCGTTAATGGTTTTTTCACCAATTTTAATCTGTGCAGCTGCACCGTCTTTTTTACCTTGGCAGGCTTGAACAACCGCTTTCTGTTGTGCCTGACGTTGAGCGAGCCGCTGGTCAAACTGTTTGACCATGTCTGCACGTTGCGCATCAGTCAGCGCTTCACCACGGTTTGATGCACCGCGGAAGTCACCGCGCATTGGACGATGTTCACCCTTCATGCCGCGAAACTCGCCACGCGCAGCTTTCATGTCTTTACGATCGGCCTTGAAGTAGATCTGACAAGTACCATCTACAGTTTTATCACCGGCTTTTACCTGAACTGCACTACCAACTGCTTTATTGTCACAGGCTTGTTGCATTTGCTTAAAAAACGCAGCACGTTGTGCATGCATCTGCTTAAATTGTTCGCGCTGTTCTGGAGTGAGTTGACGGCCTTTATGATCTTGATGATGTTTCATCATCTGCGGATGATCTTCACCTTGCACTTGCTTGGTTGATTGACACGCAGTCAATGCCCCCATCGATAGAACGCTTGCACCTAGGACGATGATTTTTGTCATTGCTTTCATTGTATTTGTCTCCACGCCACGGGCCTGATATATATGCTGCAAAGAATAAACAATAAAGATGAAGAAACAATGAAGAGTTTTTTTAGCCTGTGTTCGCTACAATAATGAATCTAGAGGAAAAAACTGAGAATCTGCTTTTGAATATTCGCCGCATTCCGATTGCACTCCGGCTGTTTTTAACAGTGCTGTTTACCACCTTGGTGATTACCACGGTGAGCCTCGGTGTGCTTCATCTTAACATGCAGCGTAATTTCACACGCTATGTTGCCGATGTAGAAATGCAGAAACTCGATCATGTCATTGAAAACCTGGCCGAGGTTTACGGGGTTTATGATGACTGGGGCAATGCGATTCAGGCACAGATTCTACAGATCGAAGGTGAAGCAGCTCCAGATGATTATGACCGTCTGTCGCGTTGGTGGTTGCGTCGCCAGTATGATATTGCTCTGCAACAGCGCTATTTTAAAGATCAAACCTTAGCCAATGTGGCTCCAAGTCTGATGGGCACAGATGCTGAACAGCGTGCCGCGAATGAAGAAGAGTTACGTGTACTGGCAGCTAACTTACCTTCACAGTTTCAGCCTTTTGAAGGTTTAAAGTTCCCACTGAGTTCTAATCAAAACCTGTTTAGATCAGATCGTAAAAATGGCTCTCAGTTAACAACTCAGCCGCAAGCTGGTAAAAAACAGTTTATCCAGATGCCCGATCGTCTCGGTTTAAGCTCACGTTTATCTCTCTATGATGCCAAACGTCGTTTCGTAGTGGGTGAGCCTTCGGATGAGCAGATTTCCTATCGTCCGATTATGGTCGACGATAAAATTGTGGGCTACTTAGGTTTAAAACCGGTTCTAGACCAAGAAGATGCACTCAGCATCAATTTCTTTAGTAATCAGAAACGTTACTTGTTCTTAGTATATGGTCTAAGTATTCTGACCAGTTTGATTGCTGCACTGTTGTTAGCGACCTATTTCAAAAAGCCGATTCAGCGTTTGCTGAAAGGGACACGTGAACTCACCAAAGGCAATTATCAGCATCAGGTTAAAGTAAACCGTAATGATGAATTGGGTGATCTGTCTAACGAATTAAATCAGTTAGCCGTCATTCTGGATCAGCATGAAACTTCACGTCGTCAATGGGTAGCGGATACTTCACATGAGTTGAAAACGCCTCTAGCTGTGTTGCAGGCACAGATTGAAGCGATGCAGGACGGTATTCGTAAACCAACACCAGAACATTTTGCTTCGATGCTAGGCCAAGTCACTAGCCTGAAAAAACTGACTCAGGATCTGGCGGCTTTGGCACAGGCGGATGCACAGCAATTACAGATGTATGTCAGTACGGTGAATCCATGGGATGTCGTGCAGCAGGAATTAATGAACTTCCATCCGAAGTTTGAACAGGCGCAATTAACTGTGACTGCAGAAGGTGAAGGTGCAGAAGTCGAGCTGGATTTGGATCGTTTTAAACAGATTGTGGCCAACTTGTTCAGTAACAGTATTCGCTATACTGAAGCAGGCGGGCAGGTGCATATTCATACTGAACAGAATGAAAAAGAATGGACCTTATATGTCGATGACAGTCCATTTGGTCTGACTGATGAACAGCTGGCACGAATTGGTGAGCGTTTCTATCGTGTAGATGACTCGCGTACCCGTGCAACTGGTGGTACCGGACTTGGTTTGGCATTATCGTGTAAAATTACTCAAGCATTAGGCGGCAGTTTAAGCTTCGACCATTCACCATTGGGTGGATTGCGTTGCAAACTGACCTTTCCTAAACAAATGAAATCATAAGGAAGTTTATTCATGAAACATATCATGCTGGTTGAAGACGAAGTCGAACTTGCACAGTTGGTGCGAGACTATCTAGAAGCTGCTGGTTTTGAAGTCAGCATGTTTCATGATGGACAGGAGGCCTATAACAGCTTTACCCAACGTAAGCCAAGCCTGATGATTCTGGATCTGATGGTGCCACGTATGGACGGTTTGACCATCTGCCGTAAGGTGCGTGAGCAGTCTGATTTACCCATCATTATGGTGACGGCACGTACTGAAGAGATTGACCGTGTATTGGGTTTAAACATGGGTGCAGATGACTATATCTGTAAACCATTTAGTCCGAAGGAACTAGTGGCACGCGTGCAGGCGGTTTTGCGCCGTCTGGATCGTAAAGCTGAACCGGAAAGCAATGATTTGTTCCGTATGGATAAATCACAACAGCGCATCTGGTATCAACAAAAGGCATTGAACCTGACCCCAACCGAATTCCGCTTACTGGAATTGTTCCTTGAGCATGTCGGTCAGGTGTATTCACGCGCGCAATTGCTGGATCACATTAATCCAGACAGCTTTGATGTAGCAGACCGTGTGATTGATAGTCATATCAAGAACCTGCGCCGCAAGATTTCTGATGCTGCGGAAACAGGTAACCGTCATGAGTGGATTCAGGCAGTGTATGGTGTAGGCTACCGTTTTGAATATCCTGAGGACTGATCTAGTCTAAGGAAATCATAAAAGCGAATAGAGTATTTCTATTCGCTTTTTTATTTTCTGGAAAATACTGCGGCACGTTTTACTATAAAAATAACCAGATCAAAGGAAGAACCTTCGATGGGCATCCAGATTCGTGATGAACAAAAAACTGATTTGCAGGCAATTGAAAATTTAACCAAACAAGCGTTCTTAAATGCCGAACATAGTAGCCATACCGAACATTTTATTGTGAATAGACTGCGCAATCATGGTCAACTGATGGTGTCGAGGGTTGCAGTTGAAAATGGAATCATTGTTGGGCATGTGGCGATTTCTCCTGTGACGATATCTTCAGGAGCAAGGGGCTGGTATGGACTTGGCCCAATTTCTGTATTGCCCGAAAAACAGGGAATGGGGATTGGTTCATTGCTTATACATGCAGCTTTAGAACGATTAAAACAGTTTGATGCTCAAGGCTGCGTAGTGTTGGGTGATCCAAATTATTATTCAAGATTCGGTTTTCAAACTTATCCAGAGTTATATCTGGCAGATGTACCTCCAGCATACTTTCAGGCGATTGCATTTCATGAACCTATTCCGAGAGGAGAGGTGGTTTATCAGGAGGCTTTTAATGCGATTGATTAACAGCATCAGAAACCAAAAAAAATTACCTAGAAAAAGATATGGCTTTATTTGCAATTAGAATCAAATTAACTATTTATGATCTCATTTAAACTAATTATTTTAGACGAAAAAATATAAATTTAACAATTAATTACTTAAATTTATGAGTCGGCTGATTGGCTATAGACCCGATACAATCCTATTTTTATTCATCATGGGAATATGTCTTGGAGAGTGAAACGCCGCAGTTGCAACGCCGTTTGAAGAATCATCATATCCAATTGATAGCCCTGGGCGGTGCCATTGGTACTGGCCTATTTTTAGGTTCAGCTCATATCATTCAGTCTGCTGGTCCGTTCATTATTTTTAGGTTACCTGATTGGTGGTCTGATTGCCTTTCTGATCATGTGCCAACTCGGTGAAATCATTGTGCATGAACCTGTAACTGGTTCATTCAGCTATTTTTCCTTTAAATATTGATGTGAGTTTCCAGGATTCTTAACCGGCTGGAATTACTGGATTCTGTATATTCTCGTGGCGATGACGGAACTGACTGCAATTGGTAAATACATCAATTACTGGTGGTCAGAGATTCCCGCATGGGCTTCGGTATTATTTTTCTTCATTCCTGTCACCGCCATGAATCTCACCAATGTCAAAATTTATGGGGAGTCGGAATTTTGGCTGTCGATGATTAAAGTCCTTGCGATCGTCGCGATGATTTTATTTGGGATCTATTTACTGTTTACCGCAGATGCAAATTCTACAGCTTCAATAACAAATTTATGGGCACATGGGGGGGTCCCCAATGGCTTTGAAGGCCTGTTTTATATGCTTACCTTTATGATGTTCGCATTCGGCGGGATTGAACTGATTAGTATGGCGGCTGCCGAAACAGAAAATCCAGAACAGAATATTCCCAAGGCCGTGAATCAGACCGTGATTCGCGTGTTTCTATTTTATATCTGTTCTTTAGCGGTTTTATTGTCACTTGTACCTTGGAATCAGTTGAACTTAGGTGACTTAGACCATAGTCCATTTGTAATGATCTTTAATCTGATCGGTATAGATTGGGCAGCACATTTACTCAATTTCATTATTCTGGCGGCGTCACTTTCTGTGTGTAAGAGTGGGATGTATGCTAATAGCCGGATGCTGTTGGGTCGGGCGGAACACGGTAATGCACTGAAAGCCTTTAAAAAAGTGAATGCACGAGGGATTCCTGTTCCTGCAGTGCTATTCTTGTCGTTGCTGATTTTCGGTTGCGTAGTGCTGAACTACTTTATACCTGAAAAAGCCTTAAGCTATCTGATTTATATTGTAGTTGCGGCAGCGGTATTGAACTGGATCATAATCACTCTGATTCATCTTAAATTTAAGCAAGCTATTCGGATACAAGCCATACAGACCAGATTCTCCGCATTGTTTTCACCTCTAAGTAACTATCTGGTTTTAGCCTTTATGTTCACGGTACTGTATATCATGTGGGATCAAGGTTTTATGTTGTCAGTGCTGATGTTGCCGGTGTGGATCATGTTACTATTTGTTTTGTTTAAATTTTTGCATAGGAAGAAGGTATAAATCTTAGAGGTAAAACTTAATAGAAAGTACAAACACCAAAATTTACTCATTAATAAATATTTTCTTCAAATGAAAAAAGCGAGTAGCAACAGTGCTATTCGCTTTTTTATTAGATATTTTTAATCAGCTCAATACGTTGCCGTTCAGCCTTACGTAATTTAGACACAACCAGCTCATAAGAATTAAATATCAGATCTTTTACCAAAGATTCATCCAATTCATCATCCTCAAATATGGTAATCCAATGCCGTTTATTCATATGCCAGCCAGTACGAATATAAGGATAAATATCCCGTAGCATGTCGCCATGCTCAGGTTCAACTTTCAAGTTAATCGCTGCTTTGCCTTGCAGATGAAACTGCAGCATAAACACTTTATCCAGCACCTTATACACATCGCAGCCTTCACCAAATGGCTGGGTACAACTCACCTCTGGAAAGGAGAGTGCGGTTTGATTGGCGATTGAGGGTAAGGTCATAAGCGATGAATAATTCAAAGAAAAACTGTGGATAATGTCTAAATTATCCACAGTTTTGGAATGACTTGTGAATAAATTAAGATGAACAGCTCACCATGACTTCCGGAACATCACTTGGTAATGGGCCTAGATCTTCAGGCTGTTCCAGCTCAGATTGCTTGATAAATGGCTGACTCAATAGCTTAAACAGGCGATCTACTTCTGAAAAGTCATCTGCTTCGGCAAGTTCAATTGCTTTCTGAGCCATATGATTACGTAGAATATAATGTGGATTGGCTTTAGTCATCTCAGCATCTAATTCATCAGTGTCCTGATATTCACGGATGCTCTGATACTGACTCAGGAAACTTTCAAAGCTGCGGCGATCCAAGCAATCATCTTTGATCGCTTCATACTCCTTATTCTGCAGACGGATAAAGCTTTGGGTATAATCTAGTTGTTCGCTTTGCAGGATTCTCAAGAAAGCCATAGCACAGTCAAAACTGTCTTTATGGAAACCTGGCAGACCCATTTTTTGGGTAAGACCCAACTTATAATGTTCTAGGAAGGTTGGCTCAAAATGTTCAAGACAATCAGATAAATCCTGTTTCCATTGCTCTTTATCATAGTCAGCAGGGCAGAGTGGAACCAGATTGTTCAGCCAGGTCCATAGGTTCCAGTGCGCAATACTGGGCTGCTGTTGGTAGGTATAACGCCCTTGATAATCCGAATGGTTGTTGATCCAGTTCGGCCGGAAGCGTTCCATAAAACCATAAGGACCAAAGTCCAATGTGGAACCGGTAATATTTAGGTTATCGGTATTCATCACGCCATGTGCAAAACCCACCAATTGCCATTTCGCGATCATGACGGCTGTACGTTGAATAGCCTGAGTTGCAAAAGCCAGTACTGGTTGTTCTGCTTGCTGGCATTCTGGATAATGCCACTCGATACATTTTTGCGTAAATTCGGTGAGTAGATCAGGCTGATACTGATTGATCCATTCAAAATGACCAAAACGGATATGACAGTCAGAAGTCCGTAACATCATCGCTCCAGGTTCAAGCCTTTCACGCTGGATCCCTTGCGTCGATGAGGTAAAGCCAACAGCATTACTAGATGCGATGCCCAAGGAGTTTAAAGCATGACCTGCAAGATATTCACGAATCACCGAACGTAGTACGGCACGACCATCACCCATACGGGAATAAGGTGTAGATCCAGCACCTTTCAAATGCAAATCAATAGTCTGATTATTTTGATCTAGAATTTGCGCAATTAAAAGTCCACGTCCATCCCCAAGTTGGCCAGCCCATTGACCAAACTGATGTCCAGCATACACCATCGCTAGTGGCTCAAATTCAGCAAAGGTTTTTTGACCACTGCAAATTTCGACCCATTCAGCTTTGTCTTGTTCTGTCCATTGCAGCTGATCAGCTAAAGCTTCATTAAAATGCCCGGCTTTAGGGCCTTTTAATGGAACTGGTTGTTGATGATGATAGAAACGGGAAGGGAGGGTGTTATAACGGGCATTAAAGTGCATAGCAATCAAATTTAGCGTGTATTTAGTTCACTATAACAAAGAATGTTAATGAAAACTGTTGATCATTTTTGACTAGTTAAAAATAAAAACGCCCCGAATTCGGAGCGTTTGTACAGTATTTAAATTATTCAGATACTGGTGTTTTTTTCAGATTACGTACCAGCAAATTCAATGTTTCACGGTGATGAGACAGACGTTGCTCTACCAGTTGGAATTCAACTTTAAGCTTGTCATCCATCTGATGAATTTTCTCAGCAACCGCTGCCTTTTTCACTTGAATTTCTTTTTCTTTCAACTTAGCCCAGTCATTCAAGGTCTGCGTGAAAGCATCATATTCAAGAGCAATCTTGCTTTTAACATTGGCAATGTCTTCATTGACATCATGACCATACACTGCCAAATCTTGCTCGGCATATTTGAACTTCATCGCCAGTTCAGCTTTTTTGATATTAAAGCTTGGAATACGACGTAGATTTTTCGCCAAGCCTAATTTGGAACAAGTCCAAATTAACCATTTTGTTGGATCATACTGCCACCATTTCACACCATTACGGTAATCATATTGGAAGATATGATGATAGTTATGGTAACCCTCGCCCCAAGTTGCAATAGCTAACCAGAAGTTATCACGTGCTGTATTTTCATCTGTATATGGACGTGATCCCCACATATGACACAATGAGTTAATAAAGAAAGTCACATGATGGCTCAGGATCAGACGGACTAAACCGCCGAGTAATAATACACCCCAGACATCGCCTACAGCCCAGCCAATTGGTAGCAGAATAGCAGCATGCACAGCAATCACCAGCGGTACATAGTACTTATGCTGGAACATCACTACTTTGTCATTCTGTAAGTCAGGTGCATTCTTATAGTTCGGTTCTGCTGCAGGATAATCACGTAGCATCCAGCCCAAATGCGCATACCAAAAACCATTGTTGATAGAGTATGGATCTTTTTCGACATCATCAACATGGCGGTGATGGGTACGGTGACCTGAACCCCAATACAAAATACTGTTTTGTACAGCAAATGTACCCATGATCATCAGAATGATTTTTAATGTTAAAGTCGCTTCATAAGCACGATGTGCCCAAAGACGATGGTAACCCGCTGTAATACCGAGGCTACTAACGCCAAGTAAAACAAACATACTGATCCAGGCAGCAAGACTGAAATCATAGTGATACGCATACAACGGAAGTGCAATAACAGCTACGATTGGTAATACAACCAGAGCAAACATGGCAACCCAGTTAATTGGGGCTTGAGGTAAGGGAGCATTCATCTCCAACAGCACTCCTGGTACCTAGGAAGATGTTTCTGAACCTAGGAAGATATATCTAAAAAGCCAAATCCTCTACGATTTATAGGGGATTGAACTTATGCATATTAACATGGGCAATAGGGTGGCACTAGCTTTATTGCACAGCTGTATTGTACTTATGAGTAACAGAATAATTAAAACGAAATATGACATTTTTAAGCTGTGACTGGGTGCAATTTTTGAGGGTTAAAATGAGGAATTTAACCAGTTAAAAATCAGAAAATTAATATTTAGTTCATGGATGTATCAGAATTATTCATATAAGGATAAAGTCTCTATAACTGGTTATAGAAAAGCTATGAATAGCCACGAAAATCGGACTGAGCTTTCCTAGAAGACCTTCATAATGAGTACATTGTTAATAAGATTAGATACAGATGTATAGCAATGTGTTTACTCGGCTGTTCACTAGTTCACAAAAAAAAATTAAGCCCCTTAATTCTAAGGAGGCTGAGAAAACATAAATTTTATTTTAGAGCTGCTGTAGCATAAGTTTAGGATAATCAGTGATTAAACCTTGTACACCTAAATCACGCAATTCTTTGGCACGCTCAATATCATTGACTGTCCACACACTGATATTCAGCTTGGCAGCTTGAGTCGCCTTAATCATATCTTTGTTGGCTAGTTCATTCATCCAACCGATTTGACAACAGCCCAGTTCAAGTGCTTGATCAATGGCTTTGTTTTTAAGGTCAGTTTCAATTAATAGCCCACGTTTAAACTGTGATTTTTGTTGTTGTAGTGCCGCATGAATTTTGGCATCAAAACTGGTGATGATGGCTGAGTGTTCAAAACCTTTGAGTTGTTGCTGTAATTCCAGTGTGAGTTGCTCTGCGGCAGCTTCGGAAGTAACTTCTTTGATTTCGACTTCAATATGATCAAAGTTCTGAATTACATTTAAAGTCTGATTGAGCAGAGGAGTTGGTTCAACCCGATTCCAGTCAGACCATTTCACTGCATGGTTGTATGGAGACAGCTCTTCACGGCTACATTCATAGAGAGATTTTTTCTGACCTGTAGTACGGACAAAATCATCATCATGCATAATAATCAGAGCATTATCTTTGAGTTGACGTACGTCAAATTCAACCGCGCGTATCCCAATATCTTGAATATATTGGAATCCACCGAGAGTGTTTTCTGGTGCTTCCCCACGCGCACCACGATGGCCGATTATGCGCATGTTGTAATAACCCCAGAAAATAAAGATAAATACATGGTGTCGAATAGATGTGACGAAACAATGACGATATTCTGCGCCTGAAATACTTTGTTGCAAAGATCGCTGGCGCAGATTTTTCTGGGGAATTTAAGAAGTTTTAGCGGTTTTATTGATCAATGGTTTCATTGATATTTTTTTGCCAAAGCACCTCAGAGCCACTTTCAGCGCGTTGCAAAGTACGTGAAGCAACAAATAACCAGTCTGATAGACGGTTCAGTAACTGAAGTGATGTGGCTTGAATATTCTGGTCACGGCTATGCACAGACATGACACTACGTTCAGCACGACGGCAAACTGCACGTGCCTGATGAGCAAAGCTACAAGCCAATGAACCTGCTGGCAGAATAAAGTCTTTCAGCATTGGCAAAGCTTCGTTCATCCGGTCAATGTCATTTTCTAAAAAATCAATTGATACGGGTTGAACTAGATTAAAGCCGGGAATACAGACTTCACCTCCAAGGTCAAAGAGCCAGTGTTGGATCAGGCTGAGAGATTTATCCCAAGTTGCTTTATCTATAATTGAACTGACTGCAATTTGTGAACGTAATACACCAATTGTTGCATTGAGTTCATCGACATCACCTAAAGCAGTAATACGCAGGTCGTCCTTGGCAACGCGTGAGCCATCACCGAGACCTGTAGTGCCTGAGTCGCCGGTACGAGTATAGATTTTACTTAAACGGTGGCCCATATAGTTTCCTTAATATTCTGATATCTCAATTTAAAAAGGATAATGCCATAAGCAGGACATTATCCTCAAAAGTATTTAGCTAAAAGGGGATTTAGTATTTAAAGGTGACACCGGCAGAGGCAAGGCGACCGCCGTTGATATAGTAAGTACCATTCCCACCAAAATATTCTGTCTCATATTGGACATCACCAATATTTTCAATATTTGTGAAAACTTTGACAGATGGAGTGATATTCCAGTAAGCATTTAAATCGATAGTGGCATAACCTGGATTTTTGTATCGGCTGTCCCAGCTTTTGGATTTTGAGCTTCCAACAACTGAAGCACTCAAACCATATACTTCTTTTTGAATACCTGTTGAAAGCGTAACTTTTTGACGTGGTCTTTTTTGTAGATCTTCTTTGAGGTCAGCATCTTTTGCCTGTACATAAGCATAAGATGCATTCAAGAATAGATCATTTGCTTTCCATTTATAGGAAAGTTCGCTACCAGTGAATTCTGATTTATTCACATTCACCAATTTCCCCGCTTTGGAAGTGATTAGGTTATCTACTTCATTGCGGTATATGGATAAACCTAGGGCCGAATTATCTGTAAGTTCTTGATCCAAACCTATCTCATAAGCAAAGCCTTCTTCTGGTTTTAAATCTGGATTTCCACCCCAGCTGAGTGCATATAAGTCATTCATGCTTGGTGCTCTAAATGAACTGCCAATATTGCTATATATACTAGTTGATGGGGTTAAATGATAGCGGATAGCACCTTGGCCTACAGTATGCGAGCCAAATCGTTCGTTATCTTCTACACGAATTCCGACTTGAGTCTGAATTTTGTCAGTCTGATATTGGTGTTGAGCAAAGTAACCAGTAGAGTTGATCTTTTTATCATAAAAGACATCTTCCCCAGGGTAGAAAACACCATTCCATTCATATCCTTCTCCCTGAGAAAAGGTATCAGCTTTCATCTGTTTATGTGTGATGCCGGCCAAAATATTTTGTACAGGTGTAAATTGCCATTTGCCATATAATTCAGCTTCTCGAGCAGTATTATGGACAAAATCCGGTTTATTGAGCTGATCTAAATCATCTTTGAATTGAGAGAGATGGGCAATTAATTCAATATTTGATGAAATCTGAGCTTTGCCTTTGAGGTTAATAATTTCATTTTTAAAATCTTGAGAAACAAGATTTCCATTTAAATTGTAAGCACCATTTCCTTCATTTTGGCTGTAATCTAAAGAAGTTGAAAAATGCTTTTTATCTACACCAACTTTGGCACTGTAGCCTTTCTGATCATAGTTATACTTACGGTCGTCATTATTCAAAATAATATCGCCATCTGACTCAAGACGTTGGCCACGGATTTGAGCATAAAATCCATTTTCAGTGAGGTCAGCTCCAACAATTGATTTATAAGTGTTATTTTCACCCACTTCACCTGTAATAAAACCTCCAGTTTTATCAGGAGTTTTAGAAACGAGTTGGATTGCACCACCAATTGCATCAGTGCCATATAGAACAGAAGCAGGTCCTTTTAAAATCTCAATCTGTTTTAGATCTGTCGTATCAACAAATTGAATAGAAGCAGAGCCTTGAGATGGAGTATTTAGACGAACTCCATCACGCATGATTAGTGTGTGATCAGATTCAGTTCCGCGTAGGAAAATAGAAGCCTGTTGCCCGTGACCGCCCGTTTGTACCATATTAATGGAGGCATCATCGATTAATAGGTGAGGCAATGATGCGATAGGAGATTGTTTCAATTTTGTTGGTTCAATGACATTGATCCGTGCAGGCACATTTTCAATTTTTTCTTCAGACCGTGTCGCTGTAACGACAATTGTATCTAAAGAGGCTTTCGCTACTTTTTGCTCTGCAGCATGAACAGAAGATGTGAAACCCAACGCAAGTGCGATCGAACCCGCTAAGGCAGCAGGCTGAAATTGAATAGTCATGATATGTGCTCCATACATTCACTCCCCGTGAACGATTGAGTTAAAGAACACAACAAGCAGGTATCCGGACTTAAATGTGCAGGGCTATTGCCATGCTGCCAATCCACCTTCCCACATATTCATATTTTTCTATGCAGTGGTGTAAACCAGAGGTTTAAATTGATTGACGTTTCATTTTTACCGTTGCGGGGGCAGTGCTGGATTTACACCAGCTTCCCTAAAGCAGGAGGCTTTGACTTGTTGCAAGGTGAGCGCAGTATAAGATGAGCATCTCATTTACACAATCTGAATAAATAAATATCAGATCGAACTTTACGCAAGCCCTATAAATTGCTTTACAATGATTCGCTCAATTTCATAGATCGGCTATGACATTGAGAAAATTTTCGAGCCAAATCAATATGCGAACCCGTGCCAAAATTTGTGGAATCACCCGAGTTGAAGATGTACATGCCGTAGTGAATGCCGGCTGTGATGCGATTGGATTTGTATTTTATCCACCGAGCCCACGCAGTGTGACATTGGAACAGGCTGAAACACTGGTTCAAGCAGTTGCAGCTTATGTACAGGTAGTGGGTTTATTCGTAAATAGCAATGCCGATGAAATACAGACTATTTTAAAAACGGTGCCGTTAGATATTCTGCAATTTCATGGTGATGAAACACCTGAACAATGTCAGACGATTGCCAAACAGGTGGGACGCCGTTGGTACAAAGCCATTCAGGTCAAACCGAATCTGGATGTAGTGGCTGAAATTCAAAAATATCAGGATGCAGGCGCAAGCGCAGTGCTATTAGACGCATGGCATCCTGACCTAAAAGGTGGAACCGGGCATAGCTTTGACTGGGCCACATTCCCTAAACTCAATATTCCTTTGATCTTGGCAGGTGGTTTAAACCCTGACAATATCGAACAGGCAATTCACACCACACAGGCGTACGCCGTCGATGTGAGTGGCGGTGTCGAGTCCGCAAAAGGTATTAAAGACCAACAACTCATAGAACGCTTTATGCAAGGAGTCCATCGTGGATCAGCAAAATAATGTGATTGACTATACCCAATTCCCGGATGAACGCGGGCATTTCGGTATCCATGGCGGACGTTTTGTGTCAGAAACTCTTATGGCAGCTCTGGAAGATCTGGAGAAGCTGTATTTCCGTATGAAAAATGACGAACAGTTTTTGGCAGAATTCGACCGTGACCTCGCTTACTACGTAGGTCGTCCAAGTCCGCTTTATCATGCTGAGCGATGGTCTAAAGAGTTGGGTGGTGCGCAGATTTACTTGAAGCGTGAAGACTTAAACCATACCGGTTCTCACAAAGTAAATAACACGATTGGTCAGGCATTGCTTGCGAAACTGTCAGGTAAAAAACGTATTATTGCGGAAACTGGTGCTGGTCAGCACGGTGTAGCAACTGCAACTATCGCAGCACGTTTAGGCCTTGAATGTGTCGTGTTCATGGGTGCTGAAGATGTGAAACGTCAAGCCATGAACGTATATCGTATGCGTTTACTGGGCGCGACTGTGGTACCGGTCGAAAGTGGCTCTAAAACCCTGAAAGATGCCATGAATGAAGCGATGCGTGACTGGGTGACTAACGTCGACTCTACTTACTATGTAATTGGTACGGTTGCAGGTCCACACCCATATCCACAATTGGTACGTGATTTCCAGTCGATCATTGGTCGTGAAGCACGTCGTCAAATTCTGGAGCAAGCTGGCCGCCTTCCAGATGCATTGGTTGCTTGCGTGGGTGGTGGCTCAAATGCGATGGGCTTGTTCTATCCATTCCTGAATGATCAAGACGTGAAAATGTACGGAGTTGAAGCAGCAGGTCATGGTATTGAAAGTGGTAAACATTCTGCACCATTGAATGCTGGTCATGTCGGTGTACTACACGGTAACCGTACTTATCTGATGTCTGATGAACAAGGTCAGATCATTGAAACACATTCGATCTCTGCAGGTCTGGATTATCCAGGTGTAGGGCCAGAACACAGCTTCTTGAAAGATATGGATCGTGTGAAATACGTACCAATCAATGATCAAGAAGCACTACAAGGTTTCCGTGATCTTACCAAGATTGAAGGTATTATCCCTGCGCTGGAAAGCTCACATGCCATGGCATACGTAACTAAACTTGCTCCGACTATGGACAAGGACCAAATTATCATTGCGACTGTTTCAGGTCGTGGTGATAAGGACTTGATGACTGTTGCACGTATTGATGGCGTGGAAATGGTTGAGATGTAACTTCCTTTAAGCCCTCTCCTCGCAGGAGATGAGAAGAACAGCTTCGCAAGGGGAGAGGTTATATTTAATAAAAATCGTGTTGAAGCAATTCGGCACGATTTTTTTATGAACCTTAGAATTATGTGAGCGAATTTCTTCTAGTAATAAGAATATTTAGAAGACGACATGGATGTCGTCCGTTGAGCAGCATTACAGGGAGGTAATGTCTGCTCAACAAAAAGCCTTTGGTTACTTTGGGCTTTTCCAAAGTAACATTAATATTGGCTGCTTATTAGCTTTAGATTAAGGCTAATGCACTTCAAAATTTGGATAGATTTTCTTTCCATCCCTAAGTGTTATTTACTTTTGACGGGGTATGAGGAGCATGTCTCCGCAAGACTAAACCCCTTTGTTTGTCAGAGGATACATCCTGTATCCCTGACAAACGAGCGACATCCGTGTCGCTATCACGTGTCATAGAGAGCTAACTAAAAAATATTGAAACCTTTTTATTCTTCTTTCTGATTTCTTTAAAGTAGGGTCTTTAAAAAAGAATAAGATTCAAATGAAATCAAATCCTTGCTCATAATTTGGCGATAAACGGTATAAAAAATTCCTTATCAAGACTAAGGAATTAGCATAATATTGAACCCGGCTGTATAAACTCTCCTACTTATATGGAATGCCTTACATGGATTTAATTCAGGCAAATGGACAACCACGTTACGGACGTTTTAAAGAAATTCCCAAAAGTATCGATTACAACGCTTATCAGTACAAAACTCCCTATGGACAGGTGGTTGCTGGCTGGCGTAAAAATCTCAAATACAAAAAATTCAAATTCTGTAGTATCCAGCATGAGCATTACAGCATTGGTGTAGCGATTGCCGATATCGCTTGGGCAGGGCATGGTTTTTTCTATATCTATGACCATCAAACCAATGAAGTACGAGAATGGAACGCGATTAATTTCCTGTCACGGCATACGGTTTTAGATGAACAGCCGCTGTTTAATCACAGTTATTTCCATAAATCTCCGTACCAGATCGAAATTCAACATGCCAATGGCGTGCGTTATATCACCGTGACCAAATACGGCGATATCAAACTCAGTGCCCGTATTTTCTGTGCCGGAACTGATCCGCTGAGCATGTGTAGCCCAACAGGAATCAATGGCTGGACTTATACTCAGAAGTTAACAACTTTGGGCTGTGAAGGGCATTTCGTTACAAGACAAGGGCAGACCATTCAGTTTAATGAACGTACCTTTGCTTCACTGGATGACACCTGTGGGTTCTTACGTCCTGAAACTGCATGGTTCTGGCTATCCTGTAATTTCTGGGATGCAAAACAGAACCGGATCGGACTCAATCTGGCTTCAGGCGTGAATGAAAGTTTTGGCAATGAAAACTGTTTGTGGGTGAATGGCAAAATTTATGCATTAAGCGATGTGTTGTTTCAGCAGGAATCAGACAACCAGTGGAGTATCCGTTCACTAGATGACAAGCTAAATCTGCAAGTGACTACGGGCTGGCGTCGTTATGAAAACCTGAACCTGCGCCTCGTAGGTAGCCAGTTTAGCCAGTGGCAGGCAAGGGTATCCGGGACCATTCAGCAGGATAATCAGGAATATGTACTATTGGATGAATATGCTTTACTTGAGCAGCATTACGCTAAGTGGTAATCATTAGTAATAAAAAAACCTTCAATTGAAGGTTTTTTTATTTAGGATATTCTAAATCTTTAATCTTTTGCAGCTTGCCAGAGCGCTTCACCCGCCTGAATCGGATCACCGGTTTCAGCCAGTGTTTTTACCCAGATATCATATTGAGCAATCACCGGATGCTGACTTGGATGAAAATCTTTTTTAAACCAGTCACGATACTGTTTGCTCATCCGGGTCAGTGTGCCTTTTTTACCAAAGAACCATGGCAGGCCTCGGATATTCATCTGCAGACGTTGGCGTGGTGTAAATCCATCATGCTTTAACATCACATTGGCACGATAAATAGTAAAGCCGATCATCAATGCACTGGTCCATGCCAAGGTAAATTTGCGTAGATTTTCCGGTACATCGCCGACCTGTTGCATGACGTCAAAGGCAACATCACGATGTTCCATTTCCTCAATCGCATGCCAGGCAAACAGGGCACGCACATAAGGATGTGCCTCTCTCAAGGTGTCTTTATAAGTATAGAAAGTTTCTGCCATCAGGGCAGTCATATGCTCAGCTGCAGCGGTCATGGCAATATTGTATTGAGGAGAACGTTTTTCCAGTTCGAATTTAAAAATCTTGTTTAACCGCTGAATAAATTGGTCGACTGGCATACCTTGCTGTTTCATGACCTGATTCATCTTTTCATGCGCGATGCCGTGCTGTGCTTCCTGGCGGATAAAGTCTGCCACACGTTTTTGCAGATCAGGATCGGTAATCTTGTCGCGGAATAGACGTACGCTTTGAATGAAGTAGCGTTCGCCGTCTGGAAAAGTCAGGCTCAGCGCATCAAACATACGGGTCAGGAATGGGTCGCCGCCAAACCAGAAGCGAGGAATTTCATCAAGTTTAAAATCAAGATTGGTGCGAACCACCGGTTGTACAGTCGTTTTTAATGGTGCATTCATCTTTTGTCATTCTTGTTGATGTCGATGCTGACAGTATGTCCACCATTACACAAATTGTTTTGACAGTTGTTGCCAATTTTTATACATTTTACGCCAAATGAAAATAAAACTTGTCAAATTGCTGCGCTCATAGAGAATTACATATGCAGGACATAAGAATATCCAATGGTTATATTCAGCTTTGGGCTACGCATCTGCGAAGCCTGAATATAGAGCCGCTGCAAGCTGATTTTCTTCAAGATCTGCATACACCATTGAGCCATCTGATTGATCAGCCTTTTGATACTGAAGTGCCTCTTGAACTATTAAATTTAGTGATTGAGCGAACCCAAGCTCATCTACATTGTCCACAATTGATCTTTGAAATCGTCCAATCCATTCGTCCTGAACACTTTGGGGTATTGGGTTATATGGCCTCGAAAAGCAGCAGTATTTCCGAGATGATCGGTTATATCATGCGTTTTCAACGGCTAGTGGTGGATGGCAGTGAGTTTGTTCCTCTACAAATAAAACAGCATGAATATAGTATTGAATTGTACTGGGATTTTATCCATGAAAAATATCAGTTACTGAATGAACTCACTATTGCAGCAATGGTACAACTGGGTCGTTATATTTTGCAGGATCATCCGCTGGTATTACGCTGCGTTCGATTTGCTCATGCGCCGTTGATGACACAACGGCATTATCAGAAATTCTTTGGCTTAGACGTACATTTTTCTCAGGCCTATTATGGTTTTGAACTGGATCTACATGATCTGAAGCTCAAATCTGAACAGGCGGATCCGATGCTATTGCAACTTCTCATCCGTCAGGCAGAAGAAGCCATTGCTGCCAAATCTTCCAATGAATCAACCTTACAACAGGCAAGAAAAATTATCGCTGATCATCTGCGTACTGAACAGCAAGCGATTAAAATTGAACAGTTGGCACAACAGCTATGGATGTCATCACGTAGCCTACAGCGTTATTTGAGCGAACAGGGCAGTTCCTTTAAAAAACTACTGGAACAGGAACGTATGAAACGCTGTGAGATGTTGTTACAGCAAGGAATCAGTCTGACTGAAATTGCCCAGCAGCTGGACTATTCCGATCAATCAGCATTGGCACGTGCCTATAAAGCGGCAACTGGACAAACTTTGTTGCAAGCACGAAAACAACTGAAAATTGAAGAAGAAAAGAAATAAAAAAAGCGACCCATAAGGATCGCCCATTTTTCACTTTTACTGCTTAAGCATTTGCTTTGAGTTTGGGAAATCTAAAGGCAATTGCTAATACTGCAAAGATGGCTAGAATCCAGCAGTAATACACACCACCAATCAGTTCCACTGGAGATAGCTTGGCAATTGAACAGGCCAGTAATAGCTGAGCGCCGTAGGGAATCAAACCTTGTACCACACAAGAGAAAATATCCATCAAAGCCGCAGAACGTTTCGGATCAACCCCATATTCTTTGGCAACTTCACGTGCCATATCACCAGATAAAATAATCGCAACCGTGTTATTTGCCACAAATAGATTCGAGAATATCACCAAAAAACTAATCCCGATTTCACCAGCACGTTGACGTCCCACTTTAAATAAACGGGTCAGGGCATAGATGCGTTCAATCAACCAGCGCAAGCCACCTTCACGTTGCATGATGGCTGATAAACCACCGAGGAACATGGACAGCAAAGCCACTTCGAACATACCTACAAAACCGTCATAAATTGAAGTATTCAATTTAAGCAGGTCAAATTCTGGAGTGGCGAACAGACCAAACAGGCCAGACAGCAGCACGCCAATCGCCAAAACTGCAAGTACATGCAAGCGGCTAAAGGCCAACACAAAGACGGCGATATAAGGCAGTACCAATAGCCAATTAAAGTCCTTATATTCCACACCACTTGCTGTGCTGGTATGGAAGAAGTAAATCGCAATGGTAATAATTGATGCGGGGACTGCAATCCAAACATTGACCCGGAACTTATCCCGCAGTTGAACTTTTTGGCTGCTGGTCGCAGCGATGGTGGTATCCGAGATCATCGACAGGTTATCACCAAACATCGCACCGCCAACGACAGCCCCAATGGCATGAATCACGGTAATATCGGTGGCTTGGGTAAAGCCAAAAGCAATCGGGGCACAGGCAGCAATCGTACCCATGGAAGTGCCCATTGCGGTGGCAATGAATGCCGAAATGATAAATAGCATCGGCAAGACAAATTCTGGTGGAATCACCGACAGGCCCATTTGCACGGTGGCGTCGACACTGCCAATGGCACTGCTGACACTGGCAAATGCACCGGCCAGCATAAACACCATGAACATCAGGATCAGGTTGGGATGGCTGGCACCTTTAAGAAATTCTTCAATACCTTGGTTGAGTTTGCCGCGATACACTAATGCAGCCAAGATAATCGCAGGCAGAGCAGCAACAGGGGCTTTTACCTGATAGAACGCGAACTCGGTTCCGATCATGGTGTGATAAATCCCGCTGCCTAAAAAGATTGTTAAAAATACAATAAGCGGCAACAGTGCAATGGCCCGTGCCTGCACTGTAGCTTCTGAATCAGTCTGCATAGGAGATAGGAAAGTAAAAAAGTGCGCGTAGTATAAAGCAGGTTTTGCAATTTCAGAAAACTTTAAATATATGCGCTAATACCTGTGTTTTTATTCAGTTTTTGGTGATAAAAATAAGTTTATCTAAACATTCATTATTTTACAGAATAGCGAAATTAGTCATCTTTGATCATTGAGAAAAAAATCAAAATATTCGTAAATACTGTCTTTCGGGTTGTTCTGAAATCTTCGCGCAGGAAATGAAATGCAATACCGCTTCGCTGTGTACTGTTCAATGGACAAAAAATAGCGTTACAATGCGGTGTCTTGTATTTCTACAATAGTCAACGCTTCAAGTTTGAAAACACGTTAAGGAACGCACAACCCTATGTCACGTTTAGCCACACGATTTGGACAACTTAAATCTCAACAGCGTAAAGCTTTAGTTTCTTATGTCATGGCTGGTGACCCGCATCCTGAGGTAACTGTGCCTCTGCTCCATCAGATGGTGGATGCCGGTGTCGATGTGATTGAACTGGGTCTTCCATTTTCAGATCCGATGGCGGATGGTCCCGTGATTGCACTTGCTGCTGAACGCGCACTTGCAGGTGGAACCAATACGCTGAATGCTCTGGAAATGGTGAAAGAGTTTCGTCAGAAAGATAATGAAACTCCTGTGGTTCTGATGGGTTATTTAAACCCTGTTGAAGTGATTGGCTATGAAAAGTTCGTAGCTTATGCTCATGAATGTGGAGTCGATGGTGTACTTCTGGTGGATCTACCACCTGAAGAAGCAGATAATTTGAAAATCGTATTGCAAAAATACGATATGGATCAAATCTTCCTGCTGGCACCGACTTCAACTGATTCCCGTATTCAGCACGTGGTAAAACAGGCCAGTGGCTTTATTTACTATGTATCGCTGAAAGGGGTGACCGGTGCAGCAACTTTAGACGTGTCTGAAGCTGCAGCCCGCATTCAGAAGATTAAAGCTGTGACAGATGTTCCTGTTGGCGTTGGTTTTGGTATCAGTGATGCTGCATCTGCGAAAGCGATGGGTGTTGCTGCCGATGCAGTGATTGTAGGAAGTGCGTTCGTGAAGCAATTTGCAACGCTCGCGCCAGAACAAGCCGTTGTCGAAACGGTGAATAAAGTCAAGGAGCTTCGAGCAGCGCTCGATGAGTTAGTATGAGTCAACCAGTCAAATTAGGCAAAATTCTGAGCCCATCGACCCCATGGACGGAGCGTACAGTTCCAGGTATTGAGGTTCCTGATGAGCAAACCGCACTTAAGGCGACATTTACTGAGCCAACAGTTGAGTGCCCAGAATGTCATGCTTTGGTGACACGTACCGCGATGTCATTTAATGCCTATGTTTGTCCACAATGTGATGAACATTTGAGAATGAAGGCGCGTGACCGTCTGAACTGGTTCTTTGACCAGGTACAGACTGAAATGGGTCAGGAATTTAAGGCCAAAGATCCACTAAAATTTGTCGACAGTAAAGCCTATCCAGACCGTATGTCTGAAGCACAGAAAAAAACTGGCGAAACTGAAGCATTAGTTGTAATGCAAGGTCAGCTGAAAGGCGTGACAATGATTGCTTGTGCTTTTGAATTCGACTTTATGGGCGGTTCAATGGGTACTGTAGTTGGTGACCGTTTTGTACAAGCTGCTGAACGTGCAATTGAACTGCAACAGCCATTGATCTGTTTTGCCGCTTCAGGTGGTGCGCGTATGCAGGAAGGCATGTTGTCTTTAATGCAGATGGCACGTACATCAGCAGCGATCCAGCGTCTGAAAGAAGCAGGTCTGCCATACGTGGTTGTACTGACTCATCCGGTGTATGGTGGTGTAACTGCATCTCTGGCAATGTTAGGCGATGTTCATCTGGCTGAACCGAAAGCAATGATTGGTTTTGCAGGGAAACGTGTGATCGAACAAACTGTACGTGAAAAACTGGAAGAACCGTTCCAACGTGCAGAATATTTGCTTGATCATGGTGTGATCGACCAAATTGTTCACCGTCACGCATTACGTGATACAGTCTCTCGTATTGTGACCAAATTGATGAATTTGCCTTGAACACAGCAGCACCTTTAGCAACAGATTCTTTAGATACATGGCTCGATTATTGGAGCCATGTTCACGTTACGGGTATTGATTTAGGTCTGGAGCGTGTGATTCCAGTCGCTGAGAAGCTGGGTGTTACGCAACCTGCAGCCAAAGTGCTGACCGTTGCCGGAACCAATGGCAAAGGCTCGACCACGACCACCTTAGCCGCCATTCTAAATGCGCAAGGCTTTAAGGTTGGACTGTATCAATCCCCGCATGTGTATCGCTTTAATGAGCGCGTCAAACTGCGTGGCATTGAAGTTGAAGATCAGTTGCTGATTGATGCTTTTGTTGAAGTAGATCAGGCTCGCCGCGAATGTGGTTTGAGTCTGTCCTTCTTTGAAGCGACTACACTTGCTGCCTTCGTGATTTTTAAAAATGAAGCATGTGATGTGTGGGTGCTGGAAGTTGGCTTGGGTGGTCGTCTAGACGTAGTTAATGTGGTTAATCCAGATATTGCAGTCATTACCAATATTGGTCTGGATCATACTGACTGGCTCGGCGACACCATCGAAAAAATTGCCTTTGAAAAAGCCGGCATTATCCGTCCAAATATTCCAGTAATATTTGGTGGACAACAGCAGATTCCTCAAGCGATTTTGGACAAAGCTGCTGAATGTACTGCGCCGTTGTATGCGATCAATCGTGATTATTTTTATGAAGCTTTTGAAGATGGTCAGTCTTGGGGCTTTGCCTCTTCGGGTACAACCCTAAAACTGCCAACAGGCGCACTGGCATTGGATAATATCTCCACTGCTGTAGCCGCGATTTTGCTCAGTGGTCTAGAAGTCAGTCAGCAAGCTATTGCACAAGGGATCCAAACGGCAAAATTACCAGGTCGTTTTGAAGTTCGTGAAATCGCCAATAAAACTGTGATTTTTGATGCCGGGCATAATCCGCACGGGGTCGAATTTCTGTTAAGACAATTACGTCACTATTTAAATCATCATTCACAGATTTCTGAAGTCGTTTGCGTCTTCTCGATGTTAGGTGATAAAGATATAAATTCTGTGGTCGGGTTATTGAAAGACAGTATCCGATCGTGGAAAATTGCACCATTAAATGTTCCACGTGCAGCAGAGCTATCAGTATTGAACGACGCTTTGGCTGGGCAGGAGGTGGAAATTTACGACAATGTTAAATTAGCTTTTCAATCAGCGCTAAATGAAACGAATAATAATCAGCTGATCTTGGTGTGTGGTTCATTTCATACGTTAGAAGCGGTATGGGAGTATTTGGAAGAATGTCAATGAATAACAAACAACGCTGGATGGGAGGCGTTGTTTTATTAGGTGGTGGTGTTTTATTGGCAGCATTACTCCTGAAAGGCAAAGCAGAAATTGATCATCACAGTGTAAATGTACCGGAACAATCCGCTCAGGTTGAAAGTCAAGCTGTAGGTGGACCAAGTTCACTGACCGTGGATGTTGAAACTGAAAAACGTCTATTAGAACAACAGCGCCGTGACCGTGAAAAGGCGGTGGCTGAGCAGGAAGCACGTGCGGCAGAATTCCTGGCGATGCAACAACAAGCTGAAGCAGATGCTGCGCGTAAAGCGGCTGAAGAATATGCGGCGCTAAATGCACACCGTATGGGACAGCAAAGCTCAGACAATATTCCGCCAGAACTAGTGGAAGATGAACAGGCCAAACAAAAGCGTTTAGCTGAGGATAAAGCGGCTGCGCAAAAAAAGCTTGAGCTGCAAAAAATTGAACAGCAGAAATTAACTCAGCAGCAATCTTCTTCGGATACTGCGAAGAAAGAAGCTGAACGTAAAGCTGCCGAGGAAAAACGCAAAGCAGAAGAGCGTAAAGCGGCTGAGAAGAAAGCAGCTGAGCACAAGGCCGCTGAAGAAAAACGTAAAGCTGAACAGCACAAAGCAGAAGAACAGCGTAAAGCTGCTGCAAAGAAAGAAGCTGAACATAAAGCTGCTGAAGAGAAACGTAAGGCAGAAGAAAAGCATAAAGCTGAGGAAAAACGTAAAGCTGAAGAAGCTAAGAAAAAGGCTGAAGCTGAAAAAGCACGTAAATTGCTGGAAGGCGAAGATGACAAGCAATGGATGGTTCAGGTGGCACTGGCTGCCAATGAAGCCAATGCAGATGCAATTGCAGCGAAACTTCGTGCCAAAGGTTATAAGGTGACCAAGAGCCAAACCTCAAAAGGGGTACGGATTATGGTCGGTCCGTCTAAAGACCGCGAAGCTGCTGATGCGATCCGTAAGAAAATCGCTTCTGATGCCAGCCTGAACATGAAATCAGCTTGGGTTAACGATTGGGTGCCTTTGGATAAACGTAATTAATCTAAACCCGCTCTAAACTTCAAGATGGATCCGAGAGTTGCTCCCGGATCCATTTTACATTTTCAGGGGTAAATAATTTTTCGATATTACGCCAGATGCTGTGAAAGCCATAACCGCCATGCTTCATTTCTTTAACTGCATCTTCAATGTTCCAGTTCTGAAAAATAATCCGGTACATGGCTACACTAGCTCCCGTACGGTCGGAACCGTGATAGCAGTGTAATAATACCTTTTCATTATTTTGTCGTGCCTGTTGAATCAACCGCATGACTTCCAGTAAATCCTCACGTTGCATAGCCCAGGTGTGAATCGGTACATGTTTCAGTTTCAGATTTTCATTGACGAGTACTTCTGAATCTTTGTCACGTGAACGCAGGTTAATCACCACACCAATATCATACTGTTTCAGCAAAGGCTTTAATTCTTGGCTAGGCTGTTCACTGCGGTACAGCTCATCGCTGATCTGATAAAAATTATGTTGTTCATGTAGTTCTTGTCCCCAATGATTCGGACGTAGATGTTCAGGCAGAGCCGGAGTGCAGCCTGATAAAATAAGCGTAGAAATGAGAACAAGTGAATAATAATTTTTCATAGGACGCGAAATTGTAGTTTTAATGACTATCTTAAACAGAATAAAGTTCTAGATAAAGAAAAGCCTGTCCGAAGACAGGCTTTATAGAAAGTTCGAAAACCCGGCTCGTCAATGGGTTTCGATCAACACATGGAAATGAGTGTTTATGATTGTGACTAATCCTCATTTTCATGGTGGAGAGTTGATTACGGTTTTATTAAAAAGTAGTACTTCGTTTAACTGCTACTACGCGCTTCGCTTGTCTTGCGCAAAACTGAAAAGCAGTGCTTTTAGTTTTGTCACTTGAAGCATAGCTTCTCGTCTTGCGCAAGGGCAGAGCAGTCCTTCACGAATCCTGTACTACGCGCTTCGCTTGTCTTGCGCCAAACTAAGACAGTGTCTTAGTTTGTCTCAGGCTGTGGCGTCAAACGCAGGTAAGGAGTTACAGCCTTATAACCTTTAGGGAAGCGTTGCTTGATTTCTTGCTCATCTTTCAGTGAAGGCACAATCACGACATCATCACCATGCTGCCAGTTGGCTGGTGTTGCGACTTTATGGTTGTCAGTCAGTTGCAGTGAATCGACGACACGCAAGATTTCATGGAAGTTACGTCCGGTTGATGCTGGATAAGTAATGATCAGGCGTACTTTCTTGTTTGGGTCAATGATCACCAGAGAACGTACAGTCAGAGTTTCACTCGCATTTGGATGAATGAAGTCATACAGCGTAGACACTTTACGGTCCTGATCCGCGATGATCGGGAAGTTTATGGTTGTGTTCTGGGTTTCATTGATGTCTTTAATCCAGCCATGATGGGATTCAACATCATCTACAGAAAGTGCAATCGCTTTGACACCACGTTTTGCAAATTCATCTTTCAGCTTCGCGGTATAGCCCAGTTCAGTGGTACATACCGGTGTGTAGTCCGCTGGATGCGAGAACAGAATGCCCCAGCTGTCGCCTAAAAAGTCATAGAAATTGATTAAGCCTGCACTAGATTGCTGCTCAAAATTGGGTGCGGTATCGCCTAAACGTAAAGTCATGATGTGTGCCTCAAAAGATCTGTTATTGGTTTTGATAAAATGACTATGAACCAATTTTTTTATAATTAAAAATAGTGTTTTTGGCTTTGCTTATGAATATAAGTGCTAAAAAAGCTGAACCCATCTATCCGTTTTTGAATCAAACAGACATCTATTTGACTATGTTGGCTGTCTAAAATTTGCTACATTAGCTTGCCTTAAGTCTTCGGGCTGGAATCAGGGATCAGTTTTTTTTGCTAAAAACCTTGTAGTTCAAATTTCTAGCACCATAATAACGACTAAGAACATATTCATTTGACAAGCAAGATTTAGAGAGTCTATTCATGTTGGCAAGTCTGATCGGAGGAATCTTCGGTACCAAAAATGAGCGCGAACTTAAACGCATGCGTAAAATCGTAGACAAGATTAATGCGCTCGAGCCGACGATATCAGCCCTAAGCGATGCAGACTTATCTGCAAAAACTGAAGAATTCAAACAACGATATAATAAGGGCGAAAGTCTAGACAAATTACTTCCTGAAGCGTTTGCAGTCTGCCGTGAAGCCGGTAAGCGTGTCATGGGGATGCGTCACTATGATGTACAGCTGATCGGTGGTATCACCCTGCATGAAGGCAAGATTGCCGAGATGCGTACTGGTGAAGGTAAAACCCTAATGGGTACCTTGGCCTGTTACCTGAATGCTTTAAGCGGACAGGGTGTGCATGTGATTACCGTGAACGACTATCTGGCACAACGTGACGCTGAGCTTAACCGTCCGCTGTTCGAATTCCTGGGTTTAAGTATTGGTATTATTTACTCGATGCAAAACCCGACAGAAAAAGCAGAAGCGTATAAAGCTGATATTACTTACGGTACCAACAACGAATTTGGTTTTGACTATCTGCGTGACAACATGGTGTTCTCGCTGGCAGAGAAAAAACAGCGTGGCCTGGCCTATGCCATTATCGATGAGGTCGATTCGATCCTGATCGATGAAGCACGTACACCATTGATCATTTCTGGTCAAAGTGAAGACTCTTCTCAGCTTTATGCTGCAATCAACAACATTCCACCAAAATTGCATGCACAGAAAGAAGAAAAAGTGCCGGATGGTGGACATTTCTGGATTGATGAAAAACAGCGTTCTGTAGAAATTACCGAAACCGGTTTTGAATTCGTTGAAAATGAACTAATCGCCATGGGCCTATTGGCTGAAGGTGAGAGTCTATATTCAGCGTCTAACCTCAATCTTGTGCATCACGTAACAGCAGCCATTCGTGCGCATTACCTGTATCAACGCAACGTGCATTACATCATTCATGAAGGTGAAGTAATCATCGTCGATGAGAATACAGGCCGTACCATGCCGGGCCGTCGCTGGTCTGAAGGTCTGCATCAAGCAGTAGAAGCAAAAGAAGGTCTGGAAATTCAACCTGAAAACCAGACACTGGCAACGACAACTTTCCAGAACTATTTCCGTCTTTACAAAAAACTGTCGGGTATGACCGGTACAGCGGATACTGAAGCTGCGGAAATGAAAGAAATTTACGGTCTGGATGTGGTACTTATTCCAACGCATCGTCCAATGATCCGTAATGACCAGAATGACTTGATCTACCTGAATCGTGAAGGTAAATACAACGCAATCATTCAGGAAATTCAACGTGTTCATGAAGCTGGCGTAGCACCAATCTTGATTGGTACTGCGACCATTGAAGCGTCTGAAATTCTTTCTGAAAAATTGAAAGAAGCAGGTATTGCTCACGAAGTTCTGAACGCGAAACAGCACGAACGTGAAGCAGATATTATTGCTCAAGCGGGTGCACCACGCGCCGTAACGATTGCCACAAACATGGCAGGTCGTGGTACCGATATTTTGCTGGGCGGTAACTGGAAAGCCAAACTGGCTAAGATAGAAAATCCAACGCCTGAAGATGAAGTGCGTCTGAAAGCAGAATGGGAAGAGAATCACGAAGCCGTACTGGCTTCTGGTGGTCTGCACATTATCGGTTCTGAGCGTCACGAATCACGCCGTATCGATAACCAGCTCCGTGGTCGTGCGGGTCGTCAAGGTGACCCGGGTGTATCGCGTTTCTACCTATCGCTTGAAGATGACTTAATGCGTATCTTCGCTGGCGACCGTATCATTTCCATGATGCGTGCCATGGGTCTGCAAGAAGATGAAGCGATTGAGCATAAGATGGTGTCGCGCTCAATTGAAAATGCGCAGCGTAAAGTTGAAGCACGTAACTTTGACATTCGTAAGAACCTGTTGAAATACGATGACGTAAATAACGAACAGCGTAAGATCATCTATTCTCAACGTGATGACATTCTGGCTGAAAGCTCTCTGCAAGATTACATTGAAGAAATGATCCGTGATGTGATGAAAGGTATGATTGCCAACTATGTTCCGCCTGAGTCGATTCACGATCAGTGGGATATCGAAGGTCTGGAACAAGCATTGCTTGAAGACTTGAACTTCGAATTGCCAGTAGGTCAATGGTTAGAGCAAGACCGCCGTCTGGACGAAGAAGGTCTGGTTGAACGTATTACCGATGAAGTGATTAATCGCTACCGCGAACGTCGTGAACAAATGGGTGCTGAATCTGCAGCGACTCTGGAACGTCACTTCCTGTTAAATTCTCTAGATCGTCACTGGAAAGAGCATCTGGCTGCGATGGACTACCTACGCCAAGGTATCCATTTACGTGGTTATGCACAGAAGAACCCAGAACAGGAATACAAGAAAGAAGCGTACAACCTGTTCGTGAATATGCTGGGTGTGATCAAGTCTGATGTGGTGATGGATCTTTCTCGTATCCATGTACCAACGGCTGAAGAACTGGCTGAGATGGAAGCACAGCAACAAGCTCAAGCTGAAGCAATGCGTATCCAGTTATCTCATCAGGAATTCGACAGCCTGCTGGAAGATGGGGAAGAAGATACGACTCAGCAAAATGCCAATGCAACCTCAGTTGCACCGGTATTTGAAGCGCCAGCAAGCCGTAATGCACCATGTCCATGTGGTTCAGGTCTGAAATACAAACAGTGTCACGGTAAAATTTAAGTGACATAAACAGAATCAGAGCTCTAGGGCTCTGATTTTTTTATGTGAAAAAGTTTTGCAAATGCATATTTCGAATTGCAGTCCACAGCATTAAGTGTTATTTAGTTGCTCATTGGACATCAAATTGCGGACAGACAATGAAAAAAGTATTAAAACCGTTGATGATTGCTGCTTTGGCAATCCCTACATTGAGTTTTGCAGCTTCAGAAACCACAACTGTAGATAAAGTAAAACAAGCCATTGGCCCAACCACTGCACCTGTTCAGGTCGATGCTAATGGTCAGGTGACTGTGGAAAGCCCACGTACTGGCATTCGTTACACTTTTGCCAATCCGAACCGTCCAATCGTACTGCAAACTGCGGCGATTACTGCGGCGAATGCTGCCAATGCAGATCGTATCGTAGCGTCTAATCCGGCATTGTCTGCGACTAGTCAGCAACAGGCGAAAGAAGCACTACTCAATGAAGCTACCCAGCTGGCAAAAAACTAAGTTTTGCTGAACTTAATCAAACCAGTCGCCATGACTGGTTTTTTATTGTGAAAACCCATAATAAAAGTGAGTGTCTATCGGGCTTTGGCTCGATTTTTTGTCTCAGATCAACTAAGCTGTATTTTTCTGAAACTTCAATATTGGACATTTAAAAATGGCAGTTGGTGACGTATCTATGCCACAGATGCATGTGGTGAAAGGGGTGAAAATTGGTTCGGCAGAAGCGTATGTGCGCTATCAGAACCGACGTGACCTGGTGATATTTGAACTGGCTGAAGGCTCCAATGTTGCGGGTGTATTTACCCAGAATGCTTTCTGTGCGGCACCGGTTCATGTATCTAAGGCACATTTGGCGGTAGGTAATCCGCGTTACCTGGTGATTAATACCGGGAATGCCAATGCGGGTACTGGTCCAACAGGTATGGCGAACGCTGAAGCAACTTGCGCCAAACTGGCAGAACTTGCAGGTGTGAATGCAGCTGAAATCCTGCCATTTTCGACGGGTGTGATTGGTGAACAACTGCCAATGGAGCGTCTGCTCAGTGGTTTACAGCCAGCACTAGACTCATTGCGTGATGATGCATGGGGCGATGCAGCGACCGGGATTATGACCACAGATACCACGCCAAAAGGTGCTTCTGAACAGTTCGAACTGGATGGCATCACTTATACCATGACTGGTATCTCTAAAGGTGCGGGCATGATCCGTCCAAACATGGCGACCATGTTGGGCTATGTAGCCACTGATGCACCGATTAGCCGTGAACTGGTTCAACAGCTGCTTTCGACTACAGTGAACGTGTCATTCAACCGTATTACTATCGATGGTGATACCTCAACCAATGACTCTTGTATCTTCATTGCCACTGGTCAAGCGGGCGGTGCTGAAATCAGCTCTAGCGAAGATCCACGTTATGCAGTCGTTCTTGAAGTGCTGACACGTACCATGAAACGTCTGGCTCAACTGATCGTGCGTGATGGTGAAGGCGCGACCAAGTTCATTACAGTAGCAGTTGAAGGTGGTGCCAATACTCAGGAATGCTGTGATATTGCTTATAGTATTGCTCATTCACCATTGGTGAAAACTGCAATTTTTGCCTCTGATCCAAACTGGGGCCGTATCTTGGCTGCGATTGGTTATGCAGGTGTGCCAAACTTAGACGTTGCAAAAATTCAGGTTTGGTTAGATGATGTACAAATCTGTAAAGATGGTGGTGCAGCGGCAGACTACACGGAAGAAGCTGGTGCGCGAGTGATGTCTCAGGCAGAAATGACCATTCGTGTTGACCTTGGACGAGGTCAAGCGAAAGATACGGTGTATACCTGTGACCTGTCTTATGACTATGTTCGAATCAATGCGGACTATCGCTCATAATGCTGATTTAATTCAAAAGCCTCCGTCTGGAGGCTTTTTTTATACTTTTTATTTTTTATTAAATGGTCAAAAAGGCAGATTGCCAAAACTGACCAGTATGTGATGTAGGGTGGATGTCTGTTGAAAGGCAGGCATATAGGAAAAGAGAAGACGTTGTTATGAATGATGCAACCAAACTGATAGCCAATGAAGCCAAATCAATTGTGCAGGCACATTTAGACCGCTTAGGTGAGACCAAAGAGCATCAGTTGAGTGAACAGGCCAAGCAGGAAAAGTTTGCACAGATTCAGGCGGAGCTTAAAAAGCGTGATGCTGTATTGGTCGCACATTATTACTGTGATCCGGAAGTGCAGGAGCTGGCAGAGCTCACTGGTGGTTGTGTATCTGATTCATTGGAAATGGCACGTTTTGGTCGTGACCATCCAGCATCTACTCTAGTTGTAGCCGGTGTGAAATTTATGGGGGAAACTTCAAAAATTTTATCGCCAAATAAAACCGTGTTAATGCCAACGTTAGAAGCTACCTGTTCACTGGATCTTGGCTGTCCAGTAGATGAATTCACCAAATTCTGTGATGCTCATCCTGACCATACCGTGGTGGTTTATGCCAATACTTCGGCAGCTGTGAAAGCACGTGCCGATTGGGTGGTGACTTCAAGCTGTGCGGTTGAAATTGTTGAGCATCTGGATAGCTTGGGGGAAAAAATCATTTGGGCACCGGATCAGCACCTTGGTCGCTATATTCAGAAGAAAACTGGCGCAGATATGTTGTTGTGGGATGGCGCATGTATCGTGCATGAAGAATTCCGCTCACGCGGCATTGTGAATATGAAGGCGCTGTACCCAGATGCTGCGGTACTGGTTCATCCTGAATCTCCAGAATCTGTGGTGGAAATTGCAGATGCAGTAGGCAGTACTTCGCAATTAATCAAAGCTGCGCAGACTTTACCGAATGAGCGTCTGATCGTGGCAACGGATCGCGGGATTTTCTATAAAATGCAGCAGGCAGTACCAAACAAGATCCTGATTGAAGCACCAACTGCCGGAGAAGGGGCAACCTGCCGTTCATGTGCGCATTGTCCTTGGATGGCGATGAATGAACTGGATGGCATTTTGCATGTGTTGCAACATGGAGATCAGGAAATTCATGTCGATCCTGTATTGGCAGAACGGGCAAAATTACCACTGGATCGTATGCTGGACTTTAGTGCGAGTCTAAAACGTTAGAATTTGTATAAAAAATGTCTGAAATGCTTGATAAATATACGCTTGAAGCGAATTTTTGATTTTTTTTAAATATAGGTGTTGACGTCTCAGGGCGTCACGCCTAGAATGCACACCGTACCAAGCGATAAGCTTGATACGAAAGCTGAGATGAATCGGAGCATAGCACAGCCTGGTAGTGCACCTGGTTTGGGACCAGGGGGTCGTAGGTTCGAATCCTACTGCTCCGACCAATTCTTCAAGGCGGATGGTGAAAATCATCAGTAAAGCGCTTGTAGCTCAGTTGGATAGAGCATCCGCCTTCTAAGCGGATGGTCACAGGTTCGAATCCTGTCAGGCGCGCCATTTTTGGTAGCTTGATTTTAAGAACCAAGGCAATGGTGGATGTAGCTCAGTTGGTAGAGCCCCGGATTGTGATTCCGGTTGTCGTGGGTTCGAATCCCATCATTCACCCCAACTCTTATGAGTTGAACATCGGAGCATAGCACAGCCTGGTAGTGCACCTGGTTTGGGACCAGGGGGTCGTAGGTTCGAATCCTACTGCTCCGACCATCTTCTTCAGGGTGGTTAGAATAAATGATACCGCGTAAGCGGTTTTTTTATGCCTAAATAATGAAGACACCGTGATGGTGGATGTAGCTCAGTTGGTAGAGCCCCGGATTGTGATTCCGGTTGTCGTGGGTTCGAATCCCATCATTCACCCCAACTCTTATGAGTTAAATATCGGAGCATAGCACAGCCTGGTAGTGCACCTGGTTTGGGACCAGGGGGTCGTAGGTTCGAATCCTACTGCTCCGACCATCTATCTAAAGATGGTCGAATATATGGATACCGCGTTAAGCGGTTTTTTTATGCCTAAAATTTAATAATCTAAATAAAATCAGAATGTCCTTTTAAATAAATTCTCAATTCGCTGTCGGGTTTTCTAAATATTCAGCATTGTGTATCGCACAGCATTCTCCGCATTACTTTGCCTTATTCATTGCCGGATCTGCTTAATGCAATAACTTGTCCAAAACATTAGCTTGATTACTATGACTCGTACCGACCCTAAAACCAAAATATTGGTTATCTAAAGTAAGAGAGTCGAAGTATCTTTCTGCTAATCATTAATGAATATTTGTCAGAATTATTTTTTGAAGAGATGCTTTTAATAAATGCAGAAAAAATTATTGATGAAGAATATGAGAGGGAGGATCTAGGGAAAAAGAGATTTGAATAAAAAATCACGTAAAGAGTAATTTTATATGTGCTTTAGAGACACAGAGTTATTTTTCTACAAAGCGGACAAAGAAATTCTTAAGTAATGTGGGTAATTCTGTGCCATTTTTAGTCAAAAAATAGAAAAAGTGGCCATTTCTGTAGAATAAATAAACAGACAGTGATTTTTGATGAAAAAGGGGGTTGCAAGGGCTCTGAAATGCTGTAGAATGCACATCCATCGGCGGTGATGAAGATTAAAACTTCTGATAAAACAGTAACTTAGCACAGAGTGGTTAAGTTGGGTTTTAGAAAGAAAGTTTAAAAATAATTTGATTTACTGGTTGACTTTCTAGAGATAGAGAGTAATATAGCCGACCTAGCTTGCTACTGACGAAGTAGTGAGAAGATCATTAAGAGATTATGAAGAACAACTTGTGTGGATTTTTACTGGTTGATTGATCGAAATTATTTTCATTGATTGAATGGTAGAAATTACTCGAAGTTTATTTGAGAAATATTTGTCAGAAAATTGATGAGCCAAGATTGGTACCCTTTAAAGGTACTACTGATTTTAAACTGAAGAGTTTGATCATGGCTCAGATTGAACGCTGGCGGCAGGCTTAACACATGCAAGTCGAGCGGGAATAGGTAGCTTGCTACTGATTTCTAGCGGCGGACGGGTGAGTAATGCTTAGGAATCTGCCTATTAGTGGGGGACAACGTTCCGAAAGGAACGCTAATACCGCATACGTCCTACGGGAGAAAGCAGGGGATCTTCGGACCTTGCGCTAATAGATGAGCCTAAGTCGGATTAGCTAGTTGGTGGGGTAAAGGCCTACCAAGGCGACGATCTGTAGCGGGTCTGAGAGGATGATCCGCCACACTGGGACTGAGACACGGCCCAGACTCCTACGGGAGGCAGCAGTGGGGAATATTGGACAATGGGGGGAACCCTGATCCAGCCATGCCGCGTGTGTGAAGAAGGCCTTTTGGTTGTAAAGCACTTTAAGCGAGGAGGAGGCTTACCTAGTTAATACCTAGGATAAGTGGACGTTACTCGCAGAATAAGCACCGGCTAACTCTGTGCCAGCAGCCGCGGTAATACAGAGGGTGCGAGCGTTAATCGGATTTACTGGGCGTAAAGCGTGCGTAGGCGGCTTTTTAAGTCGGATGTGAAATCCCTGAGCTTAACTTAGGAATTGCATTCGATACTGGAAAGCTAGAGTATGGGAGAGGATGGTAGAATTCCAGGTGTAGCGGTGAAATGCGTAGAGATCTGGAGGAATACCGATGGCGAAGGCAGCCATCTGGCCTAATACTGACGCTGAGGTACGAAAGCATGGGGAGCAAACAGGATTAGATACCCTGGTAGTCCATGCCGTAAACGATGTCTACTAGCCGTTGGGGCCTTTGAGGCTTTAGTGGCGCAGCTAACGCGATAAGTAGACCGCCTGGGGAGTACGGTCGCAAGACTAAAACTCAAATGAATTGACGGGGGCCCGCACAAGCGGTGGAGCATGTGGTTTAATTCGATGCAACGCGAAGAACCTTACCTGGCCTTGACATACTAAGAACTTTCCAGAGATGGATTGGTGCCTTCGGGAACTTAGATACAGGTGCTGCATGGCTGTCGTCAGCTCGTGTCGTGAGATGTTGGGTTAAGTCCCGCAACGAGCGCAACCCTTTTCCTTATTTGCCAGCGGGTAATGCCGGGAACTTTAAGGATACTGCCAGTGACAAACTGGAGGAAGGCGGGGACGACGTCAAGTCATCATGGCCCTTACGGCCAGGGCTACACACGTGCTACAATGGTCGGTACAAAGGGTTGCTACTGCGCGAGCAGATGCTAATCTCAAAAAGCCGATCGTAGTCCGGATCGCAGTCTGCAACTCGACTGCGTGAAGTCGGAATCGCTAGTAATCGCGGATCAGAATGCCGCGGTGAATACGTTCCCGGGCCTTGTACACACCGCCCGTCACACCATGGGAGTTTGTTGCACCAGAAGTAGGTAGTCTAACCGCAAGGAGGACGCTTACCACGGTGTGGCCGATGACTGGGGTGAAGTCGTAACAAGGTAGCCGTAGGGGAACCTGCGGCTGGATCACCTCCTTAACGAAAGATTGACGATTGGTAAGAATCCACAACAAGTTGTTCTTCATGACGATGTATCTGAGGGTCTGTAGCTCAGTTGGTTAGAGCACACGCTTGATAAGCGTGGGGTCACAAGTTCAAGTCTTGTCAGACCCACCACTACTGACGAAGCAATTCATACAGAAACGGAACGATACATTGACTTATTGATAAGCTGGGGACTTAGCTTAGTTGGTAGAGCGCCTGCTTTGCACGCAGGAGGTCAGGAGTTCGACTCTCCTAGTCTCCACCAAATTTCAAGATCATAAAACTTAAAGCACTGCTTTAAGGCTTTTACTTGAAATTTAAGCAAGAAGCTACGCTTCGCGCAGTATGTGAACATACGGCAGCGATGTTGTTTAGTTCCTAAGCGATCAAGTGCGTAGATCCTAGAGATTAACAAGTAGAAGCGTTAAGATACGCACCACTTGATAATCTCTGTGATTTATCACAGTAATGCAGTCCGACGAGGATGCATTAAATCATTAACAGAATATATTTGAGTTGAAATAATTTGTTCAAACTCGTTGAAAGCAACACAGGCAACTGTGAAGTGATTAAATGAGTTCTAGCGATTAAACTGAATCAAGCGTTTTGGTATATGAATCTAATTGAAGCTGTACAGTGATTAAGTTCACGAAACTCTAACTGTGTAATTAACTGAGTGATCGGTTGATTATGTTGTTTATCCTACTTGTAGGGATGAACGACTGTTTGGGGTTGTATAGTCAAGTAATTAAGTGCATGTGGTGGATGCCTTGGCAGTCAGAGGCGAAGAAAGACGTGATAGCCTGCGAAAAGCTCCGGGGAGGCGGCAAATATCCTGTGATCCGGAGATGTCTGAATGGGGAAACCCACCGGCTATAAGGTCGGTATCGCAACATGAATACATAGTGTTGCGAGGCGAACGGAGGGAAGTGAAACATCTCAGTACCTCTAGGAAAAGAAATCAATTGAGATTCCCTCAGTAGCGGCGAGCGAACGGGGAACAGCCCATTAAGTCATATCAGTTTTAGTGGAACGCTCTGGGAAGTGCGACCATAGTGGGTGATAGTCCTGTACACGAAAGGGCTGATATGATGATGTCGAGTAGGGCGAGGCACGTGAAACCTTGTCTGAATATGGGGGGACCATCCTCCAAGGCTAAATACTCCTGACTGACCGATAGTGAACCAGTACCGTGAGGGAAAGGCGAAAAGAACCCCTGTGAGGGGAGTGAAATAGATCCTGAAACCGCATGCATACAAGCAGTGGGAGCCACGTCAAGTGGTGACTGCGTACCTTTTGTATAATGGGTCAGCGACTTATATTCAGTAGCGAGGTTAACCGTATAGGGGAGCCGTAGGGAAACCGAGTCTTAATAGGGCGTTTAGTTGCTGGGTATAGACCCGAAACCGGGTGATCTATCCATGAGCAGGTTGAAGGTTAGGTAACACTGACTGGAGGACCGAACCCACTGTCGTTGAAAAGCCAGGGGATGACTTGTGGATAGGGGTGAAAGGCTAATCAAACTCGGTGATAGCTGGTTCTCCCCGAAAGCTATTTAGGTAGCGCCTCGGACGAATACCATTGGGGGTAGAGCACTGTTTCGGCTAGGGGGTCATCCCGACTTACCAAACCGATGCAAACTCCGAATACCAATGAGTACTATCCGGGAGACAGACTGCGGGTGCTAACGTCCGTAGTCAAGAGGAAAACAATCCAGACCGCCAGCTAAGGCCCCTAAATTATAGTTAAGTGGGAAACGATGTGGGAAGGCATAGACAGCTAGGAGGTTGGCTTAGAAGCAGCCACCCTTTAAAGAAAGCGTAATAGCTCACTAGTCGAGTCGGCCTGCGCGGAAGATGTAACGGGGCTAAAACTATATGCCGAAGCTGCGGATTTGCAATTTATTGCAAGTGGTAGGGGAGCGTTCTGTAAGCCGATGAAGGTGGATTGAGAAGTCTGCTGGAGGTATCAGAAGTGCGAATGCTGACGTGAGTAACGACAAAACGGGTGAAAAACCCGTTCGCTGAAAGACCAAGGGTTCCAGTCCAACGTTAATCGGGGCTGGGTGAGTCGACCCCTAAGGCGAGGCCGAGAGGCGTAGTCGATGGGAAATTGGTTAATATTCCAATACTTCTGTTTAATGCGATGAGAGGACGGAGAAGGTTAAGTCAGCCTGGCGTTGGTTGTCCAGGTGGAAGACTGTAGGCATGCATCTTAGGCAAATCCGGGGTGCTCTATGCTGAGAGTTGATAGCAAGCTGTACTTGTACAGTGAAGTGGCTGATACCATACTTCCAGGAAAAGTCTCTAAGCTTCAGTTAAACAGGAATCGTACCCGAAACCGACACAGGTGGTCAGGTCGAGTAGACCAAAGCGCTTGAGAGAACTCTGCTGAAGGAACTAGGCAAAATGGTACCGTAACTTCGGGAGAAGGTACGCTGCCGGCGGTGATAGGACTTGCTCCTTGAGCTGTTGGCAGCCTCAGAAACCAGGCCCCTGCAACTGTTTATTAAAAACATAGCACTCTGCAAACACGAAAGTGGACGTATAGGGTGTGATGCCTGCCCGGTGCTGGAAGGTTAATTGATGTGGTTAGCGCAAGCGAAGCTATTGATCGAAGCCCCAGTAAACGGCGGCCGTAACTATAACGGTCCTAAGGTAGCGAAATTCCTTGTCGGGTAAGTTCCGACCTGCACGAATGGCATAATGATGGGGGCGCTGTCTCCAGCAGAGGCTCAGTGAAATCGAATTCGCCGTGAAGATGCGGTGTACCCGCGGCTAGACGGAAAGACCCCGTGAACCTTTACTGCAGCTTGACATTGAACTTTGATCTTACTTGTGTAGGATAGGTGGGAGGCTTTGAAGTGGCGACGCTAGTTGCCATGGAGCCGTCCTTGAAATACCACCCTGGTAATATTGAGGTTCTAACTCTGTCCCGTTATCCGGGACGAGGACCATGTCTGGTGGGTAGTTTGACTGGGGCGGTCTCCTCCTAAAGAGTAACGGAGGAGTACGAAGGTGCGCTCAGCGTGGTCGGAAATCACGCGTAGAGTATAAAGGCAAAAGCGCGCTTAACTGCGAGACCCACAAGTCGAGCAGGTACGAAAGTAGGTCTTAGTGATCCGGTGGTTCTGTATGGAAGGGCCATCGCTCAACGGATAAAAGGTACTCTGGGGATAACAGGCTGATACCGCCCAAGAGTTCATATCGACGGCGGTGTTTGGCACCTCGATGTCGGCTCATCTCATCCTGGGGCTGAAGCAGGTCCCAAGGGTATGGCTGTTCGCCATTTAAAGAGGTACGCGAGCTGGGTTTAGAACGTCGTGAGACAGTTCGGTCCCTATCTACCGTGGGCGCTGGAAATTTGAGAGGATCTGCTCCTAGTACGAGAGGACCAGAGTGGACGAACCTCTGGTGTACCGGTTGTGACGCCAGTCGCATCGCCGGGTAGCTATGTTCGGAAGGGATAACCGCTGAAAGCATCTAAGCGGGAAGCCTACCTCAAGATAAGATTTCCCCGAGACTTTATGTCTCCTAAAGAGCCGTTGAAGACTACGACGTTGATAGGTTGGATGTGGAAGTGCAGTGATGCATGAAGCTGACCAATACTAATTGCTCGTGAGGCTTGACTATACAACACCCAAGCAGTTGTATACGAACTTCGAAAGAAGTGAGCATCAATTGATTTCATATTGATCTAACGATCAGACAAAAACTTGATTTAGTGAACGCTAAAGCGCAAACTACGACAACTCAGATACATCTGTTAATGAATTCTATTTGAAGAAAGCTAGGCACACGAAGCGTAAGCAACGTAGATAAGACCATAGCGAGTAAGCATACCAGTTGTGCTGGCGACCATAGCAAGAGTGAACCACCTGATCCCTTCCCGAACTCAGAAGTGAAACCTCTTAGCGCTGATGGTAGTGTGGGGTTTCCCATGTGAGAGTAAGTCATCGCCAGCTCATTATTCCAAAAGCCCCCTGCTAGCCAGGGGGTTTTTTTTATGCGGGGAATTTTTTCTGAAGAAGTACTAGGTGGTGCTAGTAGTAGAGTCACCTTCTAGGGTGACTTTGCCATAATTAATTTTAACAGTAGTATTGAACTCATTATATAAATGCTTTTATCACCATTAAATGCTTCTTTCAGAAGCAGATGGACATCAGATGGGAAGTGAATGGCTTTAGTCTTATCAGGTTATCAGGCCCTCTATTAATGGGAATATAAGGTCTTACGTAACTATAAAAGAAATTGATTGTGTTACTTAGAAAATTAAGAATTTTTAACGCCTTGTATGAAGCAGAGTAGTATTTACAGGTTTTATTTATTAAAAAAAATTATAGATTTTTTTATCTACTCATATTCTGTACATGTGCGTAAAAATAAAAAACCAGCCTAAAGCTGGTTTTTTATCAAATATATAAGCTTAAGCAAATACTTTCGTAACCTGATCTACGAGTACCCATAGGATGGCAATTGCAACAATTGGTTCTACAATTTTAGACCAAGCTGGAGCATTGATTACAGTAACTTCTTCAACGTCATGTTCCTGGTGCTGAGTATTTTGGCTGACCATCTGATTAAACTCCTTCATCGTTGCCTCTAATGATAGCTCTTCTTGTGGCATTGGTTTAGAGCCTTTTAGTTCCAATAGATTATTTGTTGTCCAAACCCAATCATCTGCTTTACCATAGAGGTGTTCAATCTGACCATATAATAGTTCTTGAATGCTGTTCAGGTTGTGATTCCCGGTATCATGCAGTTGTTTAAGTTCTATTAGTTGGAGTTTGAAAATCTCATAAATACTGGCTTCTTGCTCTTCTAAAGAAAGAGTAGACTGATTGGATTTAAGCGTGCTCAGATGACGCGCAATTTCCTGAATATAGAGTTCGTCAGGATGATTGATTTCATTATAGATTTTGTTCGGATTAAGCTTCCATTCGCTGATCAGCTTACCTAAAGTCAGCGCACTGATTTCGGTAATATAGGCACGACGTTCCTGCTTAGGATACTGACTTAGAAGCTCAGGCTTTTGAGTTTCTATCTGTTCAACAAAATATTGCACTAAATCAAAAGCCATTCACTTACTCCATTTTTTATTTAATCTAATAACCTTAAGCTTGGTTTTTTCTTAGGTTTTTCAGGTTGTTCTTCAGTGTTCGATTTTAAAGCATCTTCTTCGGTTTGTGTATGCTCATATTCATTTGGATCAAAGAATAATCCTTGACCATTTTCACGTGCATAGATCCCGAGTACTGCAGCCATTGGTACATAAATATCACGTGATACGCCACCAAAACGTGCTGAGAATGTAATCGCATCATTGCTCATATTCAACGCATGTACGGCATGTGGCACGATATTCAGAATAATCTGGCCATCTTTAATAAACTGTTCTGGAACCATGGTATTTGGACGCGTAGCATCGACCAACAAGTATGGTGTCATATTGTTATCACAGATCCATTCATAAATCGCACGAGACATATAAGGACGTGTAGGCGTGAGGTTGAATTCCTGTTCAGACATAATGATTACTCGATTAATTTGATAACTGGGCAGCGTAGTGATTCTTTTCCTGCAGGGTCATCGATTTGATAAAAGCAGGACGGCTAAAGATCCGCTGGCAATACAGATAGAACGGACGGCATTGCTGTTTAGGCAATTCTACACCCATACTGTGTAGACGGATAAAGATTGGCGCAAGCATGCAGTCCAGGATACTAAACTGTTCCGACATGAAATATGGGAAGTGCTGAAACAGTGGCATCAGCGACACCAGAATATCGCGAAGCTGTTTTTGTGCCTGAGCTTTTGCAGCGGGATCTAAAGAATCCGGATGTTTAAGCATAATATCGGCAAGCTTGAGCCAGTCATGTTCAAAGCGCCATAGATATTGTCGTTGCTCTGCTCGCGGCATCGGTGCATCGGCGTAGAGCTTGGTTTGACGATAGCGATCATCTATATATTCAGAGATGATCTGGGTAATAAATAATTTAAGATCATTTTCAATCAGCATGGGCAGCTGATTATAAGGATTCAGACTGGCCAGGTCCTCATCGTCACTATCGACCAAGATTAAATGATATTTAATTTGTTTTTCGGCAAGAACGTAGCGAATCCAATGGGAACGAAAGTCATCGGCATGGCTATATAAGGTGATTCCTTGAAGTGGCGCGCTTTCGACTGACATAAATCCTGAGCAAATTTTAGTGAGTAGAATAGGATACTAAAAATCAACCTAAAAAGCACGAAGCATAAAGGACCAATTGGCTTTCGGCAGGGTAGATTATAAGAAAAAATGACAGGAGCAGAATAAGATGATCATGAATTTAGGCTTAATCATCGTGTTTATTATTATAGGCATAGCCAACTATTATCTAACCAAGTCCTTCTGGTGTCATGAAGGGGTATGGGGTAAGGATGTTCATGAACAATAATTTTAAAATCCTACTAAGTGGTCAATTTAAAGCCATAAAAAAACCCTGGAATACACCAGGGTTTTTGTCCGATTCGGTAAACGAATTAACGTTTAGAGAATTGAGGACGTTTACGAGCTTTACGTAAACCAAGTTTCTTACGTTCAACTTCACGAGCATCACGAGTAACGAAACCAGCTTGACGAAGAGCAGGTTTAAGAGTTTCGTCAGCAGCAATTAGTGCACGAGTAATACCGTGACGGATAGCGCCTGCTTGACCACCGATACCACCACCAGCAACAGTGATGTAAAGGTCATATTTGTTAGTCGCTTCAAGAAGCTCAAGCGGTTGGTTAACAACCATACGAGCAGTCTCACGACCGAAGTATTGTTCTAAAGAACGGTTGTTAATTACGAGTTTACCAGTACCAGCTGATAGGAAAACACGTGCAGTTGCGGTCTTACGGCGACCTGTACCATAGTTAGTAGCCATGTGCTGTATCCCTTAGATGTCCAAAACTTGTGGCTGTTGAGCTGTATGAGGATGCTCAGTACCAGCGTACACTTTCATTTTCTTGATCATTGCGTAACCAAGAGGACCTTTTGGTAACATGCCTTTAACAGCACGTTGGAAGATTTCTTCTGGTTTGTGAGCAACTAATTTTTCGAAGTTAGTTTCACGGATACCACCAGGGAAACCAGTGTGGCGATAGTATTTCTTATCAAGTGATTTGTTACCAGTCACTTGAACTTGCTCAGCATTGATAACAACGATGTAGTCGCCAGTGTCAACGTGAGGAGTATAAGAAGTCTTGTGCTTACCGCGTAAACGACGAGCGATTTCCGTCGCAAGGCGACCTAGAGTTTTGCCAGAAGCATCAACAACGTACCAGTCGTGTTGAACTTCAGCTGGCTTAGCGCTGAGAGTTTTCATTAAACCACTACCTATTATAGTTGGTTTGGACTAAGAAACAGTCCAAACAAAAAGGAGACGAGATTCTAAACGAATACGTGAAGAATCACAAATGAAAATTAAAAATTTCAAGCGCTGTATTTTATATAATCTAGACGCATAAGGGAAGAAAAATTAAGCAGAAAATATAAAAATAGCGGACAAGATTTGTAACCCAGATTTTTCTTTAAATAACAACAGACCAAAACACTGTACAGATCGCTGCACGCAAGCCTGATTGAAACGGCTATACTATTGAAGGCCTTAGTGAATTGAGAAGAAAATGCTGTCTTTATATGTCACCAGTGGTGAGCCTGCCGGAATTGGTCCTGATATCTGTTTAAGCCTTGCAGATCGTGTCGATGAGCGTCCGATTGTGATACTGGCAGATCTGGAAATGCTGCAACAGCGCGCCCAACAATTAAATCTGGCCATAGAGCTGGTTGAATATAATGGACAGATATCTTCCTCAGAAAAAGGTCAGCTCTATGTCGAGCATGTGCCTTTAAAAGAACCAGTAGTATTGGGTGAGCTAAACCACCATAACGCAGCTTATGTGCTGGAACAATTACGTCGTTCAGCTGATTATGCCATGACAGGCAAAAGTGTCGGTGTCGCCACAGCACCGGTACAGAAGTCGGTAATTAATGATGCTGGGATTCATTTCAGCGGTCATACCGAGTATTACCAGGAATTTGCTGGTGTACCGCGTGTGGTGATGATGCTAGCGACTAAAACTTTACGTGTGGCTCTAGCAACGACCCATCTTCCACTTCGTGCAGTCGCTGATGCCATTACTTCGGAACGTCTCCATCAGGTGATTGATATCCTGATTCACGACCTGAGATCCAAATTTAAAATCGAACATCCACATATTCTGGTTTGTGGTTTAAATCCGCATGCAGGTGAGGGTGGTTATTTGGGCATGGAAGAGATTGAAGTGATCAATCCAGTACTGGAAACTTATCGTGCGCAAGGCATCAACATGAGTTTAAGCCTGCCTGCCGATACTTTATTTACTCCTGAAAATTTAAAAGATGCTGATGCTGTTCTGGCGATGTATCACGATCAGGGTTTACCTGTGTTAAAATCTCAGGGCTTTGGTGAAGCCATCAATATTACTTTGGGCTTACCGTTTATCCGAACTTCTGTCGATCACGGCACAGCACTCTCCCTCGCAGGTACAGGTCTTGCGAAAAGCTCAAGCTTACATGTGGCTGTGGATTTGGCGCTGGATTTAGCGCGTCAATGATCTCGTCTTTATTACACGTTGGAAATGTCTATGTATCAGATTAATGCCTTAAACCCAAAAGATGAAGGGCATCACACGCGTAAGCGTTTTGGTCAAAACTTCTTACATGACCAACGTGTCATTGCCAAAATTGTGCGTTCAGTGAATCCGCGTGCAGGCGAAAATATTGTTGAAATTGGTCCGGGTCTGGCTGCTTTAACCTCACCTTTAATTGGTGAATGTGATGCTTTAACCGTGATCGAGCTTGACCGTGACTTGGCTGCAGGCTTGCCGGGTCGTGTGCCACATCCTGAACGTTTAACGATTGTCGAAACAGATGCGCTGAAATACGACTTCACTAACTTATTTGAAGAAGGTCGTCCGTTACGTGTAGTTGGGAACCTGCCTTATAACATCTCGACACCATTGTTGTTCCATCTCTTGGAATTCGGTGACAAAGTTAAAGACATGCACTTCATGCTGCAAAAAGAAGTGGTTGATCGTATTACAGCTTCTCCAAATACTAAAGAGTATGGTCGTTTGTCAGTGATGATTCAGTATTACTGCAAGCCAACTTTCCTGTTTGAGGTGCCACCGGGCTCTTTCAATCCACCACCAAAAGTGACTTCAGCGGTGTTCCGTTTAGAGCCATACGATGTGAAACCGATTGTGGCGAAAGATGAGAAAGCCTTGGCACGTCTGGTTTCGCATGTATTTACCCAACGTCGTAAAACTTTGCGTAATAGCTTAAAAGGTATGCTGGTTGAAGACGGTTTTGAGAATGCTGGCGTAGATCCAATGGCACGTCCCGAGACTTTAACTCTTGCTCAATTCGTTGCTTTATCTGATCAAATGGTAGCTTAAAAATAATGACCCGCACTGTTCGATACAACTATGTGATTGGTGATGTACAAGGCTGTTTTGAGGCCTTGAAGGCATTGCTGAAAGAAATCCGTTTTGATGCTGATCAGGACTTTATTTGGTTTGCTGGTGATCTGGTGGCGCGAGGTGAAAACTCGCTGGGTGCACTACGCTTCATTAAAAAGCTGGTTGATAATGGTGTGGCTGCAACAGTGCTGGGCAACCACGACTTAACTTTATTAGCCTGCGCGCGTGGGATTAAACCTGTTAAAGACAAAGATAATGTGCGTGATGTGATTGATGCGATCGACAGTGATGACCTGATTGACTGGTTGCGTAAACAGCCGATGTGCCTGTTCCCTAACGAACAGACGGTGTTGACGCATTCAGGTATTCCTAACATCTGGGATGCAGAGAAAACGGCACAGCTTGCGAAAGAAGTAGAAGCCATCATTGCGCATGAAGATTTCGAAGTGGTGGATGCATTCCTAAAAGAGATGTTCGGGAAAGAACCTACACTCTGGTCAGATGATTTGCAGGGTCATGAGCGTCTACGCTGTATTGTGAACTATCTGACCCGGATGCGTTTGACCGATGCAGAAGGGCGCTTGGAATACAGCTTTAAGGAATCACTGGATGATCCAATGCCGGAAGGCTTTAAGCCGTGGTTTGAGTTTAAATCTAAAGCGGCGCAGACCCATCAGATCGTATTTGGTCACTGGGCAGGCCTACAAGGCAAGAAAATCTCGGATCGAATCCAGAACGTTGATGGTGGCTGTGTCTGGGGAAATCAGCTGATGGCTTTTCGTTTGGAAGACCAGCAGATGTTCGCGGTTGATAATCCAGTGTTTTAAGCTATTCAAATCAAAAAAAGCCACGTGAAAACGTGGCTTTTTTATTTTGCTCAACCAGCTGTGGATTAGTCTTGACGAATCCAGGTCTGGCTACGACCTAAAGCAGATACACCCACATAACCACGCAGGGTTAAACGTTTGCCACTGGCATTCAAACGAACTTTGGCATCATAGATTTTGCCTGCCAATGGATCAATCACACGGCCTTTTTCGTAGTTATTGGTGCCTTCTACATGCTTCAAACCCGTAAGAACATCCATACCGAGAATCGGTTGATTGGTATATGGTGCCGGGCAGTTATTACAGCTTTTTTGAGGTGTATAACCTGGGCGAGGCGTTACTTTAACGATTTTACCCACGAAAGTACCATTAGTTTCTTTGCGAATTTCAATGATGGCTTTAGGGGAGCCAGTTTTATCATCAATTTGTTGCCAAGTTCCTGTCAAGTCCTGTGCAAAAGCTGACACAGTCATACAAGCACCCATTAGCATCATTGCGATTTTAGATTTTTTCATATTAATCATCCCCATGTTGTTTATTACAGACGGTCACTAATTATTTTTCGATCAGTCTGCAGTAAAAATTCAGTTGTGTTTAAGTCCCATGACCGAAATTTGAGTATGGTCATATAAATTTAAGGGATTGCCATTGATAGCGACCTGTTGAATCAGGTCATGAATATGTAGATCAAATGCTGTTTGCAGCGAAGCATTTTCAGCATGAGGTAATGTAGTAAAATTCAAGTTATTGAAGGCTTTTCGCTCCAGTATTTCAAATGAGTTCTGAGTAGATAGCAAATGATCTGCATTTCCTCTCATTGGTTTATGACCAAGACGTGGATTAGACAAAGATCTGCTTAAATCTCCAAGTAAGCCATCTTTATGCTTCACCAGTTCAATCAGGACCATGGCTGAATCTGTCTTGTCAAGCATCTGTTGCCAGATGGTTCCATATTCCTCTCCACAAGAAATTGAACCCAATGACCAAGCAGCACCTGATGTCCTGAAAACACTCATTGTTTTCATTTAAATTCCCTATATTTCAAAATCAAATATCCATTTGATTTACTTCATTCTTGCTGCATATGAAGTTTTAATCCATAAAGATTTTAAAAAATCGATATGTTTATTATTCATACAACCTTATATAAAAAAATGCAAGTTGAATATAGGCAGAGACTCATACTTAAGTCTGAGAGAGTATAGCAATTTTCTTGGAAATAGAAATGTGATTTTCATCACACATTGAGTTAAGTGTAAGAAAGTGAAATAAAAATATAAAAAATAAGTGACTTGAGAGACAGATTATAATTTAAGAGAAAATGAGGTGGATTTTGCAATACTAAAATGACTTTAAGTGTGATAAATCCATAAAATTACTCAATTTAAACTTGTCATTTAAGTCACTTGAATCATGAATATGAAACTTAAGTGAGGTTTATAAAGTGGCTCATTTGCCATTAAAAGCTTAAACCTAATGTTTTTTATGTACGTTGATATAAGAATAAGATGACTATATAAATCATATAGTCATCTAGGAGTGACGATGCAGTCAGATTAGAGATGTTGAAGATATAAAATAAAGGTCGGTAGCCACAGAGCTGTAAAGACGGCATTCACTGCCATGCCGAATGCAGCATATCGACCCGCCACACTACCACGTTGCCAAGCCTGCGCCGTCCCGATCGCATGTGCTGCTAAACCTAGGGCAAGACCAGAAGCGCGTTCATCATTGATATGACGCAGAATCAGCGGTGAAAATGCGGCGCCAATAACGCCAGACAAAATTACAATCAGAATTACCAGACTAATTGGAGCATCCAGTAAAGTCGCAATGTTAATCGCAATCGGTGTAGTCACTGCACGAGTGGCAAAGGCCATGATGTCGCCAGATGCCATATGTAACAGGTAAGCAAGTCCCATTGGCAGAGCCACCGCACTGATACTGGCAAAGATCAGAATTCCAATCACCCCTTTTAATGGCAGGTCATCATAACGCATCGCTGCTAGAGGAATTGCCAGGGCAACTGTAACGTAGCCTAAAAGACGGTTAAATAGGGGATTGGTGTCTTGAGTATAATGTTCATAAGGCACACCGAGTACAAACAGAATCGCCAATACGAAGAACATGCCGAAGACAATTACTGGAATTTTCGGAACCACGCGGTTACATGGTTTTGCTGCAAGATAGGCCACCAGCGTGATCAGGAAACCATAAAGTATAGATAACATAGTGATCTCCTAAAGCCAGCGCTTGGCCATTTTTGCATAGACCCATAATGGGATGAGCGTGCTCACAAATAAAATGAGTAGAAAGGCCGGAATTTTATGTCCCATATGCACCAGCATCATCAGTGAGCCAGCACTGACAGGTAAAAATGCAAAAGCACTTTCTTTCATAATCTTGTTGTTGGTATCCACTAGGCGGACAGGAAGTTTGCTCCAGCGGCGCCAAGTGAATAGGACAATGAGCAGGCTGATTAAGCCGACCAGGTTACCTAACTCAGGGTGATTTAGCTGAGTCATAATCCATACAGCTGCTTCCCGAAAGACAATAATAAGAAGCAGCGTGCCGATCCATGCTGGCCAATCTATACGTTTAATCCAGTTCATTTTGGGGTCTATTTAATTTGATTTATCAAGTTTTAATCGATCTTATCTTGTATTTCAAATTCTTCAAGTGGTCGTTGAAACTGAACTGCTTGGTCACCCAGGATATCTTCTAGTGATAAATGTGCCCGACGGATGATTTGTGCCAGTTTCTGCGGGGCAATACTGACCTGTAAATGTAATTGACCTTGCTCGTCATAATGCTCGGATTGAATCACATTTAGATCATAAAGTTGATTACGTAATTTGCCATGTGCAGGCTGTAACTTCAGGTCAAACTTTTGCAGTTCTCCCATCAATGCTTCATGTACTGCCTTACGTAACAGGTCAATACCTTCTCCAGTATGGGCAGACATATACACCCGTTCTGGCTGATTGGGTTTGTGATAGACAATCTTGGCTTCTTCACCGCTTCGGTCAATTTTATTGTAGACACGAAGTACCGGTACATTTGCACCGATTTCCTTAAGCACACTTTCTACAGCATCAATCTGTTCCAGAATTTCTGGGCTACTGGAGTCAATCACATGGAGTAGTAAAGTTGCTTCTAAAGTTTCTTCTAAAGTCGCCTTAAACGATTCCACCAGAGAGTGGGACAGATTACGCACAAACCCTACTGTATCTGCCAGTACCACCGTACCGATTCCTTCCCAGTCTAAACGACGTAAAGTCGGATCGAGTGTGGCAAATAATTGATCAGCTGCATAGACATCGCTATCTGCGAGGATGTTAAACAGGGTGGATTTGCCGGCATTGGTATAACCAACTAAGGAAATCGTAGGGACGGCAGCTTTTTGACGGGCCACACGACCTTGCATCCGGGTCTGACGGACTTTATCTAAACGAGCTTTCAATTGTCCCATACGTACACGCAGCAAACGGCGATCGGTTTCCAGTAAAGTTTCACCTGGTCCACGTAAACCGATACCACCCTTTTGGCTATCCAGATTGCCACGACTACGAATTAACCGGGAGGATAGGTGCTGTAGCTGGGCCAGTTCGACTTGTAACTTACCTTCATAGGTACGAGCACGCAGCGCGAAGATATCCAGAATAAGTTCAGTTCGATCCACAACACGACATTTAACAACGCGTTCAAGGTTACGCGCCTGAGCCGGGGTGAGGGTATGATCAAAAATCACCAGATCGGCTTCGAGGGCTTCGACTTTTTCTGCAATTTCTTCAGCCTTGCCGGAACCGATAAAATATTTAGGATCGGGTCTTAAACGCTGAGCATGCATATGCTCAAGAATTTCTGCGCCTGCTGAACTTGCCAACAGGTGAAACTCTTCTGCATCCAGATCCTCCAGCATCTGCACGGTCACGCTGACCAGAATGACACGATCTTTGGCACGATGCTGTTCAAAATATTCCACTCAGTCCACACTCTACTTTAAAATTTTTTAATGAAACTCATTTTAGTTGAAAAAGGCAGGGACAGATAGCAGTGCTCTGTGAGTTTTGGTTAGAGTGCGGCAACAAAAAGTTGAGCTAGACCGACTAAAACAGCAGCGTAGAATGTGCTGGCAATAAAAATATATTTCAATGCTTGTGCAGGTTGAATGGCATCAACGCTAACATTTTGATCTTGCTGCATGATAAAACTCCATAATTTACGCATTCAATAAAAAGATAATAATTAGCCGAGGTGTTAAATAAAAATTGCAAAATTTAATCTGTCTGAACGGTTTTTATAATCAATGCATGTTCAGAATGAACAGTATAGAATGGTAAAGATACGTGAAAATGATGACCTGATCGGCCCGGAAAATAGTGATCCTTGTATGCAACCGAGTGTAAATAATGAAACACCTGAAATTCGTGGTTTAGCAAAATTCCTGCTGTATAGCAGAAAAATAGCTGCCTCTGTCGCAGCGGTGAGTGAAGGATTCTATCTGGTTTATCGACACGGTTTATATAAGAATCCGAATAATCCACATAACACACGATATGTACAATATTTCTGTCGTCAGCTCTGTAAGGTGTTCAATATTGAAGTGCAGGTACATGGCACGATTCCACGAGAACCTGCGCTTTGGGTCAGTAATCATGTGTCTTGGGTAGATATTGCGGTACTTGGTTCAGGTGCACGGGTATTCTTCCTGGCGAAAGCTGAAATTGAACAGTGGCCATTACTTGGCAAACTGGCCAAGGGCGGGGGAACCTTATTCATTAAACGTGGATCGGGAGATTCAGTGCGTATCCGTGAACAGATTACTGAATTCTTAAAACAGGATATTCCAGTGCTGTTTTTCCCTGAAGCCACAACTTCAGATGGACGTGCGATCAAGAAAGTCCATGGCCGGATTCTGGGCGCGGCGATTGAAGCGAAGCGTCCGGTACAGATTTGCCTGATCTGCTATGTGAATCAGCAGGGTGAGCTGGATACCGTTGCGCCTTTTATTGGTCAGATCAGTTTCGCAGCGCATGTTCGTAAAGTGTTGGAAATGCCAAATGTCACCGCGCACTTGATGGCATTACCCCAGATTTCTACAGAAGGTCATACGGTGGATACACTGACGCCGTTGGTGCAAGAAAAGATGAATGAAGGGCTGAAATATTTACAGAATAAAATCCTGAAAAACCCAGCAGAAGTCACCGCATCAGTTTCATAAGCAGCACGAAAAAACTTTTCTACAAACTAAAATGAGCGCTTATTAGCGCTCATTTTTATTTTCAGTATTTAGTAATTTCTTTTAACCGGTGTGATCCAGACGTGAGCCCAAGGTTTCGAGATGCATTGGGAAAACATTATTTTTACGATCTTCAAAGTAATGACGCAGAGTACGTTCTACACTTGGGAATGCCAGTTCAGCCCAAGGAATATCGGCTTCATCGAACAGACGTGATTCAATAGTTTCTTCACCCGCGCCAAATTTGCCTTCAATTAGCTGGGTTTTGAACAGCACATAAATCTGGCCAATACGTGGAATATTGTACATGCAGTATAGTTGTTCGATTTCCACTTCCGCTTCGGCTTCCTCACGCGTTTCACGTGCAGCTCCTTGCTCCATGGTTTCAAACAGTTCCATATAACCGGCCGGCAGGGTCCACAGACCATAACGTGGTTCAATCGCACGTCGGCACAACAGTACTTTATCTTCCCAGATTACCAATGAGCCGCAGATCACCTTTGGATTGATGTAATGAATAAAGCCACAGGAACCACAGACTTGACGAATTTTTTGGTCACCTAAAGGTACTTTTTCAGTTGTCTTATGTCCACAGGCCGTACAGAAGTTCATATTCATCATCAATGACAAAAAGTAGACTCAGAATAACTGAAAAATTGAAATTTGGCATCAATTCTATCCTCAGGAATTAAAAATCAGCTATGATGAAATCATAATGAGAATGAGGAAAGCGTGAATGGATGACCGCGATTTAACACATAAATTACAGCAGCGTTTGCGTTTTTCTAGGCGGATTCAACCCGCGCATGCTGCCGTGTTAATTGCGATTACCGATGAAACGAATCCCAAGGTTTTGCTCACCCGCCGTTCGGCTTATATGACCAATCATGCCGGTGAGGTTTCTTTTCCTGGCGGTAAGCGTGATCCGCAGGACACCAGCAATATTGTTGTGGCTTTAAGAGAAGCTTATGAGGAAACTGCACTGAATCCCTTCGATGTACATTTAATCGGTGATCTGCCGATGCAAAAAGCCCGTAATGGCATGCTGGTCAAACCGATTGTTGGCTTGATTCCCCCTAAGGTTCAACTAGTTCCACAGCCGACTGAAATCGACCGGATCTTCTTTGCTTCTCTTAGAAATTTACTTGAAGCCAAACCCACACCGTATGAAGTGCGCTTTGCCCAACAGTCACTCTATTTCCCGAGTATGCGTGTTGAAAATGAAGTGGTCTGGGGACTCACTGCGCGTATGCTGATTTCTTTATTTCAATATGGCCTCGACTATAAAAAAGACTGGCCATTTCTACTTAACTCACCGGTATTTAAACGATCAAAATTCTTTAAGGACTAAAAGGATATTCAGGCATGTTGTACAAATTTCAGGGATATTCACCAAAAGCATTGCATCAACCGTGGGATGGCTGGGTGGCACCGACCGCGACGGTAATTGGTCAGGTGGAAATGGGTAAACGGGTCAGTGTCTGGTTTGGTGCCGTGGTAAGAGGTGATAATTGCAAAATCCACCTTGGCGACTATACCAACGTTCAGGAAAATGCCGTGCTGCATACCGATGCTGGCATTAAAATGCATATTGGCGACTATGTGACCATTGGCCATCAAGCGATGCTGCATGGCTGCACCATTGGGGATAACTCTCTGATTGGTATTCAGGCAGTGATTCTGAACAATGCGGTAATTGGCAAGAACTGTATTATCGGTGCAAATGCGCTGATTCCTGAAGGTAAGGTCATTCCAGACAATTCTGTGGTAATGGGATCTCCAGGTAAAGTCGTGAAAACTCTGGATGAAGATGCTGTACAAAAGCTAAAAATGAGTGCGCTGCACTATGCCAATCATTTTCAGAAGTTCCAGCAATTAGAACAAATCGAGCTTTAAGCAGTTCTTCTCCCTGTATTTATTAACCTGGCGATGGCCAGGTTTTTTGTATCTGTTGTTTGAATATCTCGCGTCATGCTGGGGAGTGGAGTATGATATTCGACATTTTTTATATTCTCTGAATTAAGGTTGTGCATGAAAGTGCTGGCATTGGAAACTGCCAATGAGCAGTGTTCCGTTTCTGTGATTAATGACACTCAAGAATTATTTTTTCAACTTGATGCGCGCGCAAAGGCACAAACGCAAACAATTCTCCCCATGATCGAGCAGGCTTTACAAGATTTGAGCCTGGCGATTTCTGATTTGACTGCGATTGCATTTAGTCGTGGACCAGGTTCATTCAGCGGTGTGCGTATTAATGCTGCGGTGACTCAGGCTTTGGCTTGGTCGAATGACCTGCCTGTGGTGCCGGTATCGACGCTACAGGCTTTGGCACAGGCGGCATACCGTTTGCATGGCCTGACTGAAGTGACTGCGGTACTTGATGCACGCATGAATGAAGTGTATATCGCCAGCTACCAACTAGATGCCCAAGGCATCATGCAGCCAGTCGATGAAGAACAGCTACTCAGTTATGAACAGGGCAGTGCCGCAGTCAAATTTACTGTCGTTGGTTCTGGTGCTCATCTGGTGCAAAAGGAAGTTTCTGAATACAAAGATGTCACCACGACAGCACAGGATATCGCAACGATTGCTCGTGTGGCAGTAGCATCAGAAAACTGGGTCAGTGCTGAATTGGCACTGCCAGTGTATTTACGCGATAACGCATGGAAGAAAATTCCAGAACAAGGCAAAGCATAATTAATCAGGATTAAGCATGGATCTATTACTGCTGCTGAAAGCGGCAATCATGGGTATTGTTGAGGGTATTACTGAGTTTTTACCGATTTCCAGTACAGGGCATTTGATTCTGGCTTCAGAACTGATGAACTTCTGGACCAAGGAAAAGAGTGATGTTTTCGTGATTGCCATCCAGATGGGTGCAATCGCAGCAGTGATTTATGAATACTGGGCACGTCTCTGGGGTGCAGCAACCGGGATTTTCAGCGGTGAGCCTCAAGGTCGCCGTCTGGGTATTGGTTTGATCCTGGCTTCAATTCCAATCGTACTCATCGGGCTGACGTTTGGTCAGACTGTGAAAGAGCTGCTGTTCAACAATATTGCGATTGCGATTGGCTTGATTGTCGGTGGTCTGATCATCATCTGGATTGAAAAGCATCCACCTCAGGTCCGTGCGCAGGAAGTTGAAGACCTGACCATTAAAGATGCTATCTGGATTGGTCTGATCCAAGTTTTATCTTTGATTCCGGGGACTTCACGTTCTGGTGCCACCATTATTGGTGCCATGTTCCTGGGTGTATCGCGTAAAGCTGCAACCGAGTTTTCGTTCTTCCTCGGTATTCCGGTGATTGTCGGTGCAGGCCTGTTAGACTTGTATCAAAGCTTTGACGTATTTAGTGGTACACAGGACTTGGCGGTACTTATCATTGGCCTTTTAGTGTCTTTTATTTCAGCATTGCTGTTGATCCGTGCTTTAGTCGCTTATGTAGCGAAGCGTGATTTCATGATTTTTGCCTGGTACCGCATTGTATCGGGTCTGCTCATTTTATTGTTTGCATATACAGGCTGGACATTATGGTAAGCGAAATTCGCTTATATACCGAAGCTGAATATATCGAGAAAGCACAGCACTTTGAGGCTGTGCTTTCTTCTCGTGGTGTACAAGCTCAGATTGAAACCGTTGAAAAGCTCAATGCGCGTTTCTTCCGCCTGAATCCTGAACTGGCACTCTGTGTCGATGTGGACGGTTTATGGCTATGTGCCAATGGCATGAAAATGCAGCCGGACTGGAAGGCAGAAGTCGGGCGCTTAAAACGTGCTTCACTCAAGTCAGAAATGATTGCGCGTGCCTGTAATCTGAGTGAAAAGCCAAGCTTGATCGACGCCACAGCCGGTCTTGGTCATGACAGTCTATTGATGGCCCACCTCGGTGCGCAGGTAACTCTAGTCGAGCGTCATCCGATTCTATTTACCTTGCTGGAAGATACCCATGCGCGTGCGCAGAGTGATGCATTTTTAAATCCAGTAGTGAATCGTATTCAACTGGTCTTCTCTGATTCTGCTGACTATTTAATCCAGCGGGGCTCACAAAATACTGTGGTGGATGTGGTTTATCTGGACCCAATGTTCCCGCAGCGTGATCAGAATCAACAAGCACCTAAGAAACAGGCGCAGGTGAAAAAACAGATGCAGCTGCTGCATATGCTCTTGCCTGAGGATGGTGAAATGGACCTCGGCGATAACCTGTTAGAATTGGCACAGAAAATTGCCAAACGGGTTGTGGTGAAACGTCCGCGTCTTGCTGTTTTTCTGGCTGATAAAGCACCGGATCATCAATGGCAAGGGGACGCTTGTCGCTTTGATGCGTATTTTCAGCATGATCTTGTAGCCGAATAAGATAATTGCTTCATTATTCGCCAAGGATTTGTTATATAGTTAAAAAATAGCATTGATAAAAGTCCTATCAAGCATAAACTTATTCTGCGAATTAGCGAGCCACTTCATCTCCCCGAAATCCTATGATCGACTTCAAACCATCCATTAATTTTTGGCACGATTTTAAGAGCAATCAAATTGCCGGAATGTGGTTGTTTCTGGGGTCGAGGCGTTCCCTACAAATGGTACGTCCCTCCATTCTACAACTGGTGTTCTGGGGCATTCTGGGTGGCTGTGCCAATAGTCTATTTAGCTGGCTCAGTTCAGGCCGGATCGGCGAATTTAATTCCCAAGGTCTGGTCAGCTACGCATTGTGGCCGTTTATTGCCTTGATTGTCGGGATTTTCCTATCACAGCGGATTAATAATCCGCGTCTGATGCTGGTACCGGCTTTGCTCTGGCTGGTGCTGGACACCCATATCATGTTGTTCCAGTGCCTGATTCAGTATCTGGGCGATCTCGATTATCTGCCATACCTCCTGTATGACTATATCCCGACCTTATTCGTCATGCTGTTTGTCTGGCAAAGTCTGGCCGTGGTTTGGGTATTCTCACGTGAATTGAAATGGCCGTGGTGGGAACGTGCGCTAATCATGTTAGCTACGCTGTTTACCTTGGTTGTTTGGCAGATCTCTGTCAAGGATCAACCGATCTGGAAAGTGGAAGAAGTACCGCCAAGCTTTGCCGAAGATGCTTTCTATGCCCAACCGAATTTACTGAATAAAGCGCTGGATTCTATTGAATATGGCGAGTTTGCCCAGTCGCACTGGTATTTCCTGGGTGTGGCAGGTGCAAGTTATCAGGATGTGTTCTATTCGGAAATTGAACGGATCAAGGAACAGTTTGACACCCGCTTTGGTACTTTTGGTCGTTCGATTGCGTTGGTAAACCATCCAGCAGCGCGCACTGAAATGCCGATTGCCTCAAAAACCAGTATGGAGCTGGCTTTGCGCCGTATCGGTCAGCAGATGAACCGGGAAAGCGATGTGCTGTTCCTGTACATGACCTCGCATGGTTTGCCAAACGTATTTGAAATGGAAAATGCACCGCTGGATCTGGCGCAGGTCGATCCGAAATGGTTACGTGATACGCTGGATGCCTCCGGTATTCGCTGGCGAGTGATTGTCATTTCTGCATGTTACTCAGGCAGCTTTGTCTCTGCGCTGCAAAATGAAAATACCTTGGTAATTACTGCTTCAGCAGCAGATCGCCAGTCCTTTGGCTGTTCCAATGAAGCGGATTATACCTATTTTGGCCGTGCCTTCTTTGATGAAGCAATGCGTGAGCAAAACAGCTTAAAAGGCGCTTTTGCGCAAGCCAGCCAGACCGTAGCGAAATGGGAAAGTGCACAGGGCTTTGAACCTTCAGAACCGCAGTGGGTGATCGGTAAGAATATGGAATTGATGTTGCCGCAGCTTGAGCAACATCTTTTCCCGCCAGCGACGACAGCTACAACTTCTCAGTCTCTCGCTGTGACGCCATAAACTGATCAATGACTTTAGAAAATAGAAAAAGGAATCATGATGGAACTGGTACAGAATAATAGAAGTTTTGAGGGTGAACAGCGGATCTATCGCTTTGATTCTAAAGTGCTGAAAAATCCGGCACGTTTCGGGATCTATTTGCCGCCTCAAGCCTTGGCAGGACAAAGCTGTCCAGCACTATTCTACTTGGCGGGTCTGACCTGTACCGAGGAAACCTTCGCGATCAAGGCACATGCACAGCGTCTAGCAGCGCAGCTCGGACTGATTCTGATTACACCAGATACCTCTCCGCGTGGTGAAGGCGTGGCAGAGGGGGATAACTGGGACATCGGTCAAGGTGCGGGTTTCTATATCAATGCCACACAGTTACCTTGGGCTGAACATTTCCAGATGGAGAGCTTTATCATGGATGAGCTGTATCCATTGGTAAATGAAGAGTTTGAGATTCAACCCGGCAAGATTGGCATCTTCGGACATTCCATGGGTGGTCATGGTGCATTAACCCTAGCATTTAAATATCCAGAAAAATTTGTCTCTGTTTCTGCCTTTGCGCCGATCTGTGCACCAAGCCAATGCCCATGGGGTGAAAAAGCATTTTCAAATTATTTAGGCGATGATCGTGCAGAATGGGCCAAACATGATGCAACTGAACTGGTCAAAGCCAAAGGTGCACTTTATCCAGATATTTTGATTGACCAAGGTTTCAATGATCAGTTCTATAGCCAGCTAAATCCTGCCTTATTCCAGCAGGCTTGTGATGCTGCGGGACAAAAGCTGAACTTGCGTGAACATCAGGGTTATGACCATGGTTATTACTTTATTCAAAGCTTTGTCGATGACCATTTACAGTTCCATGCGGTACAGCTAGAAAACTAATTTTAGCTGTTACCCAAAGCAGATGACTCAGGGCATGGATGCAAAAATACTGGCATCTATGTCTGGTCATGCGCTATGCTTGCAAAGATTTATATAATAAAAACAAGGCTTTTTATGCAAAATACCAGCGATATAGACGCGTCTATCATTCCTCCAGTTATTCCACCATTCCCACCTGATATTCCAGCCACGCCGGAAGTAATGCCTGTACGAGTCGGTGGATTACAGCGTTTCCGTTTTCATGGGACAGCCAGTGAATATTTCGGCATCTGGATTGTGAATATCCTGCTGACCATTGTCACTTTGGGCTTGTATTCACCTTGGGCCAAGGTGCGCCGTTTACGTTATTTTTATGGCAATACTGAATTTGCGCGACGCCGTTTTGACTTTACCGGGGTGCCAGCCAAAATTCTGATGGGGCGTTTGATCGCGCTGGGGCTATATTTTGCTATTTCGGTGGCTTCAAACTTGTCGACTACAGCGACATTAGTCGGCTTGCTGATTCTTTATCTAGCGGTACCTTGGCTGATCCGAGCAACATTACGATTTAATGCCCGCAACAGTAAATTTGGCAATGCCCGTTTTTACTTTGGCGGGACAAACAAGGAAGCTTACTGGACCTTTCTGAAGGGGGTTGTGGTTTATATCGCTACCTTAGGCATCTTTTTTCCGGTGCTGGTCTGGCTATATAAGCGTTATTGTTTTGATCATCTCTATGCAGGGCAGCTGAAATTCAAGCTGAATGCCACTTGGGGCGATTACATGAAAGCCATGTATGTCCCACTGTTCATTTTCATGGGTTTTTTAGCCGCTGTGATGGTGTTTGGTATTGGTTCCAGCTTTGCCAATCTGGGTAATCCTGCAGTGTTAAGCTCACTGATTGGCTGGATTGTAGCGATTTACCTGTTTGGCTTTTTTATCATTTTTCCACTGATGCAGGCACGGATTTTTATTACTACCTGGAACAATACATCTATCAGCCGGAGTCAGTTTAAGACTGAATGTACTCAGTGGCACTATACCTGGATTATTGTCACCAACTGGATTGCACGTATTCTGAGTTTAGGTTTGCTTACACCTTGGGCAGCCATTCGACTGTATCGCTATCAAGTGGAATCATTAACCCTGAATTTGCGTAATGATCCAGACATGATGATGAACCGGGCACAGCAGGATCACAGTGCGCTAGCGGAAGAGATCAGCGACATCTTCGATATTGATGTGTCGTTATAACAGGAGAGAAGCATGTCTGCTCAAGTGATCGATGCCATTTTCTATGATGGTATTGTCTCGAAACCGCAACCTGCACAGGTCTTTGCGATTGATGATCAGTCGGTACTGGTTCGGTATGGCGAGGCGTATGCACAGCAGCGACATTACAAGTATGCAGACATGCAGCTAATTGGAGCACTCGGAAAAATTCAGCCTGTGGTGGACATGAAAGATGATGCGCGGCTAGAATTTTCTACTGAATTACCGGAATGGTTTAATTTACAGCGTAAAGGATTGCAGCATTCGGTCTGGAAGCTGGAACGCACACCGGCTTTGATCTTGTTTAGTGTTGCATTTGTGCTGGCACTAGGCTTTGCGACGATTAAATGGGGCATTCCAGTAGCTTCCTATCATGTGGCAAATCATCTGCCAGCCAATACCCTGACACGTATGGGCGATGAAGCAGAAAGCTATGTCCTGAAGATGACTGACGACACCAAACTACCGAAAGCTCGTCAGCAGAAGATTGTGGCGCAATATCAGCAACTGGTAGCAGGAGATAACCCGGCGAAGGTGGTTTTCCGTCAAGGTGGCGCAATTGGTGCCAATGCGTTAGCGATTCCAAACAATACTATTATCTTGACTGATGAGCTGGTCGCACTAGCCAAAGATGACCGGGAAATTATTGGTGTACTGGCACATGAACAGGGGCATCTAGTCCAGCGACATAGCCTGCAACAGGCATTATCTAGTTTAGGTTTTAGCGTAATTTTGATCATGATTACAGGCGATGGTTCAGACTTGCTGACAAACTTGCCAGTTGCGATGGTCGGAGCCAGCTATTCGCGTAACTTTGAGGCTGAAGCGGATGACTATGCATTAAAGGCCATGCAGGCTCAGCAAATTCCTACCATTCATTTTGCTAACTTTCTGGAACGCCTAGCCAAAGAATCTGGTGAAGAGAAAGAGGCTGAAAGCTCTGTATGGGATTTCTTTAGCAGCCATCCTGCAACTCAGGATCGGATTAAGGCAGTGAAAGCATTTGAGTCTAACCACTCGCATTAAATGTCCTCATCATATTTTATGACAAGACAGCCACGCTTAGTGTGGCTTTTGTTTTTCTATATTCAAATGATTACTGAATGTTGATCGCTTAGAGAAGGCTTGAGTATCGGTTAAGGCAATACGCAACAGGCGCAGCCACTCGGACAATTTGTTATAATGCGCTATTCATCTCATATTCAGCCAGGTTCTTCCATGTCCAAGCCATATTTAATTGCACCTTCTATTTTGTCTGCTGACTTCGCCCGTCTCGGTGAAGAAGTTGAAAATGTACTGGCATCAGGTGCTGATGTTGTTCATTTTGATGTGATGGATAACCACTATGTACCCAACCTGACTTTTGGTGCAGGGGTATGTAAGGCACTGAAAAAATATGGCACCAAGGCACCGATTGATGTGCATCTGATGGTCAAACCGGTCGATCGTATGATTGGTGATTTCCTTGAAGCAGGTGCGGACATTATTACTTTCCACCCGGAAGCATCGGATCATATCGACCGTTCTTTACAGTTGATCAAATCTGGCGGCGCTCAGGCTGGTCTGGTGTTTAACCCGGCAACTCCATTGCATTATCTGGATTATGTACTGGATAAAGTGGATCAGATCCTGTTGATGAGTGTAAACCCGGGTTTTGGTGGTCAGAAATTCATTCCGATGACTTTGGACAAGTTGCGTCAGGCACGCAAGATCATTGATGCTTCAGGTCGTGATATTCGTCTGGAAGTGGATGGTGGTGTTGGACCAGCCAATATTCGTGAAATTGCCGAAGCGGGTGCAGACATGTTTGTAGCAGGTTCAGCGATCTTCGGTAAGCCGGATTATAAAGCTGTGATTGATGAAATGCGTGCTGAGCTGGCAAAAGTGGGTCAGCTCACTGTCTAATCGGAATTTTATGTTATTCACAGTAGCTTGTGGATAACTTTATGGATAAGTATATGGATATCTATGTGGGTAACCCTATGGATATCCAGCATAAATTGTAATCAATTGTAGCTTGGTTGTTTAAGCATTATACAAAATATGTATAAAAAGAACTCAAATAGGGTTCTTTTTCTATTTTGAAAGTCTTGCAAATTCTGGTGTTTTATTCACCAATGCTTATTAATCAAGCTTTATAAAAAGTGATCAACTTATCTTAATTTTATGTTTCATTGTGTAACTTCTCCGAACAATTTTAAATTTAATTGATGTGCATAACTTAATTATTTGATGTGGATAATCTTCTTGTTTTGGAGCGGTGCTAAAGTACATTGTTGTCATTTTTAAAGTGATTGAGAACTCCGTTTTGTTCTCAACTGGGTACTTAAGGTAGCGACTTTTCCGGGGTGTGTCTTGAGTGCTTAAGTTAAGCTCGGTTAAGTTGCATCTCATACCGTCATCTTTTGTAATTTGCGCTGTATTTTTGCAAGTGATTTTATACAATCTGCACAGTTTCAGGAGGAACGACCTCCCTTGATGCAAAATATTGCTTTTGCTCAGGAAAAATCGTCAGGACGGCCTGACTTCTTAAATAATGGAGGAGGGCATATGGCCTGGTTTTTATTGATACTGGCAGGTCTTTTTGAAGTCGTTTGGGCCTATTCGATGAAGCTATCGGAAGGTTTTAGTAAATTGACCCCAAGCATTATTACTATTCTTTTCATGTTTCTGAGTTTTGCACTGCTGGCTTACGCCATGCGTACATTACCGTTAGGAACCGCTTACACAATCTGGACAGGAATTGGTGCCGTCGGTTCTTTTCTGATTGGTATTCTTATTCTGGGAGAACCAGCGAGTGCGATGCGCATGCTGGCGGCTGTGTTGATTATTTCTGGTTTGGTTTTAATGAAGCTTTCATCTTCCTAAAGTTTGCATAGTGCATCAGAACTTAAATGTGTCAGCATTTATTTATATAAGCCACTTTTCGATCACTGCGTTAAAATAATCATTCTATGGCACTGCAACAGGGTGAAGACATGAATTTAAGTTATATCTATATGGATTCACCCGTAGGTCAACTGCAGTTGGTGGCGAGTGCAGATGCACTGGTTGCGGTACTTTGGGATTGTGAAAAGCCAAACCGGGTCAAACTGGCCACCTTAATTGAAGATCCCGAGCATCCTATTCTAGTCACAGCCAAAGCCCAGTTAGAGCAATATTTTGCTGGTCAACGGACCTGTTTTGATGTGCCGCTAGACTTTGCCGGTACAGCATTTCAAAAAAGTGTCTGGCAAGCTTTACTGAATATTCCCTATGGTGAAACCCGAACCTATCGTGAAATTGCTCTCGAGATTGGCAATCCGAAAGCGGTTCGTGCCGTGGGGGCTGCCAATGGCCGTAATCCGATTTCGATTATCGCCCCATGTCACCGTGTGATTGGTACCAATGGTACTTTAGTGGGCTTTGCTGGTGGTCTGGAGCGAAAGGAAATTCTGTTAAATATTGAACAAAATAAGTAAGATATTCACATCTAAATAAAAACTATTCCAGTCGAAATGAATCCTATGCTTGCCCCGGTGATTGAAAATTTCTGGTGGCTGTTTCTTTTATTGTCTTTAGCAGCCTTACTTAAACTGTTTAAGCCTTATTTCAAGGGGAGGTTTGGCGAGTTCGCCGTTGCCATGCATGTCAAACTCTACTTAAAGCAGCCTCATTATATTCTAATGAATAACCTGACTTTTGAAGACGAGCAAGGCACCACAACCCAGATTGATCATTTACTGCTAAGCCCATTTGGGCTGTTTGTGATTGAAACCAAGAACTATAAAGGCTGGATTTTTGGTGGTGAACGGCAAAAGATGTGGACGCAAAAGATTTATAAACAGAGTTATAAATTCCAGAATCCACTGCATCAGAACTATAAACACATCAAAGTGCTGGAACAGATTCTAGCGGAGATCCTCAGTCCGGAATATATTCATTCGCTGGTGGTATTTATGCCAGAAGCTGAATTTAAAACAGCTATGTCGGAAAATGTATTTCATGGTGCAAGCTGGACCGACTATGTAAAAAGCTTTCAGGAGTCAGTGATTTCTGAAACTAAACTGAAGCGGATTCAGCTGCAGCTGGAAAAAGTCATGCTGGAGAAATCCTGGCAGACCAATCGTCAGCATGTAGAGAATTTAAAACAGCGAAAACAGGCCAAATAAAAAATCCCTGAACATTTCAGGGATTTTTAGCTTAATTCTGCGCAGCTTTGAGCTTTTCAGTAATTTCTTCCAGCGGTTTGACCCGTTTTACTTCATCCCAGAGCGCCTTGGCTTCTGGATAATGTTTAGACATCATCCCAAGCCATTGTTTGTAACGTCCCACCATATTCATTTCCTTTTTATAGGAACCATTCAGAAAACGGATTTGCAGACCAAGCAGCTCATTCCAGCTAATCAGCGGGTCATCACTATTCTTACGAATACATTGAGTCAAATCAGGAGTAGTCACCGCACCGCGACCAATCATTAAGTCTTCACAGCCGGATTCCAGTTGGCATTGTTTAGCATCGGCATTGGTCCAGATTTCACCATTGGCAATGACATTAATTTTCAAGGCTTCACGAATGGGTTGCAGCTGATCCCAGAAGGCCGGTGGAGTATAACCATCCGCTTTGGTTCGTGCATGCACGGTGACCCAGGCAGCGCCTGCATCTTCAATGGCGTGGGCATTTTCCAGCATGAAGTTACGGTCCATATAACCGAGGCGCATTTTTGCTGATACCGGAATATGGGCTGGAACAGCATCTCGAACGGTTTTCACCAGTTCATACACGACTTCCGGCTCATCCAGCAGAACTGAACCGCCACGGTGACGATTGACGGTTTTAGCCGGACAGCCAAAGTTCATATCGATCACAGGTGCACCCATAGCAGCAACTTTGACTGCATTGGCTGCCAGCATTTCCGGATTATTTCCCAAAAATTGCACATGCACAGGTGTGCCGGCCGCGGTTTTTCCGCCATTTAATAGTTCAGGGCAGTAGGTATGGTAGATATGATCGGGTAGTACCGAATCCGTGACACGAATAAACTCGGTCACACACCAATCAAAACTCCCGACGGATGTCAGTACATCACGCATAATCGGGTCAGTTAAGCCTTCCATGGGTGCAAGAACAAGTTTCAACGTGTTCACCTGTGAATGAGAAAAACGGTGTTATACGGCTTTTTCACCTGAATGTCCAGGCAGTTTAAATTTCATGTTTATTGGGAAAGAGGATTCAAGTGGAAGCAAGTTCTATATCGGCAGAAGTAAGGTCTTTTGCACAATAAAATAATAGAGTTTTAAATGCTGATTGCTATATTGAAAAGAACAAGAAATACTCAGGATGGCAGTATGGAGCAGCCTAGCTTTAAGGATCATTTCTCTCAGCAGTCACAGGACTATGCCTTGTTCCGTCCGCATTATCCAGATGCTTTAGGCAAGATACTGGCAGAACTGTCACCCAGTACGAAATTGGCTCTTGATGTCGGTTGTGGTACTGGGCAGTTTTCCGAAGTCTTGACGAATTATTTTGATCAGGTCATTGCGATTGATGGCAGTGCTGAACAGATTACCCAAGCCAAACCACATCCTAAAATTCAATATCGCCAAGCCTTCGCCGAAAATATTCCTTTGGCTGATAACACTGTTGACCTGATTTCAGTAGCTCAGGCAGCGCATTGGCTGGATCTGGACAATTTCTATACAGAGGTTCGTCGTGTTGCGAAACCGAATGCCATTCTGGCTTTAATTACTTATGGCGTATTCAGTGTCGATGAAGAGCACCTAAATCATTATTTCCAGTATTTTTATGAAGTCACTATTGCTCCATATTGGCCACCGGAACGACATCATGTGGATGAAGGCTACAAAACTCTGTCATTTCCCTTTCAAGAAATTGTTATCCAACCACCTGTATTGCAGGTGGAGTGGAATTTTTATCAGGTGATTGGTTATATGAGCACCTGGTCAGCAGTGAAAGCAGCCACCAAAGCATTAGGTCATAATCCGTTAAATGTACTGGCAGATGCTTTGTTGCCGGAATGGGAAGATCCAGAATTGCCAAGAGTGATTACTTGGCCGTTGTCGGTACGAGTGGGTAGGGTGAATCCAGATTAATTATGTGGCAAATAAAAAGCCCAGTAATTGGGTTTTTAAAAATATTAACTTTAGAGAAAATCTTAAACTTATTTATTGAGCAGCATTTCCAGCACAAACTTAGACCCAATAAAACCTACAGCTAGCAAACCAAAACCAATCAAAGTAAAACGTACCGCTTTCTGTCCACGCCAGCCAAATTTCCAGTGCCCAATAAGAAGGGCACCATAAACCAGCCAGGAGATAATACTAAACGCGGTTTTATGTGCGAGGTGTTGAGCAAAGAAATCATCAATGGTAAAGAAGCCGAAACCAAGGGCAATGGTTAGTAAGACAAAACCGGTCATCAGCATATCAAATAGCAGGGATTCCATATCCTGATAGGATGGCAGTAGATTGACCCAAAGGCGTTTCTGCTTCTTTTTCAGTTCACGATCTTGAAAGCGCAGAATAACGGCTTGAATGGTTGCCATCAGCAGTACCGCATAAGCAGACAGTGACAGGATGATATGAATATCCACACCTAATGAGTTTTGCACAATAATCTTGGCTTGCGGCGTAAAGGTAAAGCCTAAAATTAACCCAGTCGCTGCAACAGGAATGCCGATCAGATTCAGCGGCAGAATTGGGCGATAGGTACTATAAGCCAGACTGAGTAACAGCATCAGTCCTGAAGTAAACGAAACCAGAACAAAGACATCGTAATTCATTCCCATCGGGGTGTGCATGTCGCCATAAAGCACCATGCCATGTAACACAAGGCCAAGTGCAGCAGTAATACCAACAAACCACTGATTGGGAATACGTTTCGACATTAAATGAACAAACAAATACCAGAAGGATGCGGTATAGGCGACTAATGCCAAGATTGTATAAACCAGTGGGAGGCTAACCATGTCTAACCTTTTTAAGGGTGATGAATATTCATTTATATAAATTCGGTGCGAACTACAGTATCCTATAGCATTCTATGCATAAATTTTCTATTTTAAGAAAAAGTTTTTTGCTACTGGCTATTTTAAGCGGATTTTGCAATGTTTGATACCTTAACAGAACGACTCACGCAGAGTTTAAGAAATGTTACTGGCTCAGGGCAGCTAACCGAAGACAATATTAAAGATACGTTACGTGAAGTACGTATGGCACTTCTTGAAGCCGACGTTGCGTTACCTGTAACTCGTGAATTTATCGCGAAAGTTAAGGAAGAAGCATTAGGCCAGGAAGTAATGTCTCAGTTATCTCCGGGTCAGGCCTTCGTCAAAATCGTCTATGACGAATTGACCAAAATGATGGGCGCGGCTAACGAAAGCCTCGACCTTGCAGCAAAACCACCTGTAGTTGTGCTGCTTGCCGGTTTGCAGGGCGCGGGTAAAACCACCACTGCTGCTAAACTTGCGCGCTTCTTGCAAGAACGTCAAAAGAAAAAAGTGGCGATGGTGTCTGCCGACGTTTATCGACCAGCAGCGATCAAGCAGCTACAAACTGTTGCGGGCGAAGTCGGTGCAATTTTCTTTGAATCGAATGCCAATGAACGTCCAATTGATATTGCTAACCGTGCAATTGAGCAGGCAAAAATCCAGTTTGCTGATGTCCTGATTGTTGATACCGCAGGTCGTTTGCATGTCGATGATGACATGATGGACGAGATTAAAGAGTTGCACGCTGCAATTAGCCCAACCGAAACCTTATTCGTGGTAGATGCCATGACCGGTCAGGATGCGGCAAACACAGCAAAAGCCTTTAATGATGCCTTGCCATTGACCGGTGTGATCCTGACCAAGACTGATGGTGATGCCCGTGGTGGTGCAGCGCTTTCTGTTCGTGCCATTACCGGTAAGCCAATCAAATTCCTCGGTATGGGCGAAAAACTTGATGCGCTTGAACCATTCCATCCGGAACGTGTGGCACAGCGTATTCTCGGCATGGGTGACGTGCTTTCTTTGGTCGAAGAAGTTGAACGCAAGATCGACAAAGAAAAAGCCGAAAAAATGGCGAAAAAGCTGCAGAAAGGCGGTAGCTTCAACTTTGAAGACATGCTGATGCAGTTTGAGCAAATGAACAAGATGGGCGGTATGATGGGCTTCCTGGATAAACTTCCAGGCATGAGCAGTGCTGGCCTTCAGGATGCGATTGCGCAGGCAAATCCTGAAAAGCAAATCAAAAAAATGGAAGCGATTATCCAGTCGATGACTGTGAAAGAGCGTCGTAACCCTGACTTGATGAATCCAAGCCGTAAAAAACGTATCGCAGCGGGCTGTGGTATGGATGTTGCTGAAGTCAACAAACTAATCAAGCAGCATGCCCAGATGGCGAAAATGATGAAAAAATTTGCTAATCCATCGGGTATGGCAAAAATGATGAAATCATTGGGTGGTCTACAGAAACAGTTTGGTGGCGGCGGTGGCATGGGCCCACTGTTCGGCGGGAACGACAAGAAATAAGTTTTCTCTTTCAAAAAAAGGCGCTTCATGCGCCTTTTTGCTTTTTGGGATCTACGGCTTAATCAAAGCATACATTTACTTACCCAATCTTGTAGCCAGCTCAGGCAAACTCTTAAAAAAATGAAAATACAGGAGTGAATAAATGACGCAAGTGATTGTGGTGCATGGTTATACAGCGAGCCCAGAGGAAAATTGGTATCCCTGGATTCAGCAAAAAGCTAAGGAAGAACGTATCAGCCTAAAAGTTTTACGACTTGATCCATCTACGACACCTCAACTGGAAATCTGGCAAAAGCAGATGCAGGAACAGATTGATGGTATAGATGAAAACAGTATTTTTATCGCCCACAGTCTAGGCACTATTGCGGCTTTGCATTACTTATCGCATAGATTGAAACAGCAAAAGATCAAGCAGCTGGTACTGATCGCAGGCTTTAATGGTCGACTTGGCCGTTTGGAGGAGGTTTATCCATTTATCGATGCTGCTCAAATTGACTTTGATTTATTGAAGCAACAGATTCAGGAGCGGGTAGTGATTTACTCTGAAGGTGATGATCGGGTAGCACCAAAATTCAGTTTAGAACAGGCAAAGAGCCTGGATGCTAAGGTGATTAAGGCTCAGCATTTTGGCCACTTTATTGATTCACAAGGCTGTACGGAATTGCCTGAAGTCTGGCAAAGCATTGAGCCAAATCTTATACGCCAACAACCCAAATAGAAGTGGAAAGAAAAGGTTTACAAAATGAATGCCAGTGAGCTAGAAATTTGCTTGAAAGCTGTGCAAAACATGATAAAACAGTAAGTCAGAAGCATCATTATTTTAACAATTAGTATAAGAATACAACGATGACAAATAATTCAGGGAACGTTTATATCATTCATGACTATCAGGCGACGTCTAATGACCATTGGTATCCATGGTTGAGTCGACAGGTCAAAAAGCTTGGTATTGATGCCAAGCGCATCATGTTAGCCAATCCATTAGAACCGAAAATGCAGGATTGGCAGCAAAGTCTGGCAGTGCAGATTCCACAAATGGATTCCGACACCATTCTGGTAGCGCATGGCTTGAGTTGCCTAAGTGTATTGAAGTTTGTTGAGCAGCATTATCTGACCCACCTTAAAGCCATTCGAGGGGTAGTGATGGTGGCAGGTTTTGATCAGCCATTGGTCATGTGGTCAGAACTGAATGATCTGGTACGCAGTGTAAAACTGGATTTCAAAACACTTTCCAAAAGCTATAAACATGGGGTCATGTATATTTCCAACAATGATCGCCATGTGCCGACAGCCATGTCCTTAAGTCTTGCGCATCGACTCCTCAATACGCAGATTTATGAAGTGTTGCAGGCAGGGCATTTTGAAAAAAGTGATGGTTATACAGATTTCCCCCAGCTACTGGAAGTTATCCAGCGGCTGTATGGTCTAAATGAGCTGCAAAATGCTGCAGGCCTTTAAGTAATAGGTCGGGTTCAATCATTGGCTTGAAGGATTGCAGGTGCTGTGCAAATAGTGGTGCATCCCCACCAGTGAGAATCAGCTGAGCAGGGAAGTCACTTAATACCTTTTCAATAGTACTGAGTAGACCAAGCAAAATACCGTGGTGTACGGCATCAATGGTATTACGTCCTGGGCTCAACTCTTCAAAAGCAGCATCTGGAATCTTAATGCCTTTGGTGTTCTGAATCAGGGAATCCCGCTGTAGATATAGATTTGGCAAAATAAAACCACCCAAATGTCTTTGTCCTTGAGCCAGATCGATAGTCAGGGCAGTGCCACAGCTGATTACACAATAGTTTTGCATATTTGAAGTTGCGACAGCCAATACTTGCAGCCAGCGGTCAATCCCGAGTTGAGTTGGGTCGTCATAACCACAAGTTAAGCCTGCATATTCGGCATGGACTTTGGCAAAAATTACTGGAACATTCAAACGTTTTAAAATCTTCTGGATACGGTCATTATTCTGCTTATCTAGAACAGAGGAAATTCCGACCTGATGCAGGCCTGATCCTAGAAAATGCTGAATCAGACCCAGCAGTAAATCTGCCGGAGACTGCAGATGCATTTCAGCCGCATGTTCAATGATATGATCTTGTTCCGTGATCCAGTATTTGAGACGTGTGTTGCCAATATCCAGCCATAATTTTTTCATTGATCTTGCCTTAGCTGCCTGTCTTTAAACGTAATTGCCCTTGATAGAAGGTCTGGATGCCAGAGTTAGTCGCAATCTGCACCGCGCCGTCTTCCTGAATGCCGGCAAAGATCCCCGTATATTGTCCCTGAAGATCGGTAAATTCAACATGTTGCTGAATGAAAGCGGCATGATGATTAAAACGCGCTGCCAGATTATGACTGCCATGATTAAACCATTGACCTGCTTGTTGAATAGCAAGATAGAGTTCTGCGATCAGCTGGATGCGTGTTACAGCAGCCAAACCAAGTTCAGATAGAGATGTGACCGGTTGATCCAGTTGTTCCGCTTCGATCGGTGCTAAGTTAATTCCCACGCCAACTACGGCTTGATGCGCTGAGATGGGTTCAACCAGAATGCCACCCCATTTGGCATTTTGACTGTATAAATCATTCGGCCATTTCACTTGCAGATCAAGGTTTTGCAAGCTGGGCATTTGCAGGATGTTGAGGGCAACTTCAAGCGCGAGGCGGCCATCAATCGGTATCTCTGTATTCAGCAATGTGCTTAAATAGATGTTGCCTTCCGGAGAAATCCATTGGCGTTGACGCTGGCCTCGGCCCTGAGTCTGGGCACGACTGCTAACCAAGACCTGTCGAATGCCTTTTTGAGCCAGATCCCGGACATCATCATTGGTCGAAGTGGTGACCGGTTTCAGCAATAAGACTTCAGGAAGTTGTCCTGCATTTTGAAGCAGTTGCTGCAGTTCGCGAGTTTCTACATCCATCTGAATTTAAACGTGGTAAATGTCGTTATGGAGTTAATCATATATTTGTTGATTGGTGCAATTGCTGGTTTCACCGCAGGCCTATTTGGCGTTGGTGGTGGCCTGATTATTGTGCCGATTCTGTACATCGTATTTACCCAGCTTCAGTATGATCCAAGTGTCATTATGCATATGGCGGTGGGAACTTCTTTAGCAACGATTATCGTGACTTCGATCAGTTCGGTCATGGCACATCATCTTAAAGGCGCGGTACTCTGGCCGGTATTTCGTAATCTGGCGCCTGGCCTGGTGATTGGTTCCTTTCTTGGTGCAGGCATTGCTGATTATTTGCCGGGTCAAGGCTTACAGCTTCTAATCGGTTTCTTTGCAGTCTGGGTGGCTTTGCGAATGTTCAGCCGTGCCAATGTCAAACTTGATCCAGCAAGTACATTACCATCTACACCAAAGCAGATGGCAGCTGGTGCTGGTATCGGTATTGCTTCAGCAATATTCGGTATTGGCGGTGGTAGTCTGACAGTACCATTTCTCAACCGCTGTGGGGTCGTGATTCAAAAAGCGGTGGCGACTTCAGCGGCTTGTGGTTTGCCTATCGCGATTGCTGGTGCACTTGGGTTTATGTGGTTTGGTGAGCAATCCGATGTTCCAGTACCAAATACCATTGGCTATATTCACATATATGCCTTTATCGGCATTAGTATTATGAGTTTCTTTACTGCCAAAGTAGGAGCGAAAGTGGCACATCTATTGTCACCGGTAATGCTGAAGAAATGCTTCGCGACCTTATTATCTATTGTCGGTACCTATTTTATTTATCAGGGTGTCAGAGCCTTTATATAAGATGATTTTCTGGATACAGATTTTAGAAAAGAGAGTTTAGATACTCTCTTTTTTATTTGATGAATATATTTGTGCTAATAAAAATTAAGAAAGAACTGAATAAACAATCACTAAGATAATTTAAATAAAGGACAGTTGGCTGCATAGACAGAAGATTGTCTGACAATGTCAAAGCATTCTTCCCATAAAATGGGTTAAATAAATGAATAGTCATTCAGCATGACAACGACTGCATCAATAAAAATAAAGACAGGATGGCCATGCAAGAGGAAAAAGCAAACAGCTTGTCTGAGCAGATCGCCAGGCACATCAGTGAACAGATTATTCGGGGTGAGCTCGTCGAAGGTGAGCGGATCCAGGAACTGAGAATTGCATCAGAACTTGATGTCAGTCGTGGTTCTGTACGCGAAGCATTATTGTTGCTGGAACGAACTCAACTCATCGAAATCTTCCCACGTCGTGGTGCCATTGTCTCGGAAATGTCAGCGCTTCAGGTACGTGCCCTGTTTGAAATGTGCTGCCTGCTACTGGGACAAATCGTACACCGTATGGCGGAAACCTGGCGTCCGCATGAGGCCGAGCGCGTTCAGCTATTATTAGAACAATTAGAAGCAGAAACTCGCCAAGGCCATACCGAAAAGTTTTATGATTTGATCTTTCAGGGCCTGGCACAGCAGCAGGACATGGTCGGTAATCCTTATCTGATGCGTTACTACCATGAGCTACTTCCATCACTGCGACGCAGTTACTTTTTGACCCTGAATATTTCCAAGCGCGAGCTACAGGAATCTTTTGATCTATTTAAACTGGTAACTGATGCAATTCTGAGCCGAAAATCACATCAGGCCACTTTATTTATGGAAGATTTTTGTCGACACTTGCGCAACCTTGTGTTGGAATCACTAACACGGATGAAACAAATTGAACTTGCGTGGGCGAGACGCTCGCGACGTTAAATCAGGACATTATGCGTTTAAGCAGTTTAAAACTTTCAGGCTTCAAATCTTTTGCCGATAGCACGACTTTACACTTTAAAGATAACCGGACTGCCGTTGTAGGACCCAATGGCTGTGGTAAGTCCAACGTCATCGATGCAATTCGCTGGGTGATGGGGGAGACGAGTGCGCGCCAGTTACGTGGCGGCAGCATGCAGGACGTCATTTTTACCGGGACTGCAAAGCGTAAACCAGTGGGTGTGGCCAGCGTGGAACTGCGCTTTGAAAATACCTACGGCAAACTTGGCGGTGCTTATAATGCCTATAATGAGCTGGCAGTGCGCCGTCAGGTCAACCGCGATGGCAAGTCTGAATATTTCCTGAATGGCACCAAATGTCGCCGTCGTGACATCACCGATATTTTCCTCGGAACCGGTCTGGGACCACGTTCTTATGCCATTATCGAACAGGGCATGATTAACCGCCTGGTGGATGCAAAGCCAGAGGAAATGCGGGTCTATATCGAAGAAGCAGCCGGTGTATCACGCTATCAGGCACGCCGTCGTGAGACGATGCAACATCTGGAACATACCACTCAGAACCTGTCGCGTTTGGAAGATATTGCCTCCGAATTAAAATCCCAGCTGAAAACCTTAAAACGCCAATCTGAAACCGCCATTCAATATAAAGAACTTGAAGGACAGATTCGTACCCTGAAAGTTGAAATCCTGTCATTCCAGTGCGAGCAAAGCCAGCGACTACAGGAAGAATATACGGTCGAAATGAACGCGCTCGGCGACAGCTTTAAGTTGGTACGTTCCGAATTGACCACGGTGGAACATGATCTGGGTGCAACCAGTGAGCTTTTTCAGCGCCTGATTCAGCAGTCCACGCCATTGCAAAATGAATGGCAACAGGCCGAGAAAAAGCTGGCTGAACTGGAAATGAGCCTGAAGCAGAAGCAATCTCTGCTAGAGCAAAACTCAACTAGTCTGGTACAACTCGAAGAACAGAAAGCGCAAACCAAAGAACGCTTACAGTTGATTGAACTGCAACTGGATACATTACAAGAACAGCTGGAAGATCAAACCACACAGTTGCAGCAACAGGAAGGCTTAAGTCAGGATCAGCAACAAGGTTTGCAAGAACTGAAATCTCAACAAACTTCAGTCGCCACTCAATTTGCTCAGATTAAAACCCAGGTCGAACAGCAACAGCAGCGTAAAATGCAGATGCTGGCACAAAGCGAACAGCTGGCTAAAAATATCACCCGCATTGAACAGCAAAAAGAAACCCTGCAACAGCAAGCAGCACAAATCCAGAATCAGGCGCAGCAAGATGAGCTGGACCAGTATCAGCAGGAAAAATCAGAAGCTGAACAGCAACTTACTTCATTAGAAAGCCAACGTGCTGAACTGAGCCAGCAGTTAGAACAAGTTAAGCAAAGTCATGCTGAGCAGCAGCAACAGCAAATGCAGCTAAAATCCGAATTGCAGGTACTCAATGCAGAAAAGAAAAACCTATCCCAGCTGTTAGCCAAAGCCAATCCGGCAGCTAAAGCCGATGCCGTGCAACTGATGCATGTGCTGAAACTTAGCGAACAAGGCAAAGCCCATGCCAGCCTGATTGAGAAATTCCTGGCGAAATGGCTCTCTGCTCAGGTGCTATCCGATTCAGACAATTTCCTGGAAAATACGGCTCGTCAGCTGAAAGCACAGCAAAGCACTGCCAAAATCCAGCTAGCAAATGCTCAATGTCTTTCAGATTGGATTGAAGAACCACAATATTCACTCTGGCAACAGGTGGCTGTCGTTGAAACCTTGCAACAAGCATTAGCCTTGCAGAACCAGTTACAACCGGGTCAATCCATCCTGAGTTTAGATGCTTACCATATTGGCCCAGACTGGGTGATTGGATTGGAATTTGATGAAGCCAGCCAGGCTGGTCAAGGCGCATTGAGTCACCGTATCCGTCTGGATGAAATCGAACAGCAACTGATTCAATTGGAAGAACAATTCCAGCTCGTTGAACAGCAAGTTACTGAATCAAAAGAACAGCTGACAGCACTTCAGACTCAAGTACAGCAGATTACTAGCCAGCAACAACAGGCACAGAAACAGCTACAGCAGCTAGATCTGAATATTGCAAAAGTGCAAAGTACGGCACAGGCTTTCGAGGTTCAGAAACAACAATTGCAAAACCAGTTACAGCAACTGGATGAACAGTTGGAAGAAGATGCGATGCAAAAAGACGATCTGGAAATCGATCTGCATGCATTAAATCTGAAACTAGAGCTAGCTTTACCAAACTATAAGACCCTGCAATTCCAGCTGGATGAGTTGACTGTACAACTAGAAGATAGCCAGCAGCAGACCCAGCATGCCCAGCAGGAACTGGAAATTACCCGTCGTCAATCAGTGCAATCCAAGCAACAAGTCGAGCTGTTAGAAAAAGATCGAGTCTTCCTGAAAGAACAGTACCAACAAATCATTCACCAGATTGAACAGGCTAAAAAGTTTATCGATCCGGTACAGCTGGAATTGCCACATTTGGAAAGCCAGTTTAATCAACAAGCTGAATTAACAGCGAAGCTGCAAAAAACCTGGTCGGAATGGCAGATAGAACTGAATCAGGTACAAAGCAAACAGCAACAATTAACTGAACAGCGCCATCAATTCCAGCAGCAGGATGAAAAGCTGCGAACTGGACTGGAACAGAAACGTCTGGCCTGGCAGGCAGCCAAATCTGACTTGCAGCATTATTCAGAACAGCTAAAAGAATTGAATAGTGAAGTAATTACTGACCTAAATATCGAGGTTAAATCGCATCAAGCCAAGCTGGAAAAAGCCCAAGCACAGTTCGATAAGCTCGGAGCGGTGAATCTTGCAGCATCTGAAGAATATGAAGAGGTTTCGGCACGCTATAATGAGCTGAGCCATCAGATGCAGGATCTGGAAAATACAGTCCAGCAACTGCAAGCAGCTATGAAGAGCATCGATCAGGAAACGCGCAAACTGTTTATGCATACTTTTGATCAGGTTAATGCTGAACTGCAAAACCTGTTCCCGAAAGTATTTAATGGCGGTGAAGCGAGTTTAAGCCTTGAAGATGGATGGCAATCAGGTGTAAAACTGATGGCACGACCACCGGGTAAGCGTAACAGTTCATTGGCTTTATTGTCGGGTGGTGAAAAAGCATTAACTGCATTGGCTCTGGTGTTTGCGATTTTCCGTCTGAATCCGGCGCCTTTCTGTGTGCTCGATGAAGTCGATGCACCACTGGATGATGCGAATGTGGGGCGTTTTTGTAATTTAGTCAAAGAGCTTTCAGAACAAGTGCAATTTATTTACATCACACATAATAAGCTAGCAATGATGATGGCAACAGATCTCTTGGGTGTGACCATGCCTGAACCGGGCACCTCAAAACTGGTTACAGTGAATTTGGAACAGGCAAAAGAATACGGCTTAGCGGCGGAGGCATAAAATGGAAATTACTACTATTCTCGGGATTGTTGTAGCAGTCGTGATCATGCTCTTGGGCATTCGAATGATCATGAAAAAACCTGCTGATGCAGCACCATCATTGGATTCAGAATTACATATTGATCCAGACAGTCAGACCCCGGTTATTCCACGTCATGTACGTGCCCAGTTGGCAGCACAGGAAGCAGAAGCGGAACGTGTTGAACCAAGCCTGAACACAGAAACTGTTGAAAGCATAGCACCCGCTTCGGAACAAAAAGAAGCAGCGAAAGTAGAACCAACGCTGACAGAAACCGCCAAGCCTGTAGCAAAAGCCCCAAGCCCGCTGGATACGCCAATTGTTGAAGAAGCTGAACCAGAAGTGGCAAAAACTGAAGTGAAAGAAGCCTCTGCTGAAGAAACTAAGATTGAAGAAAAAACTAAGACTGAAGATGCCGCTACAGAAGAAACTAAGCCTGCTGAATTTAGCCTGAACAGTAATATTGAAAAAGCCGAAATTTCTGACTTTGAAGATGAGAGCAGTATTCTTGATGCCCATCTGCATGAACAGAAAGTCGTAGATGATGAATGTGCATTAGCCAATGCAGAAATGATCATTTCACTCAGTGTTATTCCACAAGGCCGTGTGCTATCTGGTGAGAAAACCCTGAAAGTGTTGCTTAAATACGGTCTACGCTATGGTGAGCTGGCTTGTTTCCATCGTTACAGCGAAGATGGTTCAAAACTTTTATTCTCAGTATTGCAGATTACCGATACGGGTATGGAAGGTTTTGACCTGGAAACCTTGTCGACTGAAGAAGTCAAAGGTCTGGCATTCTTCCTGGCATTACCTCATAGCGATGTACAAAATGCCTTTGATACCATGGATAGCATTTCACGTCTGATTGCCCGTGAAGTCGATGGTATTGTCTATGACCAGAACCAGCAGGAATTTACTCCACAGCTGCGTGAATTCTGGCGTCATCAAGCCATCGATTACCGTGCGGGGCAGCCTGCAGAAGTCTAAGTTTCTGTATTGAAACTGGACATTTCGATTTTTATAATAGCCAAAACTGAAGAATATACAGGGCGGGTTTTCCGCCCTTTTTTATGGTGAAACTATGACCCAGGAAACCACTGTCATTGCGCAAATGCGCCAGCTGATTCAACTGATTGCCAAGCATAACCACGCATACTATGTGATGGATCAGCCAACGATTGAGGACAGTGAATACGATCAGCTCTTTCATCAGCTCAAAGCCCTCGAAGAACAATATCCGACATTGGTGCAACCGGATACCCCGACTAACCGTGTCGGTGGGCAGCCTCTAGCAAAATTCTTGACCGTGACGCATGCTGTACCGATGCTGTCATTAGGTAATGTATTTAACAAAGAAGATTTATTTGCCTTTGCACGCCGTATTGAAGAACGTTTGCCAAATCAGAAGATTGAATATGATGTCGAGCTGAAATTTGATGGACTGGCGATTTCCCTGTGGTATGAGCACGGTGTGCTGGTGCGTGGCGTCACCCGTGGTGATGGTGAAACCGGGGAAGATATTACCCAAAACGTAAAAACCATCCGTAACTTGCCAAAACTGTTATGTGAGGGACACTGTAAAGTGCCTGATCTGCTAGAGGTGCGCGGCGAAGTCTTGATGCCAAAATCTGGCTTTGAAAAACTAAATGCAGCGAACCTAGCTAAAGGTGAAAAGACCTTTGCTAATCCACGTAATGCCGCTGCAGGTAGCTTACGTCAGCTGGATCCAAACATTGCCTCATCACGTCCATTGGCCTTCTATGCCTATGGTATTGCGCAATGTGTGCCACATCATGGACAGACCACAATGTCGGCAAGCCTGGAATGGTTACAGCATTTTGGTTTCGCTGTAGGTGAGCGTCATTTCATCTGCGATAACATTGAAGATGTACAGAAAGTCTATGAGCAGATCAATGAGGAACGTCCAAACCTCAGTGTTGAAATTGATGGCATGGTAATCAAAGTCAATGACCTGAAACAGCAACAGCAATTGGGTTTCCTGAGCCGTGAACCGCGTTGGGCAACGGCCTATAAATTTCCGGCAGTGGCAGCGTTAACTACGGTTGAACATATTGACTGGCAGGTGGGGCGTACTGGCACTTTAACTCCTGTCGCACGATTGAATCCTGTAGCGGTTGGTGGCGTAACAGTTTCCAATGTGACTTTGCACAACATCGGTGAAATTCATCGTCTGGATGTACGAATCGGCGATACCGTCAGTGTGTACCGCAGTGGGGATGTAATTCCTAAAGTCGAAAAAGTCTGGCCAGAATTCCGTCCTGTTGATGCCGTTGAAGTCCATCTTCCAGAAAACTGTCCGGTATGTGACTCTCCAGTGGTAATGCCGGAAGGTGAAGCCTTGGCACGCTGCTCAGGTGAGCTGTATTGTGCTGCACAGCGCATTGAGACTATTCGTCACTTTGTATCACGTAAGGCCATGGATATTGAAGGCTTGGGTGATCGTTGGGTTGAGTCACTATTGCATCTAAACCTATTAAAAGATGTGGCAGATATCTATCACCTGCATGAGCACCGTGATCAGTTGCTGCAAATTGAAAAAATGGGTGAGAAGTCTGTTCAGAACCTAATTGATTCTATCGAGAACAGTAAGAAAACCACACTGGCAGCGTTCATCTATGCATTAGGTATTCGTGGTGTCGGTGAAACCACGGCACGTATGCTAGCTAATACTTTCCAGACGCTGGATGCACTCCGTGCTGCCGATCTTGATGCACTGAAGAAAACCCCGGATGTGGGCGATATCACAGCTGAATGGATTTTAGATTTCTTCCAGGCACCGCATAACCTGGAAGTGCTGGATCGCTTATTGGCTGCTGGTATTAATTGGGATGCCCCGATTGCACCGACACGTCAGCCACTGAATGGAGAAAGCTGGGTGGTCACCGGTACTTTAAGTTCTATGGGGCGTGATGAAGCGACTCAGTTATTGCAAGCCTTGGGTGCACGTGTCAGTGGCAGTGTGTCGAGCAAGACCAAATGTGTGGTTGCGGGTGAGAAAGCCGGTTCTAAGCTCGATAAAGCAGAAAAACTCGGTGTGCCTGTGATCAATGAAGCGCAATTTATTGCTTTGATGAAAGAGCATGGGCAAATCGAAGACTGATCACTTCTAAATAATGACTCAAATAAAAAAGACACCGAGGATGATGAATCTTTCGGTGTCTTTTTTTATGGCGATTTCAAAATAATAAGATTTAGTGATTGTAGGATGCAACAGATAAATAAAAGGATAAGGACGGGTTCGGCAATGTGAGTTGAATTCACGTACAATATCGATTCATTTGCAGGTATAGATCCTGCCTGATTGATTCTGTTCTCCCGTTGATGATTGGCATACACATGGCGCAAGCAAAGAAAACTTTTCCGCAACAAAAATCGCAATTACATGCAAGAAATCTGCATCGTAGTCGTTACGATTTTCCTGAGCTTATCAAGACTTGTCCGGAACTTGCACCTTTTGTCAGCCGCAATCAATATGATGATCTTTCAATCAACTTTTCTGATCCACTGGCTGTGAAAATGCTCAATAAAGCATTGCTGGAGCATTTTTATGACATTCAATATTGGGATATTCCTCAAGATTATCTTTGCCCACCGATTCCGGGTAGAGCAGACTATATTCACTATTTGGCTGACCTGTTAAGTCTCAATAATAACGGTCAAATTCCAACAGGACGCACAGTTCAAGTGTTGGATATTGGGGTTGGTGCGAACTGTATTTATCCGATTATTGGTCATCGTAGTTATGGTTGGAAATTTGTCGGCTCAGACATTCATTCGGCATCGGTTAAAAGTGCTCAATTTATTGTGGAGGCAAATCCAAATCTCAGAAAGGGGATTCAGATTCGATTGCAAAAGACACCAAGTAATATTTTCAAAGGTGTGATTAAATCTTCAGATCGTTTTGATTTGACCCTGTGTAACCCACCATTTCATGCCTCGCAAGATGAAGCAAATGCCACAGCAACGCAAAAATTAAGGAAACTTGGCAAACCCGTTGATCGGACGAAGGCGGTGTTAAACTTTGGTGGGCAAAAGAATGAGTTGTGGTGTGATGGTGGTGAAGAACGATTTGTTTGCCAGATGGTACAAGAGAGCACACAATTTGCTGAGCAATGTCTTTGGTTTAGTACACTGGTTTCTAAGAAAACAACATTGCCAATGCTGTTAAATACCTTGCGTAAGAGCGGTGCAGTGGATGTGAAAACCATTAAAATGACGCAGGGGCAAAAAGAAAGTCGTTTTGTAGCTTGGACTTTTTTAGATTCAAAGCAACAGCAAGCATGGAAAAATGCGCGTTGGACTTCTGTTTAAGTTGATGCTTACTGAGGAAGCGTGAGCTTGTCGGTGCATGAATCGGTGTACTCGCTCAAATTTAACCTGACAGACACAATAAAAAATCGGTAACTGTCAGATCAGGTTTGAGCTAGTACAATTAAGGAATATATTTTTTCACCACACCGTCATCTAGTAATTGCTGGAAGTGCTCGACTAGACTTTTTTTCACAGGGCGGTAGTCAATGCCGAGTTCATCTTTACTTTTCTGGGCATTAAAATAAATCGGAATTCCCATATTTTTTTCTACAAACTCACGGCTAAATCCGGCAAATGGCCCAAACAGTTTAAACGCCGCTTTCGGTAACTGGTTGCGTGGAAATGGGAATTTTGAGCCAAAGGTTTCGCGCAGAATTTTACCCATTTCCAACAGGCTCAGCGTTTCACCAGAAACGATATAGCGACCCTGTGCTTCTGAATTGAAAGCAGCACGAATATGCGCTTCAGCCACATCTTGGACATCAACCACACCGTTCCACATTGGAGGAACACCGAGTAAAGTCATACCATTGGCAAATTGCTGCAGGACTTCAACACTGCCAGACTGAGTATTTGGTGTTAAGGATTTGCCAAAGACCAGTGCAGGATTAATGCAGACCAATTCCCAGCGGTTCTGGGCTTTTGCCATTTGCCAGGCTTTACGCTCAGCAGCGACTTTAGAATAAGGATAAGGTTGGTGTGTTTCAGAGCTGGTGGTATTCCAATGAGACTCATCAAAACTGTTGTTAGAGGTATCTTTGATATCAATAGCATCGCCGTAGGTCGCAGCAATACTAGAAGTCAGAACCACACGTTTTACGGAATCGGTTTTATTCACGCTGGCCAGGACATTTTCAGTACCAAACACTGCCGGTTCAATGATGTCCTTAACTGCATCTTTAAAATTAGTCACGACAAAAGGTGAGGCCATATGAAAAACAATTTCACAGCCTTGCATAGCTTCATCAAAAGAAGACGGTTCAAGCAGGTTGGCCTGGAATAATTTGAGTTCTCCCGGGCTGGCAACAGCAATTTGCTCTAAATGTTCAAAGCTACTGGTTTTCTTTAAATTACGCACAGTTGCATGGACTGTATGACCTAATTTAAGCAGTTTTTCAATTACCCAGCTGGCAATATAGCCTGATGCGCCGGTGACCAAAACGGGTGCCTGTTGTTCTAAAGTCGTCATATTTACTCAATTATTCTGTCATGTTCTAGAGAAAGCATACTCGAAATCAGCATGTTGATATGCTGGCGAAATGAAATTTATCTTGGATTCGAGCGAAAGAGAAAAAATCCACAATAGAATTTACAATTTTTAACGTTCCAAAAATTGTGCCAAAATTTGAGACCGGCCTTGAAGTTAAATTTGCAAAGCATTGTTTTATAAATGGGATTTATAAGAACTAAAACTGTAAATGAAAGTACTTCTCATTTTAATTAGTTAAAAATCATATATTTACGAAATTTTTCTTTTGCAAATCCAGATGCTTTTCTCCATAATAAGTCCATAAAGGTAGGGAGTTATAAAAATGCGCGGTAATCCAGAAGTCGTAGATTATTTGAATATGTTGATCGGTGGCGAACTGGCTGCTCGCGACCAATACCTGATCCATTCTCGTATGTATGAAGATTGGGGCCTGACCAAAATCTTTGAACGTATCGATCATGAAATGCAGGAAGAAGCACAGCATGCGGATGCGATTATTCGCCGTGTTCTGTTCCTGGAAGGCACACCGAACATGACCCGTGATGATGTTGAGATCGGCGAAGATGTGGTGAGCTGCCTGAAAGCTGACCTGAAACTGGAATATGATGTTCGTCAAAAGCTGGCAGCAGGCGTGAAACTGTGTGAAGAGAAGGGTGACTACGTAACCCGTGACATGCTACGTCAGCAAATGTCGGATACAGAAGAAGATCATACTTACTGGCTTGAAAAACAATTACGCCTGATCGAGCTGATTGGCCTGCAAAATTATATTCAATCGCAAATGTAAGATTGAATTGCAAAGAAAAAAATCCTGCTGATATAGCGGGATTTTTTATGCTTGAGAGTATCTATTGTTTTGATGTTGAAGCAAGTCAACTTGGTATTGTGATAATTGTTCTAATATTAAATTTTGATTCACTTCATCAAAATCACTGAGCTTGAGATCGTATTCATTATTGTGTGTTTTAAAGCGTAATAACACGGTTTGATTTTTATCTTTAGGTGGAATTTCAATATATTGAATCTGTTGAATATCTTGGCATCGTACAACGGTTTTATAACGGTAACCAAAAATCACCCATGAAATGTGTTCATCAGAAATATATAGCATGCGTTTAGATTCAATGATGTTTGAACATAGAACCCAAAAGGCCATCAAAAGAATCAAGCTGGTGATGAATGGATCAAGATAATATAAAGTTTGGGTAAAGAAATCCTGAAAAAATTGTGTTTCTGAGAAGGGAAGTGAACTACGGTTTGGATCCTCTCTTTGCCAAACTGAATAATGGAATAGAAAGAATGGAAACACTGTATGCGCCATAAAAAATAAAGGATAAGGACGGTTCATAGCCTGTGTGTAATAATGTTTTGTCATTCTTGTCGTCATTTTTATTATTAAAATAAAAGGCAAAAAAAGAGCCACCGAAGTGACCCTATTTTAATCCGTTTTTAAGAGATATTAAAATTTATTAAAGCCTTTGTTTACGCCATAAGGACGACGTGGTGCATTTTCATCACGTTCTTCACGACGACCAAAACCTTGTTCAGGGCGGCTGTCACGACGTACAAACTGAGTGCCATTCTGGTTTTCACGACGTCCAAACTGTGAACCAGCTTGATTATTGTCACGACGGCCAAAACCACCTTCGCGACGCTCACGGCCAGTGTTTGCTGCTGGTTCATCACTGTCACGACGTTGCTGACGTAAGAAGCCACCACGGCGTGCTGCCATTGGTTTTTCTTGCATACGTTCAGAACGGCGTTTTGCCATGCCGTACAAGCCAGTACCTTGGCGTGGTTTAAGCTCAACAGCTTTTGCCAAGTTATCGATGTCCTGTTTATCTAGTTCAATCCAGCGACCAGTACGTAGTTCACGTGGAAGAATCACTGTACCGTAACGGGTACGAAGCAGACGGCTTACTTTCAGACCTTGTGATTCGAAGATACGACGTACTTCACGGTTACGACCTTCTTTCACAACGACTTGATACCAACGGTTAATACCATCACCACCAAGCTCAGAGAATGATTCAAATTTTGCTGGACCATCATCCAGTACCACACCTTTGAGCATGTTGTTTTTCAGCTCAGGTGTTACTTCACCCATGACACGAACCGCATATTCACGTTCGATTTCATTTGAAGGGTGCATCAGACGATTCGCCAGTTCACCGTCATTTGTGAAAAGTAGCAGACCAGTTGAGTTAATATCCAGACGGCCAACCATCACCCAACGATCGCCTTGAATCGTAGGCAGGTTATCAAACACGGTTGGACGTTGTTCAGGGTCGTTACGTGAACAGATTTCGCCTTCAGGCTTATAGTAAATCAGTACGCGACGACGAATTTCGTCTTCAATCTGGAATTGTACCTTACGACCATCGATGCGAAGCTCATCACCTGGTTCGATACGTTCACCCACTTGGGCAACTTGCCCATTCACACTTACACGACCAGCGGCAATGACTTCTTCCATATAACGGCGAGAACCCAAACCAACGCGTGCAAGCACCTTTTGCAATTTTTCACTCATGACAGCATAACCTTAGAAATAATTATCAACAGTTCACCTATTTATGACTTCGATGCATTTGCATCGAGGGCCATAAAAGCTTCCTTGGCATCCTGCAGGGGAGGCAATTGGCCTAAACTAGTTAAACCAAATGCATTCAAAAATTGTGGCGTTGTCACTAACAACGCAGGTCTTCCAGGGAGTTCACGAAATCCGGATTCTTTAATCCAGTTCCAGTCAAATAGCGAACGCAAAATCTGACTGTTGTTCGTGACACCACGAATTTGTTCTATATCTGCCCGGGTCACCGGTTGGTGATAGGCAATCACGGCCAAGGTTTCAAGTAATGAAGGGGATAAGCGCGCTGGTCGCTCGGGCCATGTCTGAGCAATAATATTACGATACTTTGCACGTACTTGAAAACGGAAACCTTGAGCAGTTTCAATCAGTTCAATCGAGCGGCCATGCATGAGCATAGACAGCTGCTGCAAGTACTGACGTAATTCCTGCTTGCTATATCGATCCTGAAACGCTTCTTTAAGGCGTGCCAGAGACACTGCTGAATCACTCGCGAAGATAATAGCTTCCAGCTGCATTAAAACATCATGCAAATTGTCTTCCGCTGTGAGAACTGAGCTGTGGTCAATGGTCATAAAGGTGCTCCCTGAATTGCGAGCGGGGCTTCAACGCCTGTAGCAATAATCTGAATTTTTTGTTGGCGGGTCAGTTCCAGAACCGCCAGAAATGTCACCACCATACCCATACGGCCTTGGCTTGGTTTAAGTAAATCTGCAAAAGAAAGTACTTCACCGGTTTCCAGGCAACTTTCGATATAGGCAATCCGTTCTTCAAGTAGTACCGGTTCTTGCTGTACCTGATGAATTACCGGTTCAGGGCGATTAAAGATACACAGAAGGGCATCACGCAGTAGATCAACATTGTGACCTTCATTCGGCTGAATGAACTCACCTAAGCTGACATTAGTCTCAAAGGTATCGCGCTCAAGCACGCTCATCTGATTCAGGCGTTCTGCGGCCTGCTTAATGCGTAAATAATTTTCCAGACGATCGATCAGTTCCTGTTTTGGATCTTGCTCGGTCGCAGAAATACTTTTCGGTTTCGGAAGCAGTAAACGCGATTTAAGATCAGCCAATAGCGCGGCCATCACCATATAGTCTGCGGTCAGTTCAATATTGAGTGACTTCATCGCATCCATATAGGACAGGTACTGGGCTGCAATTGGTGCGATGTCGACTTGTAATAAGTCGAAGCCATTTTTTTGGATCAGGTAAATTAAAAAGTCGAGCGGGCCTTCGAAATGCTCTAACAGGATTTCAAACGCTGACGGAGGAATGTAAAGATCCTCAGGAATCGTCTCCTGCCATTCATCCAGTACACGGATGTGTGGAGTAGGTTCCATCATATTATGGATACTTTGATTCATATACAGTTGTTGGCCACGCGAATTTTCAAAGGCATGAAGGCTGATTCTTCGATATCACATCGAAAGAAAAAGCATGTAAAAAGTTAATGTTAGTGTACTCGAAAAATACCTCTAAATAAATTGGATATGCTGCTAGATACAAAAAAACAGTAGCTTTTACGGCTATTTTTCGATTTTTGATCATATGAAATAAGGCCATACTTTCCCAAGCGGTAATTTAGAGTCATGAAAATACACTTCTACTTGGCTTAGGCCCATTTAAATCGGTTGTCAGAAATGACAAATATGGCGGCTTGGATCAGAAGGAAAGTATTTTTTATTGGTAATTTAAAAAGCAAACATATGAAAAATAAATCCTTAAAACAGATATCTATCGCTAAAAAATATTCTAATATCTCAGAAAAATACACTGATTAATAAAATAACTAAAAACAGGGCGGGTGACCAATATGCCTATTATTCTTGTACTTATTCCCATGATTGGCTTGGGGGTATTCTGGGGCTATCCCAAATATCAAATCATGCAACTCGAAGACGAAGCGCGAACCAATTTAAAATCCGGTGGATTTGCCCAGTTTAAGGCGAATTATCAGCCGCTGATGCAGGCAGCGAAAGTAGACTTTGATGTGCTGGATCAATATCCGAATATCCGTTTTTATATGCGCAATACCTTATACGAAGGCAGCACACTACCAGCTCAAGTGCAGGTACAAATGCAGAGCATGCCTTGTGCATCGATAGAAACCTTTAAAGTATTGGAAGCCAAAGCGCGCACGGCGATGCTGAATGTACTGGAAGAAGACCAGATCACTTTTCATATTCACTTAAAGAATAAACTAGGTGCTGAACTGATGCATCATGAACAAAAGCTATCGCAATGTCCGAATTTTATGACTTTGCGTCAGTTATAAAGGTTTTCTGATCCTGTTCCCTTAATGCATATTCAATAACACGCTGGCAGGTATTTTCTAGACAGACACTGCTGGTTGAATAAGTTTGTAGCAGCTTTCTTATCATCACGACATCGAGGAAATATTGATACTCAATATTGTCGATATTTAGGCTGAAGGCAGGGCTAGAAGTTTTTTCGATGGAAATTGCTTTGGATTGCAAAGTCCACGGTAATTCAGTATAAATCAGATGCTGTGCAGGAAATTCATGCTGATTCAGGAGGATATAAAATAAATCCATTTTAATTTCTCCCGAGACTTAATCAGAAGCAGCTTTGTTTATTCAAAAGCACTCACATCACCGACACCACGACGGATCACTTCAGGCTGATCGCCTGATAAGTCCACAATAGAAGTCGTACTTAATGTTCCTAGACCACTGTCGATAAACACATCAATACGCTTACTAAGCTGCATTTCGATGTCATATGGATCATCTAAAGGATCGGTCTGATCTGGCAGGATCAGGGTAGAGGTCAGCAGTGGTTCACCCAGTTCTTGAAGCAGCATCTGACACACAGGATTGGTGGGAATACGTAAACCAATAGTCTTTTTCTTTGGGTGCATTAAGCGTTTAGGCACTTCACTGGTTGCCGGAAGAATAAAAGTAGTCACCGCAGGTGTATTATTTTTCAGCAAACGATATACGGCATTGTCCACTTTGGCATAAGTCGCAAGGTCGGATAAGTCACAGCAGAGAATGGCATATTGGTGCTTAGGACCTAAACCACGAATCTGGGCAATCCGTTCCATGGCATTTTTATTTCCGATCTGGCAGCCAATTGCATAAGCCGCATCCGTCGGATAAACAATCACATCACCGGCACGGATACGTTCCACCGCCTGTGAGATCAAACGTGGTTGGGGATTGTCTGGGTGTACGCGTAAATGCAACATAAACTCTGCCTCCGATCCTGTGCTGACTTTATTATGGGATTGCATGCGGAGGACATGCAATCCCAATAACGGTAAATTTGTATAATTTAATCAAGCATTTCACGAAGAAATTCGTCGGATTGTAAACTTTTGCCATTCCGTGTGCAGGCGCAGATACAATCAATAAAACATTTTGCGTCACGGGGCAACTTGGCTTCACCATTAAAATAACGCTGTACTTGCGCATGGACATTATCTTTAAAGCTGGTGCCATCGCCGCCATCGCCAGTCAGGTTGTCCAAAGACACGCGGAATTTACGTCCAAAGGCTTTGGCAAACATCCATTCAATCGCTTGAGGTTTGATTTCCACCTGTTCAAATAGAGCTTGTTGTTCCTGGGTACGGCCATCTGGCGCATACCAATAGCCTAGATCGGGTAGCAGACGACGTTTGTCACCGGCAATGGTCCAATGGCTGATCTCATGCAGGGCACTATTAAAGAAACCATGCGCAAACTGAATACGGGCAGGAGCATCCTCAGTAGCCGGGAAATATTCTGGTTCAAAATCACCACGGACTAAAGTGACATTTAGGTGGGAAAACCAATGATTAAAGTGTAAGATGAGCCAATCAACCTGTTCTGCTTCTGACGATAAATTCGCCCATGGTAAGCGTTGCACTTGCTGTAGTGAGCTGTCAGAATCCAGAGTTGAAAGTGTGCTAACGAGTGATGAAACATTCACTTCTGTTTGCGGCTGCAACAGATGCATGACTGAAATTACCCAATTGGTCTGTCTAAATAAGTGCAAAATTGTATCTTAATCTTTGACAGAGTTCTGATGAATTTGTAGAATTGCCGCCTTAATTATGTCAGCAAATACCTTTCCGGCACAGATTGAGCCGTTTAAATGGGCTGAACAGGGCTTTGTATGGTCAGGAACCCTGCCATTATCTCGCTTTGTTCGTATTGCTCGTGAAGCTGTTGGATCAATTGATGATCAATTGATTAACATAGACTGTAAGCTATCAATGGATGCTTATCATCGCATTGTGTGGCTAGATGGCCATGTTGAAACAAAAGTTCCAATGGAATGTCAGCGTTGTCTGGAAACCGTTGAGATCGAACTTGTTTCAGATTTTCATCTTGCCCTTGTGGATGACGAATCACTGATAGAGCGCTTGGATGAGGATGCTGATTTCATCGTCTTAGGTGAAAGTGAAGCAACGACGAAAGGTTCATATGATGCACCTGCGACCGCTGATTTACTGGCACTCATAGAAGATGAATTGTTATTGTTGATGCCGTTGTCTCCTAAGCATGATGTTTGTGAGCATAAGCACCAACCCGCTCAAGAAGAAGTTGTTGAAGAAAAACGGGACAATCCGTTTGAAGTTTTGGCAGCTTTGAAGGGTAAACTTAACTAATTTTTGTGTTATACTCATATGTATAAGACAATCGAATTTGTTCTGATCCATTTTTTCGATATTTGTAAGGAGCCATCATGGCCGTTCAGCAAAACCGTAAAAGTCGCTCTCGCCGTGACATGCGCCGTTCACATGACGCTTTAACTGAGAATGCATTAACTGTAGATCAAGCTACTGGTGAAACTCATCGTCGTCACCACGTATCTAAAGATGGTATCTACCGTGGTCGTCAATTATTCGCTAAAGCATCTGCTGAATAATTGATGATGTATTAAGCGTCAAGCTTGATAGAAAAAATGGGAGCGTTAAGCTCCCTTTTTTTATTTCATGTTTTTATAAAATAGACTAAAAGCTCGGTTTTTGTTGTATTTGGCAATTACTGTGGTCAAAATTACGTGTTAAATTGCGCTCCACAATGAGTTAGGTGGTTTTACCTGTTAATTTTCATCAATACCTAGAAGATTAGCGCCTCTTAATTGAAAGGATTTTATTATGTCTGCTAAACAACTCGAGCAAGCAGCTCAGGCAACCAAAACTGCATTTGTATTCCCGGGTCAGGGATCGCAGAAGGCGGGCATGCTCGCTGAACTGGCTGAGCAGTTTAGTAGTGTGCGTGATACGTTTGCTGAGGCATCGGAAGCAGTAGGCTTCGATCTTTGGCAGATTGCACAAACTGGTGAAGGACTGAATCAAACTGAATTTACCCAACCGGTACTATTAACAGCTTCTATTGCTTTATGGCGTGTATGGTTGGAACTAGGCGGTGTAGCGCCGAAATACCTGGCAGGCCACTCTTTGGGTGAATATAGCGCGCTGGTTGCGGCTGGTGCTTTAAGCTTGGGTGACGCAGTCAAATTAGTGAACCTACGCGGTAAGTTGATGCAAGATGCAGTACCACAAGGTGTGGGAGCAATGGCAGCGATTTTGGGTCTGGAAGATGCTCAAGTTGTTGAACTCTGCGCACAAGCGACTGCAGCTGGCGAAGGTTCGGTTGAAGCAGCCAACTACAATGCCAAAGGCCAAGTGGTTGTTGCTGGGAATAAAGATCGTGTGGATGCGGTAATTGAGCTGGCGAAAGAGAATGGCGCTAAAGCGATCGCATTACCAGTATCTGTTCCATCACACTGTTCGCTGATGAAACCTGCCGCTGAACAGTTTGCTACGGCTTTGGAACAAACTGCCATTGAGCTACCACGTATTCCTGTAATACAAAATGTGGGCGCAAACATTGCGACAGATGTGAATGCATTACGTCAGGCACTGACTGCGCAATTGTATGAATCTGTACAGTGGACCAAAACACTGCAATTCCTTCAAGACGAAGGCGTTGCATATATCGTGGAATGCGGTCCGGGTAATGTGCTTGCTAACATGGCAAAACGTTTACCAAATATCGAAAAAGCACTTCCGCTAGATACCCAATCTCGTCTGGAAGATGCGTTGAACACCGTATTGGTGGCAGAAGGGAAAATTGCATGACACAGGAACGTAAAGTTGCCTTGGTGACAGGTGCAAGCCGCGGCATTGGTGCTGCAATTGCACAACAATTAATTCAAGACGGTTATTTTGTTGTAGGTACTGCGACTTCAGAAGCCGGTGCTGAAAAATTATCTGCACAGTTTGCTGAAAATGGTGCCGGTAAAGTCCTTGATGTACGTGATGGCGCAGCCATTGATACACTGGTAACTGAAATCGAACAGAACTATGGTTCAGTCCTTGCATTGGTAAACAATGCGGGCATTACCAAAGATAACCTGTTGCTGCGTATGTCAGAAGATGACTGGGACGATATCCTGAACATCCATCTGAAAGCCGTTTATCGTTTATCTAAACGTGTGCTGAAAGGTATGACCAAGGCACGTTTTGGCCGTATTATTAATATCAGTTCTGTGGTGGCGCATTTTGCTAACCCGGGTCAAGCGAACTATTCTGCTGCCAAAGCGGGTATTGAAGCATTTAGCCGCAGCCTTGCAAAAGAAATGGGTAGTCGTCAAATTACGGTAAACTCTGTGGCGCCTGGCTTTATTGCGACAGAAATGACAGAACAGTTAAGTGAAGAAATTCGCAAAAAAATGAGTGATCAAGTGGCATTAAACCGTCTCGGTGATCCACAAGATATCGCGAATGCCGTAAGTTTCTTGGCTTCGGATAAGGCAAGTTACATTACAGGTACTGTAATTCATGTGAATGGCGGTTTATACATGAGCTAAGTGGCTCAAGTATAAACTTTCCAAATTTAATAGATTCAATTAAACTAACGGCATTAAAAACGCCACAAGCAATGAGGAGAATTCCTGTGAGCGATATCGAACAACGCGTTAAGCAAGCGGTTGCAGAACAACTTGGTATCAAAATCGAAGAGATTAAAAACGAAGCATCTTTCATGGATGACTTAGGTGCTGACTCTCTAGACCTAGTTGAATTGGTAATGTCTTTCGAAAATGACTTCGACATCACTATTCCTGATGAAGATTCTAACGAAATCACAACTGTTCAATCTGCGATCGACTACGTTTCTAAAAAACTTGGTTAATTGTTGATTCTTAGCTTTGCTAAGCCTAAAGACCACCGCAAGGTGGTTTTTTTGTGCCTGGATTTTAGCTATTAAGGACTTACATTCCTTAACAGGAAGCTTACCAATGATTAACTTTTGCTTAGATGAATTCCGCTATAAACAATAGGGAGATAGAAATCAGACAACAATAAAGGGAGCCTTCAATGGGTATTTTTGATTTTGTAAAAGGTATTGGTAAGAAAAATACTGCAGCGGCAGAACCTCAACAGACACCTGCCACGCAAAAAGCGCCTACGGCTGCACCGAAAGCGGCTCCGGCAGAGCCATCGGCACAAGAAATTGCCAATAAGTTATTGGGACACATCAAGTCACTGGGCCTACCTATTTCAGGTCTATCGGTCACCTATAATGGCAGTACTGATCTGGCAACGGTGAAAGGGCAGGTGCAAAGCCAAGCCGATCGTGAAAAGATTATTCTGGCCGTGGGCAACATTGACCATGTAGCGAAAGTCGACGACCAGCTCACAGTAGCCAGCCCAGAGCCGGAAAGTAAGTTTTATACGGTTAAATCGGGTGATACCTTATCCAAAATTTCGAAAGAGTTTTACGGTGATGCCAATCAGTACAACAAGATTTTCGAGGCAAATCGCCCTTTACTGAAAAATGCGGATGATATTTTCCCGGGTCAAGTTTTGCGTATTCCAGCTTAAGAGTTAATAGGGAAGAGATGATCTCAGTCTGTTTCATTTCTAAATTAAAAATATAAAAAAGGCGCTTAAAGCGCCTTTTTTATATTTACACCCTTTTAATTTTTATGTTTGGAAAATTTAGCGCCTTGATCGCAGACCGCTGCAATTGCCACCAAAATACCAGAGATAGCCAAGATAATGATTACACTAGTGGTTGAATGGGTTGGAGATGCTGCAACCAACGAGAGCGCACCTAGAGGAGCTAAACCGCCAGCAATGGCTGTACCGATTTCACGACCTGAACCCACCCCCGTGGATCGGTTTTCAACAGCGAATTGACGGCTTAGGAATGATCCCTGAGGCGCAAACATCATTGGTGCTAAAATACCCGTACCAATTGCAATTGCAATGTAAATAAACGTGCTGTCGCCAGTTTCTAAAAGTTTTATAAATGGATAGGCAAATAGTACAGATAGAATACCGCCCATCATTAGGACTTTTTTACTATTCCACTTATCACATAGCCAGCCAAAGAACGGCACACTGAAAATTGCTACTAAGCTGGCAATGGTTACAGATAAAGAAGTAACATGTGCGCTTACGCCTTGGAACTGCGTTAAATAGGCTAAAGAGAAAGTCTTGAAGATATAGCTCAAAGCGTTGTAGCCAATGGCTGCCACAAATACTACCATTAAGCCTTTCATGTTGGTTTTCATGATGTCTTTAAAAGGGTTTTTGACTTCAGCTTTTTTGACATGCGCTTCTTCATAGTCAGGTGTTTCTGGCAGACTCTTACGAACCCATAAGCCTACAAGTACTAAAATAAAACTTAGAATAAATGGAATACGCCATCCGCCATTAACTAAGAATTCATCACCATTTAAAGTCAGAATGAATACGGTAAGGGATGAAAGCAATAGGCCTAAATTCAGACCAAGTGCAGGCCAGGCGCCTTGGCTGCCGCGTTTCTCTTCAGATGCGTGTTCATAAGAAGTAATGGCAGCGCCTGCAAACTCTGCACCTGCACCGAGACCTTGAATAATTCGGAAGAACACTAATAATATCGCAGCCCAAATACCAATTGATTCATAGGTTGGAATGAAGCCGATTGCAGTGGTGCATAGTCCCATCAGTAAGAAGGTAACAAACAGCATTTTTTTTCGGCCATATTTATCGCCAAAATAGCCAAAAAATAAACCGCCAATAGGGCGAGCAATAAAGCCGATAGCAAAAGTTGCAAATGCTTTTAAAGTTGCGCTGCTTGGATCTGAGTTATCGAAAAACACCTTGCTGAATACAATGGATGCCATAGTTGCATAGAGGTAAAAGTCATACCATTCCAACATCGAACCAACGATGGTTGCAGTGGCAACCTTCTTCAGTCGCTTCTTTTTTTCGATTTCTGTCTCTTTTGTGTTGCTCATTTAATATTCCTTTAAGTGAGTTTCCTGTTGAATTAATGGTGCGTCATAATTTCCCGGACAATATATTCGGCAATCGCAAGAGATGAGGTTGCGCCCGGAGATGGAGCATTGCGGATATGGGTAATGTTGCCTTGCTTGCGGATTACAAAATCGTCTACTAGTGAACCATCAGATTCCATCGCTTGCGCACGGATACCACGTGTTGCGGGTTCAACAGAAACATCTGCAAGCGACGGTACATATTTGGCAGCTTCAGAAACGAAGTTGGTCTGGCTAAGCACCGTTCTGAGTTCACGTATGGCAGCAGACATATTTTTCGATGAAAATTTCCAAAAACCTTTATAAGTTAGAAAATCGTAGATATCTGAAATATTGAATTTGTTGCCTTCATAATTTTCACGGCCAAAGGAAATAAATGCGTTTGGCCCGATGGTCATTTGACCATCAATACGTTTGGTGAAATGCACACCCAAAAATGGATATTTAGGATCTGGTACTGGATAGATCAAGCCTTTGACATGGCTTTTAAATTGCTCATCAATGACATAGTATTGGCCAAAGAAAGGCACAATTTTAGGTGTTTCAATATCGCCAGAGTTTGCAGCTAAACGATCTGACTGCAAGCCTGCACAAGTGACAACATAGTTAAATGTTTGTGAATAATGATCGCCGCCTTCAAAATGAACAGTGATTTTATTGTACTGCTCGGTTAAATTCACGACTTTTCGGCCAAGAACTAAGGTGCCGTTTTTTTGTTTAATTTCTTGTGCAATGTGGCGTGCAATTTCGCCATAGCTGACAATAGCAGTGCGTGGGGAATACAGTGCTTTAGTGCCAATACAGTTTGGTTCGACTTCTTGAATTTCACTGCCCGTCAAAATGCTGACATCAGGCACTTTATTGGCTATAGATTTTTGATAGATAGCATCTAAACGACCTTCTTCTTCTTTAGATAACGCAACAACCACTTTACCGCATTCATCATAGGGAATATTGTTTTCTGTACAATATTGCTTAACCAATTCCGCGCCGCGGCGGCACAGGCGCGCCTTTAAGCCGCCTGGCTCATAGTACAGACCTGCATGTACAACGCCCGAGTTATGGCTGGATTGGTGCATTGCAACTTCTGTTTCTTTTTCAAAGACTGTTACATTGGCATCAGGGAAATCGAGAAGGAGTTGACGGGCAACAGCTAATCCATTGATTCCCCCTCCGATGATGGCATAATGTTTGTTAGTCATATTTATTCCCTTGTAAAACCGCATGAAATTGATTCAAAAACCTAAAACATTGACAGAAGAAGCATTTGAAATATTGCAGGACGCAATTATTAATAATCATTTGCAATTCAATGTTTTATATTCTGCAACTGAGTTGGGTCAGATGCTGGGCGGCATTTCACGCACACCCGTCCGCGAAGCTGCTCAAATGCTGGAAAAGATCGGAATTGTAAAAATTGAGAAGAACAAAGGCATTCGCATTATTCCCACCTCATTTCCTACCATGATTGAATCTTTTCAAATCCGCCTCATGCTGGAAGTTCCACTAATTCATCGCGCAGCGGAAGTTCGAACAGAAGCTGATATTGAGCGCTTGAATGCTCTGTTTGAAGAATTCAAGCTGCAGGCTTCATCAGAAAACATCACAGGAACATTAAAAGCAGACCGTGACTATCATTTGGCATTGCTGCAAATAGTGGGTAATCAAAAGGCGATTGATGTCATCAGTAATACTCGAAATCAGGTTTTGATTGCAGGTTCTGCAACCATTCCAACTTCGAGAAACTGCATGCAGACTTTTGATGATCACTTGGAGCTACATAGTGCAGTGGTCGCAGGTGATGCGCAAAAGGCTGCTGATTGCATGCGTAAGCACATCATCAATACAGCGACATTATTGATTAACCAAGAATCAGCAAAGCGGGATAGCAGCTGGTGTAACTACAGTACAAGCGAGTATCTGAATTGGTTATAAAATTTATACTAGCATGTTGCATGCAACATGTGAATTAAAAATTAAGCGATTGGTATGCAGAGTGCTTAAGACTTTGGTCTTAAGTATGCTCAAAAATGACACTTGTTAGAAAAGTAAGTTTTTTTAAAAAAATTAAATTAATTTATTGTTAGTAAAAGACTTATTAAGAGTCTACATCCAGATATAAAGTTTCTTTCACTTCTTCCATCACCACATAACTATGAGAAGAAGCAGAAGAAGGCAGTTTTTTCAGTAGATCACCTAGCAGACGTCGATAAGCACTCATTTCCTTTAATCGTGCTTTTACTAGGTAATCAAAATCACCCGAAATCAAATGACATTCTAGGACTTCTGGAATCTCGCTTAAGTCTCGTGCCACCTGTTCAAAGACATCGCCGGATTTGGCCGAGAGTTTAATTTCCAGAAAGACCAGCAAGTTCTTTTCTAGTTTTTCTGGATTTAAGCGAGCGTGATAACCCATGATGATGCCATCACGTTCTAATCTCTTCACACGCTCAGAACATGGGGTGGTAGAAAGATTCACTTTGGCTGCCAGTTCACTGATGGCAATACGTCCATCGCGCTGCAGAATATCCAGGATCATGCGATCTATACGGTCTAATTTGCGCATTCATCATTCCCTTATTTTTTTTAAATTACGCGAGAAATCTAGTGGATTCACTGAATATATTACTTTAAAACAGTGAAATTCACTATTGATCCAAAAATATACTAGTTAAATCGACTAGAAAAATATTGAGGGTAAGGCAATGCGTGTATTGGTCTTAGGTAGTGGTGTAATCGGTGTGGCAAGTGCCTATTACCTGGCACAGCAGGGTGCAGATGTGACTGTACTTGACCGTCAAACCGGACCTGCTGAAGAAACTAGTTTTGGTAATGCAGGGCAAATCTCTCCAGGCTATTCGACACCGTGGGCAGCGCCGGGCATTCCGTTTAAAGCAGTGAAATGGATGTTCCAGCATCATGCACCTTTAGCCATTAATTTAGATGGCAGTATGTGGCAGTTGAACTGGATGGCGCAGATGCTGAAAAACTGTAATCCAGCCAGCTATGCCATTAACAAGGAACGTATGACCCGTGTGGCTGAATACAGCCGTGATTGTTTACGTGAATTGCGTAAGGAAACTGGGATTAGCTATGAACACCGCTCTAAAGGTACTTTACAGGTATTCCGTAACGAAGCCCAGTTAGAGATGGTGCAACGCGATATCGCTGTGTTGCAAGAATGTGGCGTGCCACATGAATTATTACTCGGTGCTGACCTCGCCAAAGTTGAGCCAGCTTTGGCACATGCTCAAGATAAATTAGTAGGCGGCTTACATTTACCGAATGATGAAACAGGTGATTGTTATTTATTCACCAATGCCTTAGCCAATGTTGCCAAAGAATTAGGTGTGCAGTTTAAGTTTAATCAGAATGTAGAACAGCTAGTGACTGAGGGCGATGAAATTAAAGGTGTAATCGTGAATGGTCAGCTGTTAACTGCAGATAAATACGTATTGGCATTTGGTAGCTATTCACGTGATTTCTTAAAACCATTGAATCTGGATTTACCGGTTTATCCAGTCAAAGGCTATTCATTGACGATTCCAATTGTTGATGCCAATTTTGCACCGCAATCTACCGTGCTGGATGAAACCTATAAGATTGCCATCACACGCTTTGATCAGCGCATCCGTGTTGGCGGTATGGCGGAATTGAGTGGTTTTAACCGTAATTTAAAAGACAATCGCCGTGCCACTTTGGAAATGGTCACTCAGGAATTATTCCCCGGCGGTGATTTAGCCGAAGCCAGCTTCTGGACTGGCTTACGTCCAATGACACCAGATAGCACGCCGATTATTGGCGCAACACGTTTTAAAAACCTGTTCCTAAACACTGGACACGGCACCTTAGGTTGGACCATGGCCTGTGGTTCGGGCAAGTTGATTAGTGACATTGTGCTGAATCATAAAACTGAAATCAGTACAGAAGGACTTTCACTCGGACGCTACTCACACGCGGCGTAAATTGCTGTTTCAAGGAAGAACCTATGCCACGTCCAATACGAGCTGTAGTGCATTTAGATGCACTGCAGCATAACCTGAATATTGCCAAAGCCTCCGCTCCAAATACCGAAGTATTTGCTGTGGTAAAAGCCAATGCTTATGGTCATGGTATTGAGCGGGTCTATCCTGTATTTCAATCCGCAGATGGTTTTGCTTTACTCGATCTGGCTGAAGCAGAGCGTTTACGTGCGCTTGGCTGGAAAGGCAAAATTATACTGCTGGAAGGGGTTTTTACTGCAGAAGACTTGGAAATCTGTGCAAACTTGAATCTCTGTTTTAGCTTGCATAGCCAGCATCAAATCGAGTGGTTGGAGCAATTTCAGCAGATTAATCCTGATACAAAATTTGATGTGTACTTGAAACTCAATAGCGGTATGAACCGTTTAGGTTTTCAGGCATATGAATATGCGGATATTTTCAAGCAAGTTCAGGCTTTGGAAAATGTGCGTTCAATTACCCATATGACCCATTTCTCAGATGCTGATGGGCAGCGTTTTGGTCAAGAGGGTATTGATTACCAATATTCACTTTTCAAGAAAATCACTCAGCCTTTAGCAGGTCAAACCTCAGTCAGTAATAGCGCAGCTATCTTGCGCCATCATTCCCATATTCAATCTGACATTGTGCGTAGCGGTATTATGCTTTACGGCAGCTCACCTGACTATCCTACCCATAGCATTCAAGACTGGAACTTAAAACCGAGCATGAGTCTACGTAGTGAGATCATTGCGATTCAAGATATTCAGGCCGGTCAAAGCGTGGGTTATGGCTCCAATTTTGTTGCAGAACAGGTAATGCGGATTGGTGTGGTGGCCTGTGGTTATGCAGATGGTTATCAGCGCATCAGCCAGACAGGTACGCCAGTATTAGTGGATGGTATTCGAACCGAAACCATCGGTCGGGTCAGTATGGATATGCTGACTGTCGATCTGACTGCTGTTCCTCAAGCGAAAGTCGGTAGTGAAGTGGTGCTGTGTGGGAAATCTTCCCATGGCACAGTTCTTCCAATCGATGAAGTGGCTGCTGGTTCAGGAACAGTTGGCTATGAGTTGATGTGTGGCATCACTGCACGCGTACCAGTTCAGGTCGAAAGCTGAAATTAAATATTGACTAAATAACGAAAGAAATTGAGAGGACAAATTGATGACGGAACATAACGATATTCAACGTATCAGCAGCAATCAGGTGATGAGTGCTGTGACTATTCACAACAAGACTGTGTATTTATCAGGACAGGTACCGGATAGCACCAGTCAGGATATTACGGGTCAAACGCGTGAAGTATTAATGAGGATTGATCAGCTGCTTAAACTGGCAGGCACAGACAAAAGCCGTCTGCTATCTGCACAGCTGTTCGTAAAAAACCTGGAAGATTTTCAAACGGTGAACCAGCTCTGGATTCACTGGTTGCAAGGTCAGGGAACTCCGGCGCGTGCCACCATTCAGGCGAATCTGGTCAATCCAGACTGGCTGATTGAAATTGCAGTGATTGCAGCACAGCCTTAAGTTGCCTGATTTTTATATCTCCCAACCTGATTTTGTAAAGGCATTAGACCCGATCATTTAGCTTGTTAAATGGAACTACATCTGCATTCAGGATTACAGGAAGGAATCCGATCAGATGAGTGAAGGTTTGATGCGAAAAAGGAACGAAAGATGAATACTACACCCTCTAAAGATGACGCAGCGCCGTCGCAACATGAGTTACAACGCAAGCTGTCCAATCGACATCTACAAATGATTGCCATTGGCGGCTGTATCGGCACTGGCCTGTTTATGGGTTCGGGTAAAACCATCGCCTTGGCTGGTCCTTCGATCCTGCTGATCTATATGATCATTGGCGGGATGTTTTTCTTTTTAATGCGTGCACTCGGGGAAATGCTGCTGTCGAATCTGCAGTACAAATCTTTCATCGATATGGCGCATGATCTGATTGGACCGGGTGCAGGCTATTACATCGGCTGGTCGTACTGGCTGGGTTGGGTCTTGGTTGGTATTGCCGATCTAGCCGCGATTATTAACTATCTCAATTTCTGGTTACCCGAAGGTACAGCCTTTACCCCCATGGGGCAGGCCATCATCAGTGCCGCCTGTGTATTGCTGATTCTGGGTATTAACTTAGTTACCGTAAAATTATTTGGCGAGATTGAATTCTGGTTTGCCTTAATCAAAATTTTGGCGATTATCGGGCTGATATTTGTCGGCGGCTATATGGTCTTTAGTGGTTTTCAGGCACCAAGCGGTGCGACTGCGAGCTTTAGTCATGTCTGGTCAGATGGGATGTTCCCGAAAGGTGCTACCGGCTTCCTGGCAGGTTTCCAGATCGCAATGTTTGCCTTCGTGGGTGTAGAGCTGCTTGGTACGATGGCGGCTGAAACTAAAGACCCGGAAAAGAACCTACCTAAAGCAGTGAATGCGATTCCAACCCGAATCATTCTGTTCTATGTATTGTCGTTGCTGGTCATTATGGCAGTAACGCCATGGGGTCAGATTCCTGCGGATCAAAGTCCGTTCGTAAGTCTGTTCTTATATGCTGGTATTCCAACCTCAGCGATTATCATGAACTTCGTGGTTTTGTCATCAGTGATGTCTTCGATGAATAGTGGTGTGTTCTCAACCAGCCGTATGTTGTTTGGTTTGGCACGTGGTGGTCAGGCACCGCAAGCTTTGGCACAACTTTCTAGTCGTGCAGTACCTGCAAAAGGGTTAATATTCTCTTGTGCCTTTATTCTGCTCGGAGCAGCATTCCAGTACTTTGTACCAAACACGATGGAAGCTTTTACTTTAGCAAGCTCACTGTGTGTGATCCTGTTTATTAGTATCTGGGGCATTATCATGGTGTGCTATATCCGTTACCGTAAACAGCAACCTGAAAAGCATGCTACTTCGACCTTTAAGATGCCAGGTGGGATATGGATGTCTTATATTGTGCTGGCGTTCCTGTTCTTTGCTTTGGTGATCTTAAGTCTGGAGCCGGATACCTTAAAAGCGTTAATGATTAGTCCACTGTGGTTATTAATCTTGGCGGTGACGTATCGTGTGTTATATCTACCACGGGTACGTAAGCTTCAGTTAGAGATATAAACTTGAGAAATAAAAATCCCCGACTAGTCGAGGATTTTTTTATTGTGATTAGAATAATTTGTGAATCTCCTTTTTAATTATTACAATTTAATAAAAATTTATAATTAAAAATAAGGACCTATATGATAGGGAAAACAAAGTGGCAAATTTGGTGGTGGTTGACTGCTAGTGTTGTGGGGGTAATTATTCTTCTGGTACTCACCGCCAAGTGGATGCGTACAGATGAGTCTTTAACTGATACTGCGAAAAAGTTTATCCAGCCAGATTTAATCTATACAGCGAATATTCAGCAACATTCGTATTTCTATTTATTAGGGATTGATGCCAAAGACGAGGTTAATCCTCATACGCTGGGGCGTTATCGTTACCATCGAGAATGGGCTAACTATATTCGTGATCAGAATGCTGATGAGCATCGTAAGATCGACTCGGGATTAAGTGAAAAGCTGACCCGAGAAGGTTTTTCTGAAGCTGAAATTGAGCTAATGAAAAATCTGCAAATAAGTTTGAACAACTCGCCAGAGCAATTTACTGCACTGGTAATAGAGCAAAAAAAATCTCTACAAGCTTTACAGGCACGTGAGCGTATTCCTTTACAGCGACTCTCAGATTTATTGGGACGCAAAGATTATATTTCATTGGTGATTCCGCCGCAGGCAAGCGGACCTGGTTACAGCTATATCCGAAATTTACAATTACTTAAACTGGTTCAAATCCAGCTTGATTCAGGTAGCAAAGTACAAACTTATGCACAGCAGTTTCATCAGGTTTTAGATTTTACCCAAAATCGACTGTCTTTAATTGAGAAAATATTGATGCAGAATTGGCTCAGTCAGATGATCGATTTAATTCGCTTAGATCAAAAAAATGAAAATAATCCAATTATGCTTAAAAATTTGGATTTAGATCAATTGGGTTTAAAAACAAGTCTTCAAAATGAATTGATGGGAAATTACTTATTGACTCAATATTTACCGCATTCACCTGAAGCCAGTTCTGTGCAATTTGAATGGTTGTATTTACCCAATAAGACCTTTAATACAATCGTCACACAATATGAGGTCTACTGGAAACTTTCGGAAACGCCCTATACTGAACTGAAACAGCAGTTTTTAGCAATTGAGCATCCATCACTTTCTAAATGGCGTCTGAAAAATGCAGTAGGGCATATCTTGGCTCAGGTCAGTACGCCTAATTTTGAAAAATATTTGCTGATGAATCATATTTTGAATAATAAGATTCTAGCTTTTAATGCATTAAGTAGTGGAGCACTCGATTTAGAACTATTGAATCAAAATCCTGAAGGTCGCCGTTATTTTCAGAAAGAGGGAAAATTATGTATAGAGCTACCATTTCCAAAACAGCAGTTGCCTGAATTGAATCTGAAACAGGATAGCTGTGTAAAAATTTAAAATACAAGACATAAAAAATCCCCGACTGATCGGGGATTTTTTATTTTTGCCATTTAGATTAGAAGGTCGGTTTGACCACCACTAAAATCACTACAGCAAATAAAATCAGTGTTGGCATTTCATTAAAGAAGCGCCAAAACTTGTGTGACTTGTAATGCGCATCTTCCAATAACTTTTTACGGTAATAGCCACAAACCAAGTGGTAAATCACCAGTAACCCGACCAGTCCTACTTTTAGATAGAACCATAAAGCTTCATGGTAATGACGCGTTGCATCACCCCAATCCACTAAAAAGTGCGCCGTAATCAGTGTTGCGACCATTGCTGGCCACATGATGCCGCGATATAGCTTGCGTTCCATAACCTGGAAACGCATATGGCTGACCGCATCTTCACTCATGGCATGGTAAACATAAAGCCGTGGCAGGTAAAACAATGCAGCAAACCAGCAGACCACGGCAATAATATGTAATGCTTTTACCCAAAGAAAAGCATCAGAAGGAGCATCCATCAAGTCACCCTAAAATGGGCAGCTTAGCCTTCCCATTTTTTGAAAACGAGACAAGCATTTACGCCGCCAAAACCAAAACTGTTACTCATCACAGTATTCAATTTTGCGTCACGTTTTTCAAGCACGATATCAAATGGTTTCGCGCCTTCGTCCAGCTCAGTAACGTTGATGTTTGGCGCAATAAAGTCATTTTGCATCATCAATACAGAATAAATGGCTTCCTGAACACCAGCAGCACCGAGGCTGTGACCGGTCATAGATTTGGTTGAGCTTAGCGGTGGTACTTTCCCTTCACCAAAAGCACGTTCCATTGCTTTCAGCTCGGTAATGTCACCCGCTGGAGTAGAAGTACCATGCGTATTTACATAGTCAATTTTGTCTACACCGTGCTGTTTTGCTTCTTCTAAAGCCATCAGCACACAGCGTGTTGCACCTTCACCAGATGGAGCAACCATGTCTGCACCATCAGAGTTGGCAGCATAACCCACTACTTCAGCCAGAATTTTCGCACCACGCGCTTGTGCATGCTCAAGTGACTCAAGCACCACAAAACCACCACCGCCAGCAATCACGAAACCATCACGATCTGCTGAATATGGGCGAGATGCTGTTTCAGGCGTGTCATTGTATTTTGAACACAGCGCACCCATGGCATCAAATAGCAAACTTTGTGACCAGTGATCTTCTTCGCCGCCACCAGCAAGCATTAAATCCTGTTTACCCATTTGAATCAGGTTATAAGCATAACCAATGGCATCGGCAGAAGTTGCACATGCGCTGGTAATTGAGTGAGCTACGCCTTGTAATTTAAATGCCACACCGACGTTTGCAGTAATGGTATTGGTCATGTTGCGTGGTACAAAGAAAGGACCAACTTTACGCGCACCTTTAGTGTCTAAAAGTTCTTTCATTTCTACCACAGACGCAGTTGAACCACCGCCTGAACCACCAGCAATACCATAACGTGGGTTATTGGCTAAGTCTTCAACTTGCAAACCGGCATGTTCAACGGCTGCCACGGCTGCATTGTAAGCATACATTGCACATACGCCCATGAAGCGTTTTAGCTTGCGGTCGATATTGTCAAAATTTTGCTCAGCAGCTGCGCTGACATGACTTTTAAAGTTCAGTTCAGCATAGACTGGATTTAAACGTGTGCCTGAAATCCCGTTTTGTAAAGAGTGAGTTACATCTTCCAATGTATTTCCGATGCATGAGTTAATACCCATACCAGTGATGACAACACGTTTCATCTACAGATCCTTATAGTTCATCTCTATGGTCAGGGAAGATATTTAGCGTTTTCATCAAGCGTTAAATATAGTGCTGACCCATTGTTCACAATGAGGAACATCATAACAGAAAGATTTTTGAAATCTTATGGCAAATGTTATGCCCAGTACGCTGTACATTCGAATAGAGATTCCTACACAGAGGGATTACTAAATGAAACAGAATAAGGTTGAGATAAACGCTGCTAGCACCTAGTATTTATACAAAATACAAGCACGTGCAGACTGAGGTAAGGAATGACAAATACCAATAATAAACAATCAAATGGCTTCATCTCCAGTGCATTTGGAGTGGCGAAAAAGTTCAGTACAACAGGTTTGGATCTACTCAACCATGTTGCACCTGATTCGGTTTCGAAGGTCACACAGGCATTAAATGTAGATAAAGTGATTAATGGCGCAGCTCAAGCCAAGAGTCCATTTGAATCAAAAAAATACGACAATCCACAGCAGATGTTACGTGAACATCTTCCAAGTGTGTCGCGCCAATTGTTTGGGCGTCATTTCAATACAGTAAATAATGTGACTCATTTTATTTCGCCAAAGTTTAGCGAAAAAGTATCAGACTATTTCTTTGATCATCTTAATCAGTTCACCAATGACATTAGCTCTGTGGATGCCATTCTGGATGAAGCAGGGGTACGTGATCTGGAAGAGCTGACTCAGGATGTTGATCGTTCTAAACGTATTTCCCAAGCATTTGGTGAACAGAATAAATGGATTGCTGCAGTACAAGGTGCATTCTCAGGGGCAACTGGGGTGATTGGTACGGCGGTTGATATTCCGGCATCATTGGTCTTGGCGCTGCGTACCATTTATCAGGTTGGTCGTTCTTATGGTTTTGATCTGAGCAAACAAGAAGACCAAGATATCGTGCAGCATATTTTTCGTCAGATTGATTTGAGTCTGATTGCAGAAAAGCAAACCGTGTTATTGGGCTTGCGAGCGCTTGGTTCAACTTTAAAAACACATGATATTTCCCAGCTGCAAGCGATGCTGGGTTCAAGCAATGACACCGAGCTACTTCGTAAGTTCCTGAATCAGGAAGATGGTCAGCCGAAATGGGAATGGATGAACGCTATACCGAAAGTTTCCCTGATCGAACAATTGTCGAAGTTGGTACCATTGGCAGGTGCTGGGGTAGGGGCAGTCTATAGCCGTCGCTTTGTTGATGATGTCAATCAGAAAGCACAAGATGTGTTCTCAAATGCACGTCAATATTTGCTACAGCATCGTGATAGCTCTGCTTCTGTATTAGAAGCGTATGAGAAATCTAAAGCACTACTGCAACAGGCTGCACCAAAACTGCTGGAAAATATCAAGAAGAATGGTCATGCCGGTGATGAGCTGATTCTGGAAAAAGATATTCCAATTGAAGGCAATGACAAGATCACTCAGGTAAAAGTATTGAAGAAGACCGATACCAAGGTGACAGAAGAAGCGAAGGATGAAAAGGTCAGTGAAGGTTTAGACACGCTGGCAGATAAGCTGGTAGAACCAGTGGCAGAAAAGCATGTGCAGCAGCCAGCACTGAGTGAGCCTGCTCCTGAAGAGATCGAAGATACTCTTGCGCAAGCAGAAGCTGAGGGTGATGTCACAGACCAAGCTGAAGTCGCTGCATCTGCCGCTGAAAATGATCAGGGCGAAGCGGAAACAGAAACCGCGCAGCAGAAACCGAAAAAAGCCACAAAATCCTCTGCTAAAAAGTCGACTGAAGATGTTACAAAAGATGCAGATTGATCTGCGAAAAAAGAGTAAGGATATGAAAGTAATGGGCAATTGTAAACATTAGCAGATGTACATTTGCCCGCTTGTATCATGTTGACCAATTTTGCATCTTGACTTACAATTGCATGCCCTCAAAAAGTAGTAGTTTTTTGGGGCTTTTTATTAACGGGAGAATTGCCAAATGGCAACAACAAATCAGTTGATCCGCAAGGGTCGTACGACTTTGATTGAAAAATCAAAAGTTCCTGCGTTGAAGGCTTGTCCACAACGTCGTGGTGTTTGTACACGTGTTTACACAACTACACCTAAAAAACCTAACTCAGCAATGCGTAAAGTTTGCCGTGTTCGCTTAACTTCTGGCTTTGAAGTATCAAGCTACATCGGTGGTGAAGGCCATAACTTGCAAGAGCACAGTGTTGTTCTAATCCGTGGTGGTCGTGTTAAAGACTTACCAGGTGTACGTTACCATACCGTTCGTGGTTCTTTAGACTGTGCTGGCGTGAAAGATCGTAACCAGTCACGTTCTAAATACGGTGCTAAACGTCCTAAGAAATAATTGATCTTTTGAGATCAATTTCTTAGTTCGCTAGAACTGCAATCCTTTATCGTCTCGCTTGTCTGATTTCTGCATTTAATTTTGTGAAATTCAAGCGACGTGTAGTAAGGCCAGCGAAATGTACATGACACTTTGTACTCATGCTGGATAAACCTGAAGTGTCATATTTATAGGTAGTTTAAAATGCCAAGACGTCGCGTAGTCGCTGCTCGTGAAATCCTTCCGGATCCTAAGTTCAGTAGCCAAACAATCGCTAAATTCATGAACCACGTAATGCAAGATGGTAAAAAATCTATTGCTGAAAGTATCGTTTACGGTGCTTTAGACCGCGTTCAAGAAAAATCTAAAGTAGACCCAGTTGAATTTTTCGAAGCTACGCTTGAAAAAGTTCGTCCTATGGTCGAAGTAAAAGCACGCCGTGTTGGTGGTGCTACATACCAGGTACCTATGGAAGTGCGCCCATCCCGTCGTACTGCCTTGGCTATGCGTTGGTTAGTAGATGCTGCTGCTAAGCGTTCTGAAAAAACTATGGCTTTACGTCTTGCTGGTGAGTTGCTTGATGCAGCTGAAGGTAAAGGCGCAGCGGTTAAAAAACGTGAAGATGTGCACCGTATGGCTGAAGCCAACAAAGCATTCTCTCACTACCGTTTCTAAGCAAATAAAACAGGCCCTTATCAGGACGGTGATGATATGGGTTTTACCCAATGATCATCAAAACGCTTTAAGCTGCTAGCAGCTTAAAGCGTCCTGTTTTAAACAACAAATTTAGGAATGCTAGAAATCATGGCTCGTCAAACCCCAATTTCTCGTTACCGTAACATTGGTATCTCTGCTCACATTGATGCTGGTAAAACGACTACTTCAGAACGTATCTTGTTCTACACAGGTGTATCTCACAAACTAGGTGAAGTACATGATGGTGCAGCAACAATGGACTGGATGGAACAAGAGCAAGAACGTGGTATTACAATCACTTCAGCTGCTACGACTTGTTTCTGGTCTGGTATGGGCAAACAATTCCCAGAACACCGCATCAACGTAATTGACACCCCGGGACACGTAGACTTCACAATCGAAGTTGAACGTTCTATGCGTGTTCTTGACGGTGCATGTATGGTTTACTGTGCTGTAGGTGGTGTTCAACCTCAGTCAGAAACTGTATGGCGTCAAGCAAACAAATACGAAGTGCCTCGTTTAGCATTCGTGAACAAGATGGACCGTACAGGTGCCAACTTCTTCCGCGTTGTTGAACAAATGAAAACTCGTCTTGGTGCACACCCTGTACCAGTAGTTATCCCAGTAGGCGCTGAAGATAACTTCCAAGGTGTTGTTGACCTAATCGAAATGAAAGCAATCATTTGGGACGAAGCGTCTCAAGGTATGCAATTCGAATATGGCGATATCCCTGCTGACCTAGTTGCTACTGCTGAAGAATGGCGTACTAACATGGTTGAAGCTGCGGCTGAAGCATCTGAAGAATTGATGGATGAATACCTAAACAATGGCGATTTGACAAAAGAACAAATCGTTGCTGGTCTTCGTGCTCAAACTTTGGCTTGTGAAATTCAACCAATGCTTTGTGGTTCTGCGTTCAAAAACAAAGGTGTTCAACGTATGTTGGATGCTGTAATTGAATTCTTGCCATCACCTACAGAAGTTAAAGCGATCGAAGGTATCCTTGACGACAAAGCGGAAACTCGCGCTGTTCGTGAAGCATCTGACGAAGCTCCGTTCTCTGCGTTAGCGTTCAAAATCATGAACGATAAATTCGTAGGTAACTTAACATTCGTACGTGTTTATTCTGGTGTGCTTAAGCAAGGCGACCCGGTATATAACCCAGTGAAATCTAAACGTGAACGTATCGGCCGTATCGTGCAAATGCATGCGAACGAACGTCAAGACGTTGACGAAATCCGCGCTGGTGATATCGCTGCATGTGTAGGTCTTAAAGACGTTACTACTGGTGATACACTTTGTGATGAGAAAAACATCATTACTCTAGAGCGTATGGAATTCCCTGAGCCAGTAATTTCTTTAGCTGTAGAGCCTAAGACAAAAGCTGACCAAGAGAAAATGTCTATCGCACTTGGTCGCTTGGCTAAAGAAGATCCATCGTTCCGTGTTCGCACTGACGAAGAATCTGGCCAAACAATTATTGCGGGTATGGGTGAGCTTCACCTTGATATCCTTGTTGACCGTATGAAACGTGAATTTAACGTTGAAGCGAACATTGGTAAACCAATGGTTGCTTACCGTGAAACGATCAAAAAATCGGTTGAACAAGAAGGTAAATTCGTACGTCAAACTGGTGGTAAAGGTAAATTCGGTCACGTATACGTTCGTTTAGAACCACTTGACGTTGACGAAACTGGTAAAGAATACGAATTCGCTGAAGAAGTTGTAGGTGGTGTAGTACCTAAAGAATTCTTCGGTGCAGTTGATAAAGGTATTCAAGAACGTATGAAGAATGGTGTATTGGCTGGTTACCCTGTTGTGGGTATCAAAGCGACACTATTTGATGGTTCTTACCATGATGTCGATTCTGACGAATTGTCGTTCAAAATGGCAGGTTCTTATGCCTTCCGTGATGGTTTCATGAAAGCGGATCCTATCCTGCTTGAACCTATCATGAAAGTTGAAGTAGAAACTCCAGAAGACTACATGGGCGATATCATGGGTGACTTAAACCGTCGTCGTGGTATGGTTCAAGGTATGGACGATTTACCTGGTGGTACTAAAGCAATTAAAGCGGAAGTTCCATTGGCTGAGATGTTTGGTTACGCGACTCAAATGCGTTCTATGTCTCAAGGTCGTGCTACTTACTCTATGGAATTTGCTAAATATGCTGAAACTCCACGTAACGTGGCTGAAGGCATTATCGCTAAGTTCCAGTCTGGCGGTAAAAAAGGTGACGACGAGTAATCTTTCGATTACTATAAGCCCAACTAATTCATAGTTAAAAACCAGTGCTCATGCAGTGATCCTGCATGAGTAGTTTAAAAAGGAAGATCTCATGGCTAAGGCTAAGTTCGAACGTAATAAGCCACACGTTAACGTGGGCACAATTGGTCACGTTGACCATGGTAAAACAACTTTAACAGCTGCGATTGCAACTGTATGTGCGAAGAAATTCGGTGGTGAAGCGAAAGACTACGCTGCAATTGACTCTGCACCAGAAGAAAAAGCACGTGGTATTACAATTAATACTTCTCACGTAGAATACGATTCTCCAACTCGTCACTACGCTCACGTAGACTGCCCGGGTCACGCCGATTATGTTAAAAACATGATTACTGGTGCTGCTCAGATGGACGGCGCGATCCTTGTATGTGCTGCGACTGATGGTCCAATGCCACAAACTCGTGAACACATCCTTCTTTCTCGTCAGGTAGGTGTACCTTACATCGTTGTATTCTTGAACAAATGCGACCTTGTAGACGACGAAGAGCTTCTTGAGCTAGTTGAAATGGAAGTTCGTGAACTTCTTTCTACTTACGACTTCCCAGGTGATGACACTCCAGTGATCCGTGGTTCAGCTCTTCTTGCACTTAACGGTGACCAAGATCAATACGGCGAACCAGCTGTTGTAGCTCTTGTTGAAGCGCTTGACTCTTACATTCCAGAACCAGAACGTGCAATCGACCAAGCATTCTTGATGCCAATCGAAGACGTATTCTCAATTTCTGGTCGTGGTACAGTTGTAACTGGCCGTGTAGAAACTGGTGTTGTGAAAGTAGGCGAAGAAGTTGAAATCGTTGGTATCAAAGACACAGTTAAAACGACTGTAACTGGCGTTGAAATGTTCCGTAAACTTCTTGACGAAGGTCGTGCGGGCGAGAACTGTGGTGTTCTTCTTCGTGGTACTAAACGTGAAGACGTTCAACGTGGTCAAGTACTTGCTAAACCAGGTACAATCAAGCCGCATACTAAATTCGACGCAGAAGTATATGTACTTTCTAAAGAAGAAGGTGGTCGTCATACTCCATTCCTTAACGGTTACCGTCCACAGTTCTACTTCCGTACAACTGACGTAACTGGTGCGATCGCGCTTAAAGAAGGCGTTGAAATGGTTATGCCTGGTGACAACGTTGAGATGTCAGTAGAGCTGATCCACCCAATCGCAATGGACGCTGGCTTACGCTTCGCGATCCGTGAAGGTGGTCGTACAGTTGGTGCTGGTGTAGTATCTCGCGTTACTGCATAATCACTGAATTGTGAAAAAAAGCGTCCCTCTGGGGCGCTTTTTTTATGTGTGTTATTTCATACAAAAATCTTGCGTCAAAATAAAGCAGTGCTTAATTTACTTGCTTCGAAAAAATAACTTCACTAATAATTTTTTCTCTTACATCGAAAAAACAATATTATTATTTATTTCTCTTGCGCCGGAATAAAGCAGTGCTTTATTTCTCCTCATGGCCTTAACTGATATTTAGCTGACCTTAACTGCAATGATGTCAAATAGATAAGTGAGTAAGATAACAATAAGAAAATAGAATAATAGGGTCAGATCGAGAAGATCTGTCAGGAGTTGTTATATGAATGCTCAAGTAAAAATTACCAATCGTGCCGGTGCAAGTTTTCCAGTGCGTCGCATGAACTTTGATTTTGAACAGGTTCCAGAATACTGGATGAATGGTTCAGCGGGGCTAACTCATTTTATGACAGCGCTGTCTGCGTTATTTCCGGCAGGTGAAAAATTCTTTATCGACAGTGTGCGTGCAGTACGCCATCATCCTAAACTCAAAGACAATGAAGCGCTGCAAAAAGAAATCTCAGCCTTTATTGGTCAAGAAGCCATGCATACCCAAGAACATGTCGGCTTTAATGCATCAGCGCAAAAATACGGTCATGATGTCGATACCCTAGATCGTTATACCGATAAAGTCATTCAGACTACACGCAAATTGCTCGCCAAAGTAGCGAAGCCAGTTGGTATTACTCAGGAAATGGTGGACTTGACTGCTACAACAGCACTTGAACATTTCACTGCGACCATTGCTTCTCAGCTGCTGACTAACAGCCATATTCAGGAACTGATGAAAGATGACACCATGAAAACCATGTGGCTTTGGCATGCCATTGAAGAAAATGAGCATAAAGCCGTAGCCTATGATGTGTTTGAAGGTGTGTTTGGTAAAGGCTTCAAATCTTATGCTTTGCGTACCAGTTCACTGGTGATCGCTATGGTGACGCTATTTTTTGTGCAAAGTTATTTTCTTATGCGTTTGTTGAAAGAAGATCGTCAATTAAATCTAGAATCACTCAAGGACATTTACGAATATGCGTATAGCCCGTCTAAAGGTGTGATTACTGGTATGGGGCGTGAAATGGCGATGTACTTTAAGCCAGGTTTTCACCCAAATGACCATGATACGAATAGTCTGCTGGCCTACTGGAAAGGCAAACTCGGTCTTTAATCCAGCACAAAAAAAAGAGCGATTGAAATTGCTCTTTTTTTTACTCGATTTTCAGCACAAAGTTTCTATAATGCGCAGGAGATTTTTATTGATAGATGAACGAACATGATTCGTTTGATGCAAACAGCAGACGTAGATGCTGTTACCCAGATTGAGAAACAAGTGCAATCTCATCCCTGGACCAAAAACCAGTTCGAGGAAGCGGTTAGTGCTTATCAGAGTACGGTCATTGAATACGCTGGCAAAGTAGTTGGCTTTTGTATTTTGCAACCTGTACTGGATGAAGCCAATTTGCTGTTAATGGCGATTAATCCAAGCCAGCAGGGTAAGGGTTTTGGTTTTCAGTTATTAGAAGAATCGATCCAGTTACTGAAAAATAATCCGGTACAGATTTTCCTGGAAGTACGTGAATCAAACACAGCAGCAATCCGACTTTATGAAAAGTCTGGTTTTCATCAGATTGACCTGCGCAAGAATTATTATCCAAATCCGGGTGGTAGTCGTGAACATGCCATCATTATGGTAAAGGCATGTACCGATGACTTTGCCAGCCTGTTTAAATAAACAGGCTTAAAGTATTGCTTGCTGACGACCGGCTTACTTGATGATGGGATTATTCCATCCGGAGGGTAGGGTCGTCATCAAGGAGTTTCCCAAGTGTTCAATCTCCGTTGCATTCAGCGAGCGGTTTAATCGACGCCATTGGCCATCAATCAGTAATTCAAGCGGTAGGTATTGGGACTTGTAATTCATCTTGCTGGAATGCGGTACCCAATAACCCAGATATATAAATGGTAGACCAAGTTTCTGGGCGTGTTCAATCTGCTTCAGAATTGCAAATGCGCCAAGAGAACGGCGGCTTTCATCCGGATCAAAGAAGGTATAAACCGCAGAAATTCCATCATCGAGCAGGTCACAGGTCGATACACTGATCAGCCGATCATCTTTCCATAATTCTAAAAAGAAACTATCTGTGCAGCTTTGCAGCAAAAACTTTTCGAACTGATCGCGGCTTGGTGGGTACATGTCCCCATCGGCATGGCGTTCATTGATATAGCGTTCATATAGCGCATAGTGCGTATCATTGGCCTGTTGCGGTGTCGTGATGCGCAGGCTCAAGTCCTGATTTCTTTTCCAAGCCTTTTTCTGTGAACTGTTCATGCTGAATTCGCGCACAGGCACACGAGAAGACAGACATTGACGGCATAGATGGCATTCGGGACGGTAAACAAAATCGCCACTGCGGCGAAAACCGGTACGAGATAATTCAGAAAGCGTCACTACATCAATACGATGTGAGGGATCAAGAAAAACCATACGCGCAGACTTGTTTGGTAAGTAACTACAATCGTGTGGCGGCGTAATGTAATACTGTAAATCGTTCAGCAGGGATTTTGGTTGATAGGAGTTCATGACAAATTCCCTCTGTTATTTTCATTCACTTAATCGCGCGTTTAACGCTATTGTTTTACTTGAAAATACACCCTCCTGATACTTTTGCCAATTGATCGGTGGGCGTTTTATCACATCTTGTAACGAATTAAGATACGCCTGGCGAGAAATTGTACTGGCACCTAAGCTCAACAAGTGGTCATTGACCAGCTGGCAATCAATCCAGGGCAGCTGATTTTCCTGACCGATCAGCATGAGCGTATAAAATGCCATTTTTGAAACATCGGTCTGGGTGCTGAACATGGATTCGCCAAAACAGCCTTGTCCAATAGTCACGCCATATAATCCACCGACCACTTGATCTTCATCCCAGACTTCAATGCTATAGCCATATCCGGCATCGAACATGTCACAGTAGCCCTGAATAATATTTTCGGTAATCCAGGTATCATCCGCATAAGCGCGAGGCAGTGAGCAGGAACGAATGACTCGTTCAAAAGCATGATTGACGGTAATTTTATAATCATACTTTTTCATATTACGAATCAGGGATTTGCTTGGATGATAATCTTCCGGTCGAATGATGCAGCGTGGTTCGGGACTCCACCAGCAGATGGGATCACCTTCGGAAAACCATGGAAACAGCCCATGCGAATAGGCTTCAAACAGGGTAGATGGGGTGAGGTCGGCGCCAATACAAATCAGGCCTTCTCCTTCAAGATCAACTTCTACAGGATTGGGGAAAATGAACTGCGAAGGGGGAAGATGCTGCATGCCTGAACCTGGTTTTAGAATCATCAGTATTTATCATACATAAAAAAACCGCCCAAGATGGACGGCTTTTTCATTTTCAATGCTTAGTCTAACTTGCCTAATGCATCGAGGTATTTTTCTGCATCCAGTGCTGCCATACAGCCTGAACCGGCAGAGGTAATGGCTTGACGGTAAACGCTATCCGCAATATCACCCGCAGCGAATACGCCAGGAATAGAGGTTTGTGTTGCATTGCCAGCAGTACCGCTTTGTACCTGGATATACCCATCACGAAGCTGTAATTGACCTTCGAACATGGTGCTATTTGGCTTATGACCAATTGCAACGAACATGCCTGAAACTTCAACTTCTTGAGTTGAGTCATCTTGCGTTGATTTTAAACGTACAGCAGTTACACCAGATTTTGCATCACCTAACACTTCGTCGACCTGGTGATTCCAGATGATGCTGATTTTGCCTTCTTTCTCTTTTTCGAACAGGTGATCCTGAAGGATTTTTTCAGAGCGCAGGCTATTACGACGATGCACTAAAGTCACGTGAGATGCGATATTAGATAGATACAGTGCTTCTTCAACCGCAGTATTACCGCCACCAACAACCATGACTTTCTGGTTTTTGTAGAAGAAACCGTCACAAGTCGCACATGCGCTTACGCCTTGACCCATATAAGCTGCTTCAGATTCAAGACCTAGATACTGCGCAGTTGCACCCGTACAAATGATCAAGGCATCACAAGTGAATTCTTCCATGTCACCTTTTAATACGAAAGGACGTACATTCAGATCCACTTCATTGATGTGGTCATACACGATTTCAGTACCGAAACGTTCAGCATGCGCCTGCATACGTTCCATCAGTACTGGACCAGTTAAGCCTTCAGGATCACCTGGCCAGTTGTCCACTTCAGTAGTCGTCGTCAGCTGACCACCAAGTTGCAAACCTGCAATGAGTGTCGGTTTTAAGTTTGCACGTGCTGCATACACAGCTGCGCTGTAGCCAGCAGGGCCGGAACCTAAAATAATCAGTCGTGAGTGACGTGCGCTCATCGGGCTATCCTTTTTGTATTTAGAAATTTATTGAATTATACGTGAAACTGTATAACAGTGGTGTGAGATTAAAGTCGATATTATTGATCATACAAATCGATTTGGGCTATATAGAGACGATAGACAACAAGGACTATGCGCAGTTGCACAATACTGCATCTTTTTTCGTGTAACAGGTGCATAATAGGCATTTTATTGCGTCGTTTTTTTGAATCATAATAGCAAAAGAACATTCATGAAGAATTGGCTACAGGACAGTATATGACAGCGGTGTCGAGTGCTTATGCACAGCGCTTAGTAATGACATTATTTTTGGTCTCATTTGGGATCTATCTGTTTCTTGCAACAGTGACCTATACGCCATTTGATCCGGGGTGGATGCACATTTCCAGTGACACCCAAACGGTTTCAAATGCTAGTGGAGTTGCGGGTGCATGGATTTCAGACTTACTGTTTGGTTTTCTTGGCTGGGCAAGCTTACTCATTCCATTATATCTGTTCGTAGAAGCGGTACAGGTGTGGTGGCCGCATAGCTTCTTGAACCGTCCGTTCCGTTATGCAGCACAATTTTTCCTGTTACTGACCACTTCTGCCTTGATGTTCCTGTTTTGGGAAGTACCTGCTGATACACTAGATAATTCATCTGGCGGCATCATTGGTTATGAATTAGGTCAAAGCCTTGAACAGCTACTGACGATTTATGGTGCGGCAGTTTTTCTAGTTGCTTTGTGGGTATTACTATTTACCTTGGCCTTTGGGGTGAAATGGAACAAGACCTGGAGCAGCCTGAAAGCATCACCTGCATATTTACAGGATCTGTTTTACCGTAATGTCCCGGAAGGGGAGGGTGAGTTTGATCGTTCTATGGCAGTTGCCAAGAAAGATATCACCAGCAGTCCAGTTAAAAAGGCAGTTGCTACGCCAGTGATTCCTGTACCTGAACATGAGCCAGTTGAGATAGATCCTGTGGTTCGTGACCATGTCGCTGAGCGTCTGTTTGATGACATTGCAGATCGTGAATACCAGGCACAACAGAAAAAACATGTAGAACCTGAACTCAGTCCTGAAGATGAAGAATTCGAAAAAACGCTAGAAAAAGCACACCGCTTGATTCAAGACCCAGATCGTGTGATTACCACAGGTGAAGTTTGGCGTGCACTACATTCTGATGAAGATCAGCGCCATAAAAAGGATATTGATGCCTTACTCAAAGCTGCTGAAGAAGAACAGCATGCGCCTGTGACGCCAGCCGCGGTCGCTCCAATTCAGGAAATTAAGTCACATCTCAAAACTGAAACACCTATACCGTCTGTAAGTACGAAAAAAGGTCTGGATTGGGATGATGATGAAATCTTTGACGAGTTATTAGCAGCTGTACCACCGGGTAAAACTGCGACGGATGTGCATAGTCCATTTACTGCGCAAGCACCTGCTGAACAGCCAACTTTAAGAATTGTCGAAGACTTACCGAAAGCTGCGGTAGCGACTGCAGCTGTGGCAACAGGCATTAGCACAGCTCCTGTTTCTACACCTTCCGTACGCAATACAGGGTTTGAAGCTGATTTTGACGACCTAGATGATTTACTAGTCGAAGATATTGAGCCAGAAAAGCCAGTTCGTGCTTCTAGCTATGCGCAATCTTCTGCTTTTGTACAGGCACCAATTCAGCATCAGGGTATAGAAGTCTCTACAGCTGAAAACAACTCTATTGCCCAGACAGCTACCCAACAAAATGCAAGTCAGCAAAATAGCAGTGATGCAGTGAAAGCGGCATTGTCCAAAGAAGAATTTATTGAAGCATGGCATGAAACTGCAGGTGCTCCTCAAGAAGAAGATGACTTCGATTTTGATGCACCATTGACCGACTCCATGGGTCGTCCATTGTCACGTGCCATGATGGTGGCTGAACGCCGTAAGGATCTTTCACCATTACCGGGACTGGAATTGCTGGATGAAGTCGATCCAAACAAGAAGGTCAATTTCACCGAAGAGCAGCTCTCTCGCCTGTCCGAATTGCTAGAAATTAAACTTCAAGAATTCAACGTTAAGGCGAAAGTGGTTGAAGCTCAACCAGGCCCAGTCGTAACCCGTTTTGAGTTAGATCTGGCACCGGGTGTCAAAGCCTCTAAAGTCACCAACATTTCTCGTGACCTTGCACGTTCGATGTCTATGGCTTCAGTCCGTGTGGTCGAGGTAATTCCTGGTAAGCCATATATCGGGATTGAAGTGCCGAACAGCAGCCGTGAAATGGTACGTTTAATTGAGCTGGTACAGATTCCGAAATTCAATGATCCAGACGGCATTCTGTCGATGGCGATGGGTAAAGATATTTCCGGTAATCCGGTGATTACGGAACTCGGTAAAGCACCACATATGCTGGTTGCAGGTACCACCGGTTCGGGTAAATCTGTTGCAGTAAACTCGATGATTTTGTCGATGTTACTCAAGTACACTCCTGATCAATTACGTCTGATCTTGATTGATCCGAAACAGCTGGAATTAGCCAACTATAACGATATTCCACATTTGTTGACGCCAGTTGTAACTGACATGAAAGATGCAGTCAGTGCCTTGAATTGGTGTGTCAATGAGATGGAACGCCGTTACAAACTAATGTCCTTTCTGAAAATCCGTAAGCTGAGTGACTATAACCGTAAGGTCGAAGAAGCGATTGCCAATGGTGAAGATCTATTTGATCCAACCTGGAAGGCGAGTGAATCGGTTGCTGGGGAGCGTGCACCTCGTTTGACACCATTACCATCAATCGTCATTGTCGCGGACGAATTCGCGGATATGATCATGCAGGTCGGTAAGAAAGCTGAAGAGATGATTACCCGTCTGGCACAGAAATCGCGTGCGGCTGGTATTCACCTGTTATTAGCAACTCAGCGTCCATCCGTGGATGTCATCACTGGTCTGATTAAAGCCAACATCCCAACACGTGTGGCACTGCGTGTAAACTCGAAAATCGACTCGCGTACCATTCTGGATGCTGGTGGTGCAGAAGACCTGCTCGGTCATGGTGACATGCTGTTCCTTGGCCCAGGTAAGATTGAGCCTGAACGTGTGCATGGCGCCTTTATTGCCGATGATGAGGTGAACCGTATCTGTGATGCATGGCGTGAACGTGGTGCACCAAACTATGTCGATGAGATCCTGACACCGTTTGATGAAGAACCAACAAACCGTGGTTTTGAAGATGGTGGCGATGGTGGCTCTGACCGTGACCCACTCTATGACCAGTGTGTATCTTTCGTATTAGAAACCCGTAAGGCCTCAACCTCGTCGCTACAGCGTAAGTTTAGCTTGGGTTATAACCGTGCTGCCCGGATTATCGACCAAATGGAAGAGAGCGGTGTAGTAAGCGCGATGGGTGCTAATGGTAAGCGTGAGATTCTGATTTAAGATCGGAATCTCCACCTAATAAAAAAGCCTGCATCATGCAGGCTTTTTTATTGTATGAGCAAAGTCTTAAGCAAACTTGGCCAATACTTCAAGGAACTCAGCGCTGTGACGCGGGAATTTCGCAATCACGTCATGAATGCGCTCACCTTCAGGGTTGGTGGCGTTAACGTCACGACCATCTGCAACGAATTTAGTCAATAGGCGTTCATAGTCAAAAGGACGCATGTGTTTATACGCATGATAAAGTACATGGAAATCTGCGTTTACGCCTGCAGGAGGTAATTGATTGAGATAGGCAAATACACGCTCATCTGACCATTCTTCGTTAAACGTTGCCGGTTGAGACAATGCCATCACAAGCTCCTTGATATAATTTTCGACATGAAAAAAGGCAAAATATGAGTACGCAAGTGACAAAGTGTTTTTGAGCACTTTGGCTCGAAGCTATTACTTATTTAATGAGGGGCTAGGCCAATGATTTTGGTCTAGTCCACTTTAAGCAAAGTTTTTCATCGAGAAGTTGGATAAATGTAATTGTTACATCCAGCCTACTCGAAGCATAGCTTCTCGTCTTGAGCTTGGACAAATTAATACTTTGTATATCCATTCCACTCGAAGCATAGCTTCTCGTCTTGCGGCTGGGCAAAGCGGTGCTTTGCTATTCCAGCCTCATATTTTGCCTTGAATCCAGATTCTTGACTAATCAAAAATCAAATTATCGCTCTTCAGGTAAATTGATATTCATTTCAAGCATTTCAATGTTCGCTTCAGAACGGACCTGCATTTGAATATGCTGTTCATCTACACCGCGAACATAACGATTGACCACTTGCATGATTTCTTTCTTCATCATGTCAATCTTGTCCTGGCTTAAACGACGTCCCAGACCCTGTTCAGATGCAACAATTACCTTTAAACGGTCTTTTGCGGTTTGCGCGCTAGACGGTTTATCTTCACTGCTAAAAAGCTTACTCCAGAATCCAGCCATGCTTATGCTCCAAATAATCGAGCTAACCAGCCCTTTGGTTTCACTTCAATGTGACGGTAAGGACGCTCTTCGCCGAGGAAACGCGCAACCAGGTCATCATAAGCCTGACCTGCAGCAGAAGCAGTAAAGTTAATGACTGGCTTACCTTCGTTCGATGCTTGCAGAACGCTTGGGCATTCTGGAATGACACCTAGAGTTGGCACGCGTAGAATATCTTTAGAAATGTCATCAATCGTCAACATTTCCTGTTTATCCGCACGTTCAGGGTTGAAGCGTGTGATACACAGATGCTTACGGATGCGGCCTTCGTTTTGTTCTACTTTTTTTGTTTTGCTGTCGAGCATACCAATGATACGGTCAGAGTCACGTACTGAAGAAATTTCAGGGTTAGTCACAATGATCGCTTCATCAGCGTGGTACATCGCCATGATCGCACCGCGTTCAATACCCGCAGGTGAGTCACAAATAATGTAGTCAAATTCCTGCGACAGTTCATCCATTACACGTGCAACACCTTCATCAGTGAGGGCATCTTTATCACGTGTTTGAGACGCTGGCAGAATATATAAATTTTCAATATCTTTATCGCGAATAAGCGCTTGTTGTAATCGTGCTTCGTTATTTAAAACATTCACAAAATCATAAACAACGCGGCGTTCACAACCCATGATCAAGTCAAGGTTACGTAAACCCACGTCAAAGTCGATAACAACAGTTTTGTGGCCACGTAGGGCTAAACCTGTTGCAAAAGATGCACTTGTCGTAGTTTTACCTACACCACCTTTGCCTGACGTTACGACAACAATTTTCGCCACCGAATCCACTCCTGTTATGGTTTAAATTCCCTATTTAACATAGGGTTTTGGTGTTTATTTATACATTAAAATTGTAGAGCTTCAAATACAAGCTCTTGTTGATCATTCAAGTAAATATGCACAGGCTTTTTCACCACATGCGGTGGAATGTCGTCTGCAACACAGTAAGTACCTGCAATGGAAATAAGCTCTGCTTCCAGTGCATGACAGAAAACGCGGGCTGCGGTATTGCCACCGGCACCGGCAATGACACGCCCACGGGCGCTGCCATAGATATGAATATTGCCAGAGGCAATCACTTCTGAGCCGCTGTTAATACCGGCACTGATAATAATATCGCCATGATGTTGTACGATGCACTGACCAGTACGCAGAATTTCATCATGGTAGGAAGTCACATGCGCAATCACTGGTGCTGCCTTAACTTCTTCAGTTCCAGCATCTGACTTAACAACTTCAGGTTTGACTTCAATGACCTGTTCTTTGGTTGCCTTGATTTCCTGCAGCTGACGGTCAGGTGGCAATACCGGGAACTGAATCGCACGCGCCTGATCTGCAAGCGGGCCTTCAGTGACTGCCATCGGTTGCACATCCATACTGATCAATAGCTGGATCAGCGCAATAAGTTCCTGCTCGACAGTACTTTCAATCACCACCAAAGTGCCCGGTGGAAATGCAGCTTGTAATTTGGGTGCTAATTGCTGGCGGATCGCATCATGATCATTTGTTTCAAGGGTAATGCGAATCGCATTGACCATTCTGCCCTTAATCCGTATATCAGCCATAGTTCTTCCTTAATACTTCTGACTTGTAAAATTTTATGTCGAAGCAATGTTGTAAATAGTGCAAATCCTAGAACAAATTTCGTTAATTCTCTAGCGATCCAAGTTATTTTTTTATGCGATCAGATTCCATAAAAAAGAATAGCATTATTCATGCCGAATTAGAGGTATGTTGAACGCTGATTTTGCTCATTTTCTTCCAAAATTTGCTGCCACTGCTTAATTTTGACCTGTTTACGGATCGCTTCAAGTGTTTCAAAAACAGCCGATTCCACCAGTTTGTCGATGTTCGGATTTTGCTCAATCTGGATCTGACTGATTTTTTCAGAAATCATGGCAAAAGTTGGATTATCTTTACTGTAATTGGTATGAGTAAACGGGTCGATCAATCCTTGGGTAATATTTTCTCCCAAGCGTTGACCGATACTTTGGATCTGTCGCTCCAGCCGTCCACCTACTATGGGAATCAGGCGTAACAGCTGAGTCAACTCAGGGGTATCTTCAATCGCCTGATTCACCACCTGACCGACATTTTTGGCAATCATATACCGCTGTGCCTGTAATTCCTTGCCCAGTGTTTCTTGCAGGATATCTGCCAAAGCAATCGCGAATAACTGACGGTGATGCTCCACCAGATCATCAATCAGCTGACGGTGTGTGGTACTGGTGGTCAGTTCACGTTTAATCCCATCCAGCACGGTAATTACAATACGGCTGGTCAGTTCTTCCATGACCAGGTTGTAATAGAAGTTGCCACGCCTATACCAGCTATTTGGGATTACTTTGAAACCATGACTATGCAGGTTGTAGCCGATCGCCACTGCACGCAGCAGGCGCAGAAAACGTAGTTGTGGCACGATGGCGAGAATTTCGTACCAGTGAATAAAGGGAAAGAACCACCAGCGAGCATGATGACGTAGGACAATCGCAATCAGCCAACGCACTAACAATTCGCCAATCAGGAAGGTGGTAAACCAGCCCTCGGTAATAATCACCCAAGGGCGCAGTTCAGTTTTATAGAATTGCAGAATTTCTGGTAGACGGATGAAGTCGAATAGCCACAGCCCAAAGTCGCTCATTAAAATGGCGTTGGCACTCAGACAGAACAGGTTGATGACGATTAACACCATCATAAAGATGTCGTAGGCCAAGGCGACCTTCCAGCCCCAGGTGCCTTCACGGAAAAAGTTAAAAGCGCTGGAGCTGGTTTTCGGGGGAGTCGGCTTCATAGTCTCTCAGATTAGGATATCAGGCTGTTTGAGCCAGATCCTGCTTCATTTTCTCAATCAACTGATCTTTCTCAGTCCATATTTGGTGAATCCATTGCTGGAAACGTTCGCGGAATTCTGCATTTTCCTCATAATTTCCGCCCAGTACCCAGTCTGGAATTTCAATCTTTCTTAAATCTACCGCAATACGGGGTACTTCGCCCAGCCAGAATTCACCATAACCGGGTACGCCGTCTGGATAAACGATGGTCATATCCACAAAAGCATCAATACGATCACCGAGAATATTCAGTGCCAACGCCAAACCACCCGCCTTTGGTTTGAGCAAGTGTTTATATGGAGACTGTTGCTGGTCATGTTTTTCTTGGGTAAAACGAGTCCCTTCCAGATAATTCAGCAGGGTAAATGGCTGACTCAGCAATTGCTGGCAGGATTTGCGTGCTTCATCCATATCGCGGTCTTTTAGTGCAGGATTTTTAGCAATTTGTTCCTTGGTATGACGTTTCATCATTGGGAAGCCGAGAATTTTAAAGGCTTGGCCTACAAATGGAATAAAGATCAGTTCCCATTTGGTAAAGAAACGGGTCAGTGGCATGCGGGTCAGACCGAAGTATTGATTTACCGTAGTATCGACCCAGCTCTGATGATTACAACTCATCAGGTAGCGGCCCTGCATATTCAGATCTAATGACTCATCGATAGTAATGGTCCATTTAGTATTTTTCAGGACATTTTCAATCAGCCAGTTATTCACCCCAAGCCAACTGTTGGTAATCTTAATATTGGTTTCATCAATTTTGGATGACTTTTTGACCAGTTTTGTTAAACCCAATGCCAGTACAGGTGGTCCATGAAAAAAGGTACTTCCAGTCATTACTGAAGTGACAGTCAGACCACGGGCAATTTTTTTTAAAATAGGTTGTTTATTACTTTCCGACGACATATAACCCTGTCCTAAGATGATAATCGACTAAATTTTGTCATATTTTTAACAATATACGGTCTGAGACACAATTAGAAAAGCGCAGAATGAGAACTGTGGAGGAATTGTGACGAAGTTAACCGTTTTGTTTACATTTAAACATTACAAATAGTTACGAAAAGATTTATTATTAACAAATCAGATATGGTTATTGATTGAATTATTGACCATTATTCTTCAAATACAACAAAACAAGTTAAGGAGGCATGCAATGCGTGCATTGTTAATTACAGCAGCTGTAGCAGGGGCGGTAGCACTTACAGGTTGTCAAACTACAGGTAATAACCTTGGTGGTATTGAGTACGACAAAACAGCTTTGGGTACAGTAATTGGTGCTGCGGCTGGTTATGGTATCTCTAAAGGCAATGCAAATACTAGCGCTCAGAACAACCGTGCAGCAGCAATCGGTGCAGTTCTTGGTGGTGCAGCGGGTGTTTACCTTGACAATAAAGAGAAAAAATTACGTCAAGCGACTGCAGGTACAGGCGTAGATGTAAACCGTAATCCAGATGGTTCGATCAACCTTGTAATGCCAGGTGCGATTACATTTGATACTAACAAATCAAATATCAAACCAAACTTCTATGCAACATTGAACAAAGTTGCTCAAGTTCTGACTGAAGATAGCAAGAGCGGTATCCTGGTAACTGGTTATACTGACAGCACTGGTAATGACTCAATCAACTTGCCATTGTCTCAAGCGCGTGCACAATCTGTTGCGAACTACCTTGCTGGTCAAGGCATCGCACGTACTCGTATCAATGCACAAGGTCTTGGGTCAGCGAATCCAATCGCAGACAACACAACTGCGGCTGGTAAAGAACAAAACCGTCGTGTAGAAATCGCGGTATATGCTGTTCAGTAAGATCTGAATTGCAAAAAAGACCACCTTCGGGTGGTTTTTTTATGTCTGAAATATGACGCAGGAAAATGAATTTTCAATTAGGCAAGTGAGCTTGAGCCGACTATAATCGGAGCCGAATCTAGAAGAGGAAGCACTATGTCACTCGCCAGTCAGTTAAATGACAAGCAACTTGAAGCCATGAAATACACTCAAGGACCCTTGTTAGTGCTTGCCGGTGCGGGTTCGGGTAAGACTTCAGTAATCACAAGAAAAATCGCCTACTTGGTTAAGCATTGCGGGATTCCGGCACACCGTATTACTGCCATGACCTTTACCAATAAAGCTGCACGTGAAATGAAAGAGCGTGTGGGTAAACTACTTACACGTGAAGAAGGTAAGGGGTTGTCAGTATCGACCTTCCATACTTTTGGTCTGAATTTATTGCGCCTAGAGCTGAAACATACACCGTTAAAAAATAATTTCTCGATTCTGGATGCAGATGACTGCAAACGTATTCTGATGGACCTTATGCACCGCGATAACTTGTCGGGTGCAGAAAGCAAAGAACTGATCGCCAAGGCGATGAAGATGATTTCCGACTGGAAAAATGATCTGATCCCACCAGAGCAGGCACATACCACTTGTGAAACTCCAGAAGATGTTCAGTTTGCACATTTGTATCAGCTATATGAACGGAACCTGCGTGCCTATAACGCTGTTGACTTCGATGACTTGATCGTGATGCCAACCCGTTTGCTGCAGGAAAATGCCGAAGTCCGTGACAAATGGCAGAACCGCGTGCGTTATCTGTTGGTGGACGAATATCAGGATACTAATACCGCGCAGTATATTCTGGTAAAACTGCTGGTAGGTGTAATGGGCCAATTCACTGCGGTAGGGGATGATGACCAGTCGATCTATGCTTGGCGTGGTGCTAAACCGGAAAATATGGCGTTGTTACAGCAGGATTTCCCGAACCTGAAAGTGATCAAGCTAGAACAAAACTATCGTTCAACTAGCCGGATTCTGAAAGCTGCCAATACGGTGATTGGTAACAACCCGCATATCTTCGATAAGAAATTGTGGTCGGACAAAGGTCATGGTGAAGTGATCCGTGTCATCACTTGCCGTAATGATGACGATGAAGCAGAACGTGTAGTGAAAGATCTGATTACACATAAGCTAATGAATGGTAAAAACTGGAAAGATTACGCGATTTTGTACCGTGGTAATTTCCAGGCACGTATTCTGGAAACCCAGCTGCGTCAGATGCAGATTCCTTACAAGCTTTCAGGCGGGCAGTCTTTCTTCGCGCGTGCGGAAATCAAAGACATCATGGGTTACCTGCGTTTGATCATTAACCCGGAAGATGACAGTGCCTTCCTGCGTATTATCAATACGCCGAAACGTGCCATTGGTCCAGTAACTCTAGAAAAACTGGGCCTGTTTGCACAGGAAAATAATCTGTCGCTTTTAGCAGCCGCAGCTGATCAGCGTCTGACCATGGCGATGCCAAAAAAAGCTACGACTCAGTTGGCTGAGTTTGCAGACTTTATTAATAATTTTACCCGTAACCTGCTAGATGATGATGAGCCAGTGCCAATTATCCGCCAGATGATGGTGGAAGCCGGCTATATCGACTACATCAAGGAATCGGCAGCGACACCGGCACAGGAAAAAACCAAGCTCGACAATATTGAAGTGTTATATAGCAGTATTCAGAGCCTGATTAACCGTGCAGAAGATGTTGATGAAAAGAATATTGAAAGCGTGATTCGTAAGATGGTACTGCTGGATATGTTGGAACAGCAACAGGAAGCGGAAGATACCGATAAGGTCAATCTTCTGACATTGCATGCTTCTAAAGGTCTGGAATTCCCTTATGTTTACCTGATCGGTCTGGAAGAAGAAATTCTGCCACACAAAAACTCGATTGCTGCGGAAACCGTCGAGGAAGAACGCCGTCTGATGTATGTGGGGATCACTCGTGCACGTCAGGGCTTGACCATTACCTTGGCTGAGCAGCGTAAAGCAGGCGGGCAGATGAAACAGATGACCCCAAGCCGTTTCCTGGATGAATTACCGGAAGACGAATTGGAGTGGTTAGGTCGCAAGAAAAAGCTGGCTGGCAATATCGATCCGAAACAGCAAGCACAACATTATCTGGATAATTTACGCGCACTAATTAAGCGTTAAAATTTAAATAATTAATCTATTGGTATTTTTTATACAGGAATAAAATGATGAAAGTACAGGTGAAAGTCCTTGATGTACGCCTTGGCAATGAATGGCCAATGCCAAATTATGCAACTACAGGTTCTGCAGGACTCGACCTTCGTGCATGTGTGAACGAAACTACGGTGATCGAACCAGGTCAAACAGTATTGGTAAAAACTGGTTTGGCAATCTATATCGAAGATCCTGCATTTGCAGGTCTGATTCTGCCACGTTCTGGTCTAGGTCATAAACATGGTATCGTACTGGGTAACCTGGTGGGCCTGATCGATTCTGATTATCAAGGCGAACTGATGATTTCAGTATGGAACCGTAGCCAGACTGCATTTAGCCTAGAACCAGGTGAACGTCTGGCACAGTATGTACTCGTTCCTGTAGTTCAAGCACAGTTTGATGTTGTGAATGAATTTGAAGCCACTGAGCGTGGTGCAGGTGGCTTTGGTCATACTGGTAAAAACTAATTTAAAAAAAGAGCCTACATTTAACAAAATGTGGGCTTTTTAATCTTTGATAAAACTACAACTATCTAGTTTTTAGCTGCCATTTATCCATTTGATAAATTTTCTTACATTGATTATTTTCTGAAAATCAGCTAAAAGTACGGGGTCTTAGAACAAAAAAAGAAGTTTCATAACGTGGTGAATACACCCGGTTTTTGAGCTTATTTTCTCCTATCTAGTAGTGAAATTACGATCTATGGGATTTATGCATCATCCATTCCCCATGCAAATCTTTCGTGCTTATGACATTCGCGGTAAGATCAGTTTACTCAATGTCGGCATGGTAAATGCCATTGCACATGGCTTGGCCCAGCAGTATCAGTCTGCGGGACAGACACATGTCGCAATTGGTTATGATGCAAGGCTATCAAGTCCTACCTATGCCCATATTATTCAACGCACGCTGAGCCAGTATGCGATTGAAGCCCAAATCATTGGTTGCTGTTCCAGCCCGATGCTGTATTACACCTCACGTGAATTTGATGGCAACGGTATCATGATTACTGCGAGCCATAATCCACGTGAGGATAATGGGATTAAGTGGCTAATTAATAATGAACCGCCATGCCCTGAAATGATTCAGGCAGTAGGTCAGGAAGCTCAAAAATATTATTCAAATCAGTCCAAACAAGTGGACTGGATCGAGCACGAGATTATTCCAGAATATTGTCTCAAGTATCAGCAGTCGATTCTGAATGATATTCAACTGAAGCGCCGTTATCGGGTGGTGTTGGATGGTCTGAATGGTTCAGCTGGACGTTGTGCGGCTTTAGTATTGAACAAGCTTGGTTGTGATCTGACAACAATCAGAACTGAAGCGAATGGTCATTTTCCCGATCATGCACCAGACCCTTCTCAAGAAGCCCATTTACAGCTATTAAAAACCAAAGTTTTAGAGACTCGAGCCGATCTTGGGATTGCGCTGGATGGGGATGGCGATCGCTTAGTCCTCATCGATGCGAATGGTCAGATTATTACCGCAGATCAGTTGCTCTGCCTATGTGCTGAGATTTGTCTCAAAAATCAGGTGGACAAAGAATTTGTCTTTGATGTGAAGTGTTCAACGCTAGTTCGTAATACGGTACAACAGTTGGGCGGTAAACCGGTGATGATTCGGACAGGAAGCTCTTTCCTGCGTAAATATTTGGCGAATTCCAAGGGGCAAGCCATCTTCGGTGGTGAATATGCCGGACACTATGTCTTCAATGATGGTCGTGGCGGTGGTTATGATGATGGCGTTTATGCAGCACTTAGAGTCATGGAGTATCTGGATCAAACTGGGCAGACATTGGCACAAGCGTTGGCAAATTACCCTAAACGAACTGGTACAGAAGATCTGTATGTTTCGATCCATCAGATTGAGCCACTAGAATTACTTGACTTTGTTGAATCACAATCACGTAAATTAAACGCGCAAATCAGCAAAATTGACGGTATACGTCTTGATTTTAATGATGGTTTTGGCATCATTCGAGCATCCAATACAGGTGAGTACTTTACGGTGCGCTTTGATGCGGAAAATCAGACGCGCCTGAATGAAATTCGTCACCTGTTCGTTTCGATGTTGCGTGACCGCTATCCTGCGATCGCCCAAGACATTTTAGATGCTCAATAAGGAGAGGCGAATGCCAAATCAACAGACAGGCATCGACAAAGCACAAATTTTGACTGAAGCTTTGCCGTATATTCAACGCTTTGCGGGTAAAACCCTTGTGGTGAAATATGGCGGTAATGCAATGACCGATCCAGAGCTGGAAAGTTCATTTGCGCGTGACATCGTATTGCTGAAAACCGTAGGTCTGAATCCGGTTGTAGTTCACGGTGGTGGTCCACAAGTTGACTCTATGCTGAAGCAGCTGGGCCGTGAGTCTGAGCGTATTGATGGTATGCGTGTCACTGATCCTGCAACCATGGAAATTGTTGAAATGGTGCTGGGCGGTAGCGTAAATAAATCGATCGTCAATCTGATCAACAAGCATGGTGGCCGCGCGATTGGTTTGACCGGTAAAGACGGTAACCTGCTCCGCGCGCAAAAGTTGTTGATGGAAAAAACTGCTGAAGATGGTTCTATCCAGAAAATTGACTTGGGTCTGGTAGGTGAAGTGGTTGGTGTAAAAACTGACGTACTGGAAATGTTTACTAATAGCGATTTCATTCCTGTGATTGCACCGCTTGGTGTGGATGAAGAAGGCAATACCTATAACATCAATGCTGATCTAGTCGCAGGTAAAGTCGCTGAAGCATTAGGTGCAGAAAAACTGATTCTGCTGACTAACATCACTGGTGTACTGGACGAGAATAAAAATCTACTGACTGGTTTGACCACGCAAGAAGTGGATCGCCTGATTGAAACAGGTGTGATCTACGGTGGTATGATTCCGAAAGTAGGTTGTGCGCTAGATGCGGTGAAAGGTGGTGTGATCAGTGCACATATTGTTGATGGTCGCGTACCACATGCCAGTCTGCTGGAAATCTTTACTGATCATGGTGTGGGTACTTTAATTACCAACCGGGTAAAGTCAGCACATCATTAATTTGATGATTAAAGAGGAGTCTCAATCGAGGCTCTTTTTTATGCCTTTTATTTTTTATACTTTATCTTTTTAAGTACTAATAATTTTCAGCTTTAACAGAATGTATGCATTTCAAATGAAATAGCGTTAATAAGATTTATATCTTTTTCAAAATACAGCATAAAAACTTCTTACTTAGCATTTTTAGCGCATAGGATTGCATGGATCAAGATTTGAAAAGCCTTAGGGACTCATGCACAATAACTTTATACATACCCAGATACCTGAATGAAGATTATGTGCCAGCTGCTTGGAATGAATTGTGCGACACCAACGGATATTACTTTTTCATTTCGAGGCTTTTCACAGCGCGCAGGGATTACCTCAGATCATTCTGATGGTTTTGGTATAGCGTTTTTTGAAGACAAAGCTTGTCGCTTGTTCGTCGATAATCAGTCTGCGGTTGAATCACCGATTGCTGAGCTGATTCGTAACTACCCCATCAAATCACGTAATGTGATCGCGCATATCCGTAAAGCGACACAGGGCAAGATCAATCTGGAAAATTCTCATCCCTTTAGCCGTGAGCTGTGGGGCCGTCAGTGGATCTTCGCACATAATGGTGACCTGCATGATTTCTTCCCGGAACTTTCAGGCCGTTTCACGCCAGTCGGCAATACCGACAGTGAGCGTGCTTTCTGTTATTTGCTAGATCAGTTGGTAAAGCGTTTTGGTTATCATGAGCCAAAAATGGATCAGGTTTTTGATCTTTTAACTGAAATTTCACCATCGATTGCCGAGCATGGCACATTTAATTTCTGTCTGTCTAATGGTCAGGCACTGTTTACCTATGCGATTACCAAACTGCACTGGCTGGTGCGTGAATATCCGTTTAAGCCTGCTCAATTGATTGATATCGAGGTTGAGGTTGATTTTAGTCAGGTGACCACACCTGAGGATCGTGTAGCTGTGATTACCACAGAACCATTGACTCAAAATGAAGAATGGACTGCATTCCAGCCAGGTGAAATGATTCTGTTCCAGCATGGAGCCAAAGTACGCTCTCAGTTGACTCATGTTGAGCGTTTAGAGCGGGAACGTCTGGATCCTTCACTGAAACGGGTGACACGAGCAGATCAGTACTGATTGAAATAGTAAAAAGGCGGGATGAAAACACTGCCTTTTTGTTTAATAATCTTGCAAAAAATAAAATTTAATAATAGTTTATAGCTCTTATTGGTTAATTAATATCTGATCTTTTTGCTCAGAATAAATTAAATTAAAATTTGTAAAACAAATACTTAACAGAAAAAATACAATTTTATAGCGAAAGCCGACTAATTCGCTTTATTTTTATTTAAATCAATACTCTATATGCTTTGATTTATGTGATAAATCCTCAATATTTATAGGTGGTCGTAATGAAGATGAAATGGGTTCCAGAATACAATACTGGCATCGATGTGATTGACGATCAGCATAAACGAATTCTCGATTATATTAATGAAATCGAAGAAATTGATGTCAATACAAATCGTGCGCGTATTAAGCAAATTCTAGAAAATATTATCGATTACACACAATCGCATTTCACTTTTGAAGAATCACTTCAAGAAGAAGCGGGTTATAAATACCGTGTTCCACATAAACGTGTGCATGATCTGTTTATTAAAAAGATTGAATCTTATCGTGACCGTTTTGAAATGGGCCATTCCATTGAAGCTGAACTGCATGAAGTACTATCTAAATGGTTGATCAACCATATTCAGCACGATGACGCGGACTATGTCGGTGCCGTGAAAGAAAACATGATCGGTCTGATCAAAGAAAAAGAAAAGAAAAAGGGTAAGAACTGGTTCGCTCGTTTCTTCTCATAAAGTCATTTATTCCTGATAACAAAAAATAAAGTCTAACGATAATTTTGCGCAGCAAATCATCTTCGGGTGGTTTGCTTTTTGTTTTTGATTTTCACCGCTATGCAAGGCAAAATAGCGCTAGATTTTTATAGGAATGCATCATGCAGGACAATGCTATGTCAAAATGGTTATCGCCTCTGATGGCTTTTTGTTTATCCTTTCTTATTATTGCGACCCTCGCACCAATAACGGGTATTCAGATTGATCGTCAGCTTGATTTCTGGATGTTGTGGTTAGCGACTATGCTGATCCTGGCGCTTCCAGTCTGTTATCTGGAAATTGCGCTGGCGAAGCGTTCTAAGACCACTGCACTACAGGCATTGTCGAGCCTGACCCGTGAGGCAGACAGCTCACAGCGCTGGCGTATTGTCGGCTGGTTGGCAGTGGTATTTATTCCATTCCTTGCCGGTGCCATGCTGAATCATGCTTCGAATGTGGTGTCGATTGCCAATATCGAAGTGCAACAACCAGTGATTCTGGCAGGATTGGTGATTGTGGCGTTGTTACTGTCTTTAATCCCACGTCTGGTTCTAGTGGGTATTACTGCGGTTGGTGTAATTGCATCTTTGGTTCTTGCCAATGTGATGGGGACAGCATTGCCAGAATGGCAAGTGACTCCAGTGCAATTCTCTGAATGGGGCAATGCCACAGTACTGGCACTAGTTGCCAGTGGTCTAGGCATGGGCTTGTATTGGCAGTCTAGTCTGACTACAGTGAAACAGCAGGATGTAGCAACCAAGACAGTATTGCCGATCTGGATTGCACAACTGGTTGCAGTGATTGCTTTTGGTTTCTTTGCGGTAAAAGCTGAAGTACCTGCATTTACCTTAGTTGCTGCAATTGTGGCTGCAGCTGCACTGATGTTACAAATGGCACGTGAGCAGCTGCAACAACGTCAGATAAATGTAGTAATTCAATGGACGGTTGTAGCGGTTGCTACACTGGTCTGGTTAATTCCAAATGTAACCCCGATCTTCGATAACCTGCTGATTCTATGGGGCTTGGTCATCAGCCTGATTTATGCCTTATTTGCGGGTTGGATCATGAAGATCAGCCATCTACGTAAATCTATGAATTTCAGTTCTGAAGCCTTCTATAACATCTGGCGTATTGCGGTACGTGTGGTGTTACCGGTATCGATCATTGTGGCAATTGTTGCAGTGTTAGGGCAGTGGTTCTGATGAATCAGTCAGCGTTGATTTGGGTGGCTTATGCTACCCCTGAACAACAGTTTCATATTGCAGTGCCATTTCAGCAGGGCATGACGGCACTGGATGCGATTGCTGCAAGCGGTATCCGCGATCAGGTGGAATTGCCTGAGCCGTTGAATCTGGGCATCTTTGGCGTACGTCTGCAGAATCATGCACAGCCTTTAAATGCTGGGGACCGTCTAGAAATATACCGTGCGCTGACTATCAACCCTAAGGATATCCGCCGTAAACGTGCGGAGCAAAATCCAGTAGGTCGTTATATTAAAGGTAACCGGTCCAAGTTGTGGCAATCCTGAGGCGGATCAAATGCATCATGACATCGGCAAAATGCCGATAATTTGATAAACCTATGCAGTTAATTAGAAAAACCCCTAGCAATATAGGGGTTTTTTCATGTGAAAGCGATTATAGTGGTGGCGCTGTCAGAATCGCTTCTTTTGAACCAGGTAAACCGGGTTGTGACTCAGGAATGGTTTCCAGACCTTCAATGCGTTCCACAATTCCATTTGGATTAAAGAAGATTTTTAAATGCTGACCACGTGCAGCAGGAATGTTGGCTTTTTTAGCATAGGTTCCTGGGGTATAATTGTAGATGTAGTCCCAGCGTAATGGATTTAGTGGATCTGTCACTGTTGGGCTGCCAAGCAGGAAACGGACTTGTTGGTGGCTCATTCCCACCTGGATTTTAGAGGCTTGTGCTTGAGTTAAAGGTGTTCCTTGTGGAATATCAACTTTATACACACCTAAGGTCGAACAGCCGACGAGCAATGAAGTGACGAATAACGTCAACATGATTTTTTGCATTTTGCTACACTATCCCAAATTAATTATGATGCATTTGATCCAAGGATAGATCATACTGCATCTAAACTTTGTTGCATATTCCAACTTTAATTTTGTTGAGAGACCTTTTTACATGCCTATTTCAAATCAAGATTTACGCAAAGCTGGACTAAAAGTTACCCTGCCTCGAATTAAAATATTAGAACTATTAGAAAACTCACGCCAGCATCATTTAAGCGCGGAAGATATCTATAAGACTTTACTCGATCAAGGGGAAGATGTGGGTCTTGCAACTGTATATCGTGTGTTAACACAGTTTGAAGCAGCAGGCATTATTCAGCGTCACCACTTTGAAAATAATCATTCTGTATTTGAAATTATGCAGGACGATCACCACGATCACCTGGTATGTCAAAACTGCAACAAAGTTGTTGAATTTAGCAATGATGTGATTGAACATGAACAGCACGAAGTAGCGAAAAAATTTGGCTTTGAATTAACCGGTCACTCACTAAATCTGTATGGTTACTGCGATACACCTGAATGTCAGGAAGCTTACCGTAAAAAATAATATTAAGTTTACTTAGATATAAAAAAGGCTTCATTTGAAGCCTTTTTTATTTGAAAATTAATATTAAATTTTAAGATTGTCCATCAAAGGTAATATTGCTGCCCACGTTCATCAGATGTGCACCACCTTCTTCGGAAAGCTTAATTTGTAGACGTAGATCGTTCGGAGAATCGGCATGTTTCAGTGCATCTTTATAGCTGATCTGCTTAGCCTTATACAGGTCATATAGCGCTTGGTCAAAGGTCTGCATACCCAGTTCACGGGAACGCTTCATCAGGTCTTTGATTTCATGCACATCACCTTTACGGATCAGATCTGAAATTAAAGGTGAGTTAATTAGAATCTCAATTGCTGCACGACGACCTGTTCCATCAATAGTCGGGATCAGCTGTTGCGCCACCATTGCTTTCAAGTTTAAAGACAAGTCCATAAACAGCTGGCTATGACGATCTGCTTCGAAGAAGTGAATAATCCGGTCAATCGCCTGGTTGGCGTTGTTGGCGTGCAGAGTCGCAAATACCAAGTGACCGGTTTCCGCGAAGGCAATGGCATAATCCATGGTTTCACGGGAACGAATCTCACCAATTAGAATCACATCCGGTGCCTGACGCAGGGTATTTTTTAGGGCGATTTCAAAGGAATCGGTATCGATACCGACTTCACGCTGGGTAATGATACAGCCTTTATGCTGGTGCACGAATTCAATCGGGTCTTCAATGGTAATGATATGGCCTTTGGAATTTTCATTACGATAGCCAATCAAAGAGGCAAGGGACGTCGATTTACCAGTACCAGTTGCACCTACGAAGATAATAATCCCGCGCTTGGTCATCGCCAGTTCTTTTAGAATCGGTGGTAACTTCAGATCATCCATGGTTGGAATGACGGTTTCAATACGACGCAACACCATACCTGGCTGGTCACGCTGTTGGAAAGCGCTGACACGGAAACGTGCCGATTTGCTGGTATTGGTAATCGCAAAGTTACACTCACGTGTATCCGCAAATTCCTTACGCTGTTTCTCACTCATAATTGAATGCAGAATCTGACCCACTGCTGGACCAGGCAATTTGACTGATCCAATCGGCACAATCGAGCCATTCACTTTAATTGACGGCTCGACATCTGCAGTAATAAACAGATCCGATGCCTTTTGCGCCACCATATAGTCGAGTAAGCCGTTAAAATCCATACTTCGCCCCCGAGAAAATCAAAAACATATTTTTTATAGGAAAGATTCAGGCTGTTTAGCTGCAGTACGCGCAATTTGAGGGCTGATAACGCCTTTTGATACCAGTGTTTTTAGGCTTTGATCCAGTGTGGTCATACCATAGTTGGCACCAGTTTGAATTGCAGAGTACATCTGAGCAACTTTGTTTTCACGGATCAGGTTACGGATTGCAGGAATTCCAATCATGATTTCATGTGCAGCCACACGACCACCGCCATTTTTCTTCAGCAGGGTTTGTGAAACTACAGCTTGGAGTGATTCAGATAGCATGGCACGAACCATGTCTTTTTCTTCTGCCGGGAATACGTCGATCACACGGTCAATGGTTTTCGCAGCTGAGGTGGTATGCAAGGTACCGAATACCAAGTGACCGGTTTCTGCGGCGGTCAATGCCAGACGGATGGTTTCAAGGTCACGCATCTCACCCACTAGAATAATATCCGGGTCTTCACGTAATGCAGAACGTAATGCTTCATTAAATCCGTGTGTGTCACGATGCACTTCACGCTGGTTGATCAGACATTTTTTTGATTGATGTACAAATTCGATTGGGTCTTCGACCGTCAGGATGTGGTCATAACGGTTATCATTGATATAGTCCAGCATCGCAGCCAGAGTCGTTGATTTACCAGAACCAGTTGGACCTGTGACCAGTACCAGACCACGAGGGTATTCACAGATGTCTTTAAAGATCTGGCCCATACCGAGATCTTCAATGGTCAATACTTTAGATGGAATAGTACGAAATACGGCACCAGCACCGCGGTTTTGGTTAAATGCGTTCACACGGAAACGGGCCACGCCAGGAACTTCAAAGGAAAAGTCAGTTTCTAGATTTTCTTCATAGTCACGGCGCTGTTTATCGTTCATGATATCGTAAACCAGCTTATGTACTTCTTTGTGTTCCAATGCAGGCAGGTTAATACGACGAACTTCACCATCAACACGAATCAGTGGTGGCATCCCCGCAGACAAGTGTAAATCCGATGCGCCATTTTTAGCAGAAAATGCTAATAATTCTGTAATGTCCATAAAGTCCCCAGAGTCATTTAAATGTTATTTATTTTGATAGAATAATAAGGCTTTCCCACAGCTTAACCAACACTTAGTTGTTGAGCAAGGGAAAAAAATTTGAACGAAATGAGAACTCCGTCAATGAATATGTTGCAACTCGCACGAGATCAGGTATTGGCCCAAATCCACACTGCATGCCAGCAAGCTGGTCGTGATGAACAGACCGTGCAGCTGCTGGCTGTTTCAAAGACGCATCCAGCAGAAATGTTGGCGGAAATGTATGCAGCTGGGCAACGCAGTTTCGGTGAAAACTATCTGCAGGAAGCCTTGGATAAAATTGAAAAGTTGCAGGATCTGGAAATTGAATGGCATTTCATTGGTCATGTACAGCGCAACAAGACCAAGCATCTGGCAGAAAAATTTGACTGGGTTCATGGCGTGGATCGTCTGATCATTGCTGAGCGTCTATCCAATCAGCGTGAAGATGATCAAGCACCTTTAAACATTTGTTTGCAGGTCAATATCGATGAGCAAGATACCAAAGATGGATGTCAGCCTGAGGAAGTTGCAGATCTGGTGGCGCAAATCAGTAAACTACCAAAAATGCGTTTACGTGGTTTGATGGTGATTCCGGCACCAAATAATACGGCAGCTTTTGCCGATGCCAAAGCTTTGTTTGAAAAAGTTAAAACTCAACATGCCAAACCTGAAGACTGGGACACTTTAAGTATGGGCATGTCAGGCGATATGAATGAAGCGATTGCAGCGGGTTCAACCATGGTCCGTGTCGGTACGGCTCTCTTTGGAACACGTCCTAAAAAGGACTAATAGATCTGTATCTTCAGAGTTTTTAAGAAAAGCGTTATAGTATTGAGTTGGATAACGCTTTTCTCTTTTGTGGTTCAAGGCATTTTACCATCTGCCAGGCCAATACAATTAAAACCAGCATCGTGGCAAGTAGGCTCAAAACTGCACCACCTAGACCATAAGCGCGGCTTTGTGGAAAGCAGCCTAGAATAAACAACAATAGAGGGAAATGGGTCACATAGAGAGTATAGGAAAAACCAGCTGATTGAACCCAGACAGGATGATAATGGCTATGTTGATGTTGCAGCTGAATCAGCCAGCAGATCAAGCCCAACCCGATACAGACATTAAAAGGTAAAAAATAGCTACCACTGTAAATACTGGTATTTTCAATAATATGGAAGGTATATGCATCTATACAGGCAATCAACAAAGCCAGACTAAAAAAAGCGGATTTAAGTGAACTCAAATAATTTAATAGATATTGCTGAACCTGCTGAAATGAACTAGAAAATGCGGTCAACCAGAGCAGAAAATAAATCAGAAACCTTGGATTGAGTGCAGATAGCATTACTAAAATCAGGATAAAAATGGCTTGAGCAATGCGTGAATTTCTTAAAAAAGGTAGAAAGCCTGCCAGCACATAAAACCAGACTTCATAACTTAAACTCCATAGCGGAGCATTGGCAGACAGGGTGTCGGTCACAAAGCCATTTAAGAAAAATAGTGAGCCTAAAAAATTGTCCCACTCAAGGCTGTAAGCTGTCCGTATCATCATGCTGAAACTGTTTTCAAATTGATGACTATGTGAGCTAAAAAAATAAGGAGCCAAAATATATAAGAGCAAAGTGAGGACTAGAGCAAACAGGAAAGGTGGCAAAATTCTTCGACAGCGCTGCTGAACATAATGAGGCAAATTAAACTGGCTATTTTGCTGGATATTATTCTGTACAGATGTCCCGATCAAAAAACCGCTTAAAGCAAAAAACATCATCACTGCAGCCTGACCGAGCAGACGCACCCAGGAATATAAAGTTAAATCAAAAGGAGCGATAAATGCCTGAAAGCAGTGGCTGAACAGCACCACAATGGCACTCACTCCACGCAAGCTTTCTAGTTGTAAGCTGAATTCAGCTGAAAGTCTGCGTGAAGTCGTATTCATAAACGCTAACCTATAATCTGGATGGTGCTGGCACCAGAGCCGACCGGTTTGACCTGGATCTGTACCGGTATCCGTTCATGCATTTCCTGTACATGCGAAATCAACACCACTTTACGACCTTGGCTTTGCAGATGGTCCAGTGCATTCATCACCATGTGTAAGGATGCGGGATCAAGCGTGCCAAAGCCTTCATCAATAAATAGCGATTCCAGTTTCATAGAACCGGAAGCCATATTCGCAATCGCAAGTGCTAAAGCTAATGAAACTAGAAAGGTTTCTCCACCAGAAAGGGAAAGCACTGGTCGAACTTCACTGTTCATATCCAGGTCAATAATTGCCAGACTCAGACTGTTCGGAATTCGATGAAGCTGATAACGTGGAGCTAAAGGCTGAAGCTGCTGGTTGGCGTATTCGACAAGAATATCCAGATGATGTTCTTGGGCAATTTTCTGGAATTTGGTACCTTCTTTATGGCCAATCAGGTCATAGATCCGACCCCAACGATATTCCTCCGCCTTAATCTGCTCAATCTGATGCTGATATTTGGCATAGGTACTCTGGTTATTGGTATTCATGCGTAGTTTGGCATCGGTTTCATTGAGTGCTTCTTGTTGCGCTATTTTTTCTTGCGTTAGTGCAACAAGTTTTTGCTCAATATCCTCAAACGCATGCTCAGGCTGCAGTTTTAAATGTGCCTGATATTGTTCTTCAAGTAACTGCCATGCCGTTTTGGCATTTTCTAAGGCCTGTTTTTGATTAGCTAAATCTTGGCGGATACGTTGATGGTTGGCGAGATTGATACTCAACCATTGTTCAATCTGTGCTGACGTAACCTGTGGATGCGAACACTGCCAGGCCTGAATATTCTGCTGGTATTGCTCAAGTTGATGGTTAATCTGTTGTAGCTGCGTCATAAAATCCTGCAGCTTTAAGTTGCCTTGATGCAGCTGTTTTTCTGCCTGAGTCGTTTGTTGTCGCTGAACTTCCAGTTGCTGTTGCAAGGTTTTAGCTTGCTGATCTAGTGTAGCCTGCCATTCTGCGGCGACCCGATAAACTTTTCCGGCATATTGTTCAGTCAGTTCAGCTAGTTGCTGGCGCAGGTCCTTACCTTGCTGAATGAGTTGTTCCAGAGACTGATTGAGTTCAGCAAATTTCTGCTGTTCACCTTGTAACTGATATTGGGTTCTATCAACTACTTGTTGTTGTGGCTGTATTTCCGATGCTAATTGCTTTTGCGTGTCCAAATGCTGCATGCGCTGTTGTAATTGTTGCTGCAGGGTAGCTAACCATGTCATTGGATTCTGCGACGCGTAATTCTCAGGTAATCCATTGATCACTGGCTGAATAAGCTGGGCCAGTTGTGTGCGTTGTTGCAAAGCTAATTGCAATTGATGCAAATGTTGTTGTTGCTGACGCCATTGCTGTAACTGTTGTTGTAACTGTTGTTCTTGTTGTTGCAGCTGTTCAATCTGCTTCACGATCTTATCGCTGTGTTCTGCTAACAGATGGGTTAAATGAACTAGGTCATTTTCACGCTCAGTAATGACTCCCAGATTTGCAAGTTGAGTTGTACATTCATCATATTGCTGTTGGGTTCGTTGCTGCAGCGTTTGCATACGCTGTTGCTGTTGTTCAATCACAGTCTGCAGTTTAGATATTTCAATACGTTTCTGTTGTTGGGTTTGAAGCAGTTGATCGAGTTGTTGCTTAGTTTGTTGTAATTGCTGTTCTTGTAGCTGATGCAGGCTTTGTTCCAGCAACTCATGCTGATCTTGAGCAAAGGGATGCGTATGACTGCCACACACCATACATGGTTCATCAGATTTTAATTGGGCACGTAATTCCTGAACGCTTTGCGTATGTAATAAACGTTGCTGGGCTAAAATTTTTTCTAGCTGTTCATACGCATGCTGTTCAGATTGAATCTGTTGCTGCAAATTCTGTTCAGTATCTTGCAGCAATTTTAGCTGTTGTTGCTGGGTGCGCACAGAGGTTTGTAGCTGCTCTGACTCTTGAGATTGCTGCAAAGTCTGTTGCAAGCGTTGCGTTAGCACATCTAGCTGCAGTTGTTCAGTATGCTGCTGTTGGCGTGTCTGCTGAACAGATTTCAGTTGTTGATCTAACTGTTCAAGACTTTGATACTGTTGAAACCAATGATTGAGCTTAGCATTTAATTCGGCAACGGTTTTTTCCAGTTCAGGCAAAGGCTGGTTCAGGCTTTCAGGATTTTGCTGCTGCAATTGTTGATACTGACTTAGATAATCCCGTATCCGTTGCAAAGTGCTTTGCGGTTCCTGATCAAAAACACTTAGAAATTCTGATTGAACTAGCTGCTGTACGATCTGTTGCTGTTTGGCCTGAGTATGATTCAATGCCAATTGCTGTTGTGCCAGCTGTTGTTCTAGAGGTTGCAGGCGAGTGGTTTGAAACTGGCTCTGCTCATGATGCAGTTTTTTATACTGTTCAGATACTGTATTTATGTCATGATCCAGTTTTAAGCCTGCTTCCAGATGCGGCTTAATTTGCTCCAAATGCAGCTGAAATTTTTGCTGCTGTTGCTGTAAAGCCGTGAGTTTTGACTCTTCTTCAGTAAAGCTTTTTTTGAGTGTTTCAAACTCAAGACTGAATTGTGTTTGTTGCTGCTGAATCTGGACTTTTTGAAGTTCTAAACGGGCACGTTGAACAAACTGATCCCGGATAGACTGAAACTCATCTAACTGTTCCAGTAATTGTTGCTGTCCTGCTGATTTATTTATGGCATCTAACTGGACATCATACACTTCTTTTTTGGCATGCACTTCGGCATAGAGCTTATGTCGATCCAGATGCCATTTTTTCTCATTTTCCAGCAGTTTTTCAGATTGCTGCAGATTCTGTAGCTGTAAAGAGAGCGCCGTCTGTTGCTGTTGTAAAGCGCTAATATCTTCTTCAGACAGAATTTCAATATATCCAATCAGCTTTTCTAGATCACTGCGTTTATTTTTTACTTCACTGAATTTTTGTGCCGCTTTTTGACTGACCACACTAAAAATTTGTGAATTAGTTAAATACTCCAGCAAATCAGCACGTTCGTTATCTTTGGCTTTTAAGAAAGCCCCAACTTCAGACTGAGCGAGCAATACTGCTCGGGTAAATTGCTCAAAGCTGAGTCCAATCAGTTTTTCAATCAGCGGCGTAACTTCGGATATTTTTTGCGTGAGCGTAGTGTCATCATCCAGACACTTGATATAGCGGTCGACCTTTAAATTGCCATCAATTTTATTGCGAGCACGGCGGATTTCCCAGCGAGCAAGATAGCGTTTGCTATCCAGTGCAATAAATTCCAGTTCACTAAAACCAGTCGTGGTGCCACGACGTAAAATGTTTTTAGAGTCTTTAATGGACACATCCTGTCCACCTGTATCTTTCAGACTGCCTGTAGCACCTTTTAAACGGGGAATTTCATTATAGAGTGCCAGACACATAGCATCCAGCAGGGTAGATTTACCTGCACCTGTTTTGCCGGTAATGGCAATCAGGCCAGCATGTGCCAGCGGACTATCATCAAAGCGGATATCATGGGTGCCAGCCAGGGAAGCCAGATTATTTAAACTCAAACGTAAAATTTTCATGGCAATTCCTTATGGCTGCTGCACATCAATATCTTGCTGGGCTTCATGCAACAGTTGCAGGAAATCACGTTTTACCGAGTCATCTGGGTCATAACCCAACTTTTCCCAAAGGTTACTGAACAAAGACTCCGGCGTAGGTGGAGCCAGATCAATTTTAGAAATCTGCATGCTGGAGTCAGCTACCTGCTGATAAATCCGGGAAATGCGTAGCAAACGGTAACGATTTGGTGGCAGAGCCTGTTCAATTTGCTGTCTAAGATCCACCGGTGGTGGAGCTGTGGTGGTGTATTCAATTTCCAGGAAATGACGTGCAAAAAGCTGTGCAATTTCACCACTCGGCAAGGCTTTGACTTCATCAATCAGGTCATTTAGATCAGCACGAATTCGGAGCAAATCCACAGTACGTGGAATAATTAGAGGCTCGTATTGAAAGCGTTGTTCATCCGGTTGGGTCGGATCAATCCGGACATCGACTACCTGATGTTTATAATTCAATTCACTAAAAGATAGTGGAATCGGGGAGCCGCTATAACGGATATGTTCCTGACCGACTTTTTGCGGTTTATGCAAATGACCCAACGCGACATAATCAATACCATCTTCAAACAGCGCTGTCGATAAAGCCTCTTCATGTCCCACTACGATCGGACGTTCTGAATCGGAAGTTTCCCCACCTTGCATATGCGCATGTGACATCAAAATCAGTGCTTGACCCGGTTGTTGACGCGCACGCGCTTCGGCAATCAGTTGCTGATGCAAATAAGCAATCGCACTTTGATTACTACTGGTACGTTCATTCAGTCCGGTAATCTCGGCACTACGCAGATAAGGCAAAGCCAGGCACCAGGCCACAATCTTCTGTTCAGTGCCATAAATGGGTACTAGAAGACGATCCAGATCCAGCTGATTATTTTCCTTACGACTGATGACACCGACTGCACGTGCGTTGAATTTGGCAAGAAAAGGTTCAACCTGTTCGATGCGATAACCAGAATCATGGTTGCCGGCAATCATCAGGGTCTGCATATGCGGTGCCAGTGCATGGGCACTGGTTAAAAACTGATAAAGCTGTTTTTGGGCGCTTGAGGCTGGATTGATGACGTCAAAAATATCGCCCGCAATCAGCAGGGCATTTGGCTGTTTTTGTTTGATCTGTTCCAGCAGCCAGCTCAGAAATTGGCTATGTTCAAATTCACGATCATGATTATGGAAGAACTGTCCTAAATGCCAGTCTGATGTATGTAGAAAATGAACTGCCATGTCCCCTGAACCTATAAAAGTTTAAACACCCGAACTGGGTAAAAGCATGGATTAAAACCAGCGAAAATCTTACTCCAGAAGCTGGAGTTTTGGTTTTGGTCTGGATGAAAAATATCAGTATAGTGAGCTCGATCTGAGAAAACCAGTATCGGGTTTTATGACGATCTTATATTTGGCGAAGATAAGACAATTTAATTTATTGTTTTTGTATAGCTTTAAACTGGATCTATACGGGATAAAAAATTATAACCCCAAAAAATAAAGACCGACGATTCGAGTGATGGTGAAATCGTCGGTCAAAGCGTACTGTTTAAAAAGTTTTGGCTGCTATTCAAAACTTTCTGCTAGCACACGAGTCTTATTGCTTTAGCAAAGATCAAACAGATTTGTGGATGCCGGTACAAATTTGGTGACCTTGTACCCTATATAACGTCAGCTTTTGAGGATCGGTTGACAATACAATGAAAAAAAAATCATTTTTTTTTATACTGAGGTCATTCTTCTGTGTGAGTGTTGGCTATGGCGCCACTAAAACGCTATTTTCTCTGGTTTTTTTTGATTTGCTTTGTGATGACCTGTATTTGCGGGGTGATTGCAGCGTTGATGCCGATGGGAATGGGGGCAGTGCTGACCATGGTGCCGTATCTGGTGGCCATGATCTGGGTATTATTCAAGTTTCTTCGTCAAAATCGCCGTGCACCCACACAAACCGAGCGTAAAAAAATCACTTTAGGATTCAGTCTGATCTTCTGGGGCTATAACCTGGCATTTTTACTGATAGGAATTCTGGTGGCGACCCGTGCCAATCCCAATGCCTGGCAAGATTTTATGCTGTACCTTCAGCAACCGCAATTTATGAGCATCGTGGTGATCATGTTCTTGTTGATCGCGATTCCCTTATATCTACTGACTTACTGGTTTTATGGCAATCAGGCACAGCGGATGGCCAATAAAATGTTTGGTACACAGCAATAAATAATTTAGGCATAAGAACCTGAAACTTTAGTATCAGAAATAGCCTGAAATATACCTGATTTTTCAGGCGATATACCTTCTGGTATATCTCGTTACAATGAATGGTATCTTTTGATAACTGCAAAGGCAGTGCAGTTCAGTACAATATTTGAGCCCTAAGAAAAACAGCGACTGAATAACAATGCATAAGCCTGTCGTATTGATTACCGGAGCGAGTGGTTTTATTGGCCAGTACGCGGTCAAACACTTTCTCGGAATGGATTACCATGTAATTGGCCTGACGCGTGAACAGCACCGGATCGAAATGCATCAGGATTTTGAATGGATCCATGATTTTGATGAGTTGCACAGCAATCAGATTGACTATGTGATTAATCTGGCCGGTGAAAATATTGGTGCCCAGCGTTGGACTGATGAGCGTAAGGAAACGCTGTTAAACAGTCGTCTCGACACTACCCGCAGACTATATGAATTTTTAAAAAAGAATCAGATTTTTCCACGCCGTATCCTGTCGACCTCGGCAGTGGGTTATTACGGCATCGATCCTGAAGAACAATGGCAGCAGGTCTGTACTGAAGAATCGGCAGCGCAGCAAATTTTTATGTCGCAGCTCTGTGCACAGTGGGAGCAGCTGGCTTTATCCTATACTGATCAGAATACTAAAATTATGCGTTTTGGCGTGGTGCTGGGCAGAAAAGGTGGTTTGTTACCGCAAATTTTGATGCCGATTAAACTGAACCTGTTTGGCAAGATTGGCAGTGGTCGCCAGCCATTTTCCTGGGTGCATATTCAGGATTTGCTGAGTGTAATGGATTTCCTGATGCATGAACAAACCACACCCGATATTTTTAATGTGGTTGCGCCAGAAAAAACCAGCCAGCTGTATTTTAGTCAGACCGCGGCACGGGTATTGAATCGCAAACCGTTGTTCTGTTTGCCGGGTATTTTTATGAAATGGCTGCTGGGCGAGCAGTCGCAGCTGATTCTGAATGGTCAGTATGTCCGGCCTAAAGCACTGCAAGATGCAGGTTTTAAATTTGAGTTCCCGACCATCAAGGAAGCACTGATAGATCTAGTGGACAAGCGCAGTTAAAGGCTGTAACTGATCCGGTGCATAGGCTTGAGGATTAACCAAAGTCGGCTGTCCTAGTATCAGTTGTCTCAACAATAAAGCCGAGGCGGGCGCCATACACAAGCCATTGCGGAAATGGCCGAAATTAGCCCAACCATTTTTCAACTGTGGTAACTGACCAATATAGGGAATGCCTTCAGGGGAACCGGGACGTAAACCTGCCCATTCCTGCACAATTTGAAATTCTGCCAGTTCCGGCACCATCTCAAAACAGGCATTTAGAATTTTTTCTCTAATCTCAGCTAAAGGAGTGGTATCAAAACCCACTTCACGCATGCTGGAACCGCAAACGATATGACCATCCTGACGTGGAATCAGATACATGACCTGATTCATACACATGGTCGGTAGCCAATGCTCTGGGGTTTTAAATAGTACCATCTGACCTTGTACCGGACGAACCGGGATGTTTACTTTCAACTGTTCCGACCATTGTGCCGACCAAGCGCCAGTACTAAACACAAACTGGTCTGCTTCAATCCATTCATTTTGGTCAGTTTGAATGGCTTCAATCTGCTCATTATGAATTTTTATTTTTTGAACTGGCGCATGTTCCAGCCAGCTCACTTGTGGATGCTGTTTTAAATAACGGGTAATTGATTGCAGCAGGCGAGGGTTACGTACATTGGCGAGTTGAGGGAAATACAGCGCATGTTTAAATTCAGATGAAACCTGCGGATTGATTTGCTCAACCTGTTCCTGCTCGACATATAGCGCTTCCTGCATTGGTTCCTGGTGCTGTTCGGCATAGTGATAGCCAATATCAAAATCAGCCTCATCAAAGATCAGCATGCCAGTGTCATGAATTTCAAAGTCGATCCCGGTAGTTGGACTCAGCTTGTCATTCCAGTCTTGATATAACGTTTTGGCAAATTTGGCCAGGTCATTGACTGCTTGAGGATAACGCCACGGATACATCGGGGAGAGAATACCGCCACCGGCCCAGGAGGCAGCTTTCCCTGCCTGTTGCTGATCCAGAATCGTCACTGAACAGCCCTGTTCAATTAATTCCAGCGCAGTCATGAGTCCATTAATTCCTGCACCGATGATGGCAATATGCATCAGGTTTTAACCCTTATTTTCCAATCTTGTTAAAATCAAAAATCAAAAAAATGCCTCCCTTGAATCAAGGAAGGCATTTTGAATTATTTCATTTCTTTCAGTTTTAGCGCGGCTTCTTCAGCGAAGTAAGTCCAGATGCCGTCAGCCCCGGCACGGCGGCAGCTCATCAGCGATTCCAGAATCACGCTATCAGATAACCAGCCATTCTGAATTGCGCCCGCCAGCATGGCATATTCACCACTAACCTGATATACGAAAGTCGGAATACCAAAGGTATCTTTCACTTCACGCACGATATCCAGATAAGGCAAACCTGGTTTAACAATCACCATATCTGCACCTTCCTGAATATCTAGCGCGATTTCGTGCAGGGCTTCAGCACGGTTGCCGACATCCATCTGGTAATTGTATTTATTGCCACCTTTCAGGTTGCTGGAAGAACCGACTGCATCACGGAACGGGCCGTAGAAGCTTGACGCATATTTGGCAGAGTAGGCCATGATCGAGGTATAGATATGACCATTGGCTTCGAATGCTTCACGGATTGCACCGATGCGGCCATCCATCATATCACTTGGAGCGAAGACATCTGCACCAGCTTCAGCATGGCTCAAGCCTTGTTTAATCAGACATTCAACTGTTTCATCATTCAATACATAACCAGTTTCATCAATGATGCCGTCCTGACCATGCGTGGTATAAGGATCTAGCGCGCCGTCGGTGATGAGTACCATTTCCGGTAATTCTTTTTTGAGCAGACGAACAGTGGTTTGTACCAAGCCATCTTCACGCCACGCCGCTTCAGCGGTCAGACTTTTGTCTTCTTGTGGCGTTACCGGGAACAGCGCTAATTTGCTGATACCCAATTCAAGTAAATGCTCTGCTTTTTTTACCAAGAGATCAGCAGATAGGCGCTGAATATTTGGCATACTTGGTACATCTTGAGTCTGGTTATGACCTGGTAAAACAAATACTGGATAAATGAGATGATCAGCCGTGAGATGCGTTTCACGGACCATTGAACGCAGGTGTTCATTTTTACGAATACGACGCATGCGAGTTGCAGGAAACGCGGGACGATTGAACGTATAGGTCATAAAAATCTCATTGATCAATATTAAACTATGGGTATTGTAGTGCCTTAATTTGCATTTAGGGCAAATGGATACATTTTTTTATTTAATCAAGGTTATTCGAGCAAACTATGACGGTAGCAGAGAAAAGTTGGACAGGAAATATTGATTTAGGCTCGAATAAGGACGTTCTATTCAACCAGTTATGTGATGCTTTTAATGGTTCACCATTCTACCAATATTGCGGTATGCAGATGCGCGTGGTGGATGGACAGATTGAAGCATATGTGGAAATGCAGAAGGATCTGATTGGCAATGTGGCATTCCAGATTTTACATGGTGGGGTGGCTGCCACAATTCTGGATAGTATTGGCGGGATCACTGCCATGGGTGAGCTGTACAAAAAAGCCAGCCCTGAAGATATGGAAGAAACCAGTAAGAAGGTCTCACGTCTGGCAACTGTAGACATGCGTGTGGACTATCTAGCACCGGGTCGTGGCAAATATTTTACCGCACGTGCAGAAACCCTGCGTCTGGGGCGTAAGGGATGTACCATGCGCATGACCCTGATGAATGATGAAGCTAAACCGATCGCAACTGCGATAGCATCTTATGCGTATTAATCTTTTCTGATTCAATTAGATCTTTAAAATTTTCATACAGGCACCGTTTCAGTAGATTCGGTGCCTGATGCATTTTGGAAACTGCAGAGTTACATTTTTCTGCTCACTCCGTAAATTTTAAGATTAGAATGCGTGAAATTTATAGAATCATGACTTTCTCAGCAAAACCACACTTCTGTGCCAAGAAATCAAAAAATGCATAGATGTGTGTGCATGACCAAGTCTGTTGGATTTAGGAAAAATCAATGACAGATGTACAAGACTCCCTGCCAGAAAACTCATCTACGAACATCGCTTCTGATCAAGAATTAAAAAGCAAACGTAAAAAAGCTCTCGGGATTGTTGCTATTCTCATGGTGATTGCACTGGTGCTGTATCTGGTGTGGAAACTGTTCCTGAACAATTCAGTTAGTACTGAAAATGCCTATGTCGGTGCAGAAACTGCTTCTGTAACCTCGATGGTCAGTGGTCAGGTTGCTGAAGTTCTGGTGCATGATACCCAAGCAGTCAAACAGGGCGATGTCCTTGCCAAAATTGATGACCGTGATGCCAAAATTGCGCTGGCTCAGGCACAGGCAGAACTGATTAAAGCTAAACGTCAATACAAGCAAACCGCAGCCAATAGTGGGGCTTTAAGCTCGCAGATTGGTGTCAGTGATGATGCCATTCGTAGTGCTGAAGCACAGGTCGCTCAAGCTCAGGCCGCTTTACACAAAGCTCAAGATGAATACAGCCGCCGTGAAAAGCTCAGTGCAACTGGGGCAATTTCTAAAGAAGAACTCAGTACAGCGCAAAGTGCATTGGATACTGCTAAAGCCGGTGTAGCTTCTGCTGAAGCGGGTCTGGCACAAGCAAGATCCAGCCAGAAAGCAGCACAAAGTAATCTGGCTGCGAATGAAGCCATGATTCAAGGGGCGAATGAAAACTCGACCCCTGATGTACTCGTGGCTGAAGCCAAACTGAAACAAGCTGAACTGGACTTAGAACGTACTGTAATTAAAGCACCTTTTGATGGGGTGGTTTCACGCCGTTCGATTCAGGTGGGTCAACGTGTTGCACCAGGTACAATGCTGATGATGGTCGTACCAGTAGATCAGCTCTATGTTGATGCAAACTTTAAAGAAAGCCAACTAGAAAACGTCCGTGTGAGTCAAAAAGCTGAACTAACCTCTGACCTGTATGGAAAATCAGTGAAATATCACGGCACCGTGGTTGGCTTCTCTGGCGGTACAGGTTCAGCCTTTGCCTTGATCCCGGCACAGAACGCTACAGGGAACTGGATTAAAGTGGTACAGCGTTTGCCAGTCCGTATCCAGCTAGATCCGAAAGAGCTGGCCGAGCATCCGCTACGTGTGGGCCTGTCGATGGAAGCTGAAATCCACTTTAAGAAGTAATTCCCGATGAATAAATATGTTCCATATGGGAATCTGACTGGCGGCAAGCTGATGCTGGCGGCCTTTGTGCTGGCCTTAGCCAATTTCATGGTTGTGCTGGACATGACCATTGCCAATGTCTCGGTGCCGCATATTACCGGTAGTCTGGCGGTGTCCAGCTCACAAGGCACCTGGGTCATTACGTCTTATGCAGTTGCAGAAGCGATCTGTGTACCTTTGACAGGCTGGCTGGCGGGTCGCTTTGGTAGTGTTCGTCTCTTTGGTGTCTGCTTGCTCGGCTTTACCATTTTTTCGATTCTATGCGGGATTTCCACCAGTCTGGAAATGCTGGTGTTTTGCCGGATCGGGCAGGGGCTGTTTGGCGGCCCGATCATGCCACTCAGTCAAACTCTATTGCTACGCATCTTCCCACCTGAAAAGCAATCCCAAGCCATGGGCATGTGGGCGATGACCACCGTAGTCGGTCCAATTCTCGGCCCAATTCTTGGTGGTACCATCAGCGATAACCTGTCTTGGCACTGGATTTTCTTCATCAATATTCCGGTGGGTTTGTTCTGCGGTCTTGCTGCATTGAAATTATTAAAGCCAGCAGAAACTGAAACCAATGCATTGAAGATCGATAAGGGCGGTTTATTCCTACTGATCTTGTGGATTGGTGCGTTGCAATTAATGTTAGATCTCGGTCATGAACATGACTGGTTTAGCAGTTCCTTTATTGGAACCTTGGCGGTGCTTGCCATAGTCGGGTTAATCATCTTTACCATTTGGGAACTGACCGAACGGCATCCGATCGTCGATATCCGGATCTTCCGATATCGCGGGTTTACCTTTGCTGTGCTGTCATTGGCCTTTGCTTTCGGTGCCTTCTTTTCCAGTATTGTACTGATTCCACAGTGGGTGCAGATTAATCTGGGTTATACGGCCACTTGGGCAGGTTATTTAACCGCGACCATGGGTTTTGGTAGCCTGTTGATGTCACCGATTGTGGCGAAGATGGCAACCAAATACGACCAGCGCATTCTAGCCAGTTTTGGTTTGATCTTGCTTGCCGTAGTTACTTTGATGCGGGCATTCTGGACTACGGACGCTGATTTTATGGCATTGGCTTGGCCACAGATTCTGCAAGGTTTTGCGGTACCATTCTTCTTCATTCCACTCTCCAATATGGCATTGGCTTCAGTCCAGCCTCAGGAAATGGCATCAGCAGCAGGTCTAATGAACTTCCTGCGGACTATGGCTGGAGCGATTGGAGCTTCAATTGCAGTGACGATCTGGGATGATCATAGTAAAGTGGCCCGCAGTGAGCTGGTCGGTAAACTGAATGTCCAAGAAACCCAGAATACCTTAATGGCACAAGGCATGAGTTCAGACAGTGCCTTGGGTTATATTTCTAGTCTGGTGGATAAAGAAGCATTAACGCTGTCTGCCAATCACCTGTTTTTGATACTGGCGATGGTCTTTGTTTTTGCTGCTTTAATCGTCTGGCTGGCACCGCGACCAAAAGCGGGTGTGGGCGATATGCCATCACATTAATATTTTCCAAAATAAAAAACCGCTAACTATTTAGCGGTTTTTTTCGATCTTATAAATCTGATTTGGCCCGTTTCAAGGCATTTTGCCATTTGGCCAAATGTACTTCACGTTCATCGGACTGCATTTTCGGTTCAAAGGCTTTATCTAGCTGCCAAGACTGGGCAATTTCATTTAAATTAGAAAATACCCCAGACTTTAAACCTGCCATCGCTGCTGCACCCCAAGCGGTAGATTCCAGCATTTTCGGGCGCAGAACAGGAACATTTAGGAGGTCAGCCTGAAACTGCATCAGCATATCATTACAGCTGGCGCCACCATCGACCCTTAGCTCTTTTAGAGGACGAGCAATATCGGATTGCATGGCAGTCAGTACGTCGGAGACCTGAAAGGCTATCGATTCTAATGCGGCACGGGCAATATGGGCCTTATTGGTTCCACGTGACATACCACAAAGCAGAGCACGCGCTTCACTATCCCAGTGTGGCGCACCCAGTCCGGTAAAAGCAGGAACTAAGACCACGCCGTCGGTATCTTCAACTTTACAGGCCAGCTTTTCTATATCACCGCTTTTCTGAATGATGCCGAGCCCATCACGTAGCCATTGCACCACAGCACCGGCCATAAAAACACTGCCTTCTAGGGCATAACTGGTCTGCTCCTGTGCCTGCCAGGCGAGGGTAGAAAGCAATTTATTCTGGCTGAGCTGAATGTCATGGCCGGTATTAAATAGCATAAAACAACCAGTGCCATAGGTATTTTTTGCCATACCGGGTTCGAAACAAGACTGGCCAAATAAGGCAGATTGCTGATCACCCAGAATGCCGGTAATGGGAATGGTGGCTCCTAACAAACCCGGTGCTGTATCTGCAATATGACAATCGGAACTGATGATTCGTGGCAGGACTGAAGCAGGGATATTAAATAGGTCTAGTAGTTCCTCATCCCAGCGTTGAGTATGCAGATTCATCAACATGGTACGGGACGCATTACTGGCTTCGATGATATGCTCAGCCCCTTGGGTCAAGTTCCAGATCAGCCAGCTATCAATAGTGCCAAAAGCGACATGACCTTGTTCTGCAAGTTCACGTAAGCCATCCACATGTTCCAATAACCAGACCAGCTTGCCAGCACTGAAATAAGGATCAATCCGTAGCCCGGTTTTTTGTTGTACCTGATCCATCTGGCCTTGCTGTATCAGCTGATTACACCAGTCTGTTGCACGACGATCCTGCCAGATAATCGCTGGTGCAAGAGGCTTCCCATTACGACAATCCCATACCACAGTCGTTTCACGCTGATTGGTCAGGCCAATCGCTTTAATATCTTTGGCCAGAATCCGGGCAGTAGCAAGCGCCTGTTGTACCACTGCAATTTGCGAGCTCCAGATTTCCTGTGCATCCTGCTCAACCCAGCCGGAATGTGGGGTCTGGATATGGGTTTCACGTTGAGCTGTTGCCTGAATCTGCCCGTGTTCATTAAAGATGATTGCACGGCTGGACGTCGTTCCCTGATCGAGTGCCAATAAATAGCTCATAATTTTTTTAAATGCTGACTTGAATTATGAAATATTAGCGCAATTATGTAATCAGGCGCATTCAAAAGTGTATTTGTGTAGAAAATGCATCGTATTTTTTGCCAGTTATGCTATGATGAGCCTGTACTTTGGGGATGTTCTTGGCTTCGACGCCGATGATGAAACTCGTAGATGCATGCCGAGAGCGCATTTTCTCTCGTAAATCAAATTTGCATTTTAATAGTCGCAAACGACGAAACTTACGCTCTAGCTGCCTAAGGGCAGCTTGTCCGCATCCCTGAATACTTGTGGTTAGGGGTCCCGACTGAAGCGAACGCACACAAGTCCGTATGAAATCAAGCCTTGGGGTTTCGTACTAAATCTTAAAGGATCGCGATTTGTACCCTGTTCGTCGGGTCACAAAGAGCTAAATTAATAGACGATATCTAAGCATGTAGTATTCTCGAGCGTAATGTTGGCGGACGCGGGTTCAACTCCCGCCATCTCCACCAAAATTCAATTCAGAGATGTTCGACTGAATGTAAAAAAGCCTTTAAACTCAATGTTTAAGGGCTTTTTTATTGGCTGTATTGTCCGATCGAATCCTAACTCGTGTAACCCAATTTTTGCCTTCTGTGGGTAATTATTGGGAAAATTTACCCAATTATTTCTAGACTAGATAATGGGTAAATACACATGAAGCTTACTGATGCAGAGTGTAGAAAAGCACAGCCAAAAGAAAAACGTTATCGTCTTTCTGATGAAAATGGTTTGTCACTTCTTGTGACACCTGTGGGGCAAAAATATTGGAATGTTAGATATAGTGTTCACGGAGAGCGTAAGTCAGAGTCATTAGGGCCTTATCCTGAGATGACGCTTAAGAAGGCAAGAGAACTTGCACTCGAACTCAAATATAAACATTCAAAGTCAGTGTTGTATGAAGATAATAAACCTTTCTTTAAAGAAGTCGCTGAAGACTGGTTTGAAAATCAAAGGGAAACTTGGTCAGCAAAACATATCAGCAATGTAAGAGCATCTTTAGATGAACTTTACACCGTTCTTGAACATAGAAGGATTAATCAAATCCAAGCACCAGAGATCTTACAGAGCATCAAAAAGATTGAGGCTAGAGGTTCTCTAGAGGTGGCTAAGCGTACCTTGTCGCGCTGTGGTATGGTGATGAAATATGCCATAGCTCATGGCTACAGATATGATAATCCCGCAAGTGATTTAGTCTATGCATTGAAAAATAAGAAGGTTAAAAATCTAGCTTCTTTAGCTGAAAATGAAATGCCTGAATTCCTTAGACGTATACGTGCCTATCCAGCCGATGCTCAAACGCATCATGCGATTATTTTAATCATGTTGACCGGTGTGCGTGTAAGTGAATTATTACAAGCACGTTGGAATGAGTTTGATCTAGAAGAGCGTAAGTGGGATATCCCTGCTGAGCGCATGAAAAATGGTCTACCTCATCGTGTACCACTAACAGACCTGATGATTGCTGAACTTCAAGCATTGCGTCTGACACATAATCAAGATCTTTTATTTCCACATCGATTAAACAACAAAGAGGCTATGCGTAGTGAGTCAATTTTGGCTGTCATAAAGCGTTCAGGTTACGCGGGTCGAATGACAACACATGGGTTTAGGTCACTATTTAGTACTGTAGTGAATGAGTCGAATTTATTTAATCCAGATGCGATTGAACGCCAACTTGCTCATGTGCCCCAGAACCGTATTCGTGCAGCTTATAACCGAGCACAGTACTGGGATGAGCGTGTGAAGATCATGGAGTGGTATTCATTAAAAACGCTTGATTGGAATAATAATTGAACTTCATTTAAAAAGGTAATTTTTCAAATTCATAGTTAATTAGTCTTTCTAAAATTGTTGCTTGATTAGTGTTATTAAATTCAGCAATTTTTTCGAGCTTTTGTTTGGTGGTCTCTGATAGTGGCAGATGATAAAGCTTTTTGGCTTTACCTGAATCTCGAAACTTTTTTTGACTCCATGTTTTTTTCATTTTTAACAGATACAGCTCTAGTACTTCAGGAGATTCGGTCATCATCCTATCTAAATGCGCAACGATATATTGATACTGCTGATCATTGGACACACTAAAGAATGGTGGTAGATATATTTTAGGATTTTTTTGTACGTATTCTAGAGCCCATTCGATCTGTTTTGAATTATCTTTATTTAACCATTTCAATTTTTTTGAAGTTAATTTTCTAGTATTAAAATTCATTAGGCTTGAATTTACGATATTGTATTTATAAGAAATTTCTACAGGTAAAGCATCAAGATTGTAAATGAAGCACTCAAACATGTCGTTCGTGTAAAATTGTATGGGTTGAGTTAAAGTTGAAGAAATGAGGTGCAGTGTTTGTCGATGGTTATCAATTTCTAGATTTTTAAAATCATCCAATATAATGAGATTAGACTCAATAATTTGAATTAGGTAATTACAGTAGCTCTGGCGATCTGGTTTACTATTTATTTGGCTAACAATAAAATCGTCTTTCGCTCGAGGTGATGTGTTCACATTAGTTGGATTAAAATAATAGTTAAAATGTCTAAGAATACACTCAACTTCCCTTTTGCCAATGTCATAAAGTAGCCCAGACTGTCTCAACAATGCGTTAGTTTCAAGTTTAATTGGAGCAGCGAATTTTTCCTTAATCAAATTTTTAGTATCTTTAGGTGTAATCATAATTATCTCTATGTAGTATTTTTTGTGAATTTAATAAGTAACTTTTAGTGTTCTTACTAGATTTTTTCAAGAGTTTTTATAAAGTTTTAAAAAAATATATGAAGTAATTATAGTGATAAATTCATTTAAATAGCTATTTTCGCTATAGCTGTGTATGAACCAAATTTTTTAGTTATTAAAGTCTGAACTAATGATTAAAAATATTGAGCTGTATTTACCTAATTTCTAATCTTAATGGGAAGATTACGAATAGATTTTTTTCGTAATCAAAGTCGTAACTTTAGCTTTGACTGAATTTTTCTTATTTTCGAAGGACACTATACAATTGAGTAAGTAAAATAACTGTGAATAGCGGTGCTCATTATATTTTTATTAATAGGTTTTTAATATTATTAAATCGTGATTATATAAAAAAATACTTATGTATCTGTGTTATGACTCCATCTAACACAGAGATATCCAATGATTATAAATGCATTAATTAATTACAATGAAGCACATGTTATGTGTGAGATTGATCGTCTAGTTCAATTGATATTAAAGAATAAAGAATTAAAAGATGCTGATGCATTAGCTTTGTTGAATCTCATTCCAAGTTTTGATTTTCACTACAAGGAATGTAATGACAATACAACGACATTAAGAATCATGCATGAATATCTAGAGCCATTAAAAGCATCAGAATCTATTAGGAATAGTAAAAGCTTGTTGAAAGAACTTAGGCAAGTTCACGCTAAGACCTTACTTGAGTCAACGACTCAGGAAAAACGAATTGAAAGTAATAGGCTGTCTTTGAAAAACTATTTGAATAAACTCACGCAGCATTATTCGCGCCTCTTATGTATTCGTATTGATCTATATTTTAGTAAGAAAACACAGGTTGAAATTGCATTTAACGAGTTCTATCAATATTTCATGATCTTTAGAAATCGCTTAGCGAATAAAGATGGATGTTTTCAGAATTTACAGGGATATGCTTGGGCTATTGAGCAGGGGATCGAAAGAGGGTATCACTGTCATCTTTTATTGATCTACGATGGAAATAAGCACCAAAACGATTTCGGTTTGGCTTTAAAGGTTGGGCAGTATTGGTCTAGCTTAACAGAGCAAAAAGGTGAGTTCTTTACATCCAATGATCCGCGTTATAAAGCAAAAATCATGAAGAATGGAACTTGGGGGCTTGGCATGATTAATAGGAATCAGCCTGAGCAAATTAGTAGGCTAATTCAAGCAGCAATGTATCTGGTTAATCCTGAAAAAACGGACCAATATCTGCGCTCAAAAATTATGGGTAAACGATTGTTTGGAACGGGTTGCTTTGAAAATTCAAAGCGGCGTGGCATAGAGCATAAATCCAAGTCATTAAATTTTTACTGCTCACCATAGTGATATGTACTTAACGAACTGTGGAGCATTACGTACATGTCGAATCCAATTAATGAGCTTCAAACTTTTTGTGAGATTGAGGCTTTGATTCTAATGATCAATGAGCAAGAACTACCGTTAGAGCAGATTAAGGAATGTGTTCTTGAGTTAATCCCATTTACTGAAACACTTTACCGAAAAACTTATACCTTTAACGTACCCATTAAAGTATTTCAAAAACTGGTGAATAGCCTCTATGAACATTCTCATTATCTGGAATCATTAACGGACATACCAGACCATGTATGGTTGAACTTGGTTCAGGAGGTTCGTAAAAATTGTGATTATCTGAATTATGATAAGTATGAATGTAGGAGAGAATATTCGGATATTTTAAAGAAAGTTGAATGGAACTTTTCTAGGCTTATACACTACTTTGATTCATTAACAGTACTTTCACTGACACTTGGGTATAGACAAGAGTTTAAGGGTGAGGTTAATAAAATTGAAGATCACGATAACTTCATAAATTTCATCGAGGCTGTTAAAAGGGACAGGTATCCTGCATTAAAAAATTTACTTTGCTGTACACATAGAACATTTCAAGATGTTGAATACGGCTACTATACAGGTGTGATTCTAATATTTAACGGAAGTTCAGATTCTCAAACTGGTGTGAATGTAGTTAAGTCGCTATGGAGAAGGGTTACAAATATGCGCGGTGATACTTATCAGCAACCCGATATGCACGAGCATTTTAATATTAATTGCAGTGATCAAAACCAAGTCAGGAATGGGTTAGATTATATCAAGCAAAGACTAGTCGCTTTTAGTGATAGTGATGCAATACGGGTATTACCGAAGTCTGTAAAGCGATCAGGTACCGAGTTTATTCGATTCACCTAGCTATTAATCACATCCTAAAAAAATTCACATACATATCATCTTAATGAGATTCATGAGCTCAAAGTTTTGAGTTTCATTCAAGAATGAACGGCCTGCCTTGCGCAGGCTTTTTTGTATGTGGAGTTTTTATGATGCAGCAATGTCCTTTTTGTCACTCAAGTGACATTCACTTGCTTGAACCGAGTCAAGCTTTATCTGCCAATGTTTTAACTAGCTCAATGATTTCACCTGCAACCATGGCAGCATTAGGTGCAAGTGTGTCAAAGAGTTTGAATGTACCTCCAATCATAGGTGCTATTGCTGGAGCTGTTATCGGTGGGGTTTTTATGTTTGTCCTTGATGAGCCAGAGTCTCCTAAGGTCTCACATTCAATCCCTATATATCGTTGCAACCATTGCCAAATGCAAATAGATCCAACCATACGCACGATCCAGTAAAAAAATACATGAAATGTGAGGAATAAAATCATGGCACATCAAGTCGAACAAATGGCCTATGTAGGTGAGACCCCTTGGCATGGTCTTGGTAATCAACTGAGCCCTCATCAACCTATCGAAGTCTGGGCAGAGCAGGCAGGTATGGATTGGCGTATTGAATCATCCAATGTCAGTTATATGGCACAAAATACACGTGGGCAAAGCATCATCATGCCTTTTGATGAACAGCGTGTTTTATATCGTTCTGATACGCATGTACCACTTTCCATTGTTAGTCAACGCTATCAAGAAGTGCAGCCGATGGAGGTGCTGGAGTTCTATCGTGATCTGACTGAGCAAGCAGGCTTTGAGCTAGAAACCGCAGGTGTATTAAAAGGTGGGAAGAAGTTCTGGGCTTTGGCTCGGACAGGACAAAGCAGCATACTAAAAGGTAAGGATGTCAGTAATGGCTATATCTTGTTGGCAACGGCATGTGATGGCACGCTTGCAACCACTGCTCAATTCACCTCTATTCGTGTTGTGTGTAATAACACTTTGGCGATTGCGTTTAAAGGTGGATCAGCTCAAGCAGGCATGGTGAAGGTCCCACACAGTACCAAGTTTGATGCGATGAAGATCAAACAACAGTTGGGTATTTCTGCTAGTCAATGGGATGAGCATACGTATGAAATGAAGCAACTGACACAGCGTAAAGTCACGCAGCTCGAAGCCGCTGCTTACTTTGATGCAGTGTTTAACAATAGCAATATGTCAGGTTTAGATGCAGAAGAAAACATTGTGCAGTTCTATCGTAATGTCGCGGATCAGCAGAAAGCTAAGTCTGAACCGAATGCACGAGCAATGGCTAAAGCTATGACAATGTTTAACGGGCAAGGACGTGGCGCAGATCTTTCATCTGCCAAAGATACTGCTTATGGACTGCTCTGTACCATCACGGAATATGTGGATCATGAACGACGTTCGATGAGTAAGGATCATCGTCTTGATTCTGCTTGGTTTGGGGCTGGAGCTAACCTCAAACAGCGCGGGCTAGAACAAGCATTGAGCTTTATCCGTTAGAGATTAAAATGAGCTAACGCTGACAGCCTTTATACCACTTTACCTTTTACAGCCCTTCGAAATAACGCCTATTGAAGCCATGCATGACTCAAGTCATGCATGGTTTTTTTATGCGGAAAATTTCTACAGATCAGAATATTAATAAGGAAGCACTATGCAACAAACAACATTGAATCAACTGAATAGCTTAAAAGCTCCAATTCCACTATCACCCTCTGATAAAGGACTCGCTCGAAAAAGCACAACTGCCAAACGTCTAATAAATACCAAAGGTATGGACTATGAGACTTGGTTAAATGTACGTAAGCAAGGCATTGGCAGTAGTGATGCAGCCACAGCATGTGGCTTAAATCCCTATATGTCGATGCTTGAACTATGGTTGATTAAAACAGGGAGGCAGCCTCAAAGTATTGAAGATGAAAGTTCAGGTCTTGCACCACTATATTGGGGTAAGCAGCTCGAACCTTTAGTCGCTGAGTTCTATAGTCTGCATACCAACCATAAAGTCAGACGGATCAATGCAGTGTTGCAACATCCAGATCCTGACAAACATTTCATGTTGGCAAACTTAGATTACTCCGTAGTGGGCAGTGATGAAGTACAGATTCTTGAATGTAAAACAGCAGGAGAACATGGCGCTAAGCTTTGGCGTGATGGTGTACCTCTATATGTACTGTGCCAAGTTCAACATCAATTGGCAGTCACAGGAAAACAGGCAGCTCATGTTTGTGTCTTACTCTGTGGGCATGAAACCAAGATCTTTAAAGTGACACGTTCTGAGTCAGTGATAGAGCACATCACCAATGCTGAACGCTACTTTTGGGAATGTGTGGAAAAAGACATTCCACCATCTGTTGATGCCAGTGAATCAGCTGCTAAAGCCATTCAAGTGCTTTACCCCCAACATGTGCCTTTAACTACTGAAGATCTGAGCCAGGATATAACAGCCAATCAGTACTTCGATCAGCTTATTCAAGAGAAGAGGCAGATAGATGAACATCAGCAGAACTTCAATCAGCTCAAACATGAAATCCAGATGTTGATGAAAGATGCGGAGCGAGCAACGTTCTTAAATGGTTCAGTCGTCTGGAAAAAAGCACAAGACAGTATGGGGCTGAACACCAAAGCTTTACTTCAGCATCAGCCTGATCTGATTGAGCTCTATCCACTGCCCAAAGCAGGTAGCCGTCGATTCAATATCTATACCGATTGAATCCTTCCCCTCAAAACAAAAAACGTGCAAAGCCGACCGATCTGCCCCTTCAACACCGAGTGAAGAAAGGGCGTTTGGGCAGCTTTGCTTAAATGCACATCCATTTTCCTACAACCAATATTTTCGCTTTGTGATTTTTATTGTGTGCAAGGTGGGATAGAGGAAAAGAGTGCTCTATAGAACAGTCAATTCTGTAAAGAAAGAAAAAAGGATAATAGCCATGATTAAAGGTTTAGCGATTACACCACCTATTTTAGGTCGCATCAGTATTGGTCGAGTGGTGGAAAAGTACGGCAAACGTCTGCCTGAAAAGGATGATCAATTCACTATTACCTCCCAAATTCAAAACAAAGACGGTTGGGTCAAACATCCACTTGATGAACAGCTACGTGCCAATGCACCAAATCAAAAACTAAGAACAATCCCTGTACGTATGATCTTCAATGATCCTGATCTGAACTTACGCGCAGAGTACAGTTTATTTGATCGACAGACTGGACGACCTATATGTGTTGGAGATGGTCAGACCTGTCAGCGTATTACTAGCCAAGGGGTAGAGCAGCATCCATGTCCTTCACCAGATTTATGTTCTTTGGCACAAGGCGGCAACTGTAAACCTTATGGACGTTTGCATGTGAATCTTGATGAGTCGGATGAGTTTGGCACATTCATTTTTAGAACCACGGGCTTTAATAGCATTCGGACCTTGGCTGCGAGGTTAAGCTACTACCATGCCGCTTCGAATGGATTACTTTCATGTCTACCGTTACAGCTAACCTTACGTGGTAAAAGTACAACGCAGAGTTATCGTCAACCTGTTTACTACGTGGATTTAACACTAAGAGAAGGAGTGAGTTTAAAAGAGGCGATTCATACAGCGAAAGAGTTGCACAATCAAATGCAGCAGGCAGGGTTTAGTCAGGATGGGCTCGATCAGACTGCTCGACAAGGCTTTGCCAATGCACTATTTGAGATGGATGTGGAAGAGGGTTTGGATGTGATTGATGAGTTCTATAACTCAGAAGAAGTTCATCAGGAGAATGTTATACCTACGAACAGCATTCAAAATGAACTGAAGCAATCGGTACAAAAAGTGAATTAAAGCTAGTGCTACCCATGCTCAGTTTAAATTTTACAGATGGCTCTATCATTTGAGCGAATCACCGCTCGCTTCAATGATTAGGAGAAACATCATGAATGCGTTTATCGGTCAAACCTTCCAAATGAACCAACTCATCAGTATTAAACAAGTCATTCAATTCACTGCACTGAGTCGATCAACCATCTATGCCATGATGGATGAGTACTCGCCTTACTATGATCCAAGCTTTCCAAAGAGTGTGAAGATTTCTCAAAATCGAATTGCTTGGTCAGCGCATGAAATCAATCAATGGATTGAAAGTAAGTTAGCGGAACGAGAATAAGGGTAGCATCAGCTCCCTTATTTTTTTGTTTTCTTGTAGACTGAAGAAAACTTTAGCCTAAGTGTTATTAATGAAAACAATAGACTACTACAATAAAAATGCCTGAATAGCCACCGATTTTGTAGACACCTTTTAGTTAGATATGGACTGCCACCACTCTCCTAGACAAATTTCGTCTATTCTTTTTGCATAGGAGAGAACATTATGAGTGGACAACGATACACCCCAGAATTTAAAGATGAAGCTGTTAAATTGATTACTGAACGTGGATATTCTGTCACCGATGTGGCAGAACGTTTAGGTGTATCACAGCACAGCATTTATAAATGGCTAAAGGCCGTACAGCCTTTACGCAACAACCCTGATGAACATGAACTACTCGAAGCAAAGAAAGAAATCCTTCGCCTTAAAAGTCAGCTCAAACAAACTGAAGAGGAACGGGATATTCTAAAAAAGGCCGCAAGGTACTTTGCAAGCCTGCCCGAGTAAAGTATCAGTTTATCCTGGAATACAGCCATCAATTTAAGATTAAAACGATGTGTCGGGTTCTTAAGATTGCTCGTGCTGGCTACTATGCTTGGTTGCATGAACCCGAATCAGGCAGGACTATTGAAGATAAGCGGTTATTACAGCTCATCCGTTCTTCTTATGATGCCAGTTATGGCATCTACGGTTATCGTCGCATTACGCTGGATCTTAAAGAGCTAGGTGAAAGCTGTGGACCTAATCGTGTGCTGAAGATCATGAAGCACAATGGTATTGCCGCTGTTCGAGGATATAAGAAGCATAAAAGCTATGGTCGTGGTCGTCCTCAGATTGTGCCACCTAACCATTTAAATCGAGAATTTGTTGTAAACACACCGGATACCTCTTGGGTGACTGATATTACCTACATCCGCACCTGGCAAGGCTGGTTATATCTGGCTGTGGTTCTCGATTTATATTCGAGAAAAGTCATCGGTTGGTCAATGAAACCTACGCTTGCCAAGGATATCGTTTTGGATGCACTTTTAATGGCGGTATGGCGACGCAGACCCAATGAACCTGTGATCATACACTCAGACCAAGGCTCACAATACAGTAGCGGAGACTGGCAGAAATTCTGTCAGAAGCATAATTTAGTTCCGAGTATGAGTCGTCGTGGAAACTGTTGGGACAATGCTGTTGCTGAATCCTTTTTTAGCAGCTTGAAGAAGGAAAGAATTAAAAAGAGGATCTATAAAACACGAGAAATGGCTCGTGCAGATGTATTTGATTACATCGAGATGTTTTACAATCGAATCAGGCGTCATTCGCATCTCGATGGGATGAGTCCGGAAGCCTTTGAGGCAGCTTCAAAATGAGGCCGTCTCGTGTCTAGGATACTGGGAGCAGTCCATAGTGAGTAAATCTCCTTCTTTAAGCTGAGATTTGAGATGCTTTGCATTAAATTCTTTTGACACATACTTAATGCCATTCAAATTAAAACTATTTTGCTCAACGTTATAGCCTTGTATGTAAAGAATTCCATTTTGTTCATCTACATAATGAGATGTGGCTGTTCCAACGAATCCATTCGTCATTAATGAGCTAATTTGCTCAAGTGTTTTAATTTCCCAATCTTTTGCAAGATGGCCGATATCAGTTAATACAACTTCGTTCACAGAGTTCATACTTCAAACCCCATTGCAACTAAATAAGCCTCAACTTGCTTTTCTAAATCCTCAACACTTTGCGTCAATTGCCCTAAAGTAAACTCATAACGCTCCGCCAACTCACGTACACGTACCGTTAAACGCTGTGCCACACGCTCAACATCAGCATTAATTTGCTTGGCTAAATCGGCAAGCCATTTATCGTCAGTCACTAATTCCTTAATTTCAGACTCGGTTAAATTGAAATAATAATTAAAAGTATCGGTATCCAGTTTGGTTTCTAAATCTTTCACCAAGGTCTTTTGAGCTTTAATCTGATAGGTTAAATCCATCCAACGATAAAGCACTGCCAAATTATCAAAATTATCTAGCGAATCTTCACCTTGATTATTTGTAATTAACTCAGAAATCCCAGACTCAAAAATCTCATATTTATTTTTCATGAGAGTTTTTGCATTTTTTAACTGAGTAAAGGCTGTAGCATAACGCTCAATAATCGACTTTTCTTCACTCGACTGTTGTTCAGCAAAAGCAGCCATCTTTTTAGCTGTGGTATTTTTGGCTTTGAGCATTAACGCAATAATTGTATTTTCTTTTTCTAAACCGTCCAAAATACCTTGCGCATTTTCCAGTTGTTGCTGTGCTGCACTGTAAATTGAAAAATCAGCCGCATAGGCCTTTGGCGCAGCATCTAACACTTCAGATTGCCAAAGCTCTTTCACGTCTTTTTCTTTAATACCTTGCTCAAGAATATCTTCGTCACCTGAATGATTTTCTTCATGCTCAGTCAGTTCTTGAGTCAGCTCATCTAGCTTGGCTTGCTCACGTGCCAATTCATCACGACGATCAGCAAAGTAACGATTAATCACCACTTCTTTTGGTACTAAGTCGGCTTTCCAACCTTTATCTTTTTGCTGACCTTTTACCGTTTCAATAATACGTTCAGCATTGACCTTCCAATCATCTGCAGCAATGATATAGGCATCATCCTGCATAATGCCTTCCCAGTAATCCATTAAGATTTGATAGATACTGTAATGATCAACAAGGTCTTGACCTTTATAATGGGCAAGTAAAGATTCTGATAGTTCAGTAATTAATTCTTTAGGTTCAAACTGATTGGCTTTGAGTGCTTTCAGTTTGACTTCCGCTTGATCTGCCCAAACTTGGAAATGTGCTTGCATTTTTTCTTTAAATGCAACGAATTCTGCATCTTGGTTAATAAAGCTTTTAACTTCATGCGTCGCACAGTTAAGCGCAGCATAACCTTCACGTAGAGGACTAAACAGTTTGTTCTTAAGCTGAGGACAAACTTTCCAGTAGTCAGCTAAATCTTCAATATCTGCATTTGGAATACCACCTTGTAAATGCGCCTCAATATCTTGGATATCTTCAGCTTCACTATTGTCGATATAACGTGGCAAATTCAGGTTATAGCCGTTTTTAATGATTTCATCTAAACCGACCATACGCGCATAACGCTTGTCATGCTGTTCAGGATTCTTGAATGCATCGATGATTTTATGCAAATCACGCTCACGCAGACGGTTTTTTGCACCATCTTTAATAAAGCCTTGGCTCGCATCAATCATTAAAATGCCTTTACGCGCTGCGGCATGTTCACGATCAATTACGATAATACAAGCAGGGATACCTGTACCGTAGAACAAGTTAGCAGGCAAACCAATAATGGCTTTAATAAAACCATAATCGACTAATTTTTGGCGAATATCAGCTTCGGCATTACCACGGAATAAAACACCGTGAGGCAGAATACATGCCGCTTTACCTGTTGATTTTAGAGATTTGATAATGTGAAGCAGATAAGCGTAATCACCTTGTTTTGATGGAGGAATACCAAAATCTTCAAAGCGACCGTAGATATCAGCATCTGCTGTAGAAACATCTAAGCCCATCGACCATTTTTTATCTGAAAATGGCGGGTTAGCCACAATGAAATCAAAACGTTGGAGTTCACCGTCGACAAGAAATTTAGGCGTTGAAAGGGTATTCCCTTGGCGGATTTCTGCCGTTGGAGAACCATGCAAGAACATGTTCATTTGTGCCAAAATGCTTGTCGAAGCATCTTTTTCTTGGCCGTATAAAGAAATATCATCACGATTGGATTTAGCTGCTACGCGAAGGAGTAGAGAGCCTGAACCACAGGTTGGGTCATAAACTGTGGTGTCACCACGTGCTTCAAATTCATCAATACCGACAATTGAGGCAACTATACGGCTGACTTCTGTTGGAGTATAGAATTGTCCTTTACTTTTACCGCTTTCAGAAGCAAAGTGACCCATCAGATACTCAAATGCATCGCCAAGTAAGTCATCGCCATTGGCAAGGTGATTAGAGAAATCAAGTTCTGGTCGTTGGAAAATCGCAATAAGGTCAGTTAAACGATCTACTTTTTCTTGACCATCACCCAATTTGGTTGAGTCATTAAAATCAGGCATTGCTTTGACATTTAGCGCACAAGCTTCGGCAAGTGGCGCAACGATTTGTTTGTTAATCAGGTCGCCAATTTCAGCATTACCTTTGAGCTCAATCATGGCACTAAAAGTTGCAGAATCGGGGATGTCGATAAAATCTAATTGTTCTTTTTTATCACTGACATATTTAATAAAAAGTAAAACTAAAATGTAGTCTTTATATTGGCTTGAATCCATGCCTCCACGAAGGTTGTCACAGCTTTCCCAAAGTGAAGAATAGAGTTCTGATTTTTTAATAGCCATAGTAACTGCAGTATAAAAGCTTGAATGGAAGTTGAACTGAATATTAGCAAAAATGAGATAAAAAGAAATTTAAAAGATTTGGCTAGCATTAGTAAAAGGCTAGTTGTTACGACAATTTGTGACGTGATGAAGGGTTTGATAAGACAATGGGGTAAATTGGGGTAAAAATCAGGAGCTTAAATTTTTTTAATGGATAGATTTCATTAAAAATTTAGGTTGAGTTCAATTGCCACCACCTAAGAATTTAATGTTTTCAACATATTCAGTTATTGTTTGGAGTTGTAATAATTAGGCAAGCAAGTAGTAGCAAATGGAATTAAAAAATATTTATGAAAAATAAATATTTTTTAATGTATGCGCTTGAATTTTAATTCAAATTATATTTTTAAAATTAATAATCATTTTATATAACTTAAGTTAGATGCAGCACCTTATTAAATCTTCTAATTTGGCTTTATCAACCATATAACAAGAGGGTTTAACAATGGAACTTATTAGATTACCAAATACAGCTACTGCAGATGAGATTAGTGCTAAGTTAAAAGAACATGGTTATGTCATTGTCGATAATCTAGTTGATCCTGAAGTAATGGATAAAATTGCTGAAGAAACGTCGGAATATATTGATACCAGTCCATTTGGTGGGGATAAGTTTTTAGGTGCTAAAACACAAAGGACAGGCTCACTGATTTCCCGCTCGGTAACTTCACGTCAGTTAATTACTCATCCAACAGTATTGGGTGTTGTAGGCAAACATTTAGAGAAGTCTACAACTTACCAGCTCCACTTAACTCAAATTATTACTGTTCATCCAGGTTCACCTGCACAGGTCCTACACCAGGATCAATTAGCATGGGATTTCTTCGAGTTTCCCGATGATTTTGAACCACAATGTAATTTACTTTGGGCAATGACGGACTATACCGAAGAAAACGGTGCTACACGTCTGGTTCCAGGAAGTATGTATAAAGGAACTAAACAAAAGTTTAGTCAGGAAGAATCTATCGCAGCTGAAATGAAAAAAGGCTCCGCACTATTTTATACAGGTAAAATTTATCATGGTGCGGGTGAAAATAAGACAGATTCTTATCGTCAAGCAATTAACATCACTTATGCAGCAGGCTGGCTGCGTCAGGAAGAAAACCAATATATTTCCACACCACCAGAGGTAGCTAAAACACTTGATGATGACCTGTTGAAACTTATGGGATATCAATGTGCTTGCTTTGCGATAGGTTATGCACGAGATTTTGAAGATCCGCTTTCAGTTTTTAAAGGAATCAAAGAAAACAAAACGACTGGGATGGATGTGGTCGTTGATCATGGTCATAGCGAAGCCAAACAGTATGTACTAGAGGAGAACCTAGCATGATTACTTTCTCTAACCCAGATATTGGCTATTTTGAGCAAGATCTTTTTGATGCATTTTCTTTTAGTCAGATTGCTGAAACGGAACATATGGTCTTTTTTTCTGGCGTAGCACCATTAAAAGGTGGACTTGCTGATTTACAGCTCATCGGTAGCAATTCTTCGGAGCAATTGTCTTTTGTACTTGATATCATTGAAAAGTGTTTAAAGCACTCTAATTTGGAAAAAAAGAATATTATTGCTTGGACTTTTTATACGACAGATATCCAAGAGTTTGCTGCCAAAGCGAGTCCTGTGCTGAATCAATGGCTTGAAGGGCATAAACCGACCAGCACCACGGTTGAGGTTTCGGGTTTGATTCATCCTGAACAAACCATTGAAATCACTGTGACAGCTCTTCGAACATAGTCTGGCATAAAATCTGCATTATATTTGGCATCTAGTTAAGTACAGGGTGCCAAATGTCTTCTCTTACCATACATCATGCACTGGTTTTAACGAAGCAATTGTTCGATGCTGAAGGTGTGATGTTTTACTGGATTAATGAATATAACCAGTCTGCTTATATTACCGATTGTATTAATGTATCCCATGATTTTATCGACAGTTATCACCGTGAACTTCAAGATCTTGACCCGTTAAATGTTAAAAATTTTCTAAAATCCAAAGAAGCATTTAGCTCACTTACTGAGTGCAGACGACATCATCCATGTACAGAATTATCTGTCTATGACAACTACATCAAAACCTATGGCATAGAGGAAACCTTCGATTTACTCTTTTGGAAAAATAACCATGCTTATGCAGGTATAGGGGTAACCAATCCAAATTTAAAACAGCTTGATCAGTCTCAGATTAAATCTTTGCATTACATTCTTGAACAAAATCTATTACAGCTTAAGCCAATTCAAAAAAATATAATTTTTCATTATTTGGAAAATTATAGTCTGACCAATCGTGAAAAAGAAGTCTGCCTATATTTGCTTGATGGTTTGAGTAATTCTGAGATTGCTGAATATATGGGGATTAAGGTCGGGACAGTAAAAATAAATTTAAATAGAATTTTGGATAAACTTAATTTGACCTGTCGTTTGCAAATCGCAAAACAATTAAATGCACTATTTCAACTACCAGATCATGCAGTTATGCAGGCATAGTGGCTAAAAACTACCTGTTACAAATTAAGAGTTATAAATTTCTTTTTTTAAAAAAGATATTACAAATTACGCTGAGCTCTCCATGATTTTGGGGAAATACCATACCAACGCTGAAAGGCTTTACTAAAACTACTGGTATCAGCATAGCCTAATCGATAGGCGATTTCTGAAATGGTTTCCTGTCCTTGTTCCAGATAATCTAAAGCCACTTTCTTTTGCTTGCTTTCCACAATCTCACTAAATTTTTTATTGATTTGAGATAGTCTTCTTTTAAATGTCCAGACGGGTAGATTGAGATCGGCAGCGACTTCTTCGATATAAGGAATACCATTGTTAATTTTTTTACTGATTGATGCTTCAATCTCTTTTAAAAACTTTTCCTGTTCCGAAAGTGGGAATCCTTCCTGAACTAAATTTCTTTTAATTAATTGAAACAGAAATGGATCAGCAGATGGAATTTTAAAGTTTAGTTCTTCGGATTTTATATAAATACTATTTTGTGGGTAATTAAATTCCATCTCACACTTAAAGAATTCATGATGTGGCTGGGTATTTGCCGGTTGGTTATGCTCGAATCCAATTCGAACGGGTTTCCACTGTTCTCCTAGAAATTTACGGATTAAATTGCAGAACATGGCTAAAGATATTTCAGCATCTGCTCTACGATTGGATAAATAATTTGGATCAACTTGATAATCTAGTCTATAAAAATCACCAACCTGCACCAGACGCATTTCACTCATCTGTTGGTGACAAGGAAAATAAGAAACTAAGGCCTGTAAACCATCATGTAATGTCGCGGAATTTTGAAATAAATAGCCCAGTAAACCCAAAGCATCCATTTTACAATGTGCACCATAGTACAGCGCAAAATGCTCATTTCCAGTCATGTCAGCTGCAATATCGATAGCATGACAAAAATCATTTAAGGTAATTTTTTGGATTCTCTCAGCTGACCGATACAAATCGGGAAAATAGGTAAATATTGGCTGAGGATCAACGCCAAGTGCTGAGATGGATTCTTCTAATCCACTGACGACAGATGAGAGCACACCAATTTTAATGTCTTTATTCATTTGCATCATTGAAGACATATCCAGTATTCCAGTTTTATTACTGATACTAATTTAAAAGCAAGAAATGTACCTAAATAACTCAAATTTTGTACTGATTAACTAAAAATCTGTATTTTTCGACCAAGATTTGTATTTTAAAAAATACCTAATATGAGGAGTGTTTAAAAAAAAGGGCAAAAAATGGCTAAACAATTAGTTACGTTATCGGCGAGCACATCGGTCGAAGAAGTTGTAGAGATTATGAAACGTGATGGGGGAGTCATTATTGAAGACATGATTTCTTCTGAAGTTTTAAATAATTTTTGGGAGGATTTAAGTCCATACTTAGATAAGACCCCTTACGGGGTAGAAGGTTTTGCAGGACCAAAAACCAAAAGATGCTGTGCACTTATGGCAAAGACATTAAGTTCTCAATATTTTATTACTCAGCCCCACTTTTTGGGAGCAGCTCGCACATTTTTAGAAGAGGATTATGAGTTTTTACTTGCTGATAAAACAATTAAAACCACTAACACGACTCAACTTAGCGTAACACAGGCTATTCAGATTTGGCCTGGTCAAAAAGCACAAGTTTTACATCGTGATGATCATCTTCATCATCGACATCATCCTGGTCCGGAAAGCCAGATTCAAGTGTTGTACGCAGGAACTGATTTTACGGAAGATAATGGGGCGACTTTAGTAATCCCAGGTAGTCATCTTTGGGATGATAAGCGCATCCCTACATTAGAAGAAGCGGTTCCTGCTGTCATGAAAAAAGGTTCTGGTTTGATTTACTGTGGTTCTCTTTACCATGCCGGTGGCGAAAATAAAAGTACTGAAACACGTACTGCAATCGCATTTTCCTTCTGTCGTGGCTATTTACGCCAAGAAGAAAATCAATACTTAGTGGTACCAAAAGAAACTGTTTTGAAATACCCAAAAGAGGTACAGGACTTGCTTGGCTATAAAGTTTGTGAACCATTCTGTGGTTGGGTTGAAATGTCTGACCCAAGTATTGTGCTTCATCAATCTGATATTACAACTGCAGGGGCAAAAAACTTGTTCTAAGACGAGTTCAATAGTCATGGATTTATGGGGGGAAAAGTTATGTCTGAGAAAAAAAATACCCAGCTTTCTGGTTCATTAGGCGTTTTTTCTATCGTCCTAATGGTTGTTGCAACAGCAGCCCCATTAACAGTTATGGTTGCTAATACACCACTGATTATTACGATGGGTAATGGTGGTGGGGCTGCATTTGATGCATTGATTGCTACAGCCATTATGTTTTTGTTTGCTATCGGCTTTGTGGCGATGTCTAAATACATTAGTAATGCCGGTGCTTTTTATTCATATATTCAAAAAGGATTGGGACGGACGATTGGTTTAGGTTCTGCAACACTTGCTTGGATATCTTATTTTTTAATTCTTGTCGCATTAGAAACTTATTTGGGAGTTGCCTTAAGTGACTTGATTGCAACCTTTACGGGTGTAGCTATTCCATGGTGGTTACTAACGTTGTTCTGTATGGCAACGATTGGAGTATTAGGCTACCGACATATTGAACTTAGTTCTAAATTCTTAGGTATTGCTCTTATTCTTGAAATTGCAGTCGTGATACTTGTCGATTTATTCGTATTCGCCGAGCGTGGCTTAACGAATATGGACATGCAAGCCTTTCATCCATCAACGATTATGAGTGGTTCGCCTGGTCTCGGGATTATGTTTGCAATTTATTGCTTTATCGGTTTTGAGGCGACGGTTATTTTCCGTGAAGAAGCGAAAGATCCAGATCGTACGATTCCAAAAGCAACATATATCGCAGTTTTAGGAGTTGGCTTATTCTATATCATTTCCATGTGGTGTGAAGTTACTGTGATCGGTAGCAGTAATATTGTGAATTATGCGACAACTCATGGCGAGTCTACATATTTACTGATTGCAGAGCAGTATTTAGGGACTGTTTCTAAAGACATTATTTTAGTTCTTCTTGTTACAAGCTTATTTGCATGTGCTTTATCGCTGCACAATATTGTGGTGCGTTACCAATACATTTTAGGAAAATATGATGTGCTGCCTAAACAACTGGCTTACATCCACGAAAAACATAAATCTCCTTATATGTCTTCTTTCGTACAAACAGCATCTTCTATCACATTATTTATCATCTTACTGATTCTTGAACTTGATCCAGTCCTCAATATCTATGCATGGGGTGCAACTACAGGAACTTTGGGATATATGGCTATTCTGTCTTTGACTTGTATTTCAGTGGTTGTTTTCTTTAAACGTAATAAAGATGGCGGTTTATTTAAAACTTTTATCGCTCCAAGTTTAGGTTTAATTGGTCTTCTCTTCTGTCTTTGGATTGCAATTATCAACCTGCCAAGCCTGATTGGTAGTGAATCAAATTTGATTGCACAAATTATTCTGGGTGTGCTGATTACAGCATTCTGCCTAGGGGTGGCTAAAGCGAAAATTATGAAGTCTAAAAAACCTCAACTATTTGAACAGTTAAAGGAATTAGCCTAAATATGCTATCCAGCTTAACAAAAGTTAGGCTGGTAACCTTTACAAATTACGAATCAACAACTACTACAGCAAATCTACCAAATATTTAAGTTTTACAAATTTGAACGATAGCTTTTTAGAACCAATAACAAAACTAACGTTCATAAAATGAGAGTATGAAATGTATAAAAAGTTAAGTTTATTTACCTTGATGATGTCATGTGGACTTGCAAATGCATCAAGCCCAGAGGCACAAGAAAATCAGATATCAGTTAATGGAAGTCTTACGATTGTTTCGGATTATGTTTCTCGTGGATTAACTAAGAGCTTGGATAATGAAGGAGTTACATTACAGGGATCTTTATCAATTGGTTATGATAAGTTTTATGCAACATATTGGGGCTCTCAGATAGGCTTTTCTTTCAGAGAGCTTCAAGGTGGAGAAGCTCGGAGCAGTGATAAATTTGAGCATAACTTTATCCTAGGTTATATCTGGGATTATAAGAATGTCGCTTTTGATTTATGGGATGCTACTTATTACTATCAAGGAGGTGATCATCTAACCTCTAATGAAATCGGCCTTACTGTAACAGCTCCAATTTCTGAAAAAGGAACTATAGTTAGTAGTACCTCAGTCTATCTTAATGATGCTTACTATATGAGCAAAGGAGATACTTATTCAAGTTTAAGTTATGTTTATAAGCTTACTGATGCAACAAGTCTGACTTTGGGTGTTGCTGGTTCTTACTTTACTGATAGGGGAAAATATGAAGGACACGGCGTCCTTGATACACAGACAGATCTTACTTATCGATTTTCAACCATTCGAGCTGATCATAGTTTAAATGACAACTTAGGTGTTTTTGCTCAGTACTATTTCGGGGGCTATGACCGATCTGATATTAAGCAACCGAATAAACCAGTACTTGGTTTGACTTATTCATTTTAAATAAAAATAATCCTTAATCTTTTTGGGTCATAAGTTACAGTTGTTCAAATCTATTTTAGAGTTTGAACAACTTTGCTTGATGACTAACTATGTTAGAGTCTATCTGATTAATGAAATAAAATAAGTTTTAAGTTGTTAAGTGGTGGTATATTTTTAAATATAATCAAATACTTATATTGGGTGAGGGAGTCCTATTTTTCTGAAAATTTCAGTTTTAATTTTAATCTACCAAAATCAAAAAACGTACTATGCGTGCACTTCACGCAAGTACAGCTCGTACCGACTTTAGATCATTTATAGAGTTTATTTTGCAAATGATGCTAAATGACATTGTGTCATCTAATGCTAACGATCATGTTACTGCTTAAGCTGATCTATATGCCTAGAATAACCTGATATGGTTTAAACCCCTGCAGAACAGCCTCAGAAATCAATTGAATAAATGCTTCAGTTTTTCCATAAGCCATCCATTGATCTAATGCTTCATAGTAGGCTAGGCGATTTTCGACTGTAATAACGCAAGGAGGGTATCCAGCTTTGAGTAACTCAAGGTTCATCAAGAGGCGAGATGTACGTCCATTGCCATCAATAAATGGATGAATACCTACGAAATCCGCGTGTACTTTAGCTGCACGTTCAATAGGATGAAGCTTGTGTGCTTCTGAATTATACCAATCGACAAGTTGAGCCATTTTGTCATTTAGTAATGTATAGTCGGGTGGGTTAGTCGTCGCACCTGAAATCAATACGTTTTGCTGGCGATAACGTCCAGCATTGTCATCATCAATATTTTTTAGGATGAGTTGGTGGATATTTCGAATCTGCCATTCTGAGAAAGGTTCTTCTTTTCGAATAATATCTTCAACATAGTAGATAGCATTTCTATGGTTGATCGCTTCAAAGTGCTCTCGTAATGCTTTTCCACCAACGGTAATACCTTCCAAAACGACTTTGGTCTCTAGCAATGTAAGTGTATTGCCTTCAATCGCATTTGAGTGATATGTCCAACGAACAATAAGATCTTCTTGTAGATTTTTTACAATTGTTGGGGAAAGAGGGCGATGCTGATCTAATTTTGTTTTTAAAGCATCAATATTTTCAAACATAACCTTATCCCTAGAATTGTACTATTGAATGATACATGAAAAAAGAAACATATAAAAGTAATGATATAACGTATCAATTTATATTCAATTCACACGTGTTAAAATTAGTACCCAAGTTCAAATCCTAAAACGGACTTTGAACAAAATTAGTTTTAGTATTCAATGCACTAAATCGAATTTGGGTAAATAATGGGTACACAAAATTTTAAATATAATAAAAGTTTATTTAAATTAGTAGTTTAGGTTTTGAGTTCAATTGACGCCATCTCCACCAAAATTCTTGTTATAAATCAGCCACTTATACTAAGTGGCTTTTTTATTACCACATGTTTGCCACATTTTTCATTCCAAGAGCTTTCGATTTCGACGTATTTAGGCTGTACGAGTTACGCTAAGTTTCGCAATTTCTTGCTTGTTCTTATCTCCATGCAACCATTTAGTATAGCGTTTGATCAGCATTTGTAGGCTATGCCCAAGTTGATCGGCTACAAACATTGGATTGACGCCATCCATGAGCAACATCGTCGCATAAGTATGCCTTGCATTGTATGCAGGGCGGTGACGTATAGAACACGCTTTCATCGCTTCTACAAGACGCTCTCTAGGTGGTTTTTCATTAAAGAATGGTTCCTTAGTCTTGGGACATAGCATCACATAATCTGTTTGGTAGCCTTGATCTTTTTTAAATTGAAGCAAAGCTTTCAAAGCCAGAGTTGATCGTTCATTCAGATAAACCTCGCGAGAAGTATGTGTTTTGGTCACTTTCTTTTCTAGTCCTCTTACACGGCTTTTGCTGACCTTGAATGTTCCATTGAACCAATCGATATCGCTTTCTCTGAGAGCAATCATTTCTGAAGGCCTACAGCCAGTCCAAAAGGCAAATTCAAAATACCAGTGGTAAAATTTGTCCTCATCATGCAAGCTTTTATCGAGCCAAGCCAATAAGGTTTCCATCTCCTTGCGTGTGAAGGGATCAGGTGTTTCAACTTGGACCTTACGATTCTTAATTTTATTCATAGGGTTTGCAGAAATCTGATTATGCTTAACAGCCAGTTCAAATACCCCTCGTAGAGGAGTTACGCAGTTATTAAAAGTCTTAGCTGTTTGAAAATCACGATCGATAATTACTTCCTCAATATCTTCGGTCGTGATATTTGAGATAGGTGTCAAAGCGAAATAAGGCATCCAGTGAAACTCTAAAATCTTACGATAACCATTTTTAGAATCTTTATTCGCACCTGAAAATTTTAGGAATTTTTGAGCCATATCTTGAAATAAAACTTGTTCTTCATCTGCTGGATTGTTTTCAGGAATTTCAATCCCTTTTACCTTTGAAATATCAGCTTCAGTCAAAATTCCCCATTTAGCTTTGGTTTTTAAATCACTTTTAATTTTAGCGGCTGTACGAATCCCTTCCGCAGTTGGCGGGTGGGGGAGCGTGATAAAATAGCGTTGTTTTTTAACGCTGAAATTGATTTCGATGGCGCCATCTCTAATTCGGACACCAGGTGGTAACGCTTTTTCGTCTGCTCTGTCAGCCATTGGTTATAACCTCTCAGTGAGTAATAGATATTTCCACCTTGTTTTGTCCAAACTAGATCTTGTGGCCAATTTTTTCGTCGATGGGTCAACTTTTGCTCTTCAATGCCTGTGAGTTTTGAGAACACTGAAGCATCTACCCAATCGATAGGTGTAAGCCCTAGCTCTAAAAGAACATCTAAAATTTCGTTTTGCATAAAATTACTTAGCCAGTTGAGCTGATTTTAAAAATTATTCATGGCTAGGCATAAATTTTCCTAGTCATAAATCGTCATGTGAAAAACTTATCACATGAAATTTTTTTAGAACTCGTTTTGTTTAAAACTTCAAAAAAATGGTTATTTTAAAAATTTATGAAATAAATAAATCATTCTTAATCGCATTTAATTGACCATTTAACCCTGTCTATTAGGTACAAGATTTGGTACTTAAATTCTAAATATCATGAGTTAAGTACCATATTTGGTATCTATTGAATCAGCTTAAAAAATTTAAAAATGACTTACTTTTTTTAATTTTTTAAATAAACGCCTTGAGAACGTTGGCAAGCTTTTCACCACTTTTACGATCAATAATTTGTGCAGACATTCCTAAATTTTGAGGCCCATCCACATCAGCAATTTGAGTATCACCAATGAACAGAACTTCATTGGGGTGGCATTGCAATTGATTTAAAAAGTATTGATATATCATCGAATCAGGCTTATAGGTGCCTACCTTGAAACTCCATGCATAGGCATCTAAAAGCGGAAGTATGCTTTGTGCTCTTTCACCATAAGGCGTCGCTGCATTGGAGCAGATCGCCAATGGACTGCTCCCAGTATCCTAGACACGAGACGGCCTCATTTTGAAGCTGCCTCAAAGGCTTCCGGACTCATCCCATCGAGATGCGAATGACGCCTGATTCGATTGTAAAACATCTCGATGTAATCAAATACATCTGCACGAGCCATTTCTCGTGTTTTATAGATCCTCTTTTTAATTCTTTCCTTCTTCAAGCTGCTAAAAAAGGATTCAGCAACAGCATTGTCCCAACAGTTTCCACGACGACTCATACTCGGAACTAAATTATGCTTCTGACAGAATTTCTGCCAGTCTCCGCTACTGTATTGTGAGCCTTGGTCTGAGTGTATGATCACAGGTTCATTGGGTCTGCGTCGCCATACCGCCATTAAAAGTGCATCCAAAACGATATCCTTGGCAAGCGTAGGTTTCATTGACCAACCGATGACTTTTCTCGAATATAAATCGAGAACCACAGCCAGATATAACCAGCCTTGCCAGGTGCGGATGTAGGTAATATCAGTCACCCAAGAGGTATCCGGTGTGTTTACAACAAATTCTCGATTTAAATGGTTAGGTGGCACAATCTGAGGACGACCACGACCATAGCTTTTATGCTTCTTATATCCTCGAACAGCGGCAATACCATTGTGCTTCATGATCTTCAGCACACGATTAGGTCCACAGCTTTCACCTAGCTCTTTAAGATCCAGCGTAATGCGACGATAACCGTAGATGCCATAACTGGCATCATAAGAAGAACGGATGAGCTGTAATAACCGCTTATCTTCAATAGTCCTGCCTGATTCGGGTTCATGCAACCAAGCATAGTAGCCAGCACGAGCAATCTTAAGAACCCGACACATCGTTTTAATCTTAAATTGATGGCTGTATTCCAGGATAAACTGATACTTTACTCGGGCAGGCTTGCAAAGTACCTTGCGGCCTTTTTTAGAATATCCCGTTCCTCTTCAGTTTGTTTGAGCTGACTTTTAAGGCGAAGGATTTCTTTCTTTGCTTCGAGTAGTTCATGTTCATCAGGGTTGTTGCGTAAAGGCTGTACGGCCTTTAGCCATTTATAAATGCTGTGCTGTGATACACCTAAACGTTCTGCCACATCGGTGACAGAATATCCACGTTCAGTAATCAATTTAACAGCTTCATCTTTAAATTCTGGGGTGTATCGTTGTCCACTCATAATGTTCTCTCCTATGCAAAAAGAATAGACGAAATTTGTCTAGGAGAGTGGTGGCAGTCCAAAAGATGGTTATGTGTGTCTAGAATTTTGGTGGCTATTCAAAGCTCATTACAAAATCAATAATTAATAAGATACATCCAATTTTCCCTAGTGTATGGGCAAAGATCCCAACTGCTGAGAGAGATAGAGATTTATCTTTGGAAAAGAAATTTCTTAACGTCACTTCAGCTGTGAGTTGTTCATAAGTCATTAGAACGCCCATTTCAATGCATACTAGAAATAACCCGATATTTCCTAAATATGCACCAAATTCTGTTTTACCATCTACAATATCCGAATAAATTAGGAATAAAGAGAATCCTGCAAATCCAAAACAGAAATACTTGAAATATGATTGCATCTTCATTCGGTTTTATTCAAAAGATTAAGTGCCATCAATCTAATGTATTTGTACAAGAAGTAATAGATATACCTGGAATAAGAGAAAACATTTTTTAGCAACTACAAGGCTAAAAAATTTTAAACTTTCATTAGAAGAGGCCATGTAACGCATGACATATTATTTAAGAAATTTATTAGGCTCATTTGTAGGTTTAGTAGCTTTAACTGGTGCAGTATTAACCCTGTTTGCATATAGCGCTGGGCCTTATATGACCCTAGGTATTATCTGCGGAATCATCCTTATGATATTAGGATTAACGCTCATTGGTTATATCAATGCAGCCACTGCACTGCAAAGTAAGACCCAACAAACCTTATACTTACATTCCGTATTAGTAATTTTGCTCTTCGCTACAGACTTAATTTTTGGCAATTTGGACTTATTGTTCACTATTTTAAGAAACATAGGCTTCTTTGTAATACTGCAGTTTGGAGTCTATCTTTATGTAAAAAAACGACCAATGAGCTTTAAGGAATCTATAAAATTAATATAATACCGCTTATACGAAATACTTGAATTCTCCAAGTCGGGCTTTTTTTATTGTTTTCCCATGTTCCACGGGTTTATGTCGTCTCACTTGACCCCAAAGCAGAAAAAATTGTCCAAATGAAATAAGAATAGATGTTCAGTAAGTGGTTATTGATTTTGCATCCATCTACTTTTATTTAATAGATTATTGTGACTCAATAGTAAAATAAGAGCAATTGCAGCCATTCTTTAAAAAATATTATTTAAGGCTTCCTGTACGATAATTTCTCTAAAAATAAAAAGCTGATCCAAAGATCAGCTTTTATAATCTATTAAAACCAAAGTACTTAAATGCTGTAAATAATTCCAGTGATGAATGCAACCATCACACAAGTGAAGACGATGGGTTTAATTTTAGTTTCAGCGTAGCTCAGACTTAGACCCACCAAAAGGGCAGCAAAACTTAAGCTACCGATCCAATAGCTGATCATATTACTGAGCGCACCAGTGAGAATGCAAAGTATTAGGGCAATGGCTAAAAGTACCCAACCAAAAATTGAGGCAAGTCGTGTTTTGGACATATCCAAAAAATGCCCAAATATTTGTTTTTGATGTTTCTGCATAGATGCTGCTAGTGCAAAGAATCCAAGCGAGGTGATTGACCAAATCAGTAAAAAGAACATCATGATTCAGACCCCTCTACAGCTACTTTACCTTTCTTAGTAACCAAGCCTTTATGATTTTTTACCCGTTTGAATGCAAACCAGAAAATCAGTGCCAATACCCACATCGAAAGATCAAAGGATGCAATCACCCATTGATCATTCATGATGGTGTTCCAAAGTGCTTGTCCACCTGTTAGCACATTCACTATAGGCAGGAGTGCAAAGACAATAGCAGCAAAGGCTAAAAGTTCTAACCATGCTTGACGATGATTTCGCAGGATTGCATAAATCAATACTAATACCCATACGATAAAGAAGCTGCGAATTTCCCAATTTAGACGCATCTCCATATCCGCAGGAATAAAACGGTTGGCATAAAAATATGCGGCACAGGCAATTGGTAAACCAATAATGGCAGCAATGTTAGTCACTTCTACCAAACGGTAACCGAATGATTTATAGCCTTGCTTCTGCTGTTGCGGTGCACGTTTGACACACCATAAAATCAAGCCAGTTGCGACCATTAAGGTTCCAACCACACCGGACATAAATAATAACCAACGTAAAGCTAAGTCAACCCCACGTGCTTCATGTAACGAGGTAAAGATATTATAAATGCCATTAGCAACAGAAGGTGTTTTCAGCGTAGTTTGATCTTCTTTCAACTCACCACTGACACCATTGAAGGCTAAGCTTGGATAGATACTACGATACGCAACACTGACACCGTTCAGTGCTTTGAGTTCAATTTCTGCTTTATTAGTATTTGGCTTAATAATAGTGATAGTTGCGACTTCATTATTAGGCCATTCTTGTTGTGCTGTTTCAAAAACAGGTGCTAAATCTGTCAACGGAGCAGGGCGTTCACGGCGACCTTCGCCACGACCATGTCTGTATTCTCCGTCACCACGTGCATTTTCTCCACGTGGGCGACGTTGTTCACCTTCATGACGTTCTCGACGCCCTTCCGAATGTTCACTACGCGCTTGCATATCACCACGTTCAGAGCGATTTTCGGTATTATCTGAATCTCGTTCTTCACCTTCACTACGAGCTGGTCCATGTCCACCACGTCCAGACATGCCACCACGTTCTTCATTCGATTCAGCTTTATTATCATTCCCCAGAATCAGGCTTTTACGTTGTTCCTGTAAAAAAGCACCGCGATTCTCATAAATCTGGTTGACTCCCCAAGGCATGATAGTAAACAGAAGTAATAATAAACCACTGAAAGTAATCATAATATGAAAGGGAAGTGCAAACACAGCCGTAGCATTATGTGCATCCAGCCATGAGCGTTGCCCTTTACCCGGACGGAAGGTAAAGAAATCTTTGAAAATTTTCTTATGGGTAATGACACCACTAATGATGGCAACCAACATGAGTACAGTCGCAATACCTACGATCCAACGTGCCCATGTGCGTGGCAAGCCATATAATTCAAAGTGGAAACGATACAGGAAACTGCCACCACGGGTTTCGCGTGCTTCTAAGACTTCACCAGTCGTGCTATCAAGCGTAATTCGAGTACCACCACGACGTGCACGAGGATCTTCGTCGACACCACGAATACTAATGGTTGTCACATTTTGGCGCGCATTTGGCAATTGAATTGACCAACTGCCTGCATCAGCATGATGTTGTTGTAAATAATCTAGCGCAACACGGGTTTGTTCAATTTGAGATTTTTGAGGAACAGATTGATGAAATTCTGGTTTCATCCATGTGCTAATTTCATTCTGGAAAAAGCTTAAAGTTCCTGTTAAAAAGATTGCATACAACAACCAGCCTAAAATCAGACTGGCCCATGTATGTAACCATGACATTGACTGGCGTGGACCTTCTGGTTTTGCATCTGGTCTCATATTATTGTCCTAACAAGCGATAGATGATGTAGAGCAAAACACTGGGAATCACGATGCCTAAACTGGCTTTTAGCGTTTTATTCACCATAAAGACCCAAATAAATGCACAGGCTTGCAAGGTGAAGCCAATCAACGTTGCAGACATTGCTGCACTTGTACCAGACTCAGAAAATGATTGTGCGATAACAATGGCAGCAAGCGATGCTAATACATAGCCGCCTAAAGCCGCCAAGAGAAAGCGATAGAAAATCATGAAACGATAAGCCATCATTTTTGGCTTAGATTTAGTTTTGGTCGATGGTTTGGATGTAACGACGTGATCAGTGGCTAAAACATCTAGGGTAGGATTACTCATTATTGAAAAATTCTGTGTATAAATATGGGGGATTTTTAATGTTGCGAATGATAACAATTATTATTTTTATTTTAAATACTTATTTTTAGATATTGTTTTAATAGATATTTTGCATGGTCTCTAACAACTTAATTTATTGTTTTTAACATCAGTCAACCACCCAAAATGATTTATAGAAATTAGTATCCGACTACAGAACCAGAAAAGCGACTCAGCAAATAATAATGATAATAATTATCATTTCTTATTGAATTATCATTTAATTTGACTACAATGAGCCAAAATCTACATATTTACTTCATAATTGGGGCGGGAAATTTTTTAATGAATAGCCAGTTTTTGAAATCGACCTTGGCTTTTGCTGTACTTTCAGCAATGGGCTTATCTGTTCAAGCACAAGAACAAGCAGCGACAGCAAAGCTAGATACTATTGTGGTCACAACTGCAGGTGGATATGAACAGAACATTGCAGATGCTGCAGCAACAATATCGGTGATTACTGCGGAAGAACTTCAAAAAAAATCATATAGTGATGTGACGGATGCATTAAAAAATGTACCAGGTGTTTTTGTACAGGGTGGTGGTACGAACCAAACTGTTTCTATTCGAGGTATGGGCTCAGCATATACATTGTTCTTAATTGATGGTCGTCCAATGAATGACGGAAGTCTATTAACGACTAATGGTGGCGTGCAAGGCGCATCAGTAAACTTTCTACCACCAATTGAATCGATTGAGCGTATTGAGATTATTCGTGGTCCATCATCATCACTTTATGGCTCAGATGCCATGGGTGGTGTCATCAATATTATTACTAAAAAACATCAAGATCGTTTGACAGCGAGTATTCGTACTGAGTACATCAAAGCGGACAAAGCAAATGATGTGAATAATGATGCGACCAATACAAGTTTATATGTCAATGCACCACTGATTGATAATTTATTATCATTACAAGTGACTGCTGGTCTACAAACCATTGAAGAAAGTTCACTGCAAAAAAATACATCAGAAACAGGTGAAAGTGAGCCGGACTTCCAAAAAACTAATATTGGAACCAAGTTCGTATTTACGCCAGATGATAAAAATACCATTACTGCTGAATATACACGTACCCAACAAGAAAGAACCCATAATCCAGGTAAAAGTTATACTAAACACGTTTCTGCAACAGGTTCTAAAATTGATATCGGTGGTAAAGACTTTATTTTATCCAATAACAATTATTATCCAGCTTATGATACTGGTGAAAAGGACAAAAGCGGAAATGCAATTTATCAGTCTGATGTTGTACCCAATACAGCGACATATTCAGATCTGGAAAAAAATAGCTACAGCCTGACACACGATGGTGATTACGATAATTTAAAACTGACGTCATACATCAAGTATGACAAAGATGAAAATAATGCAATTACTGGCCGTACAGTAAATGGCATCACCAACCCAGGCGGTATTTTATTTGAGACATTAACAGCAAATACTCAAGGGACATACTTCTTCGATAAGCATACGCTTACAGTGGGAGGGCGTTACTTAAAAGAAAATCTTGAAGATGGTACTTCAAACCAGAAAGCCGAGATGGCAGGTAAAGTAACTAAAATGGACCGTTACCAATGGTCACTATTTGCTGAAGATACTTGGAATGTCACTGACGATTTAGCATTGACACTCAGCGGTCGTTTTGATGAAAACCAACAATTTGGTGATAATTTCAGCCCTAAAGCATACGCAGTATATAAAGCTACAGATAACTTTACATTTAAAGGTGGTGTAATCTCAGGTTATAAAGCACCGAGTCTACGTAATTCATCGCCTGAGTACATGCTAAACTCCATGGGTGGGGCAATCATGCCTAATCCAGATTTAGAACCAGAAACAAGCTTAACGTATGAAACTGGTTTTGCTTATGAAAATCATGACCTAGGTCTACTAGCGAGCTTGATGTTCTATCAAACAGACTTTAAAGATAAAATTACTCGTTCATCGCGTATGCCAGGTAGCCAAGAGGCAGGCAGTGACTTCTATAAAGAATATCCAGAGCTTCCTTACAATGCCAATGGATATACCTATAACTACAACATTGATGAAGCACAAATTCGTGGTATTGAATTAACGACGGATTATCAAATTACTGACACGTTGAAATATCGTCATTCTTATACGTATACAGATAGTGAGCAAAAGTCTGGTCAGTACGAAGGCAAGCCTTTAAACGATATCCCTAAGCATATGTTTAATGCGGGTCTTGACTGGGATGTGAATGATAAACTTCTATTATGGAGTCAATTAAACTACCGTGGTAAGACAGTAGGCAACACATCGGATGTTCAAACACCAGAATACACCTTTGTAGATGTTGGGGCTGTGTACAAGTATGATGAAAAGCTTCAGTTCTCTACCGGTATTTATAACGTGACCAATAAAAATGTACTTGAAGATGGAAACTCTTGGGTACTTGATGGCCGACGTTACAACTTCGCTTTAAATTATAAATTCTAAGAAAATAGGGCGTAAGCCCTATTTTTAATTTGCTTGATACCAAAGGTTAGTTATGAAAAGAAATCAGGGCTATGTATCTGATACTGTTTATCCAGCATTTTTTTATAAGGAAATGCAACCTGAGTGGTTAAATACCATCACTCAGTTTTTAGGATTTAAAGGCATTAATCTATCAGAACCTTTTTCTTATTTAGAATTAGCCTGTGGCACTGGCATAAACTTGATTGTGGCAGCCATAAATTACCCTGAGAGTACTTTCGTTGGGGTGGATTTTAATCCACAACATATTCACGAGGCCCAAACTTTAGCTGAGCAACTTGAGCTCAATAATATTGAGTTTGTTGAAGTCGATTTTCAGAACTTTCTTGAGAGTAATCAAAGTGATTTTGATTTCATCGTAAACCATGGTGCATATTCATGGGTTGCTTTGGAACAACAAAAAGAAATTTTAGCAATTACCTCTAAATTTCTAAAAAAACAGGGTATTTTTTACCTGCACTATATGTGCTATCCCGGCTCATTGAATTTACAACCCATTCAAAAGTTGTTTAATTTAATTGATCAACACGCACCAATATCATCTCGTGAAAGTATTCAAATTGGTAAATCACTTTTTTCAGAGTTACATGCCCAAGGTGCATTTATAAATCAACCACAAATAGATGCCTTAGTTAAAACACTTAATCATAGTCAAGATTATTTGGCACATGAATTATTGACGGATCATTGGCAACCACTGTATAGCGTAGATGTTCATAGACAGGTACGTGAGTTTAGTGGGCTGAGTTATTTAGCGAGTGCACAGCCTGTTGAAAATTTGGAAAGCATCAGTATTCCAAATGAACTACAACAAATTATTGCAAAAATAAAAATTCCAGAGCTTAGAGAATATTTAAAAGACTTAGTGCGAAATGCTAAACAGCGGACCGACATCTATCAAAAACAGCCAAGTAAACTTCAGCAACATGAGCATTTAGCGTTATTGAAGCAAATTAAATTTGAATTGATGCAATCACGAGTACCATCGAACGTTGCAAAGTTCCAAACGCCGATTGGAGAGATTAGGGCACCGCAAACTTTGATTGAAAAAATGCTAAAAGCTCTTGCCAATGAAAAGTTGGGATTTCATGACTTTATGCAGTTAGCAGAGTTTCAGCAGAATCCTATTTATTTAATTGAAACTTTATTCTTGCTGATGAGTAATCAATATATTTATCCGGTGAGAAGCTCAATAGATCAAAGAAACCAAACCCAGTTGGATCAATTTAATCAACTGATGCAAGCCAAAAAAGTAGCACTCAAATTTATCGAAAATTCGCCTATTCCCATTTATGTTAGTTAATAAAAAACCTCTATATGAGTAATACTGATCAGTTAAGAATTTAGAATCAAACTTATATTCTGAATAGCCACCAAATTTATAGTACTGAATGGCGGTCTATTGAAGTTATAGGAACCTAAGATCTATTTCACAATTTTTATTGCCTGAATTATTAAGGGTAGGGCAATTAAAAAGTATTGCTGCGGAATCAAATAGTGCAACTGCACAATTTGTAGTAAGAACCATTTACTACAACCAGAGTAACATCATGAAGGTATAGAAGTGATTGTAACTTAACTAGTTAGATCGCCTGAATACCTATCCAAGCGGTTGTTAAAAGATCAATAAACAGGTCGTAGAGTTCGTAGGCGTTGGTTGTTCAACCATCTACGAAATGATGTATGAGAACTCACCTTATTACGCTCCTACTTTTCCTAAGAAAGTGAAAATCACTCAGAACCGTATCGACTAGTCAGCTTATGGAATCTATCAGTAGATTGAAAACAAGCTGGCTGATAGAGAATAAGGGATGCATTTACTCCCTTATTATTCTTTATTTTTTATGTTTTATTTCAGAGTTAATCTTCTACCACCACTGCTAATCTATAAAAACATTAACTCTTTAAATTTTTCTCCAAAGATTGAGCAATCAGAGGGTAGCACTAATAATCAGAAACAGTTTGACTTAGCAAGGACATAGTCTTAGGCTTTGCATCTGCTTCAGGTGCTTCCATAGAGAAGTGAAACTGGGAAGTTAGTACAATTTAAATTGTAAGCTAACACTGCCCCCGCAACGGTGAATAGGTTTAAACCTTAAGTCCGGAGACCGGCCTGCTGCTTAACCTAACTAATGCGGCGGGCGTTAAAGAAGGGATTGCATACTTCAATTATATTGAGTTGGTATTGCCTACCCAAAATCCGTCCGCGCGCTTCACATTTATATTTGCACGGGCGGTGCGAAATTTTGGGGTATACCATGAATCAAATGTATACAACCGCTTTAGGTGGTTTGTTAGTCTTATCTCCATTGTCTATGGCAATGGCAGCAGAAAAATCTGTTTTCCAACTTCCTAAAATCAATGTCGTTGCCAACTTGGTTGAGCAAAAAAATGCCAATACTTTAGCAGCAGTAACTGTAATCGATCGTGAAGAAATCGAGCGTAAGCAATTTAATTCCCTACAAGATTTATTGCGTACTATCCCGAGTATTACTTATGTGAGTTCAGGTAGCTTAGGGCAAACTGCTGGGGTTTCCATCCGAGGTACTAATTCAAATGCATTATTAGTATTAGTTGATGGGCAAAAAGTAGGTTCGGCAACACTTGGTCAAATTGCATTTGAACATCTACCAATCGCACAAATTGAGCGAGTAGAAGTTGTACGCGGTCCACGTTCAAGTTTGTACGGTTCTGAAGCGATTGGTGGTGTCGTTAAGATCTATACACGGAAAGGTTTAACAGACGGAGTTAAGCCATTTGCATCATTTACGTATGGTTCACATGAAACGTATGAGGCTAATGCAGGTGTAAATATTCGTCAGGATAATAGCTGGGCGACTTTAAGTGCAGCAGGTTTAAAAACTCAAGGAATTAATGCTTCAACCCTAAAAGAGCCTCAAGACTTAGATAAAGATGGTTATGAGAATGCTTCTGTTTCATTTCGGGCTGGACATCAATTCAATGATAGTTTAGAAGTTGCGGTCAATGCTTTACATGTTGATGGTGAATATGAGTTCGATAATCAAGATGATTGGGGAAGCCCATATACTGATACAGTTAATGTACATGCCAAAATTCAACAAAATGTTTACGGCACTAGTGTAAAATTTAAAGCTAATGATCAATGGACAACTGAGCTGAAAATTGGCCGATCTGAGGATAAAATCGATAGTTTTGATGCATATCCATCTAGTTTTGAAACAATTCGAGAGAGTGCTTCTTGGTTAAATACTTTTGTACTTCATCCAAATCATACTATGGTTACAGGAGCTGATTATCAAATAGATAAAATCAAAAGCAGTAACACTTATGTTGAAAATGAGCGTAATAACGTCGGTTATTTTGCACAGTACTTAGGTAATGTAGGTAAAGTTGAATTACAAGGTGCGCTACGTTTTGATGATAATGAGCAGTTTGGCGATAAAACAACAGGTAGTGCAACTTTAGGTTATCGTTTTAACGATACTCTTTTAGCTTATACAACCTATGGTACGGCTTTCCGTGCACCAACCTTTAATGATCTATATTATCCAAGCTCTGGTAATCCTGCTTTAGCACCAGAAACCTCAAAAAACATTGAGATCGGGGTAAAAGGTCAGCATAAATATGTGAATTGGGAGCTTAGTGCCTTTGAAAATAAGGTAGATAATCTGATTGCTTGGGCACCAAATGCTGCAGGGAATTATGTACCCTCTAATATCAATGAAGCACGTATCCGTGGTGCGGAGCTAGTATTAGGTCAGAACTACGATAATGTATCTTGGAACTTAAATTATACGTACCAAGATCCAGAAAATCGTAGTAAAGGCGCCGAGGGTCAGCAAATTGCTTATCGTCCTAAGCAAATCTTAAATGCGTCTGTAGATTATGCAATCGAGCAATGGACTCTTGGTGGTAGTGTGCATGCCGAAGATCAGCGTAAGACAGGTAACGTTGCGAATCCTGAATTACATGGTTTCGCATTGTTTGATACTCGAGTAAGTTATAAAGTAACGCCTGAATTCGAAGTTCAAGCCAAACTTGCCAATGTATTTGATGCTGAGCACAACACCAACAATGGTTATAACCAAGATGGTCGTACTGCTTGGGTGACCTTGCGTTATGCGATGAAATAGTATTCCGTATGGGAAGCATGAAGGATCCTCATTTATACGTGAAAATCCTTCAGTAAGAGCATATGTAATAACAGTTATAATTCACTGTTGTTTATAGTTTTATTCTATCTAAATTTATCTAATCAAACACCAGTACAGTTTTGTTGTTATACCTTCAATACTCCCGTTTTTGAATGTAATGCGCATGAAAGCCAGACGATTCGTCATCTGGTTTTTCATTAATAAACCGAAATACTGGAACAGCATCCTCTTTTCGTTGAAAGATATATCGATTGACGACACTTCTATTTTTACAAATTGACCTTCTCAGAAGTCATTTTTATTTGGTTTATTTATGCAAAGTAACACATCTCCTCAAGCCAAAACTCAGTATGCAAATAATAAGGTAGAACACATCGGTAGCTTTTTAAGAGCACTAAAACTCAAAAAAGCACGTTACGACTTTGCTGATCGGGTCATTTATGAAGAGACATTAAGACAGGTTGAAGATGCAGAAATTGACAATCTGATCGATATTCAGCTTGATTTAGATTGTACCGTTATGACAGATGGTGATTTTCGCCGTACTTGGTGGCATTTCGATTTTCTTGAGCAATTGCAAGGTATAGAATGCTACAAAACACGTGATGGTTTGAAATATAAAAATGCAATTACTAAGCCTATTGATATCCGTATAACAGGAAAAATTGCTTGGTCCGAAGAACACACAAGTCTGATTCATTATCGTTATCTACATAAAGCAATCGAAGGTTTTGCAACTGCTAAGTATTGCATACCAAGTCCAACCATGTTGCTTTTTCCACACTTAAGAAACAATCATTTTTATGCAGATCGTATCAATGACTATATTGCAGACATTGGGCAATCTTATCGAGAAGCAATTCAATCACTGTATCAAGAAGGCTGTCGATATTTACAACTAAATGATGAGTTTTGGGCATATTTAAGTGATGAACAATATAGAGCAAGTGAAATCAGTTTAGGCATGTCAATTGATGACTTGGCAATGCTAGGTGTAGAAATACTCAATCTTGCACTCCAGGATAAGCCTGAAGACTTATTCGTATCGTTGCATATTGACCATGGCAACTTTAGTTCGAGCTGGTTGTATCAAGGGAATTATGACTTTGTTTCTGATTATATTTTTAAAAAACTAAAGAATATTGACCGTTTTTTATTGGAATTTGATACAGATCGTGCAGGTGGATTTGAGCCCATTTCGAAACTCAAGAATACCGAAGCAGAGGTGTTTTTAGGCTTAATTTCATCTAAAAAAGAATATCTTGAAAGTGAAAAAGATATTTCCCAACGTATCGATGAGGCAACTCAATTTTTACCTATTGAGCAATTAGGGCTGTGTTTACAGAGCGGTTTTGCTTCAACTGAAGAGGGCAACAAAATTTCCTATGATATTCAGTGGGAAAAAATTAAGTTAATGAACAAGGTCGCAAAAAAGTTCTGGCCTTAATTGCATCATGGATGTCTTGTAAAAGTGATCAGTCAAAGTACGCGTATTATTACCTTGGTAATCACTGTAAATGTTTTTATTAATCCTTTTGCAAGATGTTCAAATTCATCAGTATGTTTGAAATTTTTGAGTAAGTAATCTGTTGGTTTGAGAGTAAAGATGTTAAAGGATAAAGAGTTTATTGGTCGAATATGTCGAATGACAAATACCAATAACCCAATTGATTTTAGTGTGTTAAAGGTAATACGTTCTAAAGAAAATTCTATTCTAGGTTTTGAGATATCTAAAAAAAATACAAATGGTGCTCAATCAGAAACGGCTCTAAAAGATGATGTGAAGTTTCAGGAAAATGATACCTGGGTAAGTGGTTCTGATCTGATCATTCAGCTACTTGAGCAAAAAATTAATACGCTTCGGCGTCAAATTAAAATAAGCTCAGCTAAAAGAAAATAAAGAATGTGAATAGGAGAGAATATTTAATTTGTATTTATCTACAATGACATTTTCTCTCCTGAATTTTAAATAATGCTTTAGCTGTAGGATATTCGGTAAATCAAGGTTATGCTTAATTTCTTCCGACACTTAGAACATCATAAATTTTGTATTTTAGTTGAATATTTGACTTCATCTAAAACCCACCATGTAGTACAAAATATTGCTAGTTTTTCAGCCTTTATCGCAATTGCAGACCGTCTCCATTCAGATCATGATATGGCACCGCTTGAGGCTAGCCAGCATTACCCGGAATCAGTCGATAAAGTTCTACATTTTGCCGGAAAAGGGCGAGATATTCAGGATTTTGAGTTATTCCTACAACAAGCCAAGGCAGCGAATATCAACAATCTTTTATTGCTGACAGGCGATAAGCTCAAAGAACATTGCCATGGACAAGAGGGACCGCCCCGTACCCGATACCTAGAATCGGTGAATGCCGTGATGGTAGCCAAGCGCCATGGTGGATTTCATTTGGGTGTGGCCTTTAACCCGTTCAAATATGCTGAAGCTGAGCGTGACGCACAATATTTAAAACTGCACAAAAAGCTTAAGGCAGGTGCAGATTTTATTATTACGCAATTAGGTTACGACATGGATGCTTTAAAACAGGCCAAAGCTTTTTTAAAGCATTACCATTACCCACAGAAAATACTTGCTTGTGTTATGCCGCTGAGTTTGGCACGTGCCAATTTTATGGTGAAAAATAAAGTCGCTGGTATCGTCATCACACCGCATATGCTGAAGGTGCTAGCTGATGAGAAACAGGTAGGGTTGAGTGATCGTGTTTATTTACGTTGCGCTTTACAGATCCTGATATTTAAACATCTTGGATTTGCCGGAGTTCACCTTTCAGCCTGTCACAAGCGTGAAGAGCAGATGCTTTTGGAAAGTTATATAGAACAATATCAGCATCTAGATTTGGTAGCTCTTGAAGCACTCTGGAATTCATTATGGCAAGTGAAGACTGGAAAAGAGTTTGTGCCGGAATTACCTTATTACTCCCGTCAACCCACATCCAGTCAGCTGATTAAATATCAGCAACTACATTTCATGCATGAGGCATTGTTTGAGTCCAAAATTGCCAAGGGTGTTGGACACTTTATTTTTAAAGCCTCATTTTGGGAGCATACACCTGCTGCAAAAGCATTATTGAAAACTGAATTTATCTCTAAGCATGGCGTTGTGGGCTGTGAAAGCTGTGGTCAATGCAGGCTAGGAGATACTTTATATATCTGTCCTGAAACCTGTCCAAAAGGATTGGCGAATGGTCCTTGTGGGGGGACTACTTTAGACCGCTGTGAATTTGGAGATCGGGAATGCATTCATTCTGTGAAAGCCAGACTTGCCAAAGCCGTGGGACAGACTGACGTTCTAAAAGAAAAACTGATTCCAACTGTACCAATTAAAGTACGTGGAACCAGTTCCTGGAAAAATTGGTATCTGGCGACAGAAACTTAGTTTTCGTCATCCATGGCATTCGAATAGAATTTCACACCTAATTTAATCCGGTCACGCCCTTGGCTCATGCGCCAACGGTTGGTGTCGCGTAAGGAATAGACACAGCCGCAATATTCCTGTTGGTAGAACTCTTCCTTCTTGCTGATTTCGAGCATACGAACAGCACCACCATTTTTACGCCAGTTGTAATCCCAATAGGTAATGCCTGGGTAATGTGAAGCAGAACGATGACCACAGTCATTAATCTGCTGCATATTCTTCCAACGGGAAATACCAAGCGAGCTACTTATTAGACTGAAGCCATTTTCGGCTGCATATAAAGCTGTACGTTCAAAACGCATATCAAAGCACATGGTACAACGGATGCCTTTTTCAGGTTCATTTTCCATGCCTTTGGCACGTGCAAACCAATTGTCAGTGTCATAATCACAGTCGATAAAAGGGATAGTATGTTTTTCGGCAAATCGAATATTTTCTTCCTTACGGATGAGGTATTCCTTAACAGGGTGAATGTTAGGGTTATAGAAAAAGATCGAAAAGTCGATGCCTGATTCAATTAGTGTTTCCATCACCTCGCCTGAGCACGGCGCACAGCAAGAGTGGAGAAGTAGTTTGTCATGACCTTCTGGGAGAGTCAGTTTTTGACGTTCAAGTTTATTTGTCATGGTTATAGGGTTTAAATCTAAACCCTATATTTTAGCGATTTAAGTACATCATAAGACTTTGATATGCTGATATTTTCTAATGTTAAAATGAATACTTTTCATGGTGTATAGAATTACTAACATTCAAATAATGAATCTTAAAAAACTATTTAGCTTTAAATCCTAGAACTTCTATATAAGCAATTTCATATACTTTTTTTTGTCGATTAAATTTTTCATGAACAATCACACTAGCTATGACTTCAGTCATTCCATGAAGTTGCTCAGGTTTCACACTATCATTTAATTTCAAAGATACCCTTTTATGATTCAAAGAATGAATAGATCCAGCCCATCCAGTTTCTCGTCTATCTTTATCTGATGCATAAATTGATAAAACAATATCTTGATGGAATTTTTCTTTCTCATCTTGGGTAAGTGGGGTGTAGGTTGCAGGAATAGAATCTAAAACTGAACGGTCAAAAGTGACTTCATTATCATTTTTATAATCAAATTTAATCTCAGCTTTATCTTCCAATTTTGCTGGTTTTGTTATGTTGATAGCATTTTCTGCTAAAGTTTTTTGAGGAATTTTGGACAATACCTCTTGGTACTCTTTTTCACTTAAATAAGGTGATTGAATAGTCGTGTTAATATTATTTACAGTAATATTATTTACTGTTGTTGGTGTCACAGGAGTAGCAGTAGCTAATTTAGTTCCTTCGATAACTAAAGCTATAGTAGACTGTTTAATTATATCTTTGACTGTTTCTTTAGATGGTAGAAGCTGAGTTGCAGTCTTTGAACTTTTCTCAATAACATGTAGAGCCTTTCGAATTATTAATTTGACGTCTAAACTACCGCTTTTTAAATTTTCAATAAAAATTTCAGAATTTATAACTTTGTAATTAGGATATGCCTTTTCAATAAATTTAGAGGTGTAATGAATATTACGTTCTAAAGCTCTGAGACTGGATATAACTTCATCGATAGGAATAAAGTTCGTATTTGAATAAAATATTGAATACTCAGTATCTACTAATATCAATTCAGATTCCTTCACTAAAATTCTCATTAATAATTAATATGTTAAGTTTATATAATTCCTATTGTTCAAACAATACACAAATTAGTGCAGGTAATTTTTGAATAAATAGTTTGTCTTAATGATTCGTCGCCAATTGATAAGTCAACATTCCCAAAATCGTAAAGATCAACGATCCCACCACATGAATCGCAATGGTGGAAATGGCATATTCAAACTTTAAAGATTGTAATAACCCAACCACTTCTACAGAAAAAGTGGAGAAAGTGGTTCAATGCACCACAAAATCCAGTGACTAAGAAAAGCTTATAGTGTGGATTAATAGAACTGTTTGAAAAAAATGATACTGCTAACCCGATAATGAAAGCACCATCAAGTTAACTCCAACGGTTCCGAAAGGTATATGTTCAAAGACACTGTGAAATTTAAGACTAATACTCCAGCGAAGCTAGGCACCAAGTACTGAATCAAGAGCAATTGAAAGAAAGGATATATACATGAAATATGCGTTCCAAATAAAAGTAGAGCGCACGCCTACGAACTCTACTTGGAAAGAGAGTTACGTAGGCATCATCAGCCAGAATTGGCGGTTTGTAGAAGGAGAAATACAGTCTCTTTATATGAAGTTACTTTATACCCAGTGATTGCTTGGTCAAGTGATTTGCAATGTACAAGGAATTCTAAGTTCTTCAACGGGAAATCTAAGATAATCTTCAAAATATATCGTTAGGTAAATTTAAAAATTAATAAAAATAGATATTTGGCACAAAGTTTGCTAATAATGGGCGCATTATACTTATCGGGATTAAGATGAAATTAAAAGCATTAACCATCGGACTTTTTGCCACTGGGAATTTATTTAATTTTGCTTTTGCTGGTGGAACACTTTATCCCCAACTTGAAACCATTCACATTTTTGCACATGCAGATTCTGAAAGCCAAAACGGTATTGCATATTCAGCTTCCCAAGGAACGGTCACTAAAGAACAACTCAAAAATCGGCCTTTGCTTCGACCTGCTGAAGTTTTAGAAACTGTACCGGGTTTAATTGTGACCCAACACAGTGGCGATGGTAAAGCCAATCAATACTTCTTACGCGGTTTTAACCTCGATCATGGCACTGACTTCGCGACCTCAGTCGATGGTATGCCATTAAATATGGTGACCCATGCACATGGACAGGGATATACAGACATGAATTTTGTTATCCCTGAACTTATTGAAAACTTGCATTATCATAAAGGCGCTAATGAGGCGGCTGATGGTGATTTTGCCTCGGCAGGTAGTGTTAAACTTAAAACCATCAGCACACTTGATCGTCCATTTGTACAAATGACATTAGGTTCACACGATTACAAACGTGTCATCGCTGCGGGTGCGGCAGAAATTGCAAATGGTACTTTGCTTAGTGCCGTAGAAGGTTTAAGCAATGATGGCCCATGGGATAGAGAGCAAAATCTAAAAAAACAAAACTATTTATTAAAATACACACGTGGTGATGAAAAGAATGGCTGGAGCTTAACTGGCAATCATTACGATTCTAGCTGGGATTCGACAGATCAAGTGGCTCAGCGTGCAGTTGAACAGGGCTTAATTGGACGTTTTGGTACGCTCGAACCAAGTGATGGTGGAGAGACCACCCGTACATCCATTGCCTTTGAAAAGCTGGTAACGCATGACGATCAACAGACACAGTTCAATCTATATGGCATTCATTCCAAATTAAACCTGTTCTCCAATTTTACTTATTATCTTATGGATGTAGAGCGTGGCGATCAGTTTGAACAAGCTGAGGATCGTTATATCTTTGGTGGAGCTGTGCAGCATAATTGGCACAGTCACTGGGATGATCGGTTGGTGATTAACCGAATAGGCGCATCTACACGCTTTGATGATATAGATGGATTAGGTCTCTATCAGACACAAGGTCGCCAACGTTTTAATACCATCCGTGAAGATCAGGTGAAAGAATATAATGTCGGTGTTTGGGCAGAGAATCAGGTGCAATGGACACCATGGTTCAGGAGTATTGCAGGTCTGCGTGCAGACTACTTCAATTTCGATGTAGATTCAGATTTAGCAGTAAACTCGGGTCATACAGATGACCACATTTTCAGTCCAAAACTGAATTTGGTTTTTGGTCCATGGGCGAATACCGAATATTACGTGAATTATGCTTACGGTTTTCATAGCAATGATGCACGTGGGACGACCATTAAAATCAATCCAGATCCGCGAGATGAAAGTTATCTAGAACAAATAGATGCCGTAGATCCACTGGTAAGAACGAAAAATGCGGAACTTGGCGTTCGTGGACAGTGGTTGCCAAATTTAAATACCACCATTGCATTGTGGCAATTGGATTCAGATTCGGAGTTACTCTTTGTGGGTGACGCGGGTACAACTGAAGCGAGCCGTCCGAGTCGTCGTCAAGGTATTGAGGTGAGTAACTTCTATAAGCCAAATGACAATTGGATGGTAGATGTTGATTTGGCCTTATCCAAAGCACGATATAAAGACCATGCTGAGGAAGGGAGGTACATTCCTGGTGCAATTAATAGAACTGCATCCGCTGGAATTATTTACACACCTGCACAACCATGGAGCATTGGCTTAAGAATGCGTTACTTTGGTGCAAGACCACTGATTGAAGATAACAGTGTGAAATCAAGTGCATCAACTTTGGTCAATCTACAAGCTGGCTACGAGATTTCTAAAAATCTAGAGGCAAAACTGGATGTGCTGAATTTGTTCAACCGTAAAGTGAATGATATTGAATACCTGTATGAGTCCTGTTTAGCCAATGAACATTCTACACCTGAGTGCGATGCAGCTTCAGATAGCCGTGAAGGGTTTGTAGATCAGCATATACACCCAGCAGAAGACCGTAGTTATCGTTTCTCTCTGAAATACAGGTTCTAATCAATTTGGAAATATTCCATGAAAACCTCCCCAGACTGGGGAGGTTTCTGTTTTTTCAGGTAGAGATCGATATTTAGGAAAATATTTAGTAAATCGTTTGGAGGATACCTTAAAGTGAATTTCCTTCATCTTTAACTGAATTTATATCGTTTTACTCATTTAGAAATTCACGCTTAAATAAGTCCATTCAGAAAATTTGCTTTTATTTTAAAAATTTAGGGTTGTGAATCTCCATGAGTAACAAATTTGCATGTTCAATTAAACGTATTCGTTTTGATGAGAACTATGAGCCAGCAAACAGCACACGTTTGACTACGAACTTTGCCAATTTGGCACGCGGGGAAAGCCGTGAAGAAAACCTGCGTCGTACCTTGGCGATGATCAATAACCGTTTTAATAGCTTGGCAACGGTAGATAATCCAAAAGGTGATCGCTATTCACTTGAAATCGATATTATCTCTGCTGAAATTGATATCGAAGGCAACGGAAAAACGTTTCCATTTATTGAAACCTTAAAAAGTACCATCATTGACCATCAAACGGGTGAACGTATTGAAGGCATGATTGGCAACAGCTTCTCGTCTTATGTGCGTGATTATGACTTTAGCGTGGTACTACCAGCTTTAGGGTGCAAGTTTAATGAAATGCCAGAAGACTTTGGCGACCTGCACGGCAAGCTTTATTTACATTTAGTGAATTCTGATGTGTTTAAAGCTGAATTCAAAAAACAGCCTGTGATCTGCTTAAGTGTGTCAACGACGAAAACTTATTATCAAACTGCAAATGTGCATCCGATCTTAGGTGTGGAATACACCAATGATGATTATTCACGTACTGATGCATACTTCGCCAAGATGGGTTTAAGCGTACGTTATTTCAAGCCTCGAGGTGCGAACGCGCCACTTGCATTCTACTGCGCAGGGGACTTGTTACGTGATTACACCGATTTTGAATTGATCAGTGCCATTAGCACTATGGAAAGCTTCCAACGCATCTATCGCCCTGAAATCTACAATACCAATTCACCTGCAGGTGTGGTGTATCAACCAAGCTTGAGCTATGGCGATTATTCATTGACTCGTGTTGTCTATGACCGAGTTGAACGTGGTCAGTTAGCTGTGAAACAAGGCAAATGGACTGAAGAAAACTTCATCAAGTCATATAAACACATCCTTGATGAATGGGCTGCCAATTTCAAAGTAGAAACAGCCTAGAAAAACCAAGCTGCTTAAGCTACTCAAGATATTTACAGATTTGCGAATTTAAAGAAAGAAGATTAGTTATGGCAATTTTACTTCCGACCTCAACAGCAGGCAGCTTACCGAAACCATCTTGGCTTGCTGAACCTGAAAAGCTGTGGTCTGCGTGGAAACTTGAAGGTGAAGAACTACTTGAGGCGAAACGTGATGCACTGAAGTTATCTTTACATGAACAACGTCAAGCAGGCATTGATATTGTCAGCGATGGTGAACAAACCCGTCAGCACTTTGTGACCACCTTTATTGAACACCTTGACGGTGTGGATTTTAACAAGCGTGAAACCGTTCGTATCCGTAACCGTTACGATGCCAGCGTACCTTCAGTGGTCGGTGAAGTTTCTCGTAAACAGCCTGTCTTTGTTGAGGATGCCAAGTTCCTGCGCAGTCAAACCGATCAACCGATCAAATGGGCATTACCTGGTCCAATGACTATGATTGATACATTGTACGATGGTCACTATAAGAGCCGTGAAAAACTGGCCTGGGAATTTGCCAAGATTCTGAATCAGGAAGCTCTGGAACTTGAAGCAGCAGGAGTAGACATCATCCAGTTCGATGAACCTGCATTTAACGTGTTCTTTGATGAAGTGAATGACTGGGGTGTGGCAACTCTGGAACGCGCGCTTGAAGGTCTGAAATGTGAAACAGCCGTTCACATTTGCTATGGCTATGGTATTAAAGCCAACACAGACTGGAAAAAGACCTTGGGTTCAGAATGGCGTCAGTACGAAGAAGCTTTCCCGAAACTGCAAAAATCCAAGATTGATATTGTGTCCTTAGAGTGCCAAAACTCACGTGTACCGATGGATCTGATTGAATTGATTCGTGGCAAGAAAGTGATGGTGGGTGCGATTGATGTGGCTACCAATCAGATAGAAACTCCTGAAGAAGTCGCAAACACATTGCGTAAAGCACTTCAGTTCGTCGATGCAGACAAGCTTTATCCTTCAACCAACTGTGGTATGACACCTTTATCTCGTAATGTTGCACGTGGCAAGCTTGAAGCGTTAAGTGCAGGTGCTGCCATTGTTCGTAAAGAACTAGAGGCATAATCAAACGTAGTCTGAAGCTAAGCAGGGCAAATAGTAGCTAGATCATTTGTCCTGCTTTCAGCATCACCACGTGATATATACATTTGAGATGAAAGAGATGATTGAAGCAACAGATTTTAGAAACGCTATGTCTTTGTTGACGACTGCTGTGAATGTAATAACCACACAAGGGACAGCAGGGATGCATGGCTTTACTGCATCAGCGGTATGTAGCGTAACCGATACACCGCCGACATTGCTGGTTTGTATGAATCAATCCTCTCGTTCTCATGCACATTTTATTGAAAATAAAGTGCTATCTGTGAATGTACTCAGCACACAGCATGAACATATCTCCAATGCTTTTGCTTCAAGCAAATTCAATTCTGAAGACCGCTTCAAACTTGGGTGTTGGACCACACTCAAAACAGGTGCTCCGATTTTAGAAGATGCTTTGGTAAGTTTTGATTGCAAGATAGAAGAGATTAAAAATGTTGGCACACATAGCATTTTCTTATGTCGTGTATTAGCCATCAAACAAAGCCAGCAAGAGGAAAGCCTGGTCTATTTTAATCGTGCCTATCATCAGGTCGGTCAACTGGAAACGGTTTAACCGTTCATTGCTTCAATATTCAATCCTTTAAAAGTCAGGATATCGTGGAACTTATTATTTTTTTAGTCATCGGGGCGCTTGCAGGATTTGCGGCTGGTCTCTTTGGTGTCGGTGGTGGAACGATCATCGTCCCATTACTCTTTATTGTTTTTACTCAGATGGACTACAGTCCTGATGTGATCATGCATTTGGCATTAGGAACCTCATTAGCCACCATTGTTGTGACATCAATCAGTTCATTCATGGCACACCATAAAAATGGTGCAGTGATATGGTCGGTATTTAAAAATCTGGCGCCACCGATGGCAATTGGCTGTTTTGCAGGTGCGGCGATTGCAGGATGGCTCTCAGGAATACATCTTCAACTCATCGTTGGTTTATTCTTGATTTGGGTGGCATATAGCATGTTCATGGGGGCTAAAAAGGCTGTCGACTCAAGCAGAACGTTGCCCTCAACCGGTAAGCAGGTGGCTGCAGGTTCAGTGATTGGGGTGGCTTCAGCTATTTTTGGGATCGGTGGTGGCAGTTTAACCGTCCCGTATCTCAACCGTTATGGCGTCGTCATGCAAAAGTCAGTGGGAACATCTGCCGCTTGTGGTTTACCCATTGCGATTGCTGGTGCTTTAGGCTTTATGATTTTTGGGATGAAAGCACATGCTGCTGTGCCCAACAGTATTGGCTATGTACATACTTATGCATTCTTAGGCATTAGCCTGATGAGTTTCTTTACAGCTAAGTTGGGTGCAAAAACAGCACATGCTTTATCACCGCAAATGCTGAAAAAATGTTTTGCGGTATTGTTAAGTATCGTTGGATGCTTTTTCATATTTAAAGGATTGAGTTAAGAGATATTCAATTAATTTGATATGAAGAACAGGCTCACTCAGTGTGGGCTTTTCTGACATTATAGTTATTGTTTGGGATTTACATGATAGAAATACGACATTTAAAAACACTGACAGCCTTGAGAGAGCACGGTTCATTGGTTGCAGCAGCAGGTGACCTATGTCTGACTCCTTCGGCTGTATCTCACCAGTTGCGAGAGCTAGATCAATGGTTTGGTGTAGAAGTGGTCAATCGTCGTACACGTCCTATCAGTTTCTCTAATGTGGGTTTACGTCTATTGAAATTGGCCGATGAGGTATTGCCACAAGTTCAAATAGCACAAAGTGACATTACCCGTATTGTTCATGGGCAGACAGGTCGCATTGTTTTTTCCTCAGAGTGCCATAGTTGTTTCGATTGGCTCATGCCACTTTTGAATCAGTACCGTAGTCAATATCCTGATGTTGATTTAGATTTTGCTTCCGGTTTTGAAGCTAATCCACATGAGCTGTTGCAAACAGGAGAGTTTGATCTGCTAATTACTGCTGATCCAATAGCAATGAAGGGAATCGAATATTTCCCAATTTTTGAGTATGAATCTCGGCTAGTTTTATCTAATACACATCCGTTGGTACGTGCCGAAGAGATTACGGTACAAGAACTGGCAGAAGAAACCCTGATCACTTATCCAGTAGACAAGCATCGATTGGATATCATGTCACGTTTGTTTATTCCAGAGAACATCATGCCAAAGCAAATCCGTACTACCGACTTAACCCAAATGTTGATCCAGCTTGTTGCAAGTGGTCGGGGGATTGCAGCATTGCCAGATTGGGTGGTAAATGAATATGAAAAGAAGGGGTGGGTTACGTCGCGTCGTTTAGAGTGTGTTTCACCTGAAGGATTACGCCGAACCTTATATGCAGGATATAGAAGTGAAGAAAAGCAGAAAGATTATTTTGAAGGGTTCTTGAAGCAACTCGAGAGATTCTCAAAGAAAAGAATCTCTTATTACAGTTAGTTCTCCGAATTTTTATCATTGCATTATCTTGGGGCGGGATTTAGACAATATTAGTTTTATGATTCAATGCACTAAATCAAATTCGGGTTCACATTGGGTAAAATTAATTGCCACATTTTTTGCCACACTTTTTCAAAAGTCTATCACAGACTATCAAATGAAATTAAGTAAATGTTTTAAAATACAAATACTTATATTTGATAGGTTGTGATAGTGTTAAGCTTTAGTGGGTTCAACTCCCGCCACCTCCACCAAAATTCTTCTTATAAATCATCCACTTACGCAAGTGGCTTTTTTATTGGTCGGATTTTCTCGATATGTATAATTTTATTATCATAATTATTTTTATTTATCAGATAGTAATTACAAAAATAGAGTGAGAAGGTTTTTAGATTTTAGGAATTCAATTTAGCTTGATGAAAACACAGTAGAGAAAAAAGAATGAGTACTTCTGCAAATTAAGTTGAATATAGAAATAAAGGTAATTTAATTTTTGGACTGAGTTAAATTATATTTATAAAGCTGATCTGTTCTTTCTTTACCTCCTTTATAGGGAATTATAAAAAACTCTGACCTGGATAAGATGACTGCAGAAGTGATATTGCGGAGGCGAAATTAAAGCAGCCTTAGCTGCTTTGAATATTCAGCCTAAAAAGATCAGGCAGCCTCAAGTCTATCCGTAATCAGCTCCACTCCAGTCGCAACTTTGATCTGTTCCAGCGTGACATCTTGAGCGAGTTCTATCAGAAACACTCCGCGTGAAGTAATATCCATAACACCGAGATCCGTAATGATTCGGTTGACGACACCTTTACCGGTCAGGGGCAAGGTACATTGAGGAACAATTTTTGGGGAACCGTCTTTCGCCGTATGCTCCATTAGCACTACGACTTTCTGCACACCTGCCACTAGATCCATAGCACCGCCCATACCTTTGACTTTCTTGCCCGGAATCATCCAGTTAGCCAGATCACCTGTTTCGGAGACTTCCATCGCGCCTAAAATTGCGATATTGACATGACCCCCGCGAATCATGGCAAAGGATTCAGCACTTGAGAAGAAAGCTGCACCTTTACGAGCAGTGACTGTCTGTTTACCGGCATTGATCAGGTCTGCATCAACTGTTTCTGCAGTCGGGAATTCATCAATGCCTAGCAGACCATTTTCAGACTGGAGCCAGACGTTGATATTTTCTGGAATATAGTTGGCTACCAGTGTTGGTAAGCCAATACCGAGATTGACATAGAAACCATCTTCAAGTTCCTGTGCCGCACGCTGAGCCATTTCATTTCGAGTCCAAGCCATGATTATGCTCCTGCCTTTAAGGTCATCTGCTCAATGCGCTTTTCCGGTAAAGCATTGACGATGATTCGGTTTACATAAATTCCAGGTAGATGAATATCATCCGGATCAAGTTCACCAATCTCTACAACCTGTTCAACTTCAGCCACAGTGATTTTTCCGGCCATGGCACATTCAGGATTGAAATTACGCGCAGTCTTACGGAAGACCAGATTGCCAGCCTTATCCGCTTTATAGGCTTTAACCAATGCCACGTCTGCGGTTAATGATTTTTCCAGGATAAATTCTTTACCCTCAAATTCACGGACTTCTTTGCCTTCGGCAACCAATGTGCCGACACCTGTTTGAGTGTAGAAAGCAGGAATTCCAGCACCGCCAGCACGCAGTTTTTCTGCCAGTGTACCTTGAGGAGTCAGTTCCACTTCCAGTTCACCATTCAGATATTGGCGTTCAAATTCTTTATTTTCACCGACATAAGAAGAAATCATTTTTTTGATCTGCTTGGTTTGCAGCAATTTGCCCAAACCAAAATCATCCACACCGGCATTATTAGAAATGCAGGTCAGGCCAATCACACCAGTATTTTTTAAAGCGTCAATGAGTGCTTCAGGGATACCGCATAAACCAAATCCGCCAACGGCGAGCATTTGATGATCTGCCACGATATCCGCTAAAGCTTCCTGAGCATTGGCAACGACTTTATTCATCAGAAATCCTTATCTTAAAATTCAAGCGTCCATCTTGGCTTCGCGAGCGCTGTGGTCTAATTCATCTGCATGCAGGAAGTGGGTATGTGAAGGCGCGCGTTTGGTTTTGCTCCATTGTTCCAGCATGTCATATTTCATTTCTTCGGTAATCATGGCAATTTTTTGCGATGCTTTTTCATCATCATACGCCAGTTCCAGACGGTGGCCATTTGGATCGAAGAAGTAAATTGAATGGAAAATGCCGTGATTGGTAATGCCCAGTACATCTACGCCATTGGCTTCCAGATGCTCTTTGGCCTGAACCAGTGCCTGACGATCCTTCACTTTTAAGGCGATATGCTGCACCCATTTCGGGGTATTTTCATCGCGGCCCATTTCCGGTTGGGTGGGCAGTTCAAAGAAGGCCAACACATTGCCATTGCCTGCATCTAAAAACAGATGCATATACGGGTCGAAAGCCTTGGTAGACGGTACATGATCCTCAGCAAAAGCCAGGATAAAGTCCATGTTCAGGTTCTTTTTGTACCATTCCACGGTTTCTTTGGCATCTTTACAGCGGTAGGCGACATGGTGAATTTTTTCGATTTGAATGGTCATGGTTATATCCTTATATATTCTTATGCTGCATCGGGCTGCGCTTCAGGTACAGCTTTTTGAAATGCGTCTAGTGAATTGCAATATTCATAAATCGATTCAATTTTCGGAAAATCTGAAAGATCGATGTTGAAACGTTTAGCGTTATACACTTGCGGAATCAGGCAGCAATCTGCAAGGCTAGGCTGATCTCCAAAACAGAATTGGCCATTTGAAAGCGTTAATTGAGCTTCAAGTGCTTTTAAACCGGTGATAACCCAGTGTCTGTACCATTCAGTTTTCTGTTCGTCGCTGGCATTCAGGGTTTTGCTAAGGTACTGAAGTACACGCAGGTTGTTGAGTGGATGAATGTCACAAGCGATATTCAGACTGAAGGCCCGAATCAGCGCACGCTGTTGCAAATCCTCGGGCAACAGGGGAGTTTCCGGAAATTTTTCTTCCAGATATTCAATCATGCTGAGCGACTGGGTCAGCGTGAAATCATCTTCAATTAAGGCAGGGACCAGCTCACCCGGATTGACCCGACGAAATGTTTCACTATGCTGTTCGCCGCCATTGTTCACCAGATGAACCGGGATATGTTCTGCTTCGAGTCCTTTCAGGTTGAGCGCAATACGAACCCGGTAAGCGGCCGAACTCCGAAAATAGGTATACAGTTGCATGGTCATGATTTCACCCCGGACTATTCAGTAAAACCGAAATCAATCGCTGGCAAGATTTTGCCGCTCACAGCACCGAAACCGATACGCAGACCCTCTTTTTCACAATGACCTTTCATGATCACGGTGTCGCCGTCCTGAATGAAGGTGCGTTGTTCACCATTCGACAAAGTCAGCGGCTTGGTTGCATTCCAGGTGATTTCCAGTAATGAACCATAAGAATTTGGCGTAGGGCCTGAAATTGTGCCTGAACCCATCAGATCACCGACCTGAACATTACACCCTGCAATCGTGTGATGAGCCAGCTGCTGTGCCATCGACCAGTACATATATTTGAAATTGGTTTCGCAGATGACATCAGCCTGGTCTGAATGTTCAGGCTGAATTTCAACCGACAGGTTAATGTCATAGCTATTGCTGCTGTTATCTTCACGCAGATAAGCCAGAGGTTTTGGCTCTTGAGCAGGTGAACTGGTTTTATATGGTTCCAGCGCTTCCATGGTTACGATCCATGGCGAGATCGAAGAGGCAAAAGTCTTGGCGTTAAATGGACCTAGCGGTACATATTCCCATTGTTGCAGATCACGTGCAGACCAGTCATTGAATAGCACCATGCCAAAAATATGATCCCAAGCATTTTCAATCGCAATGGGCTCGCCTAAGTTATTTGGCTTGCCAATAATAAAGCCGGTTTCCAGTTCGAAGTCGAGTTTGCGGCACGCTGAAAAAACTGGACGATCAGAATCCGGTAATTTGATCTGTCCTGATGGGCGTACGATTTCTGTACCGCTGACAATTACGGAGCTGGCACGGCCGTTATAACCGACTGGAAGTTCTGACCAGTTGGCTAACAGTGCATTTTTCGGATCGCGGAACATACAGCCGACATTAGTGGCATGTTCTTTCGATGAATAAAAGTCGGTATAGCCCGGGATATAGACTGGCAGATGCATTTTGACGTCTGACTGTTTCAAGAAAACCTGATCACGTAGCTCTTTGTTGTCACGCAATTCGGCATGATCGGCTGAGAGTAACTTTTGTAATTCCGTACGTACTTTAGACCAATTGGCTTTACCCGACTCAATAAAAGCATTCAAGGTTGGCTGATTAAAAAATTGCTGACCTTCTTTTAGCTTTAAATAACCCTTTTCTTCCAATACTCCCAGATCCACAACCCATTCTCCGAGTGCCACCCCGGCACGTGGCTGGACGTTTTGCTCATCACTGAAAATACCATAAGGCAGGTTTTCTAAAGGGAAATCTGAATCAGGAGCGATGTCGATAAATGACTTTAAACGCGTCGTCATAAATATGAATCCTTTCCGTGGAAAATTTAAGTTCTATACAGAATCATACTTATATTTTTAAATTACGCAATAAATAATTTGATTATGAATAATGTAAATTTGTTAAAATGCGGATATGATCTGAATCTGGAATCAGATTTGGCTGAACAAGATTTTTGATTTCAGTAGTACAATGGCTTTATAGAACCATGAAAATTAATGCGTATATGCAGGATGAAACGATGAGCGTTGAGGAAGAAAAATTACAGGGAGGGGTGCAGTCTCTAGAAGTAGGATTAACTGTACTCGATGCATTGACTGAACATAATGCACCGATGATGTTAAAAGAGCTGTCGGAAGTCCTGTCTATGCATCCTGCAAAAGTGCATCGTTATGTGGTGAGTTTGATACGTAAAGGGTATGCCCAGCAGCTCAGTGACGGGCGTTATAGCCTGGGTGAGCGTGCTCATGCATTTGGGGTCAATGCCTTAAAACGTACCGATATGCTGGAATTAACCCAAAAATATATTGTGCAGATTCAGCAGCATTTAAATTGCAGTATTCATGTCAGTAAATGGTTTGCCGATGGTGCTGTAGTGGTTCAGTCACTTGAGTCTAACCATGTATTTAATATTATTACCCGAGTCGGCTCGCGTATGCCTTTGCTGAAGTCGGCAACTGGCCGTTTACATGCTTGTCTCCAGCCAGAACATATCATTAAGCCTTTACTGGAAAAAGAGTGGGCGAGTAGCGCTAAAGCAGGTCAATATCCTGCGAACTGGGAAGAATTCTTGCAACTTAAAGAGAAAATTCTACAGCAGGGCTATGCTTCAGTAACCGGCGATATGATGGCAGGCATCCATGCAGTGGCGATTCCCGTGTATAACTTCAGTCGACAGCTTGATCATGTGATTACCTGTATTGGCACCGAAGATCAGTTGCCAGCAGACCAGATGCAACAGGCTATTGATTATCTGCTCGGGATTCAACAGCAGATTGATGCCTTGTTTAATCCACAGGTCGCTGTCTAACACTTTTCCTCTATTAGATATAATTTATAATTCTTTCATAGATCCAGACCTGATTGAGGTGCTGGATCTTTTTTATATCCAGCTTTTGATCGTTTGACAGAAATTAAAATGTGGCTTAATTATGAAATAAAACTAGAATTTTTATTCTTATTTTACTGGATATGCGATCTCACAGAAAATTGAATAGAGATTTCTAACTCTTGGATGCTTTAGAGTTCGTATAACAGCCTTTATTTTAAATTAAAGTATCAATTTGGTTTAACTAATTAATTTTAAAAAAATTAAAAATTATCTCGCAATGTAGACAATTTTTATAAGAACTTTTATTTTCATAATTCAATATTAAAGAATAAAAAATTATGACCTTATTAAAAACACATATAGAGTTTCGATCTGATAACTTCCCTCCAACCTCTGAAGAGAAAGAAGAGTGGGATAGACAAATTTGGGGACATACATTAGCAAAATACTTATCAGAAGAACTTCCTAAGTATGGCTTAAATGTATCAGATTTCATAAATGAGGATTGGGGATATTTAATACCCTTAGCGGACGAAAAATTTAAAGGTATTTGGGTTGGATGTAATCATTATCAAGAGTATGAAAATGGTTTTTTGGTTTTCATAGATCCTTGCAGGCCAATAATTAAGAAAGGATTTTTTAAGAAAATTGATATATCAGAGCAACTAATGTTTGTAGCTGATATTTTGAATGAGATACTTACAACTAATCCTGAAATCTATGCTCAACATTGGTGGGATGAAAAGGATATGAAATTGATTGGAGAGTAATCTTGAGATCTCCTAAAATTAACATAATACACGTTATACGTGATTATTTTTATTTATTTATATAAATCATATATTTAAATGGTAATAAAAAGCTTGATTATCTCAAATTAGGCTTTTTTATGATTTTTCATATTTAACACTTAATAAAGAAGCAATGTTCCACGGTTTTATGTACTCTCATTTAATCCTAGTGCAGAACAAAATGTCCAGATGAAATAAGAATAGATATCCAATTGGTTACGGATTTTGCCCAAGAACATGACCTGACTCTATTTTTATTTAAAAAGATCAAATCACCATTCATAAAAAAGCCTTCGAGCACTTAAGCTAGAAGGCTTTTAAAACTTACTGTTTTTTAAGCAATCAGTGGTTCAGCTTCATTCTGCATTTTGATCACTGCAGCCATCGACTCGGCAACATAATCAATATTGCTAAGGTTCAGACCTGCTGTACACATGCGGCCACTACGAACCAGATAAATACCGTAATGCTGTTTTAACAGATCCACTTGCTCAGCAGTTAAGCCGGTATAGCTAAACATACCTTGTTGCTGGGTCAGGTAGCTGAAATCAAGTTCTGGCAATGCCTGAGACAATTTTTCTTTGAGTAGGCCACGCATACGTAAAATACGCTGGCGCATTTCTTCAACTTCAGCCTGCCATTGCTGAAACAGTTCAGGATTATTTAATACCTGGCTCACCAATAGGGCACCATTAGCCGCTGGACTTGAATAAATCCGGCGAACTGTGGCTTTTAACTGGCCTAAAACATTTTGTGCGCTTGTAGAGTCATCACAGACAAAACTTAAGCTACCAATACGCTCTCCATATAAAGAGAAGATTTTGGAAAATGAATGGCTGACGATGAAGTTCATGCCAGCCTGATCGAGTGCACGGATAGCATAGGCATCCTGTTCCAGACCCTGACCAAAACCTTGATAAGCCATATCCAGGAACGGAATTAAGGATTGCGCTTTTAATACCTCAATGACCTGATCCCAATCATGCGGCTGTAAATCTGCACCAGTCGGGTTATGGCAGCATGGATGCAGTAACACAATACTGTGAGCTGGCAGCTGTTTTAAGCAATCCAGCATCGCCGGTACATTAACGGCATTGGTTTCTGCATCATAATAAGGATAGAAATGGGTTTGAATACCAGCGCCGTTAAAGATCGCAATATGGTTTTCCCAAGTTGGCTGGCTGACCCAGATTTCAGATTTTGGAAAATATTTCTTTAAAAAATCTGCGCCGACTTTTAGTGCACCTGAGCCACCCAAAGTCTGAATCGTAACCACACGGCCTTGCTCACGGGCAGGGCTGGAAGTTCCAAAAATTAATTCCTGTGCAGCCTGGTTAAAGCTGTTTAGCCCATCCATCGGCAAGTAAACACGAACTTTATTATAGTCAGGGGTCAGATAAGTATAGGCTTTCTGAACTGAGTCTAGCTGCGGCACGATATTATCTTCGTTGTAATACAGTCCGATGCTTAAGTTGACTTTGTTACTACGCTGATCTTTGTTGAATTCTTCCATTAAAGAGAGAATTGGATCACCGGCATAAGTATCAATATGTTGAAACATGAATCTATCCTAATCTAATCAATATGCGATTACGCTTCTGGTAAGGTGCTAATTTTGCTGTTATCTAAAATAGCAGTCTGAGATTCCTGTTTGCGCTTAAAGAAGTAGGCAACCGAGAGAATACCAATCCAGACCGGAATCATGATGACAGCAACGCGCATGTCCGGGGTGCTGCTCATAATCAGCAGAATACCGCCCATAAATGCGATACATAAATAGTTGGTGAATGGATACGCCACACTTGGAAAATCGGTTCTAGTCTGCGTACGATTCATTGAGGTCTTGAATTTCAAATGAGTATAGGAAATAACAAGCCAGTTAATCACGATGGCAGCAACCACCAGCATCATCAGCATGCTAAAGGCTTTTTCCGGCACCAGATAATTTAATAAAACGCACATCAAGGTGAAAAACGCTGAAACCATCACCGCATTCACAGGGATGCCACGCTGATTAATCTTGCTTAAGAACTTCGGCGCATTACCTTGCTGGGCTAAGCCTAACAGCATACGGCTGGTACAGTAGTTAGTACTGTTATATACCGAAACCGCTGCGGTTAACACCACGAAATTCAAAACTCCGGCAACCGTCTGACTGCCGAGAGAATCAAAAATCATGACAAATGGACTACCACCTTGCGCCATCATATTCCAAGGGTAAAGCGATAAAATCACCACTAGGCTCAGGATATAAAATAACAGGACGCGGTAGACAATCTGGTTGACTGCTTTAGGTAAGGTCTTTTTCGGGTTGTCGGTTTCAGCGGCTGCGATCCCGACCAGTTCAATACCGCCGAAAGCAAACATGATCATCGCCATTGCCATAATCAGGCCCATGATTCCATTCGGGAAAAAGCCGCCGAGTTGCCATAAATTTTCCAGACTGGACTGGCTGTGGCCGCTACCACTGGCAAGCAGGTAACTACCGAACGCAATCATGGCAATAATCGCACCGACCTTAATGATCGCCAGCCAGAATTCCATTTCACCGAATAATTTCACGTGGAGGAGATTAATCACATTAATGAAAATGAAGAAGCCGAGGGCAGAAACCCAGGTCGGAATTTCCGGCCACCAGTAATGGATATAAAGACCGACGGCACTTAATTCGGCCATACAGACCAGAATATTGAGTACCCAATAATTCCAACCCGACATAAATCCGGCAAATTTGCCCCAGTATTTATAAGCAAAATGACTAAAAGAACCGCTCACAGGTTCATGTACAATCATTTCACCCAGTTGGCGCATCATTAAGAAGGCAATCAAGCCTGCAATGGCATAACCTAAAATAACGGAAGGCCCGGCAAGCTTGATCGTTTGTGAAATTCCAAGAAACAGTCCGGTACCAATTGAACCACCGAGTGCGATGAGCTGAATATGCCGGTTACTTAAACCTTTTTTCAGGTTTCCTTGTTCAATATGCTGCATTTTTATTCATCATCCATGTGAGATTAAGCGCTGAACTATGATGTGCTTTATTATTTTTATGCCGTCATCGATGCAGAATCTTAAGTGTTATACGAGCGTATCTGTTGAAGCAGAGGCAACCATACCGATGCACATGAGACTACATAGACACCGGTATGGCTTTAAAAAGGTCAGGCTTTAGAAATGTCTAAAACACCACGTTTGATCTGATCACGTTCGATTGATTCAAATAAGGCTTTAAAGTTACCTTCACCGAAACCATCGTCGTCTTTGCGCTGGATAAATTCAAAGAACACCGGGCCAATCATATTTTCAGAGAAAATCTGTAATAGCAGGCGTTTGTTGCCATCTTTGGTATTGCCATCTAGCAGAATGCCGCGTTTTTGCAGCTCATCCGCTGGCTCACCATGGTTCGGTAAACGTTCATCCAGCATTTCATAATAAGTGCTTGGCGGTGGCGTCATGAACTTGGTGCCTAAAGCTTTCAGCTTGTCCCATGTTTCAAGCAGGTCATCACAGATAAAGGCAATGTGCTGAATACCTTCACCATTGAATTCATTCAGGAATTCAGCGATCTGACCATTACCTTTGTCCGAATCTTCATTTAGTGGAATACGGATCTTACCATCTGGTGCAGTCAATGCTTTAGAGGTCAGGCCAGTGTATTCGCCTTTAATATCGAAGTAGCGGATTTCCTGGAAGTTGAAAATCTTTTCATAGAAATCTGCCCAGTACTGCATACGACCTTTATAAACGTTATGCGTTAAATGGTCGATTTCATTCAGGCCTGTGCCGACTGGACGCGATGGAACATTATCGAAGAAGATAAAATCATTTTGGTAAATGTCACAATCGACCAGGAAGATTGGGGAACCACCGATTCCTTTAATCGCAGGAATATTAAGCTCCATTGGCCCGATTTTGCTATAAATCGGTTCTGCGCCGATTTCAATCGCCTTTTGAAAAGCTTTTGCCGCATTCTTGGTACGGAAGCCCATTGCACAAGCAGAAGGACCGTGCTCTTTGTAGAAATAGGCTGCATATGATTCAGGCTGATAATTCAGAATGATATTAATATTGCCCTGGCGCCATAAATAGACATTTTTCGATTTATGCTTCGCCACTTTAGTGAATCCGATGGCTTGGAAAACAGGATCCAGTTGGCCATCTTCAGATACAAATTCAATAAATTCGAATCCACATAGTTCTAATGGATTGGCTAATTCATTCATACAACATCCTCATTTTTTAGAAGCAATCCTATTGCTCATCTTTTACTGTCTGTTCAGGCTCTACGGTGGTATGACTGCCGTTTTATATTGAGAAGACAAATCCGTTTGCCTGACTTCTTTGACTTGCTGAACTGCATCGATTCCTGATGCACACAAGAAAAAGAAGGAATTTAACTCATCATACTGGATCTTGAATATTATTCAATACGTAATTTAATTACGTAATAAATAATTTCATAAAATATGGGGTTAATTTATAACATAAATTAATGTTATTCATAAAAAATATTTTTTGGATAATTCCAAGATACTAAATCATAGGAAATGTAGTTTTTTGTAAGGAGAACCAGTCCCAAATTTATCCGTTGAGAATGGCGATTGAGTAACTATTTTTTAAAAGAAGTGAGGAATTATATTTTGAATGGATCAAATAGAGAGCCAACTTGGAAATAATAATTGGAGACGTTTGGAATATTAAAAAATTCCTAAATAACTTAATAAAATAAATAGTTAAGAGCTTTACTGATCTAAACAAATTTAGTCTAACAGTTCTTCGACTCGCATACTTTCACGATAATACTGACAGTCAATATACAGAAACACGCCAATTATACATGTTGAAGTTTCCGCAGAAAATTGTAGTAATGGGGGGGTGAGGCTGAACATGTGATTAAAGCAGATGCCTAAATTTAGAAATATTCAATATTGAATAGATATAAAAAGAGGCCGGAAGGCCTCTTTTATTTTGATTTATAAATTATTGAAAAAATAATAAATCTGAATGAATAAGAAGTTTAATCAGTTAGAATTTATTTAAACTTCCAGGTGTAATCAATATTCACACGGGTCTCATTATCAGAACGGAAAGCCATGCCTTGGGCAGGCATATCATTACGATAATGGCTATAACGTGCACGTAGGTTTAAGCCTTCAAGTTTACCTGCTGGAATGCGATAACTTAAATCGAAATCTAGCGCGTCTTGCTCAAATTCTTCACCTGGCAGATTTCTAATTTCAATATCTACTCCTTTACTATAACGGGTCATAAATTTAAGACCGTTAAGAGGGGTATCTTTAAAATCGTAGTCATAACGGACGTGATAAACTTTTTCATTAATATTAGTAAAGTCAGCACTCATACTGTCCAAGAATACCGCAGGTTCAGCACCTGACAGGGTAGGCATGGCAGTATCACCAAATGATTGCATATAGCCCAGACTAAAGGTGTGATTGCTACGATTCAAACCGAAAATCCCGCTGAAGTGCTGGTTCTCGATATTACCTGCAAGGGCATCGCCTGAATCTTCACTCACGAACAAACGCAAATCAGACAGGAAATTACCGATACCAATGTCATGTTTGGTTTTTAGTCCCAAGAAACTTTGTTGATACACATCATGTAAGTCTGCATGAAAAATTTGTGTAGCTACCTGATCATTAACCTTATATTCAGCTCCTAACATATGTAGGCCAGAAGATTCAGCAGCAGTGTCGAATCGTCCATTTGGGTTACCTACTCGAATTTTCTCATAGTTGGTGGAGTCCCGTTGGTTGACTCGATCTGTATACAACGCATGAACTTTTAAATTATCTATTTCATTAAACTGTAGATGAGCACCACGATAATTCTGCTGGAATAAACGGGCAGGGCTGGAAAATAGCACAGGGAACATTGGCGCCAATGTTCCTACATGTAATGTGGAGTCCTGTACTTTTGCTTTCGCGGTCCAACGGAGTTCACCATACTGATCAGCACGCTTTCTGTCTTGACCCACAGGGAGTAAACCGGAAGCAGCATACTCATCGACGCTATCGCCTAATAAGTTAAAACCTGCTAGACCCAAGATATCTACACCAAATCCAACAACACCTGGCGTATAACCAGAATTTGCTTTTAAGATAAAACCTTGAGCCCAATCACGTGCTGCCGGGAAAGCATCTCCTTGCTTATAGTCACGGTCATAATAGAAATTACGTGCTGTCAATGTGACCTGAGAATCATCAATAAAACTGTTTGCAAAAGCAGGAGCTAAAACTACAGACGAAAGTATCCCCAAAAAGATTGCAGAGAATCTCATGATATTGTCCCTATATATTTGAATAGAGCTGAACTTCATGTTCAGCTCAGGATAATGAAGTAATAAAAGAGTTATGAACTTACAGTAGAGCTTTGGAAGTTTAATTGAGCCGTGTGTTTATTCTGCAATTTTGAAAGACTAAGAACAGTCACAATCGCAAGAACAAAAGCACCCGCATAGTAGCCATACAAGGTAAGTGAAGAAATTCCGCCGTCTAGGAAAGCACCTGCAACTAACGGGGATAAAATTCCACCAATACGGCCAAAACCAATTGCAGAACCTACACCGGTAGCACGCACATCGGCTGCATAGATTGAAGGTGACATGGCATAAAGACCTGCCACACAGCCATTAGATAATACGCCCAAGAAAACTGACAGGATAAAGGCAATAGTAAGTGTGCCAGTACTGTTTACAAAAAGCAGAATTAAGATGGCGGTTAATGCCAGGAAAGCTGCTTGTACATAGAATACACGGACACGTGCGCTGATTAGACCGATCAATGCCGCACCAAACATGCCTCCTGCACTGATCAGTACACCAGCAGTCACACCTTGTTCAGTCGTCATGCCATTTGCAGACAAGATTTTTGGTGTCCAGCTCATAACGAAGTAAAAGCCGAACATTACGAAGAAGAAGCTAACCCAAAGTAAGATGGTTTGTAGGCCAAGCCCAGCAGTGAATAATTTTGCAATACCAATCTTAGATTGTGCGGTATTGAGTACAACTTCAGGAAGTTGCTGAATACGAGTCAAACCAATACGTTGGCAGAGGTGATTAATACGATCTAAAGCATTTTTTGGCTGTTTAACCAGCAGATAATCGAGTGATTCTGGTAAAGTGAAAAATGCTACTACCAGCATAAACATGGTCGTTAATCCGCCTGCAAGGAAGACTGAACGCCAGCCGAAATGGCTGATCAAAGCAATTGCAATCATACCGCCAATGGTTGCACCAATGGCATAACCGGTGGATTGCAAACTTACTGCCAAGCTTCTCCAGCGCGATGATGCATATTCACTGGCAATCACATTACTGCTTGCCAAAATACCACCAATCCCTAGACCCGTAATAAAACGCATAATACCGAGCTGAGTTGCACTCTGTACTAGTGAAGCAGCAATCATGCTGACACCACTAATAAGCAGACAAAGCAGAATTAAAGGGCGACGACCAATTTTGTCTGCCCAAGGGGCCAAAAATAAAGAACCTGCACCCATACCAAACAGACCGGCACTTAATAAAGCACCTAACTGTGAACCTGTGAGTCCCCATTCTGCTGATACCGATGATGCAGTGAATGCCATCACCAATACATCGAAACCATCGATGACATTTAAAAGAACACAGATACCGATAACAAACCATTGATAGCTATTCATGGTTTTGTTATTCATTTCCTCACGAGGGTTCTGAACCATTTACTTTCTCCATGGAATCAGACACCTAAACCAGCACATATATGTATAAATAAACGTGATTAGTTTATTAATATTGCATAATTTTTTTGGTTAAAAGGTGTCATCCTAGTAATGTTTAAGATGTCCACCGCAGATCAGAACCCGTCCATGTTCTGTTGCTGAAGATTTAATCAGCCTACTTGCGATGTGCTGAATTTATCATTATTGGATCCAAATACAAGCATAAAATATATGCAATAATCGTTTTTTTGGATTAAATGGATCCATAGAACATAGGAAATCATTGAATAATCTAGTGAAATACTAGGAATTAAAAAGTATGAACAAAGGCGTTCATTTTGTAAAAAAAGAATACATATGATCAATCACTTAGCATAAAAAATCATAAAAAACTTTAAAAATCATGCAATATTATCAAAGTATGGCACGCAAATCATGAGCAGTCTGTTTAAGCAGAGGGAGGATATTTTGTATTAAATAACTGGTATTAATACGCGCGCTTGAGCCAATACAGTTTAGCGCAGCTACAGTATCTCCCTGCATATTTAAAATGGGGACTGCCATCGCAATGATTCCTAATTCATGTTCTTCTGTAGAAATACAGTAATCAAGCTGACCAACTTGCTCTAATGTTTTTAAAAAAACCTGTGGATCCGTAATGGTGTAGGGGGTAAGCCGTTTCAGGTTAAATTTATCCAGCCATTGTTGCTGGGCTTCAAGACTTAAATGTGAAAGTAGAATCTTGCCCGTCGATGTAGCATACGCAGGCAGGCGGTTCCCTAGGTGTACACCAAGTGGACTAAGTTTGCTGGTGTCAATTTGGGGAGCAATACTTTTTGCAACAGGTACAACTTCATGCTCATCAAGTACTGCAACAGAATAACTCAAAGCAGTTTTTATGCTTAAGAGGTTGAGCATCGGTTGGGCAACTTTAGGTAAGTAGGCGGAACTGAGATAAGCGCTGGAAAAGCGTAACACTTTATAGGTGAGCCAATAGAAATGTTCATCTGTATCGAGATAACCGAGAAATTTGAGGGTACGGACATAGCGTCGAGCCGCAGTACGACTGAGCCCGGTACGTTCAGCAATCTGGGTAACATTCAGCTTTTGACGTTCAGTACTGAAGCATTCAAGCAAACTTAAACCTTTTGCTAGTCCTGCAATGTAATCGTCATACTGAATAGACTCATTATTATTTTCACTAAAAATCAAATCTTTGCGCAATTACATTCCCCTCATTATTTATTTTCTTTAGATATCATGTCCGATCATCGGTCAAAAGTCACCTATTTCGGTAGGGATTGAGGCTAAGGTCTAGGCGGAAACATGAAAATTTCTTAACTTGTAAAAAAGGATGACTATTTGGAAATTGTCAGCATATGGAAATTTTAAACACTAAAGTCGCAATTATTGGTTCAGGTCCAGCAGGATTATTACTTGGACAATTACTCTATAAAGCCGGTATTGATCATATTTTAATTGAGCAGCGTAGTGCTGAGTATGTAGCAAGTCGTATCCGTGCTGGTATTCTTGAGCAGGTATCGGTTGATCTTTTGGCTGAAGCCGGTGTAGATGCTCAACTCAGAGAAAAGGGCTTACCACATAACGGTATTGAAATTTTAACCAATGGTGAGAAACACCGTGTGGATCTGACCCAACTCACCGGAGGTAAGCAGGTCACTGTTTATGGTCAAACTGAAGTAACCAAAGACCTAATGCAAGCACGTACTGAAGCGCAATTAACGTCTTTCTACGAAGCAAGTAATGTACAAGTTCATGAATTTTATGGTGAGCAGCCTTCGGTGACATTTGAACATGAAGGCCGTCAGGTCACGGTTCAATGTGATTTTATCGCAGGTTGTGATGGCTACCATGGTGTATGCCGTGCAAGTGTTCCTGAAGATAAAATCAAGACCTTTGAAAAAGTGTACCCATTTGGCTGGTTGGGTGTACTTGCAGATGTACCGCCAGTGGCAGATGAATTAATTTACGTACAGTCCGAGCGTGGTTTTGCACTCTGCAGTATGCGTTCAAATACACGTAGCCGTTACTACCTGCAGGTTCCATTAACAGACAAAGTTGAAAACTGGCCAGATGAACAATTCTGGGAAGAACTGAAAAACCGCCTTGATCCTGAAAGTCGTGAAAAGCTGATCACGGGTCCTTCAATTGAAAAAAGTATTGCACCACTGCGTAGCTTTGTAACAGAACCAATGCGTTTTGGTAAATTGTTCTTGGCAGGGGATGCAGCGCATATTGTGCCGCCAACAGGTGCCAAAGGTCTTAATCTTGCTGCATCAGATATCGCATTCTTGTCTAAAGCCTTGATTGAATATTATGACAATGGTTCAGAAGCTGGCATTGATAGCTATTCGGAAAACTGTTTAAAACGTGTGTGGAAAGCAGAACGTTTTTCATGGTGGATGACACATTTACTTCATTGTTTCGAAACAGAAACTGAGTTTGAACATAAAATTAAACAAGCAGAATTAAGCTATATTTTAGGTTCAGAAGCAGGTCAGACGACACTTGCTGAAAATTATGTAGGCCTACCGCTACAGAAAGCGAGCTAAGTGCAAATTTTATGACTTTTGTTATTTAAATCTGCGCTAGATTCAAAACACATCGAGTTCATTTGAGCTCGATGTGTTTTTTTATTATAGAGAAAAGGTATTCATTTACAACATTCACATTCTATCTAGAAAATGGCTTAAACAAATTGACGGAATTCACGCGCTGTTTGTTGCAGTAAAGGCAAAATATGCTGTTGTAAATATTCTTTGCTGGTACGTCCAGTAGGGGAAACAATGTTTAAAGCAGCAACGACATCGGCACGGTGGTTATAAATTGGAACCGCAAGTGCATGTACACCAAGTTCATGCTCTTCTGCTGAGTAACAGAATTCATCGGCACGAATTTGCTTCAATAGGGCTAAAAATGCCTGATTATCCGTATAGGTGTATTTGGTCAGTGATTTTAAAGGGTATTGGTCAAGCCATTCTTGCTGAGACTCAGGGCTTAAATAACTGAGTAAAACTTTCCCTGCAGAAGTAGCATGTGCTGGTAATCGATTGCCGAGATGTAAGCCATAAGGATTGACCCGATCAGTTTGTTGGTGTGCAGCACTACGAGCGATCGTAATTGCCTCAAAACCGTCCAAGACCATGACAGAGTAAATTAATGAGGTTTGCTGAGTCAGCAAATTAAGAAGGGGTTGAGCAATTTTAGGTAGCTGTGCTCCACTCAAATAAGCCCCTGAAAATTTGAGGACTTTAGGACTCAAAGAATAAAAATGGCCATCAAAATCTAAATAACCAAGATATTCCAGTGTTAGTAAATGACGACGCGCAGCCGCCCGTGTAAGTCCTGTCTTTTCAGCTGCCATGCTAACGTTTAAACGGTGTCGATCATTGGCAAAGCAATCCAGAATTGCTAATCCTTTACTTACGCCGGCAATGAAGTCTTCATGACGAATCATTTTTTTATTCTCCGGGTTCTGGATCATTTGGTCGCGTGAACTATCACTGGTTGCCATGTCAAATTCCTTGATCTTCATATATTACTTTTTCATGTATCGTTACGGTTTCTTTATTTAATTCTAAGAATTAGAAAAAGTTTTTGTTCGATCATCGTACAAAGATTCTGTAAATCGTACAAAACTATTTTTAAACCGTAGTCGAAAGCTTGGATTTTATCAAGAATAGATCACACAGAATCCTAAGGATTTTGGTTGGAATTTGTTCTCCGTCCAGAATGTATTTTCACCAGAACCTTAGGTTCTCAAAAATTTTTGTACTAGTGGCAACACATGGAGTTATTTGATGATCGATAAAAGTTCTGCTTCACTGGTTGAAGCACTTTCACAAATCAAAGACGAATCAACCATCATGATTGGTGGTTTCGGTACCGCAGGTCAGCCGGCTGAACTGATCGATGGCCTGATCGAACTTGGTGTGAAAGATCTAGTGATCGTCAATAACAATGCCGGTAACGGAGACTATGGCCTGGCAAAGCTTCTTAAAGCTGGCGCAGTACGTAAGATCATCTGTTCTTTCCCGCGTCAGTCAGATTCCTGGGTCTTTGACGAGCTGTACCGTGCTGGCAAGATCGAGCTGGAACTGGTGCCACAAGGGAACCTGGCCTGTCGTATCCAGGCTGCTGGCATGGGTCTAGGCCCAATCTACACACCAACTGGTTTTGGTACTTTGCTGGCTGAAGGCAAACAGACCATGAACTACGAAGGTAAAGATTACGTTTTAGAAAATCCAATTAAAGCGGACTTTGCTCTGATTAAAGCATCGAAAGGCGACCGTTGGGGCAATCTGGTGTATCGCAAATCTGCCCGTAACTTCGGTCCGATCATGGCGATGGCGGCAGATGTGACCATTGCCCAGGTGTCTGAAGTCGTTGAACTCGGTGCACTCGATCCTGAACACATCATTACCCCGGGAATCTTCGTACAGCACGTTGTACAAGTACAGCCTGCACAGTAATCACGGCTAAGGAGAAAAAAGATGAGCTATACCAAACTGACCCGTGACCAGATCGCTGAACGTGTTGCCCAGGACATTCCAGATGGTGCTTATGTCAATTTAGGCATTGGCCTACCCACTAAAATTTCAAGCTACCTGCCTTCAGATAAAGATGTATTCCTGCATTCTGAAAATGGTTTGCTGGCATTTGGCCCACCACCTGCAGAAGAAGACCGTGATCCTGAACTAATCAATGCCGGAAAAGAATTCGTCACCATGCTTGAAGGCGGTGCTTTTTTCCATCATGGGGATTCTTTCGCGATGATGCGCGGTGGACATCTTGATATTGCAGTCCTGGGTGCTTTCCAAGTGGCTGAAAATGGTGATCTAGCAAACTGGCATACCGGCGCACCGGATGCGATTCCTGCAGTCGGTGGCGCGATGGATCTGGCGGTTGGTGCCAAGAAAGTCTTTATCACCACCGATCACGTGACCAAAAAAGGCGAACCCAAAATTGTGGCTGAGCTATCTTATCCAGCAACGGGTCTGAAATGTGTCGACCGCATCTATACCGACCTGTGCGTGATTGATATCACGGCTGAAGGTATGAAAGTGATTGAAAAAGTTGAAGGTCTGTCATTTGAAGGACTACAGTCGATGACGGGTGCAACATTGATTGATGCGACTCAGGGTTAAGTTATTTAAGGAAAATTAAATCCCCCCTAAATCCCCTGAACGAGACTTAAGCATTGCTTTAAGTCGATGTGCAAGAAAGGGGGACTTTCGAGAATAGTTGCCGGAAGTTCTCCTCCCTTTGATAAAGGGAGGTTGGGAAGGATTAAAGAGCGGGAAAATAAAATATGAAAAACGCATATATCATCGATGCCATCCGTACTCCATTCGGTCGTTATGCTGGTGGACTGGCACCTGTTCGTGCTGACGATCTGGGAGCTATCCCGATTAAAGCCTTGATGGAACGTAACCCAAGTATCAACTGGGAAAAAGTGGATGACATCATCTATGGCTGTGCCAATCAGGCCGGTGAAGATAACCGCAACGTGGGTCGTATGTCAGCCCTGCTCGCAGGTGTGCCATATCAGGTACCGGCAACCACGATTAACCGTCTTTGCGGATCCTCCCTGGATGCGGTAGCAATTGCTGCTCGTGCCATTAAAGCCGGTGAAGCCAATCTGATTATGGCTGGTGGTGTGGAATCCATGTCACGCGCCCCTTTTGTCATGGGTAAGTCTGAAACAGCTTATGGCCGTACTCAAAAGCTTGAAGATACCACCATGGGCTGGCGTTTTATTAATCCAAAACTGAAAGAGTTGTACGGTGTTGAAACCATGCCACAAACGGCTGAAAACGTGGCAGAACAGTTCAATATTAATCGTGAAGATCAGGACAAGTTTGCCCTAGCTAGCCAGCAACGCACAGCCGCTGCACAAGCCAAAGGTTTTTTCAAAAAAGAAATCGTGCCTGTGGTGATTCCTCAGCGTAAAGGTGAACCTGTTGTTATCGATACCGATGAACATCCGCGTGCTTCAACTACACTTGAAGGTTTAAACAAGCTGAAACCAGTGGTGAAAGCCGATGGGACTGTCACTGCGGGGAATGCATCAGGTATCAATGACGGTGCAGCAGCACTCTTGATCGCTTCTGATGAAGCCGTTCAAGAATATGGTTTAAAACCACGTGCCAAAATCATTAGTGCAACCGTGGTGGGTGTTGAACCACGCATTATGGGCTTTGGTCCGGCACCAGCGATCAAAAAGCTACTGGCCCAGACCGGTTTGACACTAGATCAGATGGATGTCATTGAACTGAATGAAGCCTTCTCTGCACAAGCGCTGGCAGTGACCCGTGATTTAGGTCTAGCAAATGATGAAGCACGCGTAAACCCAAATGGTGGTGCCATTGCGATTGGCCATCCACTCGGTGCTTCCGGTGCCCGTCTGGTGACTACTGCCTTGAACCAACTTGAACAAATCGGTGGAAAATATGCTCTCTGTTCAATGTGTATCGGGGTGGGCCAAGGCATCGCGCTGATTATTGAACGTGTATAAATTTAAATCCTATTTCATTTCTTGCTTAAAAACAAAACAATGAAAGGTATTTAAAACAAGTCAGAAAAGGATATTCAAATGAGCCAATTGTATGCAAATCTATTTTACCAAACCGAGATCACGGCAATATTTAGTGATGAAGGAATGGTGTGTTATATGTTGCAAGCAGAAGCAGCATTGGCTCAAGCTCAGGCGAAAGTGGGGGTGATTCCTGCTTCAGCGGCAGCACATATTGTGCACGTTGCTCATCAACAGGTGGACGAGGTCATTGACTTTACTACGCTTGCAAGTGCATCAGGACTTGCTGGAAATATTGCAATTCCCTTTGTGAAGCAATTGACGGCTGCGGTTAAAAAAGTCGATGAAGATGCTTCACGCTATGTACATTGGGGAGCAACAAGCCAAGACATTATTGATACTGCATGTATTTTGCAGTGCCGTGATGGCTTGAATTTAATTGAAGCTCAACTCATCCAGGCGATGTTGGCAACTCGAAAATTGACTGAATGCTATCGTGACCAAGTCATGATTGGTCGGACATGGTTACAACAAGGTTTGCCACTGACTTTTGGCCATAAAACTGCACGTTGGTTGGCAAGTTTGCAGCGTGATTTTGACCGTGTACAAGCTCTTAAAAATTCTGCATTAACCGTACAATTGGGCGGTGCAGTCGGCACGCTCGCATCACTCCTTGATCAGGGCAGTGCCGTAATTGAAGCCTTTGCAGCAGAACTTGATTTAAATGTTCCGGATTGTACCTGGCATGGCGAACGCGATCGTATTGTTGAAATTGCCCATGTGCTTGCAACGATTACAGGTAATTTGGGCAAGATGGCTCGTGATTGGTCGCTAATGATGCAAACTGAAATTGCAGAAGTGTTTGAACCAAGCGGGGCAGGGCGGGGTGGTTCATCAACCATGCCACATAAACGTAATCCTGTAGCAGCCGCATCAATTTTGGCAGCTGCGAATCGTGTACCTGCACTGATGTCGAGTATTTATCAAAGCCTGGTTCAGGAACATGAACGCAGTTTAGGATCTTGGCATGCTGAATGGCTTGCATTGCCTGAAATCTTTCAATTGTCTGCTGGCAGTTTGGCACGTGCAATTGAAGTGTTTGAAGGACTCGATGTCCAAGCTGACAACATGCTTCGTAATCTTGAATGTACCCAAGGCTTGATCATGGCTGAAGCGATGATGATGGCATTGGCACCAAAACTAGGTCGACTCAATGCCCATCATGTGGTGGAAGCGGCGTGTAAACAAGCAGTCGCTGAGAAACGTCATTTACTTGATGTAGCACAAAATAATGCTGAAATCACAGCAATTTTTGATGCACAGCAACTGCAAGATATTTTTAATCCGCAACATTATTTAGGTAATACCCAACAGCAAATAGATGCGGTATTACAACGTGTACAAGGAAAGACAGCATGATTTCACTGATCAAGAACCGAAATGGCCAACAATTGGCGGTTTATAGCTTTGGTGATGCGACTCAGCCAGCCATTATTTTTTCCAATTCATTAGGTACAGATCATGGCATGTGGCAGGCACAGGTGACTGTATTTGCACAGGATTACTTCGTGATTTGTTATGACACTCGTGGCCATGGAAAAAGTGCTGTGATTGACAATAGCACGCTAACCGATTTGGCAAATGATGTCGTAGATATTCTTGATCACTTTAATATTGAAAAAGCGCATTTTTGTGGCATTTCAATGGGGGGGATCACCGGCCTGCAACTTGGTTTAATTGCGCCACAACATTTTCTAAGTATCACCATTGCAAATTCGGCAGCAAAAATTGGTCAAGAAACAGCGTGGTTATCACGTGCAGATACTGTAGAAACAGAGGGCTTGGCAGATATAGTGAGTACTACGCACATGCGTTGGTTCAGTGACAAGTTTGATTATATTCATGATGCCATTGCGCAGCAGAGCATTCAAAGCCTATCGGTAACCCCACCAAAAGGATATGCAGCAGCATGTCGTGCGCTTGCTCAAGCGGACTTACGTGAACAAATTTCAGCGATTCAAGTCCCTTGTCTGGCGCTATGTGGTGGACTTGATCCGGTAACCACAGTCGCAGATGGCGAATTTATGCAAGCGCATATACCGAATTGTGAGATCGCTGTAGTGGATGCATCACATTTATCCAATATTGAAGCACCACAACAATTTAACCAAATCTTTGCAGAATTTATTGCAAAGCACTGATTTTAATTAAAGATCGTTATGGAGTGAAGGTGTTCCTCAGACATCTTCAGTCCGCCTTATAAACGTGAAAGAGTGTATTTATCATGAATGATGAAGAACGTTATAAACAGGGAATAGAAGTACGCACTGAAGTGTTAGGTGAAGCACACGTCGGACGCTCTTTGGAAAATTTAAATGACTTTAATGAAGATTTCCAAAACTTCATCAGTCGTTTTGCTTGGGGAGAAGTATGGTCACGTCCAGGACTACCACGTCATACACGTAGTCTGGTGACCATCAGTATTTTGCTCGCATTGGGTCGTGAAGCTGAGTTACGTATGCATATTCGTGCATGTTTTAACAATGGCGTGACCAAAGATGAGCTTAAAGAACTGTTTTTACATGCTTCTTTATATGCGGGTTTACCAGCTGCAAATGCTGCGATGCACATGGCAGAAGAAGTTTTCGCAGAACTTGGTATTGCACCGACAAAACTTAAATAACGGAAGATTTTTCAAGATTGAACAAGGAGAGATTCATGTCTCAGATACTATTAGGCGCCTATGCGCAGCGTAATACCGATGATCATCCACCGGCGTATGCACCAGGTTATAAAACCAGTGTATTACGCTCGCCAAAAAATGCATTGATCTCGATTGCAGAAACACTTACAGAAGTGACTGCACCTCACTTTAGCGCTGATCTTTTGGGTCCAAAAGATAATGACCTGATTTTAAACTATGCCAAAGATGGTTTACCGGTCGGTGAGCGCGTAATTATTCACGGTTACCTACGTGACCAATTTGGTCGTCCAGTCAAAAATGCCATGATTGAAGTATGGCAAGCCAATGCTTCAGGCCGTTACCGTCATCCAAATGACAAGTTTATTGGTGCAATCGATCCAAACTTTGGTGGTTGTGGTCGTATGTTAACGGATGAAAATGGTTTCTTTGTTTTCCGTACTATTAAACCAGGCCCATACCCTTGGCGTAACCGTATTAATGAATGGCGTCCAGCCCATATTCACTTCTCAGTGATGGCAGATGGTTGGGCACAGCGCTTAATTTCTCAGTTCTACTTTGAAGGCGATACGCTGATTGATAGCTGCCCAATTTTAAAAACAATTCCTTCAGAACAACAGCGTCGCGCTTTGATAGCCCTTGAAGACAAGAGCAACTTTATTGAAGCAGACAGTCGTTGTTACCGTTTCGACATCACACTACGTGGTCGTCGCGGTACTTATTTTGAAAATGAATTGACTTGATAAGGAGCGTCATGATGAACGGTTGGAATTTTCAGGAATTACGTGAAACACCATCACAAACAGGTGGTCCGTATGTACATATCGGTTTAATGCCAAACCAGGCTGGTATTGAAGTATTTGAACATAGTTTCAATAACCAATTGGCGAAAGCAGAAACTCAAGGCGAACGTATTCGTTTAGAAGGTCAGGTATTTGATGGTCTAGGTTTACCACTCCGCGATGTTCTTGTAGAGATTTGGCAAGCAGATGCCAATGGTGTCTATCCGAGCCAAGCCGATACACAAGGCAAGCAAGCCGATCCAAACTTCTTGGGTTGGGGCCGAGCTGCTGCTGACTTTGAAACCGGTGTATGGAGCTTTGATACGATTAAGCCAGGCGTTGTGCCAGGCCGTAAAGGCACTAAACAAGCACCGCATATTGCACTGGTAATTTTTGCACGTGGGATTAACTTAGGTTTACATACTCGTGTTTATTTTGACGATGAAGCTGAAGCCAATGCCAATGATCCATTATTGAATGGTATTGAGTGGGCGCCACGTCGTGAAACCTTGATCGCAAAACGCCAGGAGCGTGATGGTCAAGTGGTGTATCGTTTTGATATTCGCGTTCAAGGCGAAAATGAAACGGTATTCCTTGATATCTAAGCGTTTGAAAGAAAGCTGAAACGACAAAAAAAGGTCAGTGATTTCACTGACCTTTTTTAATGACTTTAATTTTTATTTTAGTCTAATACCATAAAAGCTGCACTTGTTTTAGCTACTAACTTGCCTTGCTGCCAGGCTTCACTTTCAATACTGAGAATTTTACGTCCTTCCTTAATAAACCACGCTTTCGCCTGTACTTCACCGACTTCACATGGTCTAAAAAAATCCATCGATAAATTAATCGTCGCGGCAGGTTTTGCAGTCTGATTCAATGCTGCCAAAATACCCATCGCATCATCGAGCATGGCACAAATCATACCGCCTTCCACACTACCACGCGGATTGGTAAAGCTCTCGAGTGCAGTATAACTCACAGCTATTTCACGTTTTTCTGTATCCCACTGAATATTATGACCACCCAATAAATGATGAATCGGTGGCAATTGACTAAGATTAAACATGATAGTTATCCCATGATAAAAAAGCTCCAAATGAAATTGGAGCTTTGAGTTGATTATTTAAATTTCCATGTGTAATCAATATTGATACGGGTCTCATTGGCCGGTTTAATGTTGGCAGTGAGCGGCATATCGTTATCATAAATGGCATAACGTGCACGTAGTCCAAGATTTTTCAGTGGGCCATTTTGCAGCGTGTAGCCAATATCAAAATCGAGTTCATCTTCCTCAAAATCGGTGCCCCCGAGTTGCGGCGCATAAATATTACTACCATGGGTATAGCGGGTCATAAAACGTAAGCCCGGAACATAGTCTTTAAAATCATATTCATAACGGGCACTATAAACACGTTCTTTAGCATTTAAGAATTCGCCTGTCCATGTGTCGATGGTTAAGCCCGTTTCACCGCCCGTTAAATAAGGGAAGGCAGTGTCACCTAAATGATGGAAGGTAGAAAGAATGAATTTATGATTTTGATGTTTTAGCTCGGAGTGGCTATGGATCAGATTATTATCGACTTTACCTGCTTTGGCAGCCCCATCAGCATCACTCAAATAGTAACGTAGCTGGCTGGTCAGTGCGGTATCCTCATTAAAGGCATGTCTGTAGGTAACGCCCAATAATGATTGATGATACAGATCTTCGACATCCATATGGAAGGCGGTCAGTTTTAGTGGATAATTATTGAGATCATAATGGCCACCAAGATAGTACAAATGATCTGTTTCGGCTGATATATAACGGCCGTTCACCCCAGAGATTTTAATGTTTTCATAATTGGTCGAATCACGGTGATTAACCTTGTCTATATAGGATGCTTGTAAATCGAGACCCTGCACATCTTTAGACTGAACTGCTACCCCGCGATAGGTTTGAGGTAACAGGCGGGCAGGGGAACCGACAAGTACTGGTGTCATCGGTTGTAATGTACCGACGCGGACTTCAGTTTGAGCAACTTTGGCTTTTGCGGTGATCCCAATTTCCCCATATTGATCTGCTGGCTCATTGGTTCTGGCATTACGTGGCAGGTTTCCTGTACCACCATACTTTGCATCAGCATCCAGCTTAAACCCGGCAGTGGCCAAAATGTCGATACCAAATCCAATAGGGCCTTCGGTATAACCTGACTGGGCTTTTAAAATGAAGCCTTGGCTCCAGTCCCGGAGTGCCGGATAACGGTTTTCAACCTGAAAATCGCGATCGAAGTAGAAGTTACGAGCCGTTAAATCCACTTTACTTTGCTCAATAAAACTATTGGCAAAAGCAGGTGTAGTTAAAAGTAAAAACGGTGTGATCCATAAATTTTTCATCATTATTTCATCCTGAAACATTATTGAAAATATTGTTTTTAAGTCATGCGTGTTTTATTTCCCCAAGAGTTCGCGTGCTACGATCTCCTTCATAATTTCATTGGTTCCCCCATAAATTTTTTGCACACGCGCATCGACGAAGAAGCGCGAAATTGGATATTCCTGCATATAGCCGTAGCCCCCAAAGAGCTGTAGGAGCTGGTCAATGACTTCACATTGGGTGTCAGTAATAAAACACTTCAATGCGGCCACTTCAGTCACACTTAGGGCATCTTTGCTATATAGGTCTTTACAGCGTTCAACAAATGCTTCAGCTGCAAGCGCTTTAATTTGCGCTTGTGCAAGCACAAAACGTGTATTCTGGAATTGAGATAAAGCTTGACCAAAGGCTTTACGTTCAAGCACATACTCTTTAGTAATGTCGATGGCACCTTGGATTGATCCAAGTGCCATAAGTGAAATGCTGAGACGTTCGCGTGGCAATTCTTGCATCAGATAGCTAAAACCGTGGCCTTCTTGACCCAAAAGTTGATTTTTAGGTACATGAACTTGGTCAAAAAACAGTTCAGCAGTGTCTTGGGCATGTAGTCCAATTTTTTTCAGACTGCGTCCTTTTTTCACTCCATCTAAATGAGCATCAACGAGTAAAATGGAAATGCCTTTGGCGCGTGCTTGCGGGTCAGTTTTTGCAACCAGTACGATTAAGTCGGCATGATGTCCATTGGAAATAAAGGTTTTAGAACCGTCCACCACATAATGATCGCCATCTAAAATGGCTTGGGTGCGAATTGCTTGTAAATCGGAACCAGCATTGGCTTCCGTCATTGCGATCGCGGTGACCACTTCACCTGAGACCATCTTGGGTAACCAATATTGTTTTTGTTCTTCGCTACCAATATTTTGGATATAAGGGGAGACAAGTTCGCTTTGTCCTCCAATACCAACTGCCAAGGCAGTAAAACCGGCTTTGGCGGTTTCTTGCACCAGCATTTGTGAATAGTGAATCGGCGCACCAAAGCCCCCGTATTCTTCAGGGACATCAACACATAAAAAACCATTTTCCCCAAGCTTGTGCCATAGTTCGCGTGGGATTAAGCCTTGCTCTTCCCAAGTTTCATAAAATGGTGCAACGTGTTCTGCTAAAAAACGTTGATAATTATCACGGAACAGCTCGAAATCACTATCTTTTTGCATAGAATTATCCTTAATTTGAATGCAACTGCCCAAGCAGCGCTAGAAAAAGCGCTGCTGAACTCAGGGTAAGGGCTTATTGTTTAAGAGTTGGAATACGAATAATTAATGGATTATTAACGTGTTTTTCATAGAGTTCCTGCACCATGCCAGCACGACGTTTCAAAATGCCACTCTGATTTAAGTTACCTTTGTCAGTGGTTTCTCCGGCATCCAATTGTGGAGACTCTGTCATTAAATACAGCATTGATACGGTATTTGAACTGCCAGTGGCGTCTTTATTGAAGTCCACCAGGAATTGTTTAAACCATTGCTGTACTTTAGGGTGGCTCAATACTTCTTGGGCTGTCACGTGTTTAAGATCTAAACCAGCATATTCAGCACAAGCTGAAAGTTTCGGGAAAATCAGAAAACCAATTGCATTCAGGTTAGAGCCGGTAATGCAAACATCTTGAATTAATAGATTGCCATTAATCAGGACTTTATTGCGTAAGGTACCCACATTAACAAAGGTACCGGTATTGAGTTTAAAGTCTTCGGCAATACGTCCGTCATACATGAGACCTTGGCTTGGATCGTTTGGATCAACAAGCTTTACGGCATCGCCAGTACGATAAAACCCTTCTTCATCAAAAATATCAGCCTGCTGTTCTTGAGGTAGACGCCAATAATGTTTCATGACGTTTTTGCCGCGAACACAAAATTCAAGTTTGTCACCACATGGTGCCAGTTTGACTTCACAGCCTGGCGCTGGGTAACCAATAAAGCCCGCCATGACTTTAGGACCTGTAGTAAATACACAAGAGGGCGCAGTTTCTGTCATACCTAAGCCACTCATAATACGGATGCGTTCACCGCAATGGTCTTGTGCAATCTGATCTAGACGGTTCCAGCCTGCTTCAGATAGCGCAGCCCCAGCAAAAAATAACACTTTGACACGGCTAAAGAATTTTTCACGGAGTTCTTCATCCTGTTCAAGTGCTACCGTGATTTCTTCCCAACCCTTCGGAACATTTAAATATACCGTTGGTGCAATTTCTTTCAGGTTACGAATGGTTTCTTCCATTTTCCCCGGGACCGGTTTGCCATCATCAATATAAATCGTGCCGCCATTGTAAAGTGCGATTCCGACATTATGGCTGCCGCCGAAGGTATGATGCCATGCCAACCAATCGACCAAAATCGGTGGTGTATCTTCAAATTCTGGGAAAGTTTGCAGCAACATTTGCTGATTGGTGCAGAGCATCAAATGTGTGGTCGGCACTGCCTTTGGCATTTTGGTCGAGCCAGAGGTAAATAAAAATTTGGCAATTTGATGTTCATCAATCGTGGCATAGTGGGCCTTGATATCCTTGATTTCAGAATCAAGCAGTGTTGCAAAGGAAGTACATGCTTGACCACCAAGCTGACCGGATGTGGTGACTACTTCAATATCATCAGCATTACGGCAGTGCTCAATGGCAGTCGCAAAAGCATCCCCATCATTGGCAAAAACTAAACCAGGTGTAAGGACATCAAAGATATGTTTGAGTTTGCCAAAATCTTTGGAAATTAAAGAATAAGCCGGGGAAACCGCGGAAAAAGGAATCCCTGCAAGCATTGCCCCCATGGATAGGGTGAGATGCTCCAAATCGTTGCCAGATAAAATGACGATAGGACGTTCAGTCGATAAATGTGAATATTGTTTTAAACTTTGTGCAATACGCCATGCACGATTTGCTGTTTCGGCATATGTCAGTTCAATCCATTGACCTGAACCATCACGTTTTGCAGCAAATATGCGGTTCGGATGTGTCTCTGCATATTGAAGTAAACGGTCAGTTAATTTTTGTGGGTAAGGCTTGAGCTTTTCTTTTGGAGAAATATATAAGGTGCCGTTCTTATATTCAAAATGTGTTTCATGACTGCCTAATTTAACAAAACGTTCAGGATATTTATGCGATTGAACTGTCACGCGTGCCATTGTTATTACTCCATGTATTTTTATCTATTCTTTTCCCACGAAAAGAGTTGACCTCATGTCAACTCTTTGTATTTTCGTTAGATCGGGTAGTGACGTGGGCTTGTTTGTATAGTCACCCAACGTAATTCGGTAAATTCAGCAACAGAGACTTTACTTCCAAACCGTCCGTAACCACTTTGTTTTACACCACCAAACGGCATTTGTGCTTCATCGTGTACAGTCGCGCCATTGATGTGGCAGATCCCAGATTCGATACGTTTTGCTACAGCAAGCGCCTGTGCTAAATCCTGGCTAAACACAGCTGCAGATAAACCAAATTCGGAATCATTTGCCAGTTCAACCGCTTCATCAACAGTTTTAAAGCGTTGTACCGTGCACACAGGGCCGAACGATTCTTCGGCATAAATCTGCATATTTTTAGTGACATTGACCACGATCGTAGGTTGCATGATAGCACCGTCGATGTCCAAACCGAGTGGTAAATTTGCACCTTTTTCACGTGCATCTTCAATTAGCTTTCCAATACGTGCAGCTGCTTTTAAGCTTTCCAGCACACCAAGTGGGGCATCACTCTCAAGTGGATTGCCAGCGCGAATAGTTTTGACTTTCGCCACGAGTTTTTCGATAAAGATATCCGCAATTTTTTCATCTACCAGAACACGTTCTGTGGACATGCAGATTTGACCCTGGTTAAAGAAAGCACCGAAGGTTACGGCATTGACAGCTTCATCTAGGTCAGCCTGATCAAGCACAATTACAGGTGCTTTTCCACCAAGTTCGAGCAGGACAGGTTTTAAATATTTAGCTGCTGTTTCAGCAATAATTCGGCCCACATGGGTTGAACCGGTAAAATTAATACGCTTGGTCAGTGGGTGGCTAATTAAGCGTTCCACAATTTGCGGAGCATCCTGTGCCGCATGGGTTATGACATTGACTACGCCATCTCCGATCCCTGCCTCATGTAACACTTCTCCAATTAGACGATGTGTTGCAGGGCATGCTTCAGATGCTTTAAGAACCACAGTGTTGCCACAGGCAAGCGGCATAGCTAATGCACGTGTGGCAAGAATCACAGGGGCATTCCATGGTGCCATCCCGACGATGACACCACAGGGTACGCGAATGCCCATCGCCATGTTGCCTGGTACATCTGATGGAATAATACTACCATCAATCTGTGTGGTCATAGCTGCAGCTTCGCGTAGCATATTGGCCGCAAGGTGAACATTAAAACCATACCACGTTGCAGTTGAACCTATTTCATGAATCGCAGTCTGAATAAATTGTTCAGTTTTTTGATCCATCAGGTCCGCCGCTTTGAGTAATTTTAAACGACGGTCTGTTGGAGAAAGGGCAGACCATGTTTTAAACGCCTCGTGTGCGGATTCGATCGCACGATCAACATCCGATAAAGTTGCAGCAGCGCTGATTGATGCAACCGAGCCATCGATCGGGCTGATTCTTTCAAAAGTTTGTCCTGAGCTTGCTGCAACGGATTGACCGTGAATAAGTAACTGTACGTTTTGCATGGCAAATGTTTCCTTACATGTCCATCATGACGAATGTGTATTGAGACTGCTTAAGCAGGGCGTTTGTAAGCTTGAAGACCTGGCTTGATTGACTTGTCATCAAGGAATTGCTTCAGACCTTGTTCACGACCACCTTCATCATCACGATGATTACATTGATCCAGTTTTGCATATAAGTAATCTTCGTTTTGTTCCCAAGTCAGTTCACGGCAACGTTTGAAACCATTTTTCGCGGTACGTAGTACAACCGGGTTTTTCTCAAGTAAGTTGTTAGCCAGTTCAGTGACTTCAGCACGAAGTTGCGCAAGTGGAACACTCTTATTCACTAAGCCCATATTGGCAGCCTCAACACCTGAGAAGGTTTTACCCGTCATGATGTAGTACATCGAAGTACGGTGACCCACAGTATCTGCCATTGCTTTGCTTACCAGGTTGCCCGGTGGGATACCCCAGTTGATTTCAGATAAACCAAAGGTTGCTTCGTCTGCTGCAATGGCAAGATCACATGCGACAAGTGGAGAGAAACCACCACCAAAACACCAACCGTTTACCATAGCAATTGTTGGTTTTGAATAGAAACGAAGCAGATGCCACTGCCAGCGAGATGCATCACGGCGAATACGTTCTTGGAAGATCTCTGGTTGATTATCGACTTCGCGGAAGTATTCTTTTAAGTCCATGCCAGCTGTCCAGGAATCTCCGGCGCCGGTCAAAACAAGTACACGTGCTTCAGGGTCTAATTCTAGAGTTTCGAGTACATCGATCATTTCTTTGTTCAATGTTGGGCTCATTGCATTTTTCTTTTCTGGGCGGTTTAAGGTTACCCATGCAATGCCTGCATCCACTTGTACGTCAACAGTTTGCCAGCGGTTTTGATAAGACATGTGTTGCTCCTTGATGTTTGTTTATGTCCTGATGAGGTTTAAGATAATATCAGTTAAACTTACATTCAAGTATTATTTTGAATATTTAAAAAATAATTTATAAACCAATGTAATTTAATAAAATAAATATTTAAATTGTAAAAATATAAAAATATATATTGATTAAATTATAAGTTTAGGTGATATTTTTCGGATTGCTTAGGACGGAAGGCAATACATAGGAAGTGTATGAATTAAAAAATTCGAAAAGGACAATAATGAATGGAACATAGTGTAAGTAGCAAAGGCAAAGCCATGCTTACACTCGTACTGTGTTTTGCAATCGCAGTGTTTGAAGGTTTCGATCTTCAATCGATGGGCGTTGCAGCACCACGGATGCGAGCGGAGTTTGGCCTGGACAATGCCCAAATGGCATGGGCATTCAGTGCAGCAATTTTGGGAACCCTGCCTGGTGCATTACTGGGTGGGCGATATGCAGATAAAATTGGACGTAAAGCGGTTCTTCTGATCAGTATTTTAATCTTTGGCATTATGTCTGTACTGACAGCATATGCCAGTGATTATAACTTGCTTCTCCTGATTCGTTTTTTAACGGGTTTAGGTATGGGTGGTGCCTTGCCCATGATGATTACCATGGCATCGGAAGCAGTCTCTGAAAAATATAAAGGGACCGCAGTCAGTATCATGTACAGTGGTATTCCTTTTGGTGGAATGATGACTTCCTTCGTGGCGATGGCATTGGCGGGTGATGCTGAGTGGCGGCATATCTTCTATGTTGGCGGATTGGCTCCAATTTTACTCATCCCTCTACTGATGAAATTTTTGCCTGAATCAAGTGCTTATCTTTCAGCACACCAAAACAAGCCAAGTACGCCTTTCTTTGAAGTGTTATTTGCCAAGGAACGACGTTTCTCTACGATTCAGATCTGGATCAGTTTCTTCTTTACCCTTGTCGTTCTGTATTTTCTACTCAACTGGTTACCGCTGTTAATGGGAGCACAGGGCTTAGGCAAGACGGAAGCAAACTATGTTCAGATTGGCTACAATGTCGGCGGTATATTCGGTTCAGTCCTGATGGGTATTTTGCTGGATAAGTTGCGCATGAGTTTTGTTATTAAACTCATATATGTCGGTATTCTTATTTCACTGTGCTGCCTTGCAATTTCACCTACAGTTGCATTACTGTCTTTATCGGCTGTAGGCTGTGGATTGTTCATTGTAGGTGGTCAGTCAGCACTATATGGGCTTGCTGCCATGTTTTATCCTACAGAAATGAGAGGTACTGGTGTGGGAGCAGCAGTAGCAGTAGGACGTATTGGTTCTTTTGCCGGTCCACTTTTTGCTGGAGCATTACTGTCTCTGGGTTCAAGTTCAGCAATGGTAATTGGTGCAAGTATTCCATTGATCTTTATTGCCGCAGTTGCAGCACTATTCTTGGTACGTAAACCAAAAGTGTCTCAGCAGTTGCCTGTATTAAATACGTCAACTCAGTAATGTGATGACTCAAGTATGGCCTCTTTTGGGCCATACTTTTTTATGGTTAGGATTTAAGGTTGAATTAAATACTATGGAACATCAGTTAAATCAGCTGCCAACCTTGAGCTACATGATCGCTCGCGTAGATCGTATTATCAGTAAATTACTAAATGAACGCCTGAAGCCTTTAGACATTACATTGCCTCAGTTTACAGCCTTGTCTGTACTGGCGGCAAAAGGTAGTCTCTCGAATGCCAAACTGGCAGAACGCTCTTTTATCAAACCACAATCGACCAATAAAATTTTACAGGATTTATTAAGTAGTGGCTGGATCAGTAAGGAATCGGATCCTTCTCATGGTCGCCGTATTCTTGTCAATGTCACGCAGGAAGGGCTAGATAAATTAAACGAATGTCGAGCCGTAGTTCAGGAACTGGAACAAACGATGCTCAAGGGGGTAGATATCAATCTTGCCTTTCTGATCCGGAATAACCTTGAAATCATGGCTACGAATTTACAGCAGTTTCAGGAAGAATAATTTTTTATGACCTTGAACTGGAGCAGTCTCGGTTGAATAAATTTTCCACGTCTATTTCCAAGGAGATCGGGGTTCTAGACGCTGTATGGGATCTTCCTGGCTTCTGTTGAATTATTTTCATTCACCCGGTAGCATCAGTACACATATCACAAATGAGTAAGTCCATGTCATCAGGTCAGCAAGTACTGATTGAACTTAGAAAAATGATTATTTCAGGTGAAATTCCGGGTGGTGCTCGCGTGGCCGAAATTCCGACAGCGGAAATGTTGGGTGTTTCACGTCAACCGGTTCGTATGGCATTCAGACTGCTTGAACAAGAAGGCTTGTTACTCAAAAATCCGACCCGTGGCTATACGGTCAGGGAAATTTCGCCGAAGTTGATTCAGGATGCGCTTGAAGTTCGTGGAGTACTGGAAGGCCTGGCAGCGAAAAAACTGGCAGAGAAGGGATTAAATACGCAGCAGCAAGATCAGCTCATGCAATGTATTACCCAAATTGATCCAATATTTAAAAAAACTGAGCTAAGCAATGAAGATATTGAAACCTATCATCATTACAATACGATTTTTCATAATACAATTATTCAGGGTTCAGACAACGTCGCGATTGTGCAGGCGCTGAGTAAGAATAACCAGCTGCCGTTAGCTTCTGCCCAAGCCTTAACTTACGATAAAAATAATCCGCTTTCAGAATTTCGCCGACTACATCATGCCCATATTCAACACTGCGCCATTTTTAATGCCTTGAAAAATCGGGATTCGGCACGAGCAGAGAGTCTGATGCGGGAACATAGTCATGTGGTCACGCTTGGGGATATGATGCGTTCTATTTTTAATTCTGATCTGCCATCTTAAGTTTAAGTCTGTTTTTTTAAATAAAAAATCCCTCCTGAGGGTGCAGAAGGGCGGAAAGTGGAGAAAAATTAAACTGCCAGTTTTAAGGAGCTGGCAGTTTTTATTTCTTTAAAGATCGATAACCAGCATTTTAGATTTGGCACGTGAGCAGCATGGGGTAAATTGATCCTGTGCTGCCTGTTCTTCTTCAGTTAAGTACATATCTCGGTGGTCAATTTCACCTTCTACTACCTTCACTAAACAGGTACCACAAATTCCCTGTTCACAAGAAACAGGAATATTCACGCCAGCAGCCTCAAGTGCCTGTACAGCGGTCTGGTCCTGTGCAACATGGATCAATTGTCCGGTTTTTTGAACTTTAATGCTGAAACTGCCATCTTCACTGGTATCAATCGCAGGTGCACTAAAGTGTTCTTTATGAATATGGGTTTCAGGCCACGATTGCTGTTGTGCAGTCTGAATGACAAAATCCATAAAGCCTTGTGGACCACAAACATAAACATGATGTGCCGAGTCAGCCTGAGCCAATGCAGCGGGTAAATTGCAATGTGTGGCTGCTTCATCATCAATATGAAGATGTACTGAATCACCTAAAAGGTTGAGATCTTCCTGGAAAGCCACTGCGGAACGGGTTTTAACAAAGTAAAACAGCTTGAAAGATTTGTTCAGTTGTTTTAATTCTTTGGCCATTGCCAGAATCGGTGTAATCCCAATCCCGCCTGCACATAGGATGGCATGTTCAAGTGCTGTGTCCAGTTCAAACAGGTTACGTGGTTCACTGATCTGAATACGTTGTCCGACTTGTAACTGTTCATGCATAAAGCGTGAGCCACCACGTGAGTTGGGATCATTCAGTACACCAATCACATAGCGGTGCTGTTCGCTGCTGCAATTCGCCAAAGAATATTGGCGTATTAATCCCTCGCTCATATGTACATCAATATGCGCGCCTGCTTTAAAAGGAGGTAGAGGTTCTCCATTACAACTCATGAGCTCAAATGAATTGATCTGAGAATTGTGTTGATGGATCTGATGAATGGTCACTTCCATGTGAGTACCGCTCCTAAACTGAAAAATCAAAATACTGTCTTAAAACTTTAACTATTTAACCAAGCGTGACTGACGGAATATGGTCTTTGCCTGCAATCTCGTTCACCTGTTCTTGGCTGATCAGGCGATCAATCACTTTGCGCGCTTGCACTCCGCCCGCATCAATATTTAGCATCAGCAATTTACGGTCAGGATAGCGGAGCAAGTTTTGTTGTTGCTGTTCCAGCATGTCCAGATCTTCTGAGAAAATCTTACCTTGACCTTCACGGATCTGGCCTGTCAGTTCAACATTATCTGGCTGGAAGTGGCGAGCCATACCCCAGAAATACCAGTGAGAAGTTTCTGTTTCGGGCGTAATAAAGTCCACAACAATAGAAGACACTTTATGCTCGGGATCTGCCTGATAACCGCCTTTACCTGCATGGGCTACGCCAACTTCAATATGTACATTACTTGGCGCAAAGAAATGACAGATCTGCCAACGGTCTACAGGAACATCATCAGCGAGATTATTACCTCTTAATGCCATTTGCCAGAATGGAGGTGCGTAAATATTTTCCATATGACGTTCTGTAATGACATGGTCTCCATCTACACGGGTAGTAGGAGCAGCTTCATCAATTTCTTTTTGGCCGATACTGGCGGAGTGCACATACGTTTCATGCGTAAGATCCATCAGGTTGTCAATCATCAGACGATAATCGCAATTGATGTGAAACAATCCACCACCATAAGCCCATTCAGGATTATCAGCCCATTCCAGTTCTGGTAACTGATCTTCACTTGCAAGTGACTGGTCGCCTGGCCATACCCAGATAAAACCAAATTTTTCCACGACGCTATAACTTTTATTACATGGAAAACCACGAACACGTTGTCCAGGCATCGCCACTGTCTTGCCATCACAGCCCATGACTAATCCATGATAACCACAGACCAGATTGCCATCTTCTACAAAGCCTAAAGATAAAGGAGCACCACGATGTGGACAGAAGTCTTCTACTGCATAAACCTTATTTTCTTTACCACGATAAAACACCATTTTTTCGCCACAGATCTGACGACCTAATGGTTTTTCCATAACCTCTTCAGGGCGGGCTGCTACATACCAGGCATTTTTAATAAACATATTATGATCTCCTTATCAATTGGATCCAATTTATGATTATTTGTACGAATAGTCAACAAAAAATATGTTAAATAGAGTTTATTGGATCCATAAGTAAAGGGTAGAAAAGCTAAAGTAGAAAGATTAAGAGCCACTCAATCCGTCCTTTAACAGATTGAAAATAAATTAGATTGATAATTTTTTTGCTTACTGGACTTGTCAAAATTGACCAATTTACGATGCTCATATTTCAAATAAGCATCAGTGGGTTAATCTATATTTTCTGGTGGCGTATATTCTTAAGTCATTGTTTTATAATTTTATTCGGTATGAAGGAAATTCAAAATTTTTATTATCTGGGTCTTGCTAAGTATTTATTAAAGTTTTTTATTAAATAGCTGTCATACATAAGGAATAAGTAGTATAAAAAAGTTAAAAAGCTTGCAGTACAGGAATTACATTTAGATCAATAAAAACACAATAAAGAAATTGGTCTTTTGCCAAGTTGGGTTGAATATAGAATGCATAAATAAATTTGTTAAACCGCTCATAAAGCGTAGTCTGAAAAGTGGATATACAAATGAGTCATCTCTTAATCTCTACCCAGAGGTGAGATCATGAATATTGCAAAAAACACCATTTGCCTTTGGTACGATCACGATGCTGAAGAAGCTGCACGATTTTATGCAGAAACTTTTCCGAATTCGTCTGTAGGTGCGGTCGTGCTTGCACCTGGAGATTATCCATCGGGCAAGAAAGGTGATGTTATTACGGTGGATTTCACGGTACTTGGAATTCCCTGTATCGGCCTGAATGGTGGGCCAATGTTTAAACATAATGAAGCGTTTTCCTTTCAGGTCGCTACCGAAGATCAGGAAGAAACCGATCGTTACTGGAATGCCATTGTGAATAATGGTGGTCAGGAAAGTGAATGTGGCTGGTGTAAGGATAAATGGGGTGTTTCCTGGCAAATCATCCCGACTGCTTTGATTGAAGCATCCTACAGTTCAGATCCAGAAGTCGCAAAAAGGGCATTTGATGCCATGCTGAAAATGAAAAAAATTGATGTTGCTACAATTGAAGCTGCGGTGCGTGGTTAAATTATAGGAGTATTAATTATTCCCTCCATTCACTTTAGCTCATCGCAATTTCTTAACTGCCAATAATCATTTCTTTTATAGGTAGATATTCCTTTCATTAACCTAATTTTAGTCGATATGTACTTTAGGCAGACCTGATAGTGGTGCGGATTATTAAGCCTGTTTTGGTAGATATCATCTGTTTTTCACTTATATCTCAAGGAGAACAGGTTATGAATTTCTCCAAAATATTACTGGCCGCTGGTTGGCTAACCCTATCTATTTCCAGTGTCCTCGCAGCAACCCCACCGCAAGTGACTAAAACCAGTACAGCTGACCAAAAGGCAATCGCCAGTGCCATGAGTGCGGCACCAAACAAAGTAGGTGCAGGTGCCACCATCATCGCTATAGAGTCAGATGGAAAAATGCGAGTTTTGCGTCAAGGCAATAATGGCTTTACCTGTATGCCGGATAACCCAACTACGCCAGGTCCTGACCCAATGTGTATGGATAAAGCAGCTTTAGAATGGGCAGAAGCCTGGATGACACATAAAGCACCTACAGTTGGTAAAGTAGGCTTTATGTATATGCTGGCAGGCGGAACTGATGCCAGTAATACTGATCCTTATGCCCAAAAACCGAGTGCAGGTAACCATTGGATCAAAACTGGTCCGCATGTCATGATCGTTGGTGCTGAACCTGCTTTCTATGATATGTATCCGAAAAATGTTGAACCGGACACTGCTGTACCTTATGTGATGTGGTCAGGTACGCCGTATCAACACCTAATGATTCCGGTAAAGTAAGTTTTATTTTTAAATATTTATAGCTTTATTGAGGTCAATTGCAGCCTACTTAATTGAAAGCATATTCCTAAAAAAAGCCCTTAGATTATTTCATCTAAGGGCTTTTTTATTGTTTACATATCAGCTTTTGCTTACACATCAACTTTAATAAATTGCAGCAATTATCGGGTTTTTTATACAGCGCATAATTTACGACATGTAAGAAGCATGACTCTTAATGCATAAATCTCTATAAGCTTTTAAATATAAAATATTTTTATAACTTGTAGTTTGAGCTAAACAATCTGGTGTGATGAAAGAGAAAACTGGAAGTTATTTTATTAGCTATAGGTCCTTACTTAACTGATCTTTGACTTGAAATGTGGAGTGTTTAGGGGATTTTCTTTTGAATTGACTATTAGTTGAGCTTAAAAATAAAAGCCTTTCATCCGAATTTTGATATAAAAGGCTAAACCATTTTTTAGAAAACCGCGTATTATTTCTACACCTCTTTTTAACATTGATGTTGAGATTATGATTCGCAATGACTGGACGCGTGACGAGATTCAGGCACTTTATGATCAACCTCTGATGGATTTACTGTTCCAGGCACAGCAAATTCACCGTGAGCATTTTGAAGCCAATACCGTACAGGTCAGTACCTTACTTTCGATTAAAACCGGTCGCTGTCCAGAAGACTGTAAATACTGCTCCCAGTCTGCCCATTATGATACCGATCTGGAAATTGAAAAACGGGTCGAGGTACAAAAGGCCATTGCTGAAGCAAAACAGGCTAAAGAATCTGGTTCAACCCGTTTTTGTATGGGCGCAGCATGGCGTAATCCGCATGAACGCGATATGCCTTATGTGCTGGAGCTGATTCAAGAAGTCAAAAAGCTAGGTATGGAAACTTGTATGACCTTGGGGATGCTAAATGCTTCCCAGGCAGAACGTCTGAAAGATGCCGGCCTGGATTATTACAACCATAACCTAGACACTTCGCGTGAATACTATGCCAATGTAATTAGTACCCGAACTTTTGATGACCGTTTGAATACTTTGGATCATGTCCGTTCAGCGGGGATCAATGTCTGTAGCGGGGGGATTGTTGGCTTGGGTGAGGGTAAACAGGATCGTGTGGGATTATTATTTGAACTTGCAACCATGCCGATTCATCCGGAATCTGTGCCAATCAATATGCTGGTACCAATTGAAGGTACACCACTGGCCGATGTGGAAAAACTGGATGTAATTGACTGGATTCGTACCATTGCCGTAGCACGTATCATCATGCCGAAAAGCTATATCCGTCTTTCTGCAGGCCGTGAATCCCTGTCGGATTCGGATCAGGCGCTGGCATTTATGGCTGGTGCCAACTCGCTGTTCTCGGGAGATAAATTGCTGACTGCACCAAACAGCGGCGAAGGTAAGGACAAAGCCCTGTTTGCCAAACTGGGGCTAAAAGCCGAGACACCGAAGAAAACCGGTCGTGAACTTGCCGTGGATGCTATGCAGCCTGCTTAAATTTTGCAGCTGTCTATCAGGGATCATTTCGAAAGAGATTGATCCCTTTTTTATTGAATGGATCACAACAAAAATATAGGGAACAGGATTGATGAAAATTCTGCTCATCAGCGGCTGGGGGCTAGGTACCCAGGTGCTGAATGAATTTGTGCAGCAGCTGGAACAGCAGTCAGAACAGCAACCTCAGGTTGTTGTCTGGGACATCTTTGATCCGAATAAAGCAGAACTGCTGGCAGAAAAAGTACAGACAGCTGCCGATATGGATGTGCTGATCGGCTGGTCGCTCGGCGGGCAGCTGGCGATGTTATTGGCTAATGAAATCTATCAGCAGACCCAAGATACCAAGCCTGTAATTGCCTGTATGTCCAATCTTAGCTTTGTAGCACAGGAAAATTGGCCGCATGCGATGCCCAAAGCGCAGTATCTGCAGTTTAAACATGCGGTGATGTTGCAGCCAGAGCAGGCTCTGCAACGCTTCTGTGCACTGGTGACGCTAGGTTCTGCAGCACCTCGGGAACGGGCAAAATATTTACAACAGCAATCGATAAATATTGATTTATCCTATCAGCAAGCCCATCTCTATCTTTTAGAACAATTAAATCTGGTCAATATCGTGAAAAGCTATCCGGGCAAGATGCTATTTATTAATTCCGAGAAAGATATGCTGGTTCCCTGCAAAGTTTTGCAAGATATTGCACTTATCTCTGCAAGGAATCTGAACTTTGTAAAAATTCAGGCTGCGCATGATGCCATCCTGTTCGATACCAGTTTAGTAATTGAGCCAATTTTGCAATTTTTACAAGATATTCATTCAGTCAAAATTTCCTGACTATCCGGTGGATGTTCATTTCAAAATTAAACCGTTAAGATCGGGGCAGCGCTATTGTCTAGGTTATTTTCTGTGCACGATTCTTTTGATCAGCAGCATATTTGGCATCCATATACGTCCATGACCCATCCACTGCCTTGCTACAAGGTCAGGGCAGCGCATGGGGATGTAATTGAACTGGAAGATGGTACCCAGCTGATCGATGGCATGTCTTCCTGGTGGTGCACGATTCATGGTTATAACCATCCGGAACTGAATCAGGCGGTACAGGATCAGCTACAGTCGATGTCGCATGTCATGTTTGGCGGCCTGACCCATCAGCCGGCAATTGATCTGGCTAAACTGCTGATCGAAATTACTCCAGAGCCTTTGGATCGGATTTTCTATGCAGATTCCGGTTCAGTGGCTGTGGAAGTCGCGTTGAAAATGGCAGTGCAATACTGGCATGCCTGCGGTCAGGCACAGAAAAGTAATTTTGTCACCACACGTTCCGGCTACCATGGGGACACCTGGAATGCCATGTCAGTCTGTGATCCGGTCACTGGCATGCACCAGATTTTTGGTTCCAGCCTGCCACATCGTTACTTTGTCCCGGCGCCGCAAAGCCGTTTTGATGGTGAATGGCAGCCTGAAGATATTCGGCCTTTGGAACAGCTGCTGGCAGAAAAGCATGAACAGATCGCAACGATGATTATTGAGCCGATCGTACAGGGTGCGGGCGGCATGCGCTTGTATCATCCGGAATATCTGCGACAGGTGCGAGAACTTTGCGATCGCTACAATATTCTGCTGATTCTGGATGAAATCGCGACCGGTTTTGGTCGCAGCGGCAAACTGTTTGCCTGTGAACATGCTGATATCAGTCCAGATATCATGTGTCTAGGCAAGGCGCTGACTGGGGGTTATATGACCCTGTCTGCCACACTCACTACTCAGCATGTGGCGGAAACGGTTTCCCAAGGTGAAGCAGGTGTGTTTATGCATGGCCCAACTTTTATGGCCAATCCGCTGGCCTGTGCCGTGGCCCTAAAAAGTACCCAGTTGCTCTTGGCACAGGACTGGCAGGCGAGAGTGCAGCAGATTGAACAAACTTTAAAAACTCATTTACAGCCCCTGAAGGCACTGCCGCAGGTTGCGGATATCCGTGTCCTTGGCGCGATTGGGGTGGTGGAACTACAGCAGCCTGTTGACCTGGCCAGCTTCCAGGCGGATTGTGTACGCCGTGGGGTATGGATTCGTCCATTTGGCCGTCTGGTTTATGTGATGCCGCCATTTATCATTTCCGATGAACAACTTGCAACTTTAATGACTCATATGGTTGAGATGATTCAGGCGATGGGAGCAACAGCATGAAGCATCTGGAATATTTTCAGCAGCAGCTGGACGATTTAAAACAGCAGGGTCAGTACCGCCAGTTTAAGCAGGGTATTTCCAGCCAGCTTGTTCTTCAGCTGAATAGTGTCGAGATGCTGAATCTGGCATCTAATGACTATCTCGGGCTGGCGGCCAATCTGCAGTTGCGGGAAGAATTCTTCGATCTGACTCCGCTTGTTGAACGGCAGATGAGTTCCAGTTCTTCACGGCTGCTGACAGGAAATTTCCCAGCTTATGAACAGCTGGAAGCCAGCATGGCTCAGGCATTTGGCCGATCTGTGTTGCTGTTTAACAGTGGCTATCACATGAATATTGGGATTCTTCCAGCGCTGGCGGATAGCAAGACCATGATCATTGCTGACAAGCTGGTACATGCGAGCATCATCGATGGCATCCGTCTGTCTAATGCCAGCTATGTGCGCTACCGACATAATGATCTGGAACATCTGAAGCAACTTTTGGAAAAGTATCAGGCGGATGAAAATATCCAGCGCATCATTGTGGTCACAGAATCCATTTTCAGTATGGATGGCGATGAAACTGATCTCGCTGCACTGGTCGCGCTCAAGCAGCAATTTGATAAGGTTATGCTGTATGTGGATGAAGCGCATGCAATTGGTGTACGGGGTGAACACGGGCTAGGTTGTGCCGAGCAGTATCAGGTGCTAGAGCAAATTGATTTGCTGGTCGGAACCTTTGGCAAGGCACTGGCATCGGTGGGGGGCTATCTGGTCTGCCATCCGGTCATCCGGGAATATCTGATTAACAGCATGCGCCCGCTGATTTTTAGTACAGCCCAGCCACCAATTTGTATGGCCTGGATCGATTTCATTTTCCAGAAAATGCAGAAAATGAATCAAGAACGTCAGCAGCTTGCCAGTCTGTCTGGCCTTTGCCATCAGGGGATTCAGGCTCTGGGTTATCCTTGCCCCTCCAGTTCGCAAATTGTGCCAGTGATCATTGGCGATGCAGCTAAAACTATTGCTGCCGCAGAATATGTACAGCAAAAAGGCTTTTATGTGCTGCCGGTACGTCCGCCAACAGTTCCGAAAAATACTTCCAGATTGCGGATTTGTCTGCATCAGCAGGTGAGTTCGGCACAGCTGCAACGGTTGCTGGATGTGCTGCAGGAGTTACCACGATGAACACTGATCAGGTTGCGCAGCGCTTTGCCCAGGCACAGTCCAGTTATGAACAGCATGCGATTGCTCAGCGCCGGGTCGCGTTGGAACTGATCCAACGTATGCAGCTGCATGTCCCGCCATATGTGCAGCGGATTCTAGAAATTGGTTGTGGTTCGGGTTTATTCACCCGTCAGCTGATGCAGCATTACAGCTTTGATCAGCTGTTTCTGAATGATCTCTATCCCCAAGTCAAACAGCATTTTGATGAAGATGCCCGAATTTACTGGGGCATTGGCAATATCGAAACTTTGCCGCTGCCACAATCGCTGGATCTGGTCGTGTCCTGTTCTGCCTTGCAGTGGGTGCAGCAGCTTGAAGCGTTATTCCTGAAAATTCATCAGGTTTTAAACCCGTCTGGATGGTTGTGTTTTGCCAGTTATGCTCAGGACAATCTCAAAGAAATTAAGGCACTGACCGGGCAGGGACTCGATTATCAGTCACTGCCGCAAATGATTGAATTACTGGAATCTTGTGGTTATGAAGTTCTGGTTCAAGAAGAACAGCACCTGATTCTGGAGTTTGGACATCCGCGTGATGTGCTGAAACATATCAAGGCCACTGGGGTGCAAGCAACCGCTGAGGGTTTCCGCTGGACGAAGTCTTCTTTGCAGCAGTTTTATAAGCAATATCAACAATTCCAGTTACCAGATAACCAGCAATATCCTTTGACCTATCACCCGATTTATCTCATTGCATGGAAGCGCTCATGAACGCAGAAATCTATTTTGTCAGCGGTATCGATACCGGCATTGGCAAGACCTATACCACTGGTTTTCTGGCTAAAAGCTGGAATGAGCAGGGGATTCGTACCATTACCCAGAAGCTGATCCAGACCGGCAATCCCAATCTGTCTGAAGACATCGAACAGCATCGCAAGATTATGGGGTGCGGCCTTTTACTGGAAGATCGTGAAAGGTTAACGATGCCGGAAATCTATGCCTATCCGGCTTCACCACATCTGGCTGCCCGGCTGGAACAGCGTCCGGTGAACTTTGCCAAAATCCAGCAAGCCACCCAAATTCTGGCTCAACGTTATGACCGAGTATTGCTAGAAGGTGCAGGGGGCTTAATGGTGCCACTGACTGAACAGTTGTTAACCGTGGATTACATGGCAGCACAGCAGTTCCCAGTGATTCTGGTTACTTCTGGCCGTCTCGGCAGTATTAACCATACCTTGCTCAGTCTGGAACTGTTAAAGCAGCGCAAGATTGAATTGTATGCCCTGGCTTTTAACCATGCCGATGATGCTCAAGATGAAGTGATTGCGCAGGATACTATTCAGTATTTACAGCAATATTTACAACAGCATTTTCCAAAGGCTCAGTGGCTGGACATTCCATTGGTTAATGTAGTTTAAATCAAGATACAGAACCGGCTGATGGCTCACAAGGTGGCATGAATTAAGACTAAGTTTATTTTTTGTTAGATGAATTTGGACTGTTTAGCTGATCATTTTTCAGAGGAAACAGTGTCTATATTCTGACAATACAACTGATACAGGGTCTGCATGATTTTGAGAATTTTCGGATCACTCAGCTGATAATAAATCTGTTTGCCTTCACGGCGGGTATGCACCAATTTATATTTGCGCAGCACGGTGAGTTGTTGTGACAGGGTCGGCTGCTGAATGTCAGAACAGTCGGCAATTTGCTGTACATTGAGTTCGGTGTCGACCAGTACACAAAGAATTTTCAGGCGATCCGGATTCGCCAGAACTTTCAATAAATTACTGACCTGATCAACCTTAGAAAAGTCCATATTAAATACCTGTATCGTGTCTGATATGTTGTTCTGAAAATATGTCTTACTAAATTCGTCTTGAATAATGTTAATTATTATATATTATAAAATTATATATTAAATTTCCAGAATTCCTATGCACGATTTTACTTTGGCCTTTTTAGGCGGTTCGCTGCTCGGTGTGGCTGTCGTCGGCTATCTCTACATTAATGGACGGATTGCCGGGATTAGTGGACTGATCGGACAGGTCGTGAATAAAGAGACCCTCTTTAAAACTCCGGCGATCTGGTTTTTGGCTGGTCTGATCATTACCCCATTTATCTATGGTTTGTTTATCCAGCCCGAGATCGAGCTGAATGCCAGCCCATTGATGATGATTGTGGCTGGGCTGTTGGTCGGCTTTGGTACGCGACTCGGTTCTGGCTGTACCAGCGGACATGGCATTTGTGGCATCAGTCGTTTGTCAGGTCGTTCTATTGTGGCGACTTTGTGTTTTATGGCCACCGGTTTTATCACGGTGTATGTAATTCGCCATGTGACAGGAGCGTTCTAGCATGAAAAACCTGTTGGCTTTTGTCTTTGGTGGTCTGTTCTCGGTCGGGCTGATGCTTTCAGGCATGTTCAATCCGGAAAAGGTACTGGGTTTTTTAGACCTGTTTGGTAACTGGGATCCGAGTCTGGCCTTTGTAATGTTGGGTGCAATTATGGTGGCTTTTATTCCATTCCAGAAAGTAGTACGTAATCCAGCAACGAAAACCCTATTCGGTGAACCAATAGAATTACCAAGCAAAACTGAACTTGATCGCAAACTGATTATTGGCAGCCTATTATTTGGGATAGGTTGGGGCATTGCCGGGATTTGTCCGGCACCCAGTTTTACCCTCATCGGTCTAGGACATTATCAGGTGTTTTACTTTATTATGGCGATGTTGGTCGGTGTTTTCATTCATAAAAAATGGGCAGGGGGATAAGCATGTTACAACAGCCACAGGTACAGGAATTTTTTGATGAAAATACCAATACCTTTAGTTATGTCGTCAGCGACCCTGCCAGCCAGCAATGTGCCATTATTGATAGCGTGCTGGATTATGATGCCGCCTCTGCCAGTACCTCGACCACCCATGCCGATCAGATCATTGCCTATGTGCGGGCACAGAATTTAACCGTTGAATGGATTCTGGAAACCCATGTCCATGCTGATCACTTGACCGCAGCACAATACCTGAGATCGGTACTTGGTGGCAAAATTGCCATGAGCCATAAAATTTCGCTGGTGCAGGAAACCTTTAGTAGTATCTATAACCTGGACATCAAGCAGTTTAATGCCTTGCAGCCTTTTGACTATCTGTTTGAAGATGAGGAAGCTTTCAGAATTGGCAATCTCGAAGCCTATAACATTCCAACTCCGGGACATACACCAGCTTGTCTCAGCTATGTGATTGGCGATGCAGTCTTTGTCGGCGATACACTATTTATGCCGGACTATGGTACGGCACGTTGTGATTTTCCGCGTGGTAGTGCTGAAACGCTGTATGACTCATTGCAGAAACTATTCCAGTTGCCTGACCAGACTCGGGTATTTTTATGTCACGACTATTTACCCAAAGACCGTCAACACTTTGTCTGCCAGACCGATATCCAGACCCAGAAAACCCAGAATATTCATATCAGGCATGGCATCAGCAAAGCTGAGTTTGTCGAGATGCGCAACCAGCGTGATGCTGGCTTGAACATGCCGAAACTGATCTTGCCAGCGATTCAGGTCAATATGCGTGCCGGGCAGTTTCCTGAGCCGGAAGCCAATGGTATTTCCTATTTAAAATTACCACTGAATTATTTTAAGTCTTAAGCTATTTGGTTTAGACAAGTCGAATATGAAAGCAAAAGACCAGATATTTTGGTCTTTTTATTTGTACTTATACCTTTTGATCAGAATAATCATGTGTCCAAAAATCCGGGTTTGTTTCTATTTAAATAATTTTTCTATGGAATAAAAAAGCCAATTTCATTTACAAATCTTTCTATTCTGTTTTTAGCATTTCTTGCTCAATTTTCATTTCAAAACAGCTAACAATTTAGGCACTTATCTTCTTACTACGTATCTTATTGCAGCCAAAGCTCAACAGATTCGCAACATTGTATCCATCTTGATGGAACTAGACTGTATTTAAAAGATTTTCAGCACGGTTTGCTGAAGCAACGCACCAAAATAATCAACGATAAGGTGACGACATGGATTTAGGTTTGACGGCCCTTGAGCTGGCACGTATTCAATTTGCTTTTACCGTCTCGTTCCATATTATTTTCCCGGCGATTTCCATTGGTCTGGCCAGTTTTTTAGCGGTACTGGAATGGCGCTGGTTAAAAACTAATGACCCAGTTTATCGTGACCTATTTAAGTTCTGGATCAAGATTTTCGCGCTGGCCTTTGGTATGGGAGTGGTCTCTGGTGTGGTGATGAGCTATCAGTTCGGCACCAACTGGAGTGAATTTTCCCGGGTGGCTGGTAGTGTCACCGGACCGCTGCTGGCTTATGAAGTGTTGAGTGCTTTCTTTCTGGAAGCCGGTTTCCTCGGCATCATGCTATTTGGCTGGGACCGGGTCGGACCGAAAACCCATTTCTTTGCAACGGTGATGGTTGCCCTTGGCACCTGTATTTCCATGTTCTGGATTCTGTCCTCCAACAGCTGGATGCAGACGCCACAGGGCTTTGCTATTGAGAATGGTCTTATTGTTCCACAGGATTGGCTGGCGATCGTGTTTAACCCGTCTTTCCCATATCGCCTGGTTCACATGGGGATCGCAGCTTTTCTGGTTTCAGCACTGCTGGTAGCAGCGACAGCCGCCTGGCATCTGCTCAAAGGTCGTCGGGATGCATTGGTCAAAACATCCTTTTCCATGGCGATGTGGATGATTCTGGTTCTGGCACCGTTACAGGTGGTTGTGGGTGACTTTCATGGATTGAATACGAGTAAACATCAACCTGCCAAAATCGCTGCGATTGAAGGGCACTGGGAAACCAACCGTGGTGAGAGTATGCCGCTGTATCTGTTCGGAATACCAGATATGGAAGCTGAAGAAACCAAATATGCTGTTGGCATTCCGAAACTGGGTAGTCTGATTCTGACCCATAGCTGGGATGGAGAGGTACCGGGTTTGAAAGACTTTGCACCGGAAGACCGGCCGAACTCCTTAATTGTGTTCTGGAGTTTCCGCATCATGGTGGGTCTGGGCATGCTAATGCTGTTGCTGGCATTTGCTGGCTTGATCCTGCGTAAGGCCGGTGGTTTCTATGAAGCATCGTGGTTACATCGTTTTGCTTTTATTATGGGACCCTCCGGTTTCATTGCTTTGTTGGCTGGCTGGTTTACCACTGAAGTTGGCCGTCAGCCGTGGGTAGTCTATGGCGTTATGCGTACCCGGGATGCCTTGTCCCCGGTTTCAGCAGAGCAGGTGGGTTTGACCCTGATTATCTTTGTACTGGTCTACTGTGTGGTTTTTGGTGTGGGCATTTATTACATGCTGAAAATGATGCATAAGGGACCAGAATTTATCCATGCCAGTCCACATACAGATGGTGAAGTCATCCGTGCCTCTAAGCGTCCAATGAGTACCTTTGAGCAAAATGAAGAAGATGACCGTGCTCAACGTGATCAGGAGAATAACAAATGATTGACCTGTCATTGATCTGGATTGCGATCATTGCTCTCGGCGTACTGATGTATGTGGTACTGGATGGTTTTGATTTGGGTATCGGGATTCTGTTTCCTTTCTTCAAGGATCAGCATGAACGGGATGTAATGATGAATACCGTGGCACCAGTCTGGGATGGTAATGAAACCTGGATGGTACTGGGAGGTGCGGGGCTATTTGCAGCTTTTCCATTGGTGTATTCGACCGTGCTTTCTGCTCTGTATATCCCAATCATCTTGATGGTAATTTCGCTGATCTTCCGTGGTGTCGCGTTTGAGTTTCGCTTTAAGGCACATCGGGGTAAGCACTGGTGGGACATTGCTTTTATTGGCGGTTCGATTCTGACCTCCTTTTTGCAAGGTGTAATCTTGGGTGCCTATATTCAGGGGATTAAAACCACCAATGGCATTTATAGCGGTGGTGGATTGGACTGGCTCACGCCATTTTCGCTATTTACCGGGGTAGGGGTCGTGGCCTTATATGCAACCTTGGGCTGTGGCTGGCTGATCTTCAAAACCGACCATGAACTGCAAGACAAGATGTTCCAGTTAATGCCAAAACTGATCATTGCTTTGCTCGTGATCTTCGGGGCAGTCAGTCTATATACGCCATTGGCACATCAACAGATTGCCGAACGTTGGTTTAGTCAGCCTCAGATTTTCTATTTTAGTCCTGTGCCAATTCTGGTGTTGTTATTTACCTTTATGGCGCTACGTGCTTGTAAACGCCGTCAGGAATTTGCGCCATTTATTTATACCTTGGCATTGGTGATTCTGGCTTATACAGGATTCCTGATCAGTCTGTGGCCTTATATCATTCCACCAAGCGTTACCCTTTGGGAAGCGGCTGCACCGCAAAGCAGTCAGTTGTTTGCGCTGATCGGCGCGCTGATTTTGATACCTATTATCCTGTTCTATACGGGTATTTCTTATTGGGTGTTCCGCGACAAGGTGCGGGTGGGTGACGACGGCTATCATTAAGCTGGAGGAGGAAACAGGATGAAACTGAATCGGGCTGGATGGTTTATTGTGTTATGGCTGGCGGGTTTTCTCACGATGGCGATCATTGCTGGCTTTTTCCGTTTCCTGCTACAGCTGGCCTATTAAACTTTAAGATTTGCATTTGCATAAGACAATAAAAAAACCTCCCGATTTGATGGGAGGTTTTTTTTATTTCTTTCAGTTTTTAGGACTGAAATAAAAATTTTCAGGAAGGTGTTGATCTGTATTCATGAGGGGAAGTGAAACATACAACAACCCACGCATTCAATGAACAGAATTACAGCTCTCTCCAGATTTCATTTTCGTCTTTAAGCGCAACAGTGAAGTTAAACTGGTTGTCTGTAGTCACCAATAGGCTGGTTGGTGTTTGCATCACTACTTTTAGCACTGTACCTTCTTCATAAATAATCGGTGCACAGTTTTCTTTTTCTAGGGTGATCGGCTTCAGTAGTTCAATTACAGAGCTTTCCATGATTTAACTCCCCACGGTTCTTATGTTTACTATTCATTCAAGGATAGCATAATTTTTCTTTGTATTTGAGTAGTTTTTGCAAAATGAAAATCAGCATAAATATTTTTATTAGTGCATATCTCCGTAGAGTAAGATAAAAAATAACCATATATCGTATCTGTTCTGTACAGGTTTGCTCACTGATGTTAAAACGAACAAAGGATTGATCACAGGATTCATCACATAAGTATTCAGTCCACTACAAATATAATGATTCATACTTATGAATAAGCAGATAAAAATAACCAGTTTTTAGCCAGATATTTTTTAATCAAGCTGAAAAACTTGCACTGAACTGCTTTACACTGCTGCAAATTTCATCATGATTAATTGACCTGAGGTCTATTAAAAATAAGGAGCATGCAAAGGACATGTTTAAGTCTTTCTTTCCAAAACCCGTCTGGTTTTTTCTCAGCGTGGTGGTGTGGTTCTTTATCAACCTCGCGGTCTGGCATAGTGGTGGCTCAAGTTGGGGCAGCTATGTGGGTTTTAGCGAAGGCTACCATGAAGCGACGATGGCGATTGATATCAGTCGGTTTTGGTCGCAGAAATTCTTGTGGTTCTATCTCTGGTTCCTGACAGCCACAGCGCTGTTTGCCGGATTCTGGTATGTGGTGGCGCGACATCCATGGCAGCGCTGGTCGGTGTGGGGTTCAGCCTTTATCCTGTTTAATATCTGGTTTGGTGTTCAGGTCAATGTCGTGCTGAATGAATGGTATAGCCCGTTCTATGACCAGATCCAGAAGATGCTAACCAGTGGTGGTGGGGACGTGACCTTGCTTTATCAGGGTGCATTGGTCTTTATTTATATCGCGATGATTTATGTCACTTTAGCGGTATTTAATATGTTCTTTGTCAGCCATTATGTATTCCGCTGGCGGACAGCAATGAATGATTACTACACGGCTTACTGGGAACAGCTGCGTCATATTGAAGGAGCTTCACAGCGTATCCAGGAAGATACCATGCGCTTTGCCCGCAGTACTGAAGAACTCGGTGTTTCCTTTATTGAATCTTTTATGTTGCTAATGGCTTTCTTACCGGTGCTATACAAGCTTTCTAGTCACGTTAAGACACTGCCAATTGTAGGTGAGATCAGTCATGCACTGGTCTGGGCATCACTGGGTTGGGCAGCCTTTGGTACAGTGGTATTGATGATCGTGGGTATGAAACTGCCAGGACTGGAATTCAACAATCAGAAGGTTGAAGCGGCTTACCGGAAGGAACTGGTCTATGGGGAAGATTATGCTGAACGTGCTCAACCGCTGACGCTAAAAGAACTGTTTAGCCGGGTACGCTGGAACTATTTCCGTCTGTATTTCCATTATGCCTATTTCAATATGGTGCGGATCTGGTATTTGCAGCTCGACAATATTTATGGTCTGTTCGTACTGTTCCCGAGTATTGCCGCAGGGGCGATTACTTTAGGTTTGATGATGCAGATCCTGAACGTATTTAACAAAGTACGTGAATCTTTCCAGTACTTGATTTTGTCTTGGCCGAAAATTATCGAATTGATGTCGATCTACAAACGTCTGAAAGCATTCGAATCACACATTCATTAAAAATAGTATTTTGTTTTTAAAAAAGACCTGTCTAATGGCGGGTCTTTTTTATGCCACATCAGGATTGGCCGGTGTATCCGATGAACGGTCGATTTTAGGCAAAATTTTTGTAAAACCTCCTCATTTTGGGATATTCAATGAATATTCGCTTGACTAGAATCTTAAGGGCCAAGTGTATTTGGTACTTAATTTTCAGGCCTTCTGTCGTATAAAAATAATAACTGTACGTTGATGAAAATTAAGAAGTTTAAGACTTATCAACTGTATGCTGGTAGTGGAGATTGGTTTGCTGTAAAAGTAGAAAAGCTCGATCCAGCCTGACAGATAAGTGACCAAAGAAGTACGTGATTCCTTCTTTGGTCTTTTTTCGTCTATAAATTTTGCCTAATAAATAATACTGTACCGAATGAAGCCTGATGTGGGTGAGTTCGAAAAATAATCATTAAAATGTGTCTTAATTGTCATTTTTGATTTTTTTCACCTTAAAAATAAATTTATTAATCAGACGCTTGGATTTGGTATTTGCTCAGTTTTGCATTATTTTATCTGCATGCTTTGGGTTGAGATATCTACGGTGAAACTGAAAGTATTTTTATTGATAACAATAACAATGAGCTTGGCGGCGTGTAATAGCATGGAACGCGCAAAGAAAAATATATTGCATCCTTTTCATAGTCCACAGGAACTGATTGTGAAACGGGGAATCAATCAGCCAGATGGTAAGGCGAAAGAATATGTCTATCTATGGGATCAAAAACAGCACAGCAATTCGACTCAGGCGATGTATCCGCGTTCAATCGTGACGCAATATTGTCATGAGCAAGGGGGCAAGCTATCCCTGCTGTATAAAAGTAAATTTAGTCTGGTAGGCGATTCTGCTCAGCGTACGCGTCTTGCTGCAAACCGCGGTGTGGTGCAGGGTGTGGGTGCCTATAAATGCACAATGGATGACCTTGCGGAAAGCTGGATTGTCTCAATTGAACCTGTTTCTGAGCGTCAGCCAGAAAAGAACAGTAAGACCCGTAATGTACGCTTGCTGACCCGACTGATGGAAACAGCTGAAGCACATAATTTCTATCGCGCGGCTGCGAGTACTCCAAATCCAGCCAAGAAACAGCTCAATGTGGCGAAGGCAACTGTAACTCCTATTGCCAAAACGACTGTAGCAGCTAAACCAGCGACAGAACTGAAAGATCATGACCGTAAGGAGCAGGATCGTAAAGAGCTTGAGCGCAAAGAACTTGCCAAGGTCGAAGCAGAGAAAAAAGAGCAGAAGCCAGTAACGGTCGCTACCCCGCGTGCGACTGTGGTTGAAACCCCACAACAGCAGCAAATGAAGCTTTATGTTGCTGCTCGGCGTGACATTAATAATGGCAAGAACCTTAATAATGCCTGCAATAATGCCCAGCGTGCCTATAACTATGGCAAGCAGCACGGTACAGAAGGAACTCGGGTTTATACTGAATCAGGTATGTTGGTAGCGCGTTGTCTGACTGGTATTTCGACCTATAGCAGCCGCTTTCCAAATGCTAAAGGACAGGCTCAACGCGTCTTGAGCGGACTGGCAACGCAATATAATCATGCTGGTGCCAAGAATATGTTGAGACAGCTGAATTAAAACAATCTGAATCAACACATAAAAATGCCACGTTCCAAAAACGTGGTATTTTTATTTTAAAAGCTGAAAAGGACTGGTACTTACAGCTTAATCGTTGCACCAAGCACTTTAACAAACTGGGCCAACCAGGCTGGATGCGCAGGCCAAGCTGGAGCAGTCACTAGATGTCCATCAGTTACCGCTTCAGTCACTGCAATATCAGCGTACTGTCCGCCTGCCAATTTGACTTCAGCGGCACAAGCCGGGTAAGCGGAACAGGTGCGGCCTTTGAGTACATCTGCTGCTGCAAGGATCTGTGCGCCATGACACACGGCTGCAATTGGTTTTTTCACACTGTCAAATTCACGTACGATTTCAATTACGCGATCATTCATACGCAGGTATTCCGGTGCACGTCCACCTGGAATCACCAGACCGACATAGTCTCCGGTATTCACCGAACTAAAGTCATAGTTAATAGCAAAGTTATGACCGCGTTTTTCGCTATAAGTTTGATCGCCTTCAAAGTCATGAATAGCGGTCGCTACAGTGTCACCGGATTTTTGTCCGGGCAGACGGCATGGACGGTATAGCCCAGGCTAGTTAAAAACTGGAACGGCACCATGGTTTCATAGTCTTCGGCATAGTCACCGACCAACATTAAGATTTGTTTAGACATGTTGTTACCCTCTAATTCTCTATGATTTATATGAGAAATTTATTTTTATTTACCATAGCACAGGCAGATTGTGGATTTAAGATGCTTATTGTTCACTTTAGTCGTAACTGGATCTACCCAAGATCAGATAACTACAAACAGGTTAAAAATCAGCTTGATTTTGCAATGTAATAACAGATGAACTGTCATGCTTTGTGGTACAAAGGGCAGACTGTTAATGGAGTTTGCTTATGTCACGCTGTATTTCCCCTGTACGCCACAGATTTCCCAAAATCGCTCGTTCTGCGCTGATGGCGACTGCCTTGTTTGGAACGGTACAAATGGTAAATGCAGGTCCAACGGTCGATCAGCTGAGTGACTGTTTGGATAAGTCCACCACAACTGCTGATAAAACTGCTGTGATGCAATGGACCTTTGTGGCTTTAGCGGCACATCCAGACCTGAAAGCGTTTAGCAATGTGTCTGCACAGCAGAAGGAAAGTCTGGATAAGAATCTGGCAGCGGTATTGCAGCGCATCTTGGTCGAGCAATGTTCGGCACAGACCAAGGCGGTGATTCAGGCAGAAGGTTTAGAGGCTGTCGGTAATAGTTTTCAGGCGTTGGGACGTAGTACAGGTGAGGAAATTCTGAAAAATCCTGAAGTGAATAATCAGCTGAAAGGTGTACTGCGCTATGTGGATTTAAACAAGTTGATTACGACGTTTTTGACACCGGATATCTGGAATAAGTTGGGTTCGATCAGAGGGAATTAACGTATCTGTACCGACTTATTTGAAGATGGCAACGATGATTTTAAACAGCCAGTAAATGGGATAGAAAATAACTTCTATTCCATTGCTTAATCCTAGTCCTCGCTGTTTTCTGCGGGGTTCAGGCTGCATTTCGGATAGCCATTTACGGCATTTTGGAATCAATAGCAAAATGGTAATGATCAGCGCAAATACGCCAATAGCAATTTGAATGATGGCGAGTAAAAGTTCAGGTGTCATTTTTGTTTTTCTTTGAGGTTTTTGATTTTATAGCATAAAAAATAATCCTCTCCCTAATCCTCACTTGTGCTTATTTTTAGAAATACCTCTCCCTTAGGAAGCAGTGCTTTAAAACTTGCTCAGGAGAGGGAACCTCGCATATTAAATTGATCAAATGACAAAGTCTCCCTTTTTTAAAGGGAGACTTTCACAGTTTAAATGATCTTATTTCCAGTTACTTGGGAAGCTAAATAAGTCTAAGCCAAAAGTTATTGGAAGTAGTAGATAAATAGATATGACAATGAGTAAAGTCGCTAAAATAGTAACTAACGTACCTTGCATTAACATATCGCGAATGCTGACTTTACCTGTTGCAAAGATCACAGCTTGAGATGGTGTACCGATAGGAAGCATAAATGCAAACCCTGCGCCAAGTGCAGCAGCAACCATTAATGGAAGAGGATGGACATCAAGAGCCAATGCAAGGGTAGCAGCAATTGGTACAAAGATCGTAGTGACAGCAGTATTTGGTGAAACTTGCGTAAGACTAATCGTTAAGATCGTTGTAAGCAGTAATGCTGTCCAATACGGCATGTTTTGTAGTGTTAATAATTGTTGTCCGATCCACTGAGATAAATCAGTGTTACTAAAACCAGCTGCTAACGCTAAACCACCACCAACTAGAAGTAATACATCCCATGGCATTTGACTCAGTGATTCAGCATTCAGAATACGTTTTCCATCTGTCGCAGGGAGTATATACAAGACCATTGCTGCAGTTATTGCAATCATTGTGTCTGAGATCCCCGGAATGATATCTTTCCAAATAAAAGTACGGGTCAGCCACATAAAAGCAGTAATCGCAAAAACAGTTGCTACCGCTTTTTCTTCATAAGACATACGGCCTAGGCGTGTTTTTTCCGAATCGATAAATTGTTTCCCTTCAGCAATATGTTTTGCTTTCATTGGGTAGGCAATTTTAGTGAGCCAAAATGTGGTGAAAACAGCCAGACAAAAACAGAGTGGGAAAGCGAATATAAACCATTCTGCAAAGCCAATTTCATAGCCATACATTTCTTTAACTAATCCAGCCAAAATTAAATTTGGTGGTGTACCAATCAGTGTTGCACTGCCACCAATAATGCCACCAAAACCAATGGCAAAAATAATTGCCTTGGTAAATTTAACTTCATCAGCTGTATCATGTGTTGTTTCATTTTAAGTAATGAAATAATCTTATAAACGATAGCTGTACCAATAGGTAAAAGCATCATCACGGTTGCAACGTTTGAAATCCACATCGAAAGGAATGCAGTTGCAAACATAAAACCGTATATCAGGCCATTAATGGTTGAGCCTGAAAAGCTAATAATCGCGAGTGAAATACGTTCGTGTAAGTTCCATTTTTCAATGGCAATAGCGATTGCAAAGCCACCTAAAAATAAGAAAATATTTGGGTCGGTATAGCTAGATGTAACCTTAGCGATGGTGAGTGTACCCATCATTGGCATGATGACAATGGGTAGTAAAGAAGTAATCCCTAAAGGCATTACTTCTAAAATCCACCAAATGGATAGCCATGCAGTAAGTGCCAGTACGCCTTGCCCTTGTTGCGATAACCCATCAAAGCTCATACCAAAATAGAGCCATGCAAATATTAAAGGACCTAGGAATAGACCCAACCATTGGGTTTTATTATATGAGCCATTAAAACCTTGTTTTTGATTACTTTTACTTTGCTCTTGATTGATGCTGTCGTTTGTGTGATTGATATTCTGAGACAAAATATAGTGTGGGTTTAGACGTTTAAACAAATCCTTTGTCTTGTTGTGGCGTGACCACAACGAATTCCAAATTTGAATCATAATGCACTTCTCCTTGTGGCCGAAGTTTGATTGAGAAGTGCATGACTAATCAAGGATCATTCGGGTATATATTCATACGAGAAAGGTATATAAGGGATTGATAAGTATCTTCTTTAAAGACCTATCTCTAATCCTAACTTGTGTTTCGTTTTAGAAATACCTCTCCCTTGCGAAGCAGTGATTCTCATCACTTACGCTGCATTTTAAAGCAGTGCTTTAAAACTTGCTCAGGAGAGGGAATATCCATTACTAAACTCATGTCAGAATAGGATTGGTAATGAAAGCTCCTTCTCCCATTGGGAGAAGGCAGGGGATGAGGGGTAACAATTAAATAAGATCCGGATAAAACTTCTAAAACTCTGGATTCGCCGCTTCACCCCGCAACAAATAACCTTTAGGTTGAATATAGCTATAAATTTCCCGTGCAGGCTGTTCGTGCCAGCCAATATTAAAAGCACAAAGTTTTGGGAAAAATTGCAGATAACTATAGTTCAAATTGTTATGAATCCAATAGGCAAGTTGTTGCCAGTTGGATTGGTCTTTTTCATACAGTTCTAGAAATGAAGGAATGACGATACACGCCGTTGCGCCATAGCCTTTTTCATCCGGATAGTCCCAAATATGGCTGGCAAAGTTTTTCTCGTTACTTGCGCAGTTGTGTCCTTTTTTATTGCCTAGTTGATTGACGCTTGGTGAGCGATACGCTGAACGAATAGTAATCCGTCCAAATTTGTCTTGTAGCGGTTCGAGCAGTTGTTGGCAAAGTTCTGTACCTGTGCGAATCGCAATCTCAGGATGGTCGGGGAAGTTGGGTATACCGTACCAATTGGCGATTTCGCTATAGAGAAAGTCACGCATAAAGAAAGACTTTGAAAGTTGGATACGTCCTAAGTCTTCGAGTTTAGTGATAGAGGATACTTTTTTGATGGTCATGTTGTTTTTAGTGTGAAGTGTTTGATTGATTTTATATTTAAAATTTTGAAAATTAAATGTTTTACCTCTCCCTCGCCCTCTCCTTTAATAAAGGAGAGGGAACTACACGTATCAAATTGATCACATGACAACTTCTCCCTTTGAGACATGGTTGGGTGAAGATGCTAGTTATGCATCAAAAAAGACTTTTATATTTGAATATGTACTATATATTTTAACTACTTTTTTATTTTTGCTTGGTATATGCATTTATATAAATGTAAACCTATTTTTCAAACTTAAGAACTAATTCACTACCGTCAATTACAATAAATTTTTCTTTTTCATCTTCTATATATTTGAAGAAAACATAATCCTTATTAAAATATATAAAAGTTGGTTTTTCTTTAAGTTTTAAAGATGATTGTAATTTATTAGTTAAGATTACAGTATTTTCTAAGTTGTTGAAATTAGAATAAATGTTATTAACTGAGATAATAAATTTTATACAGAAAAAAAGTATACTGAGAGTAAGCACAGCTCTTATAAAAATTAGGATATTTGTTAATGAACTGAAATGCTTCTTTATAAAAAATGCAATTACATAGTAGCCTAATAAAGATAATCCAATTTTTGCACTTACTGCCCAAACGATAGATGAAAATTTAAAAGGATTTTCACTGAGAATTAATTGATATCCAAGAAATGCAAAAATTGCAATGATAAAAAATTGTATAAATGTTCGATAACTGTATTTTTCATCATGTATTGGAAGGTAATCACTAATAGCAAATTTGAAAGAACTAATAAGAAGACCGACTAAAATAATGCAAAAAAGTACAGTAAGACCGTCCGCTACAACTTGAGAAACTGAAAAGAATCTTATGTAAGATGTATCGAGTGAGGCTAATTTAATTAATTGAAATAAGCCTCCCATAAGAGTTGGAATAATTACTAGGAAACTTAAGTTTTCTTTAAGTAAGCTAATAAAATTAATAAAAAAAGTTGAAGCTTTTTCCGCTTTATACTGAGTTGATGGTTTTTCTTGTATAGCTTCTACTTCTTCTTTTATATCCATTTGATTTTACTTGCATTAAATTAAATTGAATTCTATTAAAAAAGCCCCGATAAATCGAGGCTTTTTTAATCAAGTTAACTGGTTAAATCAACCAATTAATTTCTTCATTAATTCATTGACTTGAGCAGGGTTGGCTTTACCACGTGAAGCTTTCATCACCTGACCAACTAGACCGTTAAAGGCTTTCTCTTTACCAGATTTATACTCTTCAACCATCTTCTCATTAGCAGCAAGCACTTCCTTGATAATTGCTTCAATCGCGCCTGTATCAGTTTCCTGTTTCAAGCCTTTCTCAGCAATAATTTCGTCCGCAGTTTTGCCTTCTTCCCACATAAAGCCGAATACCTGTTTCGCAATCTTACCGCTAATAGTGTTATCGACAATACGTGCGATCATGCCACCCAATTTCTCAGCAGAAACAGGGGAGTCAGCAAGGTCTAGGCCAGCTTTATTTAAAGCGCCTGAGAATTCGCCCATTACCCAGTTTGCCGCAATCTTACCTTGAGCAGCACCGCCAGCAGCAGCGACAACTTCTTCGTAGAATTCTGACATTTCACGAGTCAATGTAAGAACGTGAGCATCGTATTCAGTCACGCCGAAGTCAGCCACGAAACGCGCACGACGTGCAGCAGGAAGCTCAGGCATTTGCGCTTTAATCGCCTCGATTTGCGCATCTGGAATCACCACAGGCAATAAATCTGGATCTGGGAAGTAGCGGTAATCGTTCGCTTCTTCTTTAGAACGCATTGAACGAGTTTCCATCTTCACAGGGTCGAATAAACGCGTTTCCTGATCAATGGTGCCGTCCCATTCCAGAATTTCCATTTGGCGTTCAATTTCAACATTGATCGCCTGTTCAATGAAACGGAATGAGTTCAGGTTTTTCAATTCACAACGTGTGCCGAACGGTTGACCCGGACGACGTAAAGACACGTTACAGTCTGCACGGAATGAACCTTCAGCCATGTTACCGTCAGAAATACCTAACCAGCGTACCAGCGTGTGAATCGCCTTGATGTAGGCAACCGCTTCTTCAACCGAACGCATATCTGGTTCAGATACGATTTCAAGAAGCGGCGTACCGGCACGGTTCAAGTCGATACCTGACATGCCTTCAAACTGGTCATGGATTGATTTACCCGCATCTTCTTCAAGATGAGCACGCGTTACGCCAATGCGTTTAACTGTGCCATCTTCAAGCTGGATGTCGATATGACCCAAGCCCACAATCGGGTTGTCCATCTGGCTAATCTGATAGCCTTTTGGAGAATCCGGGTAGAAGTAGTTTTTACGTGCAAATACAGAAGCCTGGTCGATGTACGCATCAATACCCAGACCAAAGCGGATCGCAAGATCAACCACTTCTTTATTCAATACTGGCAACACGCCCGGCATGGCCAAATCTACAAGGCTGGCCTGAGTGTTTGGATCATTACCGAATTCAGTCGATGAACCCGAGAAGATTTTAGATTTCGTCGCAAGCTGAGTGTGAATCTCGATACCAATAACGACTTCCCAACCGTCAATCAGGTTAGATTTTGGTTTAGCAGCGTTTTTAGCCATTATGCATTCTCCTCAGCAATTGCAGCGCGTTTAGTATGCCAATCTGTTGCTTGTTGATACTGGTGTACCACAGACAACAATTGAGATTCTGACCAGTAATTACCAATCAGCTGTAAGCCAACTGGCAAGTTGTCTTTGTCAAAACCAACAGGCGCGTTAATCGCAGGAAGACCTGCCAAGTTCACCGCGATGGTGTAGATGTCACCTAGGTACATTTCTACCGGAGACAGGTTGGCACCGATGCGATATGCGGTAGTCGGCGCAGAAGGCGCAGCAATGACGTCTACAGATTCAAATGCTTTTAAGAAATCTTGTTGGATTAAACGACGTACTTTTTGTGCTTTCACATAATAAGCATCGTAATAACCAGCAGATAGGGCATAGGTACCAATCAGGATACGACGCTGAACTTCAGCACCAAAGCCTTCTGAACGAGAACGTTTGTAAAGATCGAGAAGATCTTTAGGTTCTTCACAGCGGTAGCCATAACGCACGCCATCATAACGAGACAGGTTAGAAGATGCTTCAGCAGGCGCGATCAGATAGTAAGTTGGAACATAAGCTTCAGTCATGTTGAGATCAATCTCAACCAACGTAGCGCCCATTTCTTCCAGTTTTTTCAGTGATTCTTCAACACGTGCTTTAACGTCTGCATCCAGACCTTGAACGTTGAAATACTGCTTCGGAATACCAATACGTAAACCTTTCACAGAAGTGCCGTTCAGGTTTTCGACGTAGTCATCAACTTCTTTGTCCATTGAAGTTGAATCTTTCGCATCGTGACCCGCCATGACATTCATCAGGTAAGCACAGTCTTCAGCTGAACGTGCCATTGGACCACCTTGGTCTAAAGATGATGCATACGCAATCATACCGAAACGTGATACACGGCCATAAGTTGGTTTCAGACCAGTCAAACCACAGAAAGATGCTGGCTGACGGATCGAACCACCAGTATCGGTACCGGTTGCAAAAGGAGCCAAGTCAGCAGCGACAACTGCTGCAGAGCCGCCTGAAGAACCGCCCGGAACGTGATCCAGTGCCCAAGGGTTTTTGGTCGCGCCAAAGTAAGATGACTCAGAAGTTGAACCCATGGCGAATTCGTCCATGTTCACTTTACCAAGCGTCACCAGGCCCGCAGCTTTACCTTTCGCTACAACGGTCGCGTCGTAAGGAGAGATAAAATTGTCCAGCATTTTAGAACCGGCTGTGGTTTTAATGCCTTGGGTACAGAAAATATCTTTATGCGCAATGGGCACACCAGTCAGCACATTTGCGCTACCAGCACGACGCAGTGCGTCAGCAGCATCGGCCTGTGCCAGAGCTTGCTCAGCAGTTACAGTCACGTATGACTTCACTTGAGCATCCACTTTTTCGATGCGTTTTAAATAGTGTTCAGTCAATTCGCGTGATGAAAACTTAGCATTGGCCAAACCTTCGGTAAGTTCACGAATTGATAGGCGGTGTAAATCTGTCATGAGAAATAATTCTTTACGTTTAATTTAATAAAAAGAGTGAACTGGATAGTAATTACTCAATCACGCGAGGAACGAGGTACAAGCCTTCCTGTACCGCTGGCGCAACTGCCTGATATTCATCACGGTGATTACTTTCACTGACCACATCTTCACGTAATGGCTGAGGATGGTCGAAAGGGCTTTTTAATGGTTCAACACCGTCAGTATTGATACCTTTCAGCGTTTCCATCATGCCTAAAATTTTATTTAAACTTTGAGCATATTCAGCAGATTGCGTATCATTCAGAGATAACCGTGCAAGGTTCGCAATAGCTGAAACTGTTTCTGCATTTAAATCTGCAGAATGCTGTGCATCCGATGTAGACATAACATTACCTAATCAGTATTAAAAAAAAATCAAATTATCATGCGTTATGATAAGCGATTGACTTGTCCAAAGCATCACATTTAGTTAAAGTTGCCACCTTGCGTCCATATAAAGTTTAATTGAGAACGTCCCCGTGATTCTAAAACGACTAATAGGCTTGTTTTCGCCAGATCTAGCCATTGATTTAGGTACTGCAAATACACTTATTTATGCGCCAGGACGAGGCATTATATTAAATGAACCGACGGTTGTAGCAATCCGTCATAGTGGTTCACAGAAAATTGTTGCTGCCGTAGGTCTTGACGCGAAACAAATGCTTGGTCGTACCCCGGCAAATATTTCAGCAATCCGCCCGATGAAAGATGGCGTGATTGCAGACTTTGAAGTAACTGAAACCATGTTGAATCAGTTCATCGGCAAAGTTCACGAAAAACGTTTATTCCCACCTGCACCGCGTGTTGTGGTGTGTGTTCCATGTAAATCTACTTTGGTTGAACGTCGTGCGATTCGTGAAGCGGTATATAACGCTGGCGCGCGTGAAGTGCGTTTGATTGAAGAACCAATGGCAGCGGCAATTGGCGCTGGCATGCCGGTAGAGCAGGCATGTGGTTCGATGGTTGTAGACGTGGGCGGTGGTACAACAGAAATCGCGATCATCTCGCTGCAAGGCTGTGTCTATGCGGACTCATTGCGTATCGGTGGTGATGTATTTGATGAACAGATCATCAACTACGTGCGCAAAGCGCATGGCTGCGTGATCGGTGAAACGACTGCTGAAATTATCAAAAAAGAAGTCGGTATGGCGCTTCCGGATGAAGGTGCAAAAGCACTGGAAATTGAAGTTCGTGGCCGTAACCTGGCTGAAGGTGTGCCACGCGCAATTACTGTAACTTCTGATGAAGTGACTCAGGCAATTTCTGATCCACTGCAATATATCGTGTCTGCAGTGAAATCCGCATTGGAACAAACGCCTCCTGAACTGTCTTCAGACATCGCTGAGCGCGGGATCGTGTTGACGGGTGGTGGTGCATTGCTGCGTAACCTGGACAAGCTTCTTGCCAAAGAAACCGGTCTGCCCGTGGTTGTTGCTGAAGATCCTCTGTCATGTGTAACGCGTGGTGGCGGTAAGGTTCTCGAATTCTTCGACAACCCAAATCATGACATGTTATTCGTAGGCTAAGAACAGGACACGGCGGGTGCAAACACATCTGTTTTCTCGACAACCGCCATCTTTTCGCTCATTCGTCATTGCGTTGGTGACCTGTTTGGTGGTGCTTTTCTTTGATTGGCGCATGCCTCATCTGGTTCAACCTGCAAGGGATGTACTGAACGCGGCATATAATCCGATTTATGCCTTGGCCAGTTATCCCGTATTGTCGCGAGAATGGCTGAATCAACAAACCAAGTCTGAAGCACAACTGCGTCGTGAAAATACCGCGATGCAGGCTGAGCTCTTACAGGCTCAGGTGCGCTTACAGAAAATTTCTGAACTGTCTGCCGAAAATACTCGTCTGCGCGGGCTGCTAGACACGCCTCTAATCATTGATGGACGTATGGAAATTGCAGAAGTGATTGGCACAGATGCTGATCCGCTGCGCCATATCATCGTGATTAACCGGGGTTCTAATAGTCAGCTACGTGTTGGACAAACGGTACTCGATGATAAAGGTATTATGGGGCAGGTGATTAATGTCTACCCGCATAGTAGTCGCGTCATGCTGCTTTCAGATAAAGAACATTCACTTTCAGTACGTCTGGAACACACCGGCATGCGTGCCATCGTCTCGGGGACGGGTGATCTGGGACGTCTGAAAATGGAATATGTACCCACCAGCGCCAATATTAAAGTCGGTGAAAAAGTCTATAGTTCAGGGCTAGGACAACATTTCCCGGCGGGCTATCTGGTCGGTACCATCTCAAAAGTACAACGTCATAACTCAGGTGAATTTGCCCAGATTGATGTCATTCCGGCAGCACAGCTTGCCGGTGGTCACCATGTGGTGGTGCTGTTCTCTGATTCATTAGCGATGGAGCAACCACATGTCGATCGCTAAAATGCAATCCAGAACCCATCGGGATCCATTGTTTCCGATCATCATTTCGGTGATTGTCGCCTCGGTTCTGGTGGTCTATCCCTTATCTTATTCGGTCTCTGGCTGGCGTCCGCAGTTTATGCTGATGATCATGCTGTTCTGGGTGTTATGCCAGCCAACTTGGTGTGGCATCTGGTTTGCGTTTAGCACCGGGATCTTGCTAGATCTACTGCTGGATGCACCTTTGGGTCTGAATGCACTTAGCTTTATCATTATTGCCTTTATGGCACGCTTCCTGACCCGTGAACGGCGCATTCTGACCTTTAGTAATCTCTGGATTATTACTGCATTGGCACTCATTGCCCATCTGATGCTAACCTTCTTTGCTCAGATCATTAGCGGCGTCCAATTCTCAATTCCACGTCACTGGCTACCGATGCTGACTAGCGTCATGGTCTGGCCTGTTCTATATTATCTACTCAGAAAATGGCGCATCTGATTCTGGCTTCCAGTTCACCTCGACGCCGTGAACTGCTGCAACAGTTGGGACTGGAGTTCGAAATCTACAGTCCTGATATTGATGAATCAGTACTGCAAAATGAGTCCGTCGCAGCTTATGTTGAACGTTTGGCACGTGCCAAAGCTGATGCTGTGGCGGAGCGTTATCCTGATGCCATCATTATTGCTGCAGATACCAGTTTAGGTGTCGATGGCGAGATCCTCGGAAAGCCTGAATCAAAGCAGCATGCTTTTGAAATGTGGGCTAAAATCTCTGGCCGTAAGCATGATGTATTTAGCGGTGTATGCGTACGCACAAAAAATGAAAAATACAGTATAGTGGTACGTACACAGGTTGAATTTCAATCACTCACCACCCATGATATGGAAAGTTATTGGGCAACTGGTGAACCGGTAGGCAAGGCGGGCGGTTATGCCATTCAGGGCATTGCAGCACGCTATATTCCTGCAATTCAGGGCAGCTACTCCAATGTGGTCGGCTTGCCCCTATATGAAACGGTACAGTTATTACAGACGGTTAAGGCACTAAATTAACTGCTGAAAAAGAATTCTTATAATGTTTTGAGTGTTGTTATGTCTGACGAGTTATTGATTAACTTCACACCGATGGAATGTCGGGTGGCGTTAATTGAAAACGGCACGGTGAACGAATTGTTCGTCGAGCGTACCGCGAAGCGCGGTCTGGTGGGGAATGTATATAAAGGCAAGGTGGTGCGTGTCCTACCCGGGATGCAGGCTGCTTTTGTCGATATCGGTCTGTCACGTACCGCCTTTTTGCATATCAATGATATGGTTTGGCCGCGCCAGCAGCCGACGCCGAATGTATTTGAATTGTTGCAACCCGGTCAGGTTCTGACCGTGCAGGTCATGAAAGACATGCTCGGTACCAAAGGCGCACGCCTGTCTACCGATCTGTCTATTCCTTCGCGTTATTTAGTCTTGATGCCATATGGTAATCATATTGGCGTATCACAACGTATTGAATCTGAAGAAGAACGTAATCGCTTACGTTCCATTATCGAACGGATTCAGGCAGAGCATAAGCTACCAGGTTCGGTGATTGTACGTACTGCGGCAGAAGGCATCGATGAAGCAGAAATTGCTCAGGATATGGCTTATCTGGCTAAGCTTTGGGAATACATTCAGCGTAAACAAAAAAACATCGCTGTTCCATCATTGATATTTGAAGAATTACCGCTACCGCAACGCGTGATTCGTGATCTAGCTAATGAAAACACTGCCAAAATCTATGTCGACTCACGTGAAATTCACGGTAAGCTAAAAGAGTTTGTCGAAGAGTTTGTGCCAAGCATGAACGATCGCTTGCTGCATTATCCAGGTGAGCGTCCGATCTTTGATCTATATAACGTTGAAGATGATATCCAAAAGGCTTTACAGACCCGTGTAGCATTGAAGTCTGGTGGCTATCTGATGATTGATCAGACTGAAGCTATGACCACCATCGATGTCAATACCGGTTCCTATGTCGGTGGTCGTTCACTGGAAGACACCGTATTCAAAACTAATATGGAAGCAACTGAAGTCATTGCGCGTCAGTTACGACTGCGTAATCTCGGTGGGATCATCATTATTGATTTCATTGACATGCAGGAAGCGCAGCATCGTGATGAGGTCATGAATCAGTTTGAGAAAATGCTGGAACGTGATCATGCTAAAACCAAGATTACTCAGGTATCTGAACTGGGTCTGGTTGAGATGACAAGGAAGCGTACTCGTGAATCTCTAGAGCACCTGTTATGTGAATCCTGTCCAACCTGTCAGGGACGTGGCTATGTCAAAACAGCAGAATCAGTGTGTTATGAAATATTCCGTGAGATTCTACGTTATGCGCGTGCTTATCAATCGCAAAGTGGATTTACGGTTGTGGCACATCCATCGGTCATTGATCGACTGCTGACCGCAGAAGCTCCGGCTGTGGCGGATCTGGAGCACTTTATTGATCGCGTGATTAAGTTCCAGGTTGAAAATTTATACACGCAAGAGCAATACGATATCATTCTTAGCTGAAATTGTAACAGAATGTCGTAAAACCCTTGTTACAACTGCAATTTTACAAGTACGGGTGAATTCTGAATACTAGATACATTCAGTAGCCAAAGCCGATCTCCCTGTATTTTTGGCTTAGCAAAAATGAGGTGTGTTATGAGTATAAGTAAAGCAGTTATTAATAAGGGTCTAAAACACGTGCTTGAACCGAAAACTGTCCACGCAGGATACATTGTGGATGAACGTGGCAATGAAGTTCAGATTACTTCATCTATGGTCCGTACGGTTTGCTATCAATTGCTAAAGCAATGTCGTACTGTGAAAAGTTAAAATTTTGACATTGTCGAAATTATTTGAATAAAAAATAATCAAATAAAAATAAAGGGGCTCTATAAGCCCCTATATTTTTGCATGAAATTATTGGCAAAAATGCTCACGTGCATTTTTGCACATAAATCTAGTCGTTATCGCAGTCTAACTCACTGCTGCAAGCTTTGGGGTTTTGCCACCATCTACAATCCGTTCAAAACGCTGGATTTCGTCCTCTAAGTGAGTGAGCAGATTCTGCATTTTTGGCAGGGCATTACGGCAGGCAGTTAGGCCAACTTCCAGTTTGTCTAAGTAACTGGTCATGGTGATATTCAGCGCCTGACCATCCAGTACGATTGAAGCTGGGTAGAGGGCTTCCAGACGAGCACCATTCCAGTACAGTGGTTCCTGTGGTCCAGGTACATTGGAAATCACCAGGTTAAACGCCTGACGTTTTGGCATTAGACCAGAGGCGATATTTAAACCTGCAGCCCCATAAACAAAAGCACTATAGTTTAGAATCTGATTGGCATTCATGCGCTTAAAGCGTTCTTTGGCATTTAATACACTGCGACGCACAATTTTAAGACGCTCTAGTGGGTCTTCCTTATGCGTACCCAGATTCGCCAGAATCATGGTAATACGGTTCGATACATCGGAATCATCTGAACGTACAGAAGCCGGAACCATGGCAATCAATGGTTTTTTCGGCAGGGCATCCTGACTGATTAAATATTCACGTAAAGCGCCTGAACAGATCGCAAGAACGATATCGTTAATCGTTACCCCTAAAGCTTTAGAAATATGGCGTAGACGCTCGAACTCAAATGACTGCGCAGCAAAGCGACGTGATGCACTGACACGCTGATTCAGAATAGAAGCGGGTGCCTGGAAGCTGGAAACATAATCCGGATTACGCCCCATATCTTTTAGAATGGTTTGCGACACTTCATACAGGACACGTGGCGTCGTTTCTAACTGCTCTTTAAGTGTAGATAGAACGCCTTTGATTCGACTCACTTTCGGTGCTTTCAGACGCTTGGCACGCGGACCTTCTACAGACCACAAGGGTACGATACTTTTTGCATATGGATCTTGCGACAGGGATTTCTCTACTAGACGCATACTGGCAATCCCATCAACCATGGCATGATGGATTTTGAAGTACATGGCGAAGCGATTACCTTCAATACCTTCAATAATATGACAGGTCCATAGCGGTTTGGCCCGGTCAATCAGTGCACTGTGCTCTTGTGAGATATAAGTCAGTAATTCGCGAATACGGCCTGGCTTTGGCAGGGCAATATGGCGGAAGTGATGATCCAGATCAAACTGCTCGTCTTCATCCCAGAAAAAACCGTTTAAATAGTTATTGAATGGTGGAATGGGCATTGATTTGGAAGTACGAATATCTTTGACCAAATCTTGAATAAAAGTTGCAGGTGCATTCTCAGGAATCTGAAATAAAAAAAGACCACCTACATGCATAGGCTGCTGCCGTTTTTCTAATGAGAGAAAAATAAGATCAATTGGATGTAATGGACGCATAGCGTGGATTGCCTCACTGCACTCTATTTGGCTGTTCTCTATCTGAAAAGCCTTGTTAGAATTATTGCTTTAGTGATTAAAGTATAGCGGTTTTAACGCATAAATGAACTGCTTTATCACGATCTTGCAAGTGAATAAGTAACTATTGACAAGGAAATTAATAGCTTCCTAAATTTTTGAAATGTGAATTTTTTAGTTTTTAAATACATCACTAAAAATAGGATTTAAGAAGCAAAATGTAGGGTAACTGAATAATTATGAGGACTTAAAAGAAGAGTATTAAGTGCAATTTCACATTTTTATGCGAATAAATCAATTAGCTAATACTTTATAAATTCTTTAATTATCATCATCATACTTCCCGACGAATGGTGAGCAGGAGATTTTATATCTTGTCACTAAATGTAAAACCAAAAATTAAAAAGACCACCTTTTTTAAGATGGCCTTCCCATAAAACTGAATGATGTAGCTCAGCTTTATTTTTTCAAATTGCCAGCATGTAGGCCACATTCTTTATGTGTCGCTTCTTCCCACCACCAGCGACCTTCACGCTCGTGCTGGTTTGGTAGTACAGGACGGGTACAAGGTTCACAACCAATCGAAATAAAGCCTTTCTCATGCAATGGATTATATGGAATTTCCATCATACGGATGTAATTCCATACATCAGCACTTGACCAGTTTGCAAGAGGATTGTATTTGATCAGCTGTTTACCTGGACCTGAAAAACCTGGATCTGCCTGAACCACTGGGATTTCATTACGGGTACCTGGACTCTGATCTTTACGTTGACCAGTAATCCAGCCATCTAAAGTTGCAAGCTTCTTACGTAATGGTTGAACCTTACGAATCCCGCAACATTCCTGATGACCATCTCGATAAAAACTGAACATGCCTTTTTGAGTGGTCAGATTTTCAATTGCTTCATGTTCAGGGAAGCAGATTTCGATATCAATATTATAGTGTTTACGAACTTGCTCAATAAATTGATAAGTTTCAGCGTGCAGGCGGCCTGTATCCAGACTAAAGACACGGAATGGTTTACCGAGATGGGAAGCCATATCAATCAGTACGACATCTTCCGCACCAGAAAATGAAATGGCAATTTCACCGGTTTGACTCAGTGCAAGTTCCAAAATTTCACTTGGAGATTTATCTGCATATTCAGATGCAAGTGCATCTACAATATCAATAGTAGGAATAGTGGTCATGGGAATCCTGGCGACATAGGCTTGGAATGACTCTGCCTATATTAATTAATTTCACATCTATTTTAATAGAAGAGAATTAGCTGTCTTATCACTAAAAAATAAATACTTATGAAAAAAACAGATTTAAAAAAGAACAATGCAAAATGTGAATCTTCAGCTATGATATGGAAAGTTTTTAAATGATAACTGAGGGGAATATTCATGGAAGTCGTATGTCTGGATCTTGAAGGTGTATTGGTTCCTGAAATTTGGATTAATTTTGCAAAGAAAACAGGCATTAAAGCGCTTGAAGCAACGACTCGTGATATTCCTGACTATGATGTGTTAATGACACAACGTCTGAATATTCTGAAAGAACATGGCTTGGGTCTGAATGATATTCAGGAAGTGATTGCTGATATGGGGCCATTTGAAGGTGCCAAAGAGTTTGTAGAATGGGTAAGTACACATTTCCAATTAATCATTCTTTCTGACACTTTCTATGAATTTGCGCATCCATTAATGAAACAGCTAGGATGGCCAACTATTTTTTGTCACAAACTTGAAACTGATGAGAAGGGCATGATCACTGCCTACAAATTACGTCAGCCCGATCAGAAACGCCAAGCAGTAAAAGCATTACATGGTCTGAATTTCCGTGTGATCGCGGCAGGCGACTCTTATAACGATACGACGATGCTTGGTGAAGCAGATCAAGGATTCCTGTTTGATGCACCAGAAAATGTGATTGCAGAATTTCCGCAATTTCCACCAATTCATGGTTATGCAGCACTGAAAGAAGCAATTCGTAATGCTTCAGTACGTGATATTCCTGGATAAAGACATACATAATAAAAAAAGCCGCTTGATGCGGCTTTTTTTATTTGCATAAGTTTGAGATTAGAAGCGGTAACCAATCTTCATACCGTATGCCCATGCATTGTTATTTTCGAATTCACCTACTGGATTTCCTCCTGTCTGTGCAGTAGCATCACCTAGCCATAGATGTTTTACACCGGCCTGGATAAAGTAATTTGCAGCAGGACTATATTGAGCACCCAGACCTAAACTCCAGTAGCCTTCAGTTGGGCCAAGCGTTGTCACAGGATTACCTGCACCAGAATCCCAGCCTACCGCAGTAGTAGCAGACCATTTATCAGAAAATTTATGTCCTAATCCTAATGTTGCAGAATATTGATCATCAGAATAATCAATTAGGTTTTGATTAACTAATGGATGAGAAAGTAAAGTAGGACTAACTACGAAATTATCCCAATGCACCCAACGTAAATTTGCAAATGCAATCGTATTCTGAGAAATACCCGATTGTAGATCGATATTTACAGATTGAGGAGTAATTGCTTCGACATTACTATTAATATTTCTTAAGTCTATAAGTAGAGGATTACCGAGCATATTAGCAGGAACGTACAGTGAAGATGTTTCTTTGCTTGATGCATTATGTTTGATTTCAGAACGGTAAGTTACAGCTCCTTTAAGCGCAATTTCTGGAATTTGATAGGCAAAGCCAGCTAACCAACCATATGCTTCTTCTTGCTCTACTTTAATATTGTAACCAGATAGGCTTTTATATGCAGCACCGCGTAATTTAATATCCGCTTCTACAGTTTGCCATACTGGACCCGCATAAAAATTCCAGTTTTGATTTGGTTGATAACCAATTAGCGCAGTTAAATTTTGAGTTTTAACTTCTACTGATGTTCCTTCTGCGGCTTGAGAGAAGCTAGATATAGCTCCATTAGCAGAATAAGTTGCATCGGCGCCATAAGGCTGATCATAAATCAAACCTAAAGATACTTTATCAGTTGCCTGAACTTTGATTGCCGCATTAATGAAAGAGTAATCATCAGCCATATCGCTAATTTTATTACCAGTATAATCGCCAAAATCATTCTTAACAGTTGAAGTGCCTTTAACGTCTGGATCTAAAACCGAAATACCAGCTTCTGCATAATTTCCTGGTTGTAAAAATGCTTGAATTGACTGTCCTGAGCGGTCTAAACCACCTGCAAAAATTGTTGAGGTTGGGAGTGTTGCAAGTAATATTGCAATAGAAATTGGCTTAAGCTTCATGGCTCTTCCCTGATAATGTTGCATAAACATAATAAAAAGTTGTGGAAAAGTAACATAAAATTAAAAAGAGTAAATGCTAGGCTTTAATGAAGATTTGAACTGATCAGTAATTAAAATAGGAGAGGTTAGAGTTTTTGTACTAAAAATATAAGGTTAAATATGTGAATTCAATAATATTATTTTTAGGTGAATTGACTGGAATGACAAATAAATTAGTTAAAAATTAATTGATGTTTAAATCAACAAATAGTTTACAAATGTATAAAAATAAATTTAAACAATAACAAACCACCCGAAGGTGGTTTGTTATTGTTCTGGATATTAGAAACGGTAACCAATTTTCAGACCATATGCGATAGCATTGTTGTCTTCAAATTTACCTACATTATTATTGATAGCTGTTTTAGCTGTTGCATCGCCTAACCAGAAATATTTTACGCCACCAGCAATAAAGTAATTTGGAGCAGGTGAGAATTGCAACCCAAGCCCAACATTCCAGTATCCTTCTGTAGGACCTAATGTTGTAACAGGATCACCTGCACCAGAATCCCAACCTACAGAAACATTACCAGCCCATTGCTCGCTAAATTTACGACCTATACCTGCAGTTGCAGACCATTGGTCATCAGAATAATCAACTAAATTAATAGCTTCTCCAACCACAGCTTGTGCTGCTTGCCCAAAATAATTTGGACGAATTGAGAAATCTTCCCAGTTCACCCAGCGTACATTTAAAAATACTACTGTGTCAGTCATAATACCTGACTGAAGATCTAGATTAACCGATTGAGGAGTCGTTACATCGGTTTTAGCGGCTGTCATTGGAACAGGAATTACTGTAGTAATGTCTTGCCCAAATCCTGCAGTTTCTGTTGCTTGTAATTTATGCTCAATTTCTGAACGATAAGTCACGGATGCTTTTAAAGCAATTTCAGGAATTTGGTAAGCAAGACCAGCAATCCAGCCTAATGCAGAATCTTCTTTCAAATTGGCATCATATGATCCAAAGCCTGCAGCACCACCATATCCAGCACCTCTTAAAGAAACATTGCCTTTTGCTGTTTGATAAACTGGACCAGCATAAATATTCCAATTCTCATTTGGTTGGAATCCAAATAAGAAGGTCAAATTTTCAGTTTTTACTTCAACATTTGTAGTTTGATTAGCTACGCCTGCCATTTCTGCTGTAACTGGCACAATTCCCCCAGGTGCAGCAGGGTTAGGAATACTAGCAACAACTTCATTTGGGTTTACCGCAAAAATACTACCTGGGTTATATTCTGCCTCAGCACCAAAGGGTTGGTCGTAAATTAAGCCAACTGAAAAATTATCTGTGACTTGAAATTTTAGAGCAGCACTTGGGAAATAATAATCGCTCGCCATATCGCCTGTTGAATTTCCAGCTGCATCTCTACCAGATACATCAGGATCTAGGATAGAAATCCCTGCTTCAAAATAATTACCTGGCTGCAAAAAAGCTGCAATAGATTGGCCTGAACGATCCAACGCTGCAGCAAACGTACCTGTCATTGGTAACGTTGCTAAAATCATTGCTGTACTAAGCGTTTTTAATTTCATTCTTCATCTTCCCTTGAGGTACAAATTTGGGTTTTAAACGTTTATTCGGTATTTGCTTGGTATTTTTTTTGGAGTCATTCCTTTGCCTTCAATGGCTGATTTGTTACTCCATGTGACAAAAATAACACAATATAAAAAAGAGTAAATGCTCGAATTTGAATGAATAGTTCAAAAAAACATCAAATTAGAGTAAAAATACTAATTGAAAGGTAATTTAATGATATAAGTAATTGAAAATATTTAAATTAAATAAGATGGTGATTAAGTTAAAAAAATATAAATATATTGAATTATTGCTTAAATTTTTTGTTAATTAGTTCACATATTTAAAATATGTGCGCCCTGCGGGACTCGAACCCACGTCGGTCGCTTAGGAGGCAACTGCTCTATCCAGTTAAGCTAAGGGCGCAAAACGATCCCTAATCTACTCCAAAAAGGACGAAAAAAAAAGTTATTGCCGAAGCAATAACTTTAAAAAATCATCAATTAAAACGTTTCTAATTAATTTTTAGTCTGGAGTAGCTTAAATAGGACAAACATCACTACTACCCAGATCGGAAGCATGTATACCGATTCCTGGAAGCCTTGAGTCCACATGATGTAAAGGATCGTCGCGATAAAACCCAATACAAGCACGTTACCTGCTGGAGACCAAAGTGCTGGAAACTTCGTTTTCTCACCCATTTTTTTCATTGCTTGAATAAACTTGAAATGTGTCAGTGAAATCATGGCCCAGTTCAATACTAGCGCACCTACAACCACATAGATCAGGTGACTTAAAGCATCTTCTGGGACAAAGTAGTTCAACAATACACAGCCAAAGATCAACACAGCAGAGAATAGAACTGCAGGAATTGGCGTACCTTGTTTATTTACTTTCAGGAAGATCTTAGGTGCATTACCTTGTTTCGCCAGACCAAACAGCATACGACTATTCGCATACATACCACTGTTATATACGGACAGTGCAGCAGTCAAAATAATGAAGTTCAGCAGGTGTGCAGCCCAGTCAATACCTAGCTGACTGAAGATCATTACGAATGGACTTTTGTCCAGACCACCCAGTTCCAGCTGATTCCATGGCACAAGTGATAACAAGATTGTTAACGCACCCACATAGAAAATCAGGATACGGAACACAACCTGGTTAATCGCTTTAGGAATGGTCTTTTCCGGATTTTCAGCTTCTGCCGCAGCCATACCAATTAGCTCAATCCCGCCGAAAGCGAACATGAGGAAGGCCAACATATAGAACAGACCTTCAAAGCCATTCGGGAAGAAACCACCCGCTGTCCAGAGGTTGCTAAACGAAGCAGTAGAAGAGGCATCTGCAGTGAAGAGTAAATACAGGCCAAATACAATCATGGAAATGACCGCAGTCACTTTCACAATAGAAAGCCAGAATTCGGATTCACCGTAGAATTTCACATTGCCGAGGTTGACCAAGGTAATCACGATGAAGAAAAATAGCACTGATGACCAAGCAGGGATATGCGGCCACCAGTAGTTAATATATTTTGCGACAGCAGTCAGCTCGGTCATAGCAACCAAGATATACAGGATCCAGTAGTTCCAGCCCGCAAGGAAACCAGGGAATTTACCCCAATATTTATAAGCAAAATGGCTGAAAGAACCTGCAACAGGTTCATGAACAATCATCTCACCCAATTGACGCATAATAAGGAAAGCAATTAAGCCACCAATGGCATAGCCCAGAATAATCGAAGGACCAGCGGATTGGATCACCTGTGCGGAACCTAAGAATAAGCCTGTGCCAATTGCACCGCCCATGGCGATCAACTGAATATGACGGTTCTTTAAGCCACGCTGAAGTTGTGAAGACTCTTTATTCAAAGTATTCAGCCCGACAATGGAAAATAAGTAGGAAGATTGTAAAGGATGAAACTACAGAAGCCTAGTACAAGCCCTTGAATAAAATATGGTTATCAGTTTTATAAAAAAATATTATAAAAATAAATGAAATAAAAGATAAATGAATCAATATATTAATTTTATTGAATATGATGAATTGAATTTGAACTGGTCAATTCAAATTTCACAAATGTTGCTTTTTTATACAAAGGTCGAGCAGCCAGTTTAATGCAGTATAAATATACTATACTCACATCGATTTAGCCCCGCGATGTTTACAAAATAAAGACAAGTTGAAGGAAGATAAAAATATGAGTTTTGCCCCGCAAATCAAGATTCCAGCTACCTATATGCGTGGTGGTACCAGTAAAGGCGTATTTTTCAAGCTGGAAGATCTTCCATCTGCAGCACAAAAACCGGGCAAAATTAGAGATCAGGTACTGTTACGTGTCATTGGTAGCCCAGATCCTTATGTTAAGCAGATTGATGGAATGGGTGGTGCCAGTTCAAGTACCAGTAAAACGGTCATTCTGTCTAAAAGCCAGCAGCCTGAGCATGATGTGGATTATCTGTTTGGACAGGTCGCGATTGACCGGCCTTTTGTCGACTGGAGTGGTAACTGTGGCAATCTCACAGCGGGCGTAGGTTCATTCGCGATTAGCAATGGTCTGGTGGATGCCGCTCGTATTCCGGACAATGGCATCTGCACAGTACGCATCTGGCAGGTGAATATTCAAAAAACCATTATTGCCCATGTGCCAATCGTCAATGGCCAGGTGCAGGAACTCGGTGACTTTGAGCTGGATGGTGTAACGTTCCCTGCAGCTGAAGTTCAGATCGAATTTCTGGATCCTGCGGATGATGATGCCGAGGGTGGGGCAATGTTCCCGACAGGTCAACTGGTAGATGAACTGGTTGTGCCGAACATTGGTAGCTTTGAAGCAACTTTAATTAATGCAGGGATTCCGACTATCTTCCTGAAAGCTGAAGACTTGGGTTATCAAGGAACTGAACTGCAAGATGATATTAACAGTGATCCTGCAGCATTGGCCAAATTTGAAACCATTCGTGCCTATGGCGCATTAAAAATGGGGTTGATTTCTGATATTGCTGAGGCAGCGCAACGTCAACATACCCCTAAAATTGCATTTGTATCTCAGCCGAAAGCCTATGTTTCTTCAGGTGGCAAGGCGATCACTGAAGCAGATACCGATGTGCTGGTTCGTGCCTTATCCATGGGTAAATTGCATCATGCCATGATGGGAACAGTCGCCGTGTCGATTGGCACGGCCGCAGCAATTCCTGGAACTCTGGTAAATTTAGCTGCGGGTGGTGGTGAGCGTGAAGCAGTGCGCTTTGGTCATCCATCCGGAACTTTACGCGTGGGTGCACAGGCTACTCAAGAAAATGGCGAATGGAAAGTGAAAAAAGCCATCATGAGCCGTAGTGCCCGTGTATTGATGGAAGGTTGGGTACGTGTGCCTGAAGATGTGCTGACAGAACAGAATTAATGTATTGAATGCTGCTTGTATAAGAAACCATTGTTCCGACAATGGTTTTTTTATTTGGGTCATGGCATTTAGCTTTGTAGACAGCATATTCCAATTAAAAATGATCTATCAATTTGATAGAGCAAAATAAGCAGACGATTTCAAGCTGATAATTCAGGATGATTAGAGGTACAATGCTGCAATAAAGCGGCAAGTTCCTTATCCTTGTCATCGAAAATATACTGAATAACCGATCTGAGGCGAATGTGTCATCTACAACTGAGCTGTCAACCCATGCATTGACTCAAGCACAACATCGTATTCAACAGGACTTATTGACAGCACTTGATGCTTTTGCCATTCCTGAGCCGCTAAAATCAGCGGTACATCATGCTGTGATGCTGGGTGGGAAACGTGTACGTCCAGCCTTATGTTATGCCACAGCCGCGCTTAAACCAAATCAGAATACTGCTGCAGTACGTCGTGCTGCGGTGGCAATTGAGTTCATTCATTGCTATTCGCTAGCACATGATGATTTGCCATGTATGGACAATGATTTATTGCGTCGTGGTCAGCCGACTTGTCATGCTGCTTTTGGTGAAGATACGGCGTTACTTGCTGGCGATATTCTGCAATCGATGGCTTTTGAAATTCTCGGTAGCCGTCTGTTCGATCAGGGACCCGCAGTAGAGCCGGCGATTATCTTAAAACAGATGCAGATTCTGGCAACGGCATCTTCCAAGATGGTCAATGGTCAGGTACTGGATCTGCAATCTGAAGGGAAGCAAATTGATCAGGACGCATTAGAAACGATTCATCGTAATAAGACTGGAGCGTTAATTTCTGCCGCAATCATGATGGCAGCAGTAACAATTTTTGAGGGCACTGATCTGGCGATTCCGAAATTGCGTGAATTTGGCCAGGCGATTGGTCTGGCTTTCCAAGTACAAGATGACATTTTAGATATTATTTCTGATACCGAAGTGCTGGGTAAAACAGCAGGCAAGGATGAACAGGTGGAAAAATCGACTTATCCAGCTTTAATGGGATTAGAGCAGGCAAAGCAATATGCTGAACAGCTACATGATCAGGCCTTAAATGCTTTGGCTCATTTTGAAGGTCAGGCGGAAGAATTGACCCAGATCACGCAGTTCCTGTTACACCGTAAAAGTTAATCATCTCAATAAAATATTCAATGCATAAAAAAGAGGACTTGCAGTCCTCTTTTTTATTTCAGGGAATCTTATTTACTTTCGTTGTACAGACGTTCTGCCTGTTCAAAACGATCCGTAATTTCAGCTGTTGGGGCTTTGCCCATCAAGCTCACCACAATAATGGCGATCATTGAACAGATAAAGCCTGGAATGATTTCATACAGACCAGTTGCTGCAAACAGGTTCTTCCATAGAATCACCACTGCCGCGCCCACGATCATACCGGCTAGGGCACCATTCAGGGTCATACGTTTCCAGAACAATGACAGAATAATCAGTGGGCCAAACGCAGCGCCAAAACCAGCCCATGCATAAGCCACCAGACCAAGCACTTTAGATTCAGGATTACCTGCCATCCAGATGGCAAGCAGGGCAATCAACAGCACCATTAAACGGCCAACCCAAACCAGTTCTTTCTGAGACGCATTTTTACGCAAGAATGACTTATAAAAGTCTTCAGTCAACGTGCTTGAACAGACCAATAACTGGCAGCTCAAAGTACTCATCACCGCAGCCAAGATGGCAGCCAGCACCACACCAGCAATCCATGGATTGAACAGAATCTTGGTCAATTCCATAAATACAGTTTCAGGATTAGCTGTTACCGTACCCGCCAATTCAGGATGTGCCTGGAAGTAAGCAATACCAAAGAAACCAGCTGCGACTGCACCACCTAGGCAAAGAATCATCCAGGTCATACCGATACGACGTGCATTCGGAATTGATTTTACCGAATCTGCTGCCATAAAGCGTACCAGAATATGCGGCTGACCAAAGTAACCGAGACCCCAAGCCAGTAAGGAAATAATCGCAACAAAGCTCAGATCACCCAGTACATTCATCGCCTGCGGACGTGCAGCTTCTAAAGCCAGAGTCATTTGTGATATATCTGAGAAGCTTAAAATTGTGACGATCGGAGTCAGTAATAGGGCAAAGATCATCAAGGTCGCCTGAATCGTGTCAGTCCAGCTGACAGCCAGGAAACCACCAATAAATACATAACTGATCGTTGCAATTGCGCTGATCCACAGGGCAGTGCTATATGGCAGTTCAAACATGCTTTCGAACAGACGTGCACCTGCGACCATACCGGAAGCACAGTAGATCGCAAAGAAGATCAGAATGACGAATGCAGAAACAATACGCAGAACTTTTTTCTGGTCGTTAAATCGGTTCGAGAAATAGTCCGGTAAGGTCAGGGCATTGTGTTGAACTTCAGTATGTACACGCAGACGTCCAGCAACCAGTAGCCAGTTCAGCCAGGCACCGATGATCAGACCGATCGCAATCCACATTTCAGACAGACCAGAAAGATAAATTGCGCCAGGCAAGCCCATCAGCAGCCAGCCACTCATATCGGAAGCACCAGCAGAAAGTGCAGTGACAAAACTACCTAAACGTCGGCCCCCTAAAATGTAATCGGAAAAGTTTGTTGTCGCGCGATAAGCCATCAGGCCAATCACGACCATGGCGACAATATAAAAGAGGAAGGTAATTAAGGTTGGATTTAGGGAGCTCATACGGTATCCATTTTTAAGTTGGACAGTAGATCGAAATAAGGATTATGACAAATGTTGTGGTCTTTAATCCGAAAACCATGCAACATCGTATCCAGAAGATTTCAAAAATAAACGCGAAATTTAACCATAATTTCACAATCTTTGCTGAGATTTTCTTGATTTAAATGAAAATAGGCAGTCATTCGACTGCCTATTTGATTCATATTTCTTAACAATTAATGATTGCGACCCATGACACCACGAATGGTATTCATAATATCCGCTGGTAATACCACAGTCTTGGCATTTGGAGATTTCGCCATATCCTGCATCGCCTTCACATATTGCTCGCCAAGCAAGTAGGCCACAGGAATTTCTTTATCACCAATTGCCTGAGTTACCATATCAATGGCACGTTGCGAAGATTCTGCCAATACCACTTGTGCTTCTGCATCACGGCGTGAGGCTTCAAGACGACCATCAGCTTCCAGAATTGCAGCCTGTTTCTCACCATCGGCTTTGGTCACTGTCGCACGACGTTGACGTTCAGCCGCCGCCTGTTCTTCCATTGCCGCCTGCATGGTATGAGATGGTTTGATATCCTGAATTTCTACGGTTTTTAGAGTAATACCCCAATCCGAAATATCATCTGAAATACTGGCTTTTAAACGTGCCTTGATGTGATCACGAGAAGACAGTGCATCATCCAGATCCATTTCACCGACAATCGAACGCAGTGAAGTTTGAACCAGGTTCTGAATCGCCCATGAATAGTTTTCAATCCCGTATACAGCTTTTTCAGGTGTAGTCAGGTTGATATAAGCCACGGCATTCATCAGCAAGACCGCATTATCACGGGTAATCACTTCCTGAGACGGAATATCCAGCACGATATCTTTGGTCGTTACTTTATAGGCAACTTCATCGATATAAGGAATCACAAAGTTCAGGCCAGGATTCAAGGTGGAATGGTATTTACCCAGACGTTGTACAATCCATTTATAGCCTTGAGGAACAATGCGTACACCTTTGAAAATGGTAACAGCAACAAATGCCAGCAAGGCCAGCATAATGATAGAACTTACACTCATCTCTTTTACCTTTTCCTTTTCTTAATTATTGCTATGGGGTTGTACGACCAAGTCATTACCGAGAATATCGACTACACGAACCCGGTCGCCAACTTGTACCGGGCTTAGGGTACGGCAGTCCCATTCATCTGAACCGAGGACAGGGAGCGGAAAGCGGACTTTGACTTGACCATTGTTCAGATCAGTTTGAATCACCATACCGACCTGACCGATCGTCGCTTCACGTGATAGTCCGGCCTTGGTCTTGTCGGTAGACAGCGGCTTAATAAACTTGAACCATGCCAGCGTACACAGCACAGAAAGAATGATCCAGGTCAGTAGCTGCGTGGTCAGTCCCATCATCGGGAACATCCAATAAAGAATGCCGACCATAATTGCCCCAACACCAAACCAGAGTGCGGCAAATGCTGGCAAAATTAACTCTGACAGAATCAGGATGATCCCAAGTACAAACCAGTGCCACGGTTCAAGAACAAATTCCATAAATTAACCTATGTCATTCAATATTAAATATTCATCATGATTTTTATCTTCACTTCAATGTAGCAGATGCAGCAGCCGATGAATACCTGCAATGCCTGATTTAGAACTTGGCCTTGCGTGGCGGTTGCAGTGCTGCCTGAGACTTGCTGAAATCGCTGATGGCTTTTTCAATAGCACGGATTTTTAACTGGGCAGCCTTTTCACCTTCCAGAATGGTTTCATTGCTCGATTTTAGATCCAGTGTACCGATATGTCCGACCTTCGGCTGAATCACGATGCTGGCCTGATTCAGTTCTTCATTAATACTTTGCTGACCCATAATATTCAGGGTCTGATCCAGTAGGCCAAACATATTCACGGCTTTATTGGCATCGGGGCGTGCCGAGATATCCACCGCAATGACAATATCGGCGCCCATGTCCTTGGCTGTTTTCACTGGAATCGGGCTAACTAGTCCACCATCGACATATTTGGTCCCACCGATGACTGCTGGAACAAAGACATTTGGAATACTGCAAGAGGCACGAACAGCCTGACCGGCATTGCCTTTAATAAAGTCAGCCTTACGACCATTATCTAGGCGGGTCGCAACCGCAGCAAAACGAATCGGGAACTGTTCAATGGGTTTATTAGCGACATTCTTATTCACATAATCCTGCAACTTTTGACCCGCGATAATCCCTTGACGATTTAAGGTCAGATCACGAATATCTGCTTCCTTAAAATTAAGGGCAATTTGCTGTAACTGATATGGAGTTTTACCACTGGCATACAGACTGCCGACAAAACTTCCGGCACTGGTTCCAGTGACGATTTTAGGTTTGATGCCATGAGATTCGAGGACTTTAATCACGCCGATATGAGCAAAGCCTTTCGCACCACCACCACCCAAGGCAAGGGCAATGACGGGTTCACGGGCTTTAAGCGTAGGAGTTACAATAGGTTTGGTAGGACTTCTATCACAGGCGGCCAGGCTCAGACCCAAGCAGCCAATCATCGCATAACGGATTAATTTCATTCTAAAAATTGAGTGTTAAATAAGCAAATTATCCTTATCAGAACAAAAAACTACTGCTTTGCCTAGCGTTTTTTCACCAGCTTTTGTAACGGCTTGGCAATCCAGTCCGGATTTTTTGCCGAGATCTTGCCTTCATAATGAGCATAGATCTGCTCCAGATCATATTCATAGTCACCGGTTAAATGATATACGCCCAAGATATGAATGGTCTTGATGTCATAGTCAAAGGAAAACATCACAATCGGCAGATTGGCTGCTTTGGCAATATGGTAAAAACCGCTACGGATTTTTTCGGGTGCCTTGCGTGAACCTTCAGGCGCCATACCGACCCAGATCCGGTCGGTTTTGTTAATCACATCCACAATCTGTCGGGTATGACCTTGAGGAGTATCTCGTACTACAGGAACCACACCGATCCATTCCAGAATGGGTTTCAGTGGGGTACGAAATAGACTGTCTTTACCAAAAATAGTGATCTGAATGCCGAGACCGAGTAGGGCATTAAAACCAAGCCAGGCATCAATATTGGAAGTATGTGGAGAAATGATGGCAACAGCTTTCGGAAGGTTTGGAAATTCACCTTCCATTTTCCAGCCTTGGGCAAGAAAAAGCTTTTTATAAAATGTCCGGCTGAATTTACTGCCACGTCCAGGGACTAAAGGAGGCAGGTTTGGAAAGGAGGTATTTGCCATCTTATCAGACTCTTTAATTACGACAATATTCTTTGTTTTTATTATATTATTCCTTTGCTGTAATTTTTTCACTGGCAAAAACTCTATGCCAGATAATGTTTTCTGGAAGCTTTGATCAGTACAAGGACTCTTAATGCCCGCCATGCGCAACATCTATGTTTTGCTGTTTTCCCTGTACTGGGCGCAAGGTTTGCCAGTGGGGTTTATGACACATGCACTTCCAGTCATTTTGCGTGCTCAAGGTGTATCTTTGACCCATATCGGTGGATTTGGCCTGTTGATGTTGCCTTGGTCGATCAAAGTTTTTTGGGCGCCGTTGGTAGATCGATATGGCTCAGCTGTAAAAGGACATTATCGAAGCTGGATCATCCCGATGCAGCTGTTGTCGGTTCTCGTACTGATCGTCCTGTCTTTTATGCCGATCGATGCATTGAACCAGCCAGTGTATCTGTTGGCTTTTTTTGTGGCGTTGCTTTTTATGAATGGCGTTGGGGCGACACAGGATATTGCCACGGATGGACTTGCCGTCAATATTCTAAAAAATGAACAGCAACACTGGGGCAATACCTTTCAGGTGATTGGTTCACGGCTTGGTTTTATCGTCGGTGGCGGTGCGATTCTATGGTTATTAGATGTCCTGCAATGGCAAACCACTTTTCTCATTTTAGCAGCCTTAGTCTTTCTGAATACTTTACCCGTACTTTTGTTTAAAGAACCAAGACATGAAAACCTAAATGCTATTGCACAAGCCCAGCGAAATAAATTCCAGTTAAAAACCTATTTTCAATACTTTCTGCAACATCCGACCTTACGTTGGTGGTTAGCAATTTTGGTGACTTTTAAAATTGCAGATGGTCTGTCCGGTCCCTTATTAAAACCATTGATGGTCGATATGGGATTAAGCTTTAGTCAGATCGGGATTTACGTCACTATGCTCGGTGCCTTTGCAGCACTGATTGGAGCAGGACTCGCGGGCTGGTGTTTAAAAATATTTTCACGTGCCCGAACTTTATTGGTGTTCTCAATTCTCAAGATTATTAGCTTGATGGCTTATGCCTGGCTGGCAATGCAATACGAGACCAAGCAGTCAGTTGCACCTGTGGTGATTTATCTAGTGAATGCAGCTGAAGACATGATTTCTGCCATGTTATTAGTCGTGATGCTGACTTTAATCATGCAATATAGCCGTAAGCATTTAGCGGGAACAGACTTTACTTTTCAGGTTGCGATTATGGCGACGGTTAGTGGTGGGCTTTACAGTATAAGTGGAATATTAGGGGATAAATTGGGCTATCAGAATTATCTGTATGGCATCGTTTTTATTGCAATATTGTGCTTAATCCCGATAAACGGTTGGATAAAACAACGTGAAATTGATTGAAAAATGATCTGAATCAATTGTTTGGTTGGATATTAGCCTAAAGTACTAAAAAGAATATATAAATATGTTTTTAATAATTTTGTAGTATAAAGACGTTGTGTATGATTTGTTACAAAATTAACCAAAGGACTATTGAAATGAAAACTAAGTTAGCAACAGCGATTGCATTAAGCCTTTTAGCGGGGACAACTTTTGCAGCACCAACTTTCTATGGTGAAATTGATGCATCTGTAGATTATTTGCCAGAAGACAATAGATCCGGCGTAAGTGACCGTGATGTCGTTGAGCTGAATACTAATAATTCATTTGTCGGTCTAAAAGGTGATGAAAAACTTACTGACCGTTTAAGTGCTCTTTACCAAGCAGAATTCACTTTCTACGTAGATAACGGTGGTAATTCTGACACATTTGTACCACGTAATCTTTTAGTTGGTCTTAAAGATGAACAACTAGGTGCAATTAAACTAGGTAAAATTGATACGCCTGTAAAACAACTTTCTGCTGTGGTTGATACATTTAATAACTATATTGCAAATAAAGCAGATGTAGCGGGTATCATGACTGGTGAAAACCGTATCGATAATGTGGTAGTTTATGAAGCTCCAGCATTAGCAGTTGGTGATGGTAAACTAAAAGCAACTGCACTCTTGGCAACAGGTGAAGCAGGTGGTATTAGCCAATCTAAAGGCGGAGCTAAGGTTGCAGGTCGTGGTCTAGGTGATGCATGGTCAGCATCTGTGGTGTATGACAGCAAACCTGTTGTATTAGGTCTTGGCTATGACAAAGCAATCCCATCTAACTTTGCTGGTCGTGGTTTCCAAAATGCTTCTGCACCAGAAGTAACAGGTGGGGTGGCAGGTAGTGCATTTGCTGCTGCTAATACAATTCGTGCTATTGGTCGTGTGAATTTACTTGATAATGCATTGGCTATTAAGGCACTTTATCAAACTTCAGAAGTTGAAGAGACAGCTAATGCGGATGCGGATGATGAAACTTTGCCAACTTGGCTTGCAACAATCAGAAATATTGATGATCAACAAGCTTGGTTAATTGGCGCGGAATATAATCTTCCAAATGCGAAAGCTTGGACTGTGAAAGGCCAATATAGTCAAAGTACAACTGAGTTTAAAAATGGTAAATCAGATTACGATGCTCAACAAATTCTCGTTGGCGCTGATTATGCATTCTCTAAGCAAGTAAAAGCTTATGGCTATGCTGGTTATTTAACACTTGAACAAGCTTCAAATGAAACTAAACAACCTGTTGTAGGTACAGGTCTAGAATACAAATTCTAATTTAGAGTTTGTGATCTGAAAAAAAGGCGATGTTTTTACATCGCCTTTTTATATGGAAATTTGTATAGCTTATGATTTTAAACCGAATAACAGCACTGTCTGAACTGTTAAAGTAAGCGCAAAAGTTTGATGTAAATATTATGACTGTACGCGCTGTTTTATTTGATCTGGATAATACGCTAACCCATCGTGATCTGAGTGTGCAGGCGTATAGCCGATATCTGGCAGAGCATTATAGTCATGCGCTAGATTTAGTTGATGTTGCAAAAATTACCGAGATCGTACGCCGTATTGATAATGGCGGTTATCCTAAAAAGGAATTGCTGACTCATTCCACGATTGGCGGATCAGTTGCTTTTGCTCTCTTGCAAGAATTGTCCTGGCAGTCTAAACCACAACTGGAAGAACTCAGTGATTTTTGGTTCCAAAATTTTGGTCAGTTCGCCGTAGCCATGCCTCAGGCAGAAATCTTATTGCAATCACTTAAAGCTGATAATTATAAGCTGGCCATTATTTCCAATGGTGGACATGACACCCGAATGAATATTATTCGTGGACTTGGATTTGGCCATTATTTTGATGAAATCATCAGCTCAGGTCTGGTTGGCATCAGTAAGCCAAATCCTGAAATTTTCCACTATACCGCGCACAAGCTGGCTGTCGCACCAGAGCATTGTCTTTATATCGGTGATCATCCGATCAATGATATTCAAGGTGCGCAGAGTGCAGGCATGCAAACCTTATGGATGGAAGGATTCCACACCCCATTACAACAGATCGAACACAAGATTCAGAATCTTGCTCAAGTGCTGGATTATCTCAAAGCTTAAGTTTGACGCTGTGTATTGATGGCTTTGATCCATTTGCAATATTTGCAGCGCTGGCAAATGGCATCTGGAGTAGATAGTAAAACAACATTGCCACAGTGCAGACAGGCGTAATAGCTATGCGGTTCAACTTCGGTAATTAGTTCTTGTTGGGCTTTAGGAAATAGGGGTAAGCCGTAACGGACTTCTTCAGGGCTGTAAAAGAGTATGCTGAATTTGCCATCGCTTTCCAGCAGTCCAGTACGAATTTGCCCCAGATGTTCAGCACCTTGCTGACGCATTTCAGCAAAGAATTCATCGTGCGACATTTTTCCTTGGGAAATATGCTCAAGTACCATTTCGCCATTTTCAACAATATATAGCGGTTTGCCTTCGAGCAGATCTTCAAAGGGTTGATATTGCATGGTCAGGTAGGTGGTGAGACGGTATAAAACAATAATGGTCGACATGACGATAAATGCCTGCAATAAAGGCAGGGTTTCATCGAACATTGGATCGCCCGCAATAGAGCCTAAAGCCAGGATAATCGCGACTTCGAAAATGGAAAGTTGACGTACCCCACGCTTACCGGTCAGGCGCAGGAACACAATGATCATGGTATACATGATCAGGCAGCGCAGTAGAATCTCACCGACAAATTTCCAATCGGTATCATTAACGAAAATCGTGAAAAAATCCAAATGCTTACCCATATTTCCTAGCTTGATTTGAGTGTAGCAATGAAGCAGGATGCAGAGTTTAGTGATTATGTATATAAAGAGGAGCTCTCGGTATCTTAGGTATTTGATGAACCGATGATGAATATAAATTAACGGGATAAAAATAGTTTATTTTTCAATTAATAACAAAACTATAAAACTTGCACGACATTCTAAATTAAGAATGGAATCTTTTGTACTTGTCTTGATTTTCCTCTCTGTTTTAATAAAACCCGCCTGATTTATTAATAGAAATATCGTTAATATTAATTTTATTTATTAATAAATCATTTGCTTAATTGTACTTTAAAGAAAATAAATACATGAATATTCCTGTATTTAAAAACAGTGGTAATAACGAGGGTAGGTGAATAAATGAAAAAGGTCATGCTATGTGCAGTTGCATTTGGACTCACGACAGCAGCATATGCGGATGCAGACTGGGATTATAAGCAGACCCATCAGTGGGGTTCGCTGAGCCAAAAATATGCTGCATGCAATAGCGTAAATCAGTCACCTATCAATATCGAAAATACCGTCAAGGCAGAGCTGCAACCTTTAAAGTTTAGTTATGACACTCTGATTCAGTCCATCCAGAATAATGGTCATACAGTACAGGTCGACTTTGCCCAAGGTGGAGTTTTAGAACTGGATGGTGAGCAGTTTGAGTTGAAACAATTCCATTTTCATAGCCCAAGTGAAAACCAGATTAAAGGGAAAAGTTATCCTCTAGAAATTCATCTTGTTCATGCCAATGCGAAAGGTGAACTCGCCGTGGTGGGGATGATGTATGAGCAGGGCAAAGAAAATCCGATGCTAGAAAGGATGTGGAAACATTTACCTAAACAGAAGGGTGAAAAAGTTGTACTGAGCAAGCCACAATCGGTAAATGGCATGCTGCCACAGAATAAAGAATACTATCGCTTTAGTGGATCGCTGACCACGCCACCATGTTCAGAAGGGGTGCGCTGGGTAATGATGAAAGAAATCCAAACAGCTTCTAAACAGCAGATTAAACAATTTACCGATTTAATGGGACATCCGAATAACCGTCCGATTCAACCATTAAATGGGCGTGTCATTGTTGAAAATTAATTGATTTTTACTAAGCAGACTTCGGTCTGCTTTTTAATTTGCAGTAAATCAGCAGTCACTCAAAAGTTTTAGGAATAAAATAGTATTTATTTGTTTTGCATCTTCGCTATGTCCTTTGATCTAAAAACCACTGTTCAGCCAGACTTAGAGCTTACACCACAGCAAAAAAAGCTGAATCGTCTGATTGATAAAATTGAACAGCAGAAGTGTGAGCTGGAACAATGGCAACAGGCGAAAGAAGAGATTCAGCAATATACCCGAAAGACCTTCGTGCCTGTATATGATGCATTGTATGTGGTGCTGTTTGAGCAAATGCAACAGCTTTGGAATAGCCTAAGTCAATATAATTTCAGCAAAGCTGACATGGCTCAGTTAGAAGATAAAATTTATGTTTTGGCTGGGATGTTAAAAGAATTACCTGCATTAAATCAGCAGCAACATAAGAAGGTAGACGAGCTATATCACTACTTTCAGCAATCGGTTGAATATGCCCAAACCAAGAAATCTAAAAATAAAGCATCGAGTGAAGTTGCAGAAAGTTTTAATGAGCTAAATGATTCAGATCAGATAGATTCCGAAGTCTATAAAGAATTGGACGCTGAGCAATACAGCCAGGCACGTGAGCAAGCTAGGTTTAAGCGTCAGCAAGAGAAAAGGGAACAAGCGGAGAAGATGGCGGAGCAGTCATTAAAAACGGTGTATTTAAAGATTGCTGCCACGATTCACCCTGACCGTGAACCTGATGAAGCCAAGAAAATAGAAAAGACTGAAATGTTGCAACGTGCTAATGAAGCTTATGCCGAGCAGGATTTATTTTCTTTGTTAAAAATGCAAATTCAGGTGGAGCAAAACCGGGATAGTTCGAAAAAGGGACTAACTGCCGAGCAAGTGAAGTTTTACCAACTGGCTTTGAATGCGCAGAGTCATAAATTGCAGGATCAAATTGATGAGCTGATTGCAGATCTGGTTTGGTCGCAGAAAGCCAAAATTACAATACAGAAATCGAAAGGCAAAGTTCAAATTACTGACTTATATAAGCAGATTGATGCTGATACAGCAGCAGTAAAGCAACAGCTTAAAGTAGAGAAAGAACGGTTGAAATATATGAAGAAGGTGAGTGGATTGGAGATGTTGTTGGAGAATGGGGTGCTTTAAGTTCTTGCTTTACTCCCTCTCCCTTGGGGAGAGGGTCAGGGTTATTGATTTAAAACATCTGATAAAAAAGGATCATTTCTAACATATGTTTTCCAAAATGCTGAAAATGGATAAGTGGGTTGAAGCATATTGGTAATATCTTCAATAAGATCAGCTTTCTGTTGTCTTCTTAAACGGTTCCAGCCATTTTTTAGTTGGAAACGTAAGTTTTGCAAATAAGCATGCTCTTCTAGTATTTTTTCTTTCAAATATTGGTGGCTTATTTGTTGATTACCACTGTTCGCATTGTTATAGCATTGCTCTAATAATGCTACGGTTTTATTTGTGAGTTCAAATAATTCCGAATTATTATTTAATGTGTTAGTTAAGACAATTTTTCCATTTGGAACACTTGGAGCTTCCAAAGAAATAGCAGTATCTACATTGTGACTTTCTTCACAACAATCGAGTAATTCTTTATGTCTTGAGCCTTTAATACCGTTACAGTGAGAGCAGGCATAATAAAGATTATTCCAATCCGTCCTTAGCTCTTCGCTTTTGTTAAGGTGTGGTACAAAATGTTCTACATTGACATTACCGAAATCCGTTTGTTCGCATAAGTAACATTTAGAAAAAAAATCTTTTTTTAATTGTTTAACTACCACTGGGTCTGTGTAATTAGAGTTTGTCCAATCTTCAGGTTTATCTGAACGTATAACTTTAAACATCAAGATCTCCCAGTTCTTGATTGTCTAGTAAATGATTTAATGCTCTGAAATAAAAAGATTTTGACTCAACATCTAGTTGTTTCACAAAAGGACTAATATTTTTTAAAATATTCCTGAGGTTTTCATAATTATTTGGTTCATTATTTAAGATTTCAGCTATAAGTTTGATTTCTGACTCTAACTGTTCAGATTTTATTCCGACGTGGAATAATCCTTTAATAACAGATTCGTATGAATAATGACTTAAATCTTTTTCAATAAGTTCGTTAGTTGTTAGATCGAAAACAAAAGTATTGCTATTTTGTGAGGTGATCACAAAAGGTGAATGCGTGCTTACAATAAATTGAATTTTAGGGAATGCTTTTATAAGAAAGGGTAAAATCTTTTTTTGAAGTGATATATGAAGATGTACATCAATTTCATCAATGATGGCTATACCAATTAAATTTTCAGGCTCTAAATCTTTTATTTGTGCGCGCATTAATAAGTTTGTATAAATATTAAATATGGCTTTAAACCCAGATGATAGTTGATCAAAAGAAAAAGAGTTTTCTCCTTGTTTAATTAATACTTTATTACCGTCTTGAGTAAATGAAAGTTTTGTATTTTCATTTTCAAATATCCATTTTAGATCGGATTCTACTTTTATTAACCATTTTTCAAGTTTACTAATTTGTCTTATTTTTGTTCCTTCTAAAGTTCTAAATTTCATTAAATCTATTAATTCTGATTTTTGACGTACCAAATATGCTTCTAATGCACCTTCAATATTGGCGAATGAATCAATGTCTAAGAAATCATCATATGTCTTAAAAACATCTAAAGAAAAATCCATTCTTGGAACTCGAGCCGCATCAAAGAAAAAAATATTATTTTTATCATATAAAGACATCACCACTTCTAATGGTTTTTGATTCGATAAATAAGAATTACTTAAGTGATTTATTTCTCTAACATAGTTATGTATGTGTTCTGGTGAAGAGTAGTAGTAGTTCTTCTGATTATCTTTATAATTTTTAAATCGTAAGCTCAAGTTATTAGTTTTAGAAAAATTTCCTAACCTTTTTTGAAAAATACTATATTTGTAATTTAATTTTTTTTGAAATTCATTTAATTCTTTCGTAAACACAAAATCAAGATTGGCTATATCCTGTAAAAATATTTCTTTAAGATGCTTATTTTCTTTCTCTTGAAAATCTAAAGAAGAATGAAAGTTTATTACACCATAATTAATTAAAGATATTAACTCATGCTTGAGTTTCTCTCTGTTCTCAGAGTTATGTCGACCATTTCGTCCTGTTAAATCATTAGCAAGATTGTTTAAGAAACGAGTTTTTCCTGCACCATTATTACCTATGATAATAAGGTTTTTACCATCGAGTTGTAATACTTTTTCTTTGAAAAATAAGGCAAAAATTGAAGACATAGAGAAAAATAAAGGGCTGAATAATCAGCCCTTTATACTACAAATTAGATTAAATTAACAACACATTAAAGCGCCGCAATTTGCTCCATATTCGCTTTAATTTTTGCTAACTGATCAGCAAACTCAGCAAGTTTCACTTTCTCACCTTCAACCACAGCAGCAGGTGCTTTTGCTACGAAACCTTCGTTAGAAAGTTTAGTTGCAATTTGGTCATGCTGTTTTTGAACTTTGTCTAAGTCTTTTTGTAGACGACCCAATTCCGCTTTAGGATCAATCAAGCCCTTCATTGGAACGAATACAGATACGTGACCGACTACTGAAGAAGAAGACAATGGTGGTTGTTCGCTGTCGCCTAAGAAGGTGATGCTTTCAACTTTAGCCAATGCCTTGAACAAGGCTTCGATACGAGTGATCTGTGCTTTTTCAGCTTCAGTGGTGTTCTGAAGAAGAACTGGTAATAAGCGAGCATTACCTAAGCCCATTTCACCACGGATGTTACGTACAGCACCGATCAGACCTTGCAGCCATTTCATATCCGCTTCAGCCTGCTCATTGATCAGCGCTTCATCTGCAACAGGGTACTGAGCAAGCATAATGGTCTCGCCAGAGATCCCCAGTTTAGGTGCAAGTGTTTGCCAGATTTCTTCAGTCAGGTACGGCATGATTGGGTGAGCAAGACGTAAAGACGCTTCCATCACCGCCAGTAACACACGGCGAACTTCAGCTTTACGCTCTTCAGAAACGTTAGCATCATTCAGAACCGGTTTAGTCAGCTCGACATACCAGTCACAGTATTCATTCCAAATAAACTCGTAGATCGCTTGAGCAGCCAAGTCTAAACGGTAAGTCGCGAACGCTTGCTGAACCGCTTGTTCCGCTTTTTGCAGACGGCTCACGATCCATTGTTCAGGCAATTCCCAAAGATCAGGACGTGCAGTTTGACCAACCGTTTGACCTTCAACATTCATCATCACGAAACGGGTACCGTTCCAGATTTTGTTGGCGAAGTTACGGTAACCTTCAACACGTTTCATGTCGAACTTGATGTCACGACCAGTGTTGGCAAGCGCACAGAATGTGAAACGAACTGCGTCAGTACCGTAAGCCTGAATACCTTCAGGGAATTCTTTACGGGTAGATTTCTCAATCTTCGCAGCCTGTTTAGGGTTCATCAGACCGAAAGTACGTTTTTGTACCAAGGTTTCCAGATCAACACCGTCAATCAGGTCTAATGGGTCAAGTACGTTACCCTTAGACTTAGACATCTTCTGACCTTCGCCATCACGTACCAGACCGTGTACATACACAGTTTTGAATGGTACTTGTGGTGTGCCATCTTCATTTTTCATGAAGTGCATGGTCATCATGATCATCCGGGCAACCCAGAAGAAGATGATGTCAAAACCAGTCACCAGAACATCAGTCGGGTGGAAAGTATTCAAGAAATAGTTGTCTTTGTCTTTCGCTTCGTCGCCAGTCCAGCCTAAAGTTGAGAATGTCCACAAACCAGAAGAGAACCAGGTATCTAGTACATCTTCGTCCTGTTTCAATTCAACTTCAGGAGAAATACCGTGTTTCGCACGAACTTCTTCTTCGTTACGACCGACAAATACATTGCCTTCAGCATCGTACCAAGCCGGAATACGGTGACCCCACCACAATTGACGCGAGATACACCAGTCCTGAATGTTGTTCATCCATGACATGTACATGTTGCTGTACTGCTCAGGAACGAACTTGATACGGCCATCTTTTACCGCTTCAATTGCAGGTTCAGCCAGTGGCGCAATTTTTACATACCATTGGTCTGTCAGTAATGGCTCAACAATCACGCCTGAACGGTCACCGCGAGGTGGTTTCAATGTATATGGGAGAATTTGATCTAACCAGCCTTCAGCTTCAGCCTGTTCAATCAATTTTTTACGCGCTTCAAAACGCTCTAAACCGATATAGTCTGCTGGTGCAGGAATGGTTTTAGAAATCTGTTCACCAGCTTTCTCAATGTATTCAAACTCAGCCAGTACTTCAGCATTTTTGTTAAAGATGTTGATGATTGGTAATTCACAACGCTTACCCACTTCATAGTCATTGAAGTCGTGAGCAGGTGTAATTTTCACACATCCAGTACCAAATTCTTTATCAACATATTCATCAGCAATGATGGCAACAGTACGACCAGTAATCGGCAGGATGATGTTTTTACCAACAAGATGTGCATAACGTTCATCATCTGGCGCTACTGCAACCGCGGAATCACCGAGTAATGTTTCTGGACGAGTGGTTGCAACAACGAGGTAGTCTTTACCATCTTTAGTGCGAAGTGATTTATCTTCAAAGAAATATTTTAAGTGCCACAATGAACCTTGTTCTTCTTTATCAGATTCAACTTCCAGGTCAGACAGGGCAGTTTGCAGTTTTGGATCCCAGTTCACCAGACGTTTACCGCGGTAAATCAAACCTTGTTCGTGCAGTTTTACAAATACTTCTTTAACAGCATTGGATAAACCTTCATCCATGGTGAAGCGTTCACGAGACCAGTCTACAGAAGAACCTAAACGACGGATTTGACGGGTAATATTACCGCCAGACTGTTCTTTCCATTCCCAAACTTTTTCGATGAACTTTTCACGGCCAAGGTCGTGACGGCTGACACCTTGAGCGCCCAACTGACGTTCCACAACCATCTGCGTTGCGATACCTGCGTGGTCGGTACCTGGTTGCCATAAGGTATTTTTGCCTGACATACGGTTATAACGGGTCAGCGCATCCATGATGGCGTTGTTAAAACCATGACCCATGTGCAAGCTACCAGTGACGTTTGGCGGCGGAATCATGATACAGAATGATTCACCTTTTTCAGACGGCTTGAAGTAACCGCGCTCTTCCCAGGTTTGGTACCATTTTTTCTCGATCTCGGTAGGATCGTAGGTCGTAGCAATATTTTGCGCTGAATCAGTCATAGTCTAAACAGATCAAAAGTGGATAAAAAATTGCATCTATTGTAGCAAAAAAAATGGCGTATGCGGCAGCCTAAGCCGATGCAAACTTTAACCATGCAGCTTGTGACAGATACCGGGCTATGATAGAACTGAAACAAAGGCGACTCATCGCGGATTAAAAAGAATACGACTCGTGTAGAGGAGATGAAGATGAGCTATAACATAACGCTGCAAATCCAGCCTGAAACCCATCATCGCTTTCGCGATATTCATGCTCGTCTCAATAATGGCGATCAAGTCAGTCTATCCAAAGCCTTGGGTGAAAACCTGACCGATATCGCCTGTGAAATTATTGATCAGGTCTTTGGTCGCCTTGCTCGTCTTTCAACTTCTGCGGATCGCGAGTCTGAAAAAGTGGTACAGCAAATTGTCGAGACCACACGGAAATATATGCCGTGGTCAGTTTCATTTTTTGGCAATGAACGGCTGATTCCGATGGTGAATTATCTGTATGAGATGACCCACGAAATTGAAGGCGATTACTACGTGCGTTATCCCATCGAGAAAACGCTGGCGATGGAACTGCTGAGCTATGTAGAGGAAATGCGATCTGGCAATCCTCACTATGTCTCACCGGCATTAAAGACTTTTATTGAAGTGGTGGATCAGGGCGTTACCCATCTGGTACGTCAGCCCAAGAAAATGCTGAAGTTCAATATGGTGGTTGATAAAACCCTGAATGGTGTGATTAATTTAACCACGCAACTCGGCTATAAGCGTTTTGACAAACTGGGAAGCCTGTATGATGCGCCAACTATCAGTCATTACTTCGGGCATTTTTTAGCGTTTTTAGAAGATGAAGTAAAACAGACATCAAATATTTAACAAAAGACAGAGGGATCAATGGCAAAGCTGGAAAATTTAAATGGAAAAGTGGTATGGATTACTGGGGCATCTTCAGGGATTGGTAAGGCAATGGCACAAGAATGTGCAGCACAGGGGGCGCAGGTAATTTTAACTGCTCGCCGTTTTGAAGAACTGGAAAATGTCCGTCTCAGCTTGCCGAATCCTGATCAACATCTGTCTGTTATTGCGGATATTACCGATGAAGCTCAAGTGGAGAAAGCCTATGCTAAGGTGCTGGAAAATAAAGGCCGGATTGACTGGCTCATTAACAATGCCGGTCTTAGTCTGCGTGCACTAATTCAGGAAACCACCATGGAAACTGAACGTGCCATTATGGAAGTAGATTATTTCTCACAAGTATTTTTGACTAAAACTGTATTGCCGACTTTCCTGGAACAGAAGTCGGGACGTATTGCATTTATTTCCAGTGTGGCTGGTTTGCTGGGCACACAGTACCGCGCTTCTTATTCAGCAGCCAAAGGTGCAATTCATATGTGGGCCAACAGTTTGCGTGCTGAGGTGGCTGATCAGGGGATTCAGGTTTCGGTGATTTTCCCAGGCTTCGTGAAAACTAATGTCTCTTTTAATGCACTTAATGGTGAAGGCAAACCTCAAGCCAAACAAGATGAAGCGATTGAAAATGGCTTGGCTCCCGATGACTTTGCCAAACAGACAGTCAAAGCCTTACAGCAGGGGGAGGAATATATTGTGGTCGGTGGTACCAAGGAAAAACTGGGTGTCATCGTATCCCGTATTTCACCGAAGATGCTGTATAAGATGATTCGTAAAACCAAGGTGAAATAATCATCTGATAAAAAAGGGCATGCTGATGCTCTTTTTTATAGCCAATCAAAGTGGGTTAGGCGTGATTTGGCTGAAAATGGATGCGATTACGGCCTTCATTTTTCGCTTGATACAACAGTTGATCTGCTTGGTGATAAGCACATTCAAACTCTTCAGATTGTTTAAAAAAGCTCACCCCAATACTGACCGTTATACGAATACACTCACCGCGGTATTGCAGTGGTGTATTTTCTACAGAGCTGCGAATGCGTTCTGCAATATGTAATACCTTCGTTTGATGGCAACGATCCAATAAAATTAAGAACTCTTCACCTCCCATACGAATCACTTTGTCCGAGCTGCGAATATTTTGTTGGAAAATTTGGCTGACATGTTGCAGGGCAAGATCGCCAAAGGTATGCCCATATTGGTCATTGACCTGTTTAAAATGATCGAGATCTGCAACTAATACTGCTCTTTGTGTACTCGGTTGATTTTCAATTTTAGTCAGATGTTCCTCTAAGGCGCGTCGATTTAATAAACCAGTTAATGGGTCATAATTGCGTTCTTGGGTCAGGCGTAGAACGACTTCCTGAAAAGCACCATTAAAGAACAAACTTAAAAATATAATATCGACTAAGAGACGAAGTAACTGAGTAAACGCCCATAAACCATCATAAGAGGAGAGCGGGTCATCGCCTTGCATCAGGAAACTAAAAATCACTGCACGCATGATAATGAAGAACACGACCACTAAAATGAGTATTTTTAACGTCCGGTCAATTTTTAGTTTTGCACGGTGCTGCCACAGTGCAATCGGGCGATGCAGGAAAATGGCAGCCGTAGTAAAACTGGTCACGAGTAGTGAATACACTTGTTGCTGCTCAATCGCAGAAAAATAAAAAATGGCGACCGAACCCAAAAAAATCAGACTAATCAGCACAGGCCAACGAGGGGGCAGATGGAGGCGTTCATGGATGGCATAGATATGCAATGCACAGCCTAGAAAATAGATGGCGAAAAGCGGGCCTAAAACAATTTCTAGAAAATCCTCAGTGAGGACAGTTTGCAACAGCAGACTAAAACCGACACAGACCAAGGCCAGCGAATAGCTTGCCAAATAGCGTGGCAGTCTTTGAAAAATATACAGACAGGCGATCGCAATCCCCAGACAGATAATCGTAATAGGGATGAGTATGCTGTAAAAGTTCAGCTGGGCATCGAACATTTATAGGAAATATTAGGGAGAGATTCTAAGCATAATAACATTATATTAATTAGCAAAAATAAACAAAAATAGAACAGAGTTTCTTATTATTTTGTGTAAATAAAAATTGAGAAATTTTGTATGGAAAATGGTCATCGCAAATATCTGAAACATTGTAAGAAAATTAATTATTTTTCAAATTGAATAAAAAATAAACTAATAATTTAATTATAAATTTCGTGATTATTTTTTTAATGTATCTCTAGTAAAAATGATTTTATGCAGATTGAATCTGATTGCGCCCCATTTGTTTGGCCTGATACAAGCCTTGATCGGCAGCTAAAATGGCTTCTTCAATCTCTGCCGGATCCTTGAAAAAGCTAACGCCTATACTGATGGTTAGATCAATATGCTGCTGCTCATGCTGTAATGGGGTATCTTCAAGTTGTAATCGGATTCGTTCAGCAATTTTAAAAGCAGCATCCTTTTGAATATTGGGCAAGACAATCAAAAACTCTTCACCACCAATACGTGAAACCTGGTCTTTCTTCCGAATATTGGCTTTAAAGATCTGACTAATATGCTGTAAAACCAAATCACCCACCTGATGTCCGTAACGATCATTCACGGACTTGAAATGGTCTAAATCTGCCATCAAAACCGCATGCTGTAAGTCAGGATCGGAATTTATTTTTTGAATATAGGCTTCAAGTCCACGACGGTTTAATAATCCGGTCAGTGGATCGCGATAGCGTTCCTGTTCTAGCTTTAATACCAGGTCCAAAATGGCACAGCTGATGAACATCCCTAAAAAGATCAGTTCAATTAAAAGCAGTAACAGTTGCGTAAATGCCCAAGCCGGTTCGTAATGGGCGACAAAGCCTTCATCATTCAATAAAGCAGTTAATACGATTGCACGTCCAATGGCAATAACCGCAGTCACAAAGGTAAAGATTTTCAGGTAACGGTCGATCCGCAAACGTGTGGGAGTCCGAAGAAAAACAATCGGGCGGTGTAGATAGATCGCTGCGGTAGTCATCCCAATAATCAGCAAACGGGCAGTCTGGTCTGCAGTCACTTGGGTATAGTAATAAATGCCAAATGCACCCAAGCTAATCAAGTAAATATAGGTGGGCCATAAATAGTCGACAGTTAAACGCTCATAAATCGCTTTACTGTGAAATGCACAAGATAAAAAATAAAGTATAGCAACAAGACTTGAGATTTCTATTAATGCTGACCCAGATAAAATGGTATTGAGTAATATAGCCAAACCAAACAATATCAGTGCATAGGCGTAGGAGCTTAAATAATGCGGTAAGTCGTTATAATGGGAAATACATAGCATGATGATCCCCAAGCTCGACATAATACTCGGCACCAGTAAGCTATAAAAAGTAAAATCTGAAGTCAGCATGTTGGGTTAGAATATTAGCTATTGTATGAATAATATCATTTTCCGTAATTAAGCATAGTTATAAAAATATAAGAACGATATTTATCCACTCAATCATTTTGAAAATTTGAAAAAATAAAACTGCATGATCTTTTGATGCTGAAGATTTATAGCGGCAAATAGCTTATGTTTAAAGTAATGCTGGTTATTTGCAAAATGCTACCCAGCAATACTTGTAGTTTTTTCCTAAAAATTTAAGGTGGAAATAATATAAAAATTTTAAGGATCCATCTGGATGAAAACACCTGTTCCCGACTATTTAAGGCATGTGCTTTCTACCTGCCATGATAATGAAAAAGGCGCGCTGGCCGATTATATTCCTGAACTTGCCGCAGTCGATCCTGACAAGCTCGGACTTGCGCTATCGACCGTAGACGGGACCATCTATTCTGCAGGAGATGATGACGTTGAATTTACCATGCAGTCTCTTTCCAAGCCTTTTGCCTATGCACTGGCAATCAAGGAGTTAGGGCTAAAACAGGTACTGGAAAAAGTTGGGGTAGAGCCATCAGGTGAGGCTTTCAACCAGATTTCGCTGGAAAAAGAACGCAATATTCCTAAAAACCCGATGATTAATTCAGGTGCGATTACCACGCATTCTCTGATTCCTTATAAAAAAACTGTGTCCCGCGCTGAACAGATCCGACGATTCTTAAGTGGGCTGGCAGGGCGAGAATTGTCCTTTGATGAGCAAGTCTATAACTCCGAGATTAAAACGGCTTTTCGTAACATGTCGATTGGTTACATGCTGCGTACGGTGGGTGTGCTGGATGAAGATCCTAAAGAAATCGTGCATGGCTATATCAAGCAATGCGCCATTAAAGTCACAGTAAAAGATTTAGCAGTCATTACCAGTATTTTGGCCAATGGTGGTGTAAACCCCAAGACGGGAAAACGGCTGCTGGATCGGTCTTTAGTCCGGCAATTACTCAGTGTCATGCTAACCTGTGGTATGTACGATGCTGCTGGAGACTGGCTGACGACAGTCGGTATTCCGGCCAAAAGTGGTGTGGCAGGTGGCATTATTGGAGTGCTGCCAGGGCAAGTGGGGATTGCGGTATTTTCCCCAAAAATTGATGAGCATGGTAATAGTGTACGTGGTGTCAGAATCTTTGAAAATCTGTCGCATGATATGGGACTGCATCTCATGGAAGGTACGCCGTCAGCACAGACCATTCTGCAAAGCCGTTATACGGTGGGTAAAAAGAATAACGTCGTGGTTTATGAACTGCGTGGCGTGTTGCAGTTTACCGAGTCTGAAATGCTGCTACGAATCTTGCAGGATGAACCGGAAGGTAAAAGCACCATTATTCTCGATTTAACCAATCTCACTCTGATGCATGATGTTGGTGCCCGAATGCTGTTTGAAGGTGTCGATCGTTTAAAACAGGATGGACATAAAGTGCTGGTTGTAGACTCAGAAGGTTTACTGGATAAAGATCAGTTAAAGGGTAGAAAAAGGGTGGTGGTGACGGAGGAGTTGGAAAAGTTTTTGGAAAAGTATAAATAACCTTTTCCTTGCGCAGCAGTGCTGCTCATCTCCTGTAAGGAGAGGGAATTCCATTTTTAAATTACTGAAGCAAATAGACATATGTTACTCCCTATCCCTGAGCGAGTTTAAAGCACTGCTTTAAAGGAGGCGTAAGAGAGGATTGAGGTAAGAATATAAATAAAAAGCCCCGAACAATGTCGAGGCTTTATTACATCAGGCAATCTTATTTAATATGTTCAGCAATATCCGTAAAGATTACACCTAAACCATGCGCACCGGCATCTGGATATCCCAGACTTCGATCACCGACCGTACCTGCACGCCCCATACGCGCCACGATGTCTTTAGTTGATTCTGCACCGGCAACAGCAGCTTGAGCACCTAGAACAAAGTTTTCTTTAAAAGTCTTATCGGTATTTGCAGACCAAGAATCTGCACATGGAACCAGAGCATCAATCAGGGTTTTGTCACCCACGACTGCGCCACGACCAAATGAACGTTCGCCTGTGACTTGAATGCCTTTTACTGCTGCTTGCAGCATCTCAGCAAAATCAGCCACAGATAATGTGGTTTTGCCTTTAATCGATTTACTTGCTGCACGGAATGCAGAACCCCAGATTGGACCTGAAGCACCGCCACAATGTTCCATGATGATCATGGAGCAGTTCAGCAAGAAATCATCCATCTGTTCAGCCTGAACTAATTCATGCCACTGGCGTTTGAGTTGTTTAAAGCCTTTGGCAACACTCATACCGAAGTCGCCGTCGCCTGCATGGGCATCCAGTTCACAGAAAGGCACTTCATTTTTAATAATGCAGGCACTCATCACATCGACCACATAGCGCATGTTTTCAATAGTGAATTGTTCATTGGCAATCACAGCATGTTCAGGATGCGTTTCAACATCGGTATTTACTGTACGTGTAGCCGTTTGACCTTTGGCAGCAAACTCAAATGGCAGTGCAGGTGAACCATCCATTTTAAATGCAGGGGTATTGGCTTCTGCATCCAGATAAGTTTTCAGTTCATCATCCACAGCCAGCAGGGAAACCGATGCACCGGCCATGTCGATACTGGTCATGTAGTTGCCAACAAAGGTACGATATATTTTGATGCCTTTGCTTGCCAGATGTTCACATACATCATTATTGAATACATACAGTTCTTGCAGTGGTGTTGTGCCAAAACCATTTACCAAAACTGCAACTTCAGTCAGATCAGGACGATCCAGAAACAGGTCATCGACAATGCGTTGAGCCAGTTCTTTAGACGGCAGGATTTTTTCACGACGGATCCCCGGTTCACCGTGGATGCCTACGCCGTATTCCATTTCATCATCAGCCAAAGTGAACGTTGGTGTGCCTTTGGCTGGAACGGTACAAGAGGAATAGGCGAAACCAAGGCTGATCACATTGTCCGCAGCTTTTTGTGCCAGTTCTTTCACGCGAGCAAGCTCATAACCTTTAGATGCAGCAGCACCGGCAATTTTATGCACGAAGACCGTGCCGGCTACACCACGACGACCGACTGTATATAAGCTGTCTTTTACCGCGATGTCATCTGCCACTTTGACGTAATCAACCTTGATGCCATCTTCAGTTGCTAATGCTGCGCCATTCTGGAAGTTCATCATATCGCCAGAATAGTTTTTGATGATCATCAGGATGCCTTTGTCAGTCGCGACTTGCTGCAAGGCTTTATAGACCTGAATTTGTGAAGGTGAGGCAAACACGTCACCACATACGGCAGCGTCCAGCATGCCTTGACCGACAAAGCCCGCATGAGCAGGTTCGTGACCGCTACCGCCACCACTGATCAGGGCGACATTTTGGTGTTTTTCTTTTCGGGAAATGATTTTATAAGATTCATTAAATGCCAGTTCTGGATGTGCCAGGACAAAGCCTTTGCACATTTCGACAACGATGTTTTCAGCATCGTTCATGAGTTTCTTCATTGGAACACCAATAGTCATGGATTTGGGAGATTAATATCTATTTATTATTATTGAAATTACTAAACAAATAAAACTTAAAATGTAAAAAAGAGAGCTTAAAAAATAATAGAGTAGAAAAGTTAGGACAAAATTGAACGAAAGATAATCTTTAAGTTTTTTCAGAAAAGAAAATAAAACTTATAAAGAGCAAAAAATTATATTTTTGTGTAAAAATCAAACTAATTTTAATATATATTATTGTTTTTATTTTATAAATTTGGGGCTATGAAAAGTAAAATTTACACAGAACTTCAAAATTTTTTCTTAGATACTCCTTTTGTGTTATTTGGAACAGGTACCTCTTGTGCACTTGATACTCGTTTCGGTATGGGAGCATTACAACAATATTTGGAAAATGAGTTTAGTACTCTATCAGGAGTAATGTTAGAAGAATGGCAGGCTGTTCTTGATAAACTTAATAATGGAATAGATTTTGAAAATTCTATGAATGAAGTTAATTCAACTGAATTAATTAATAGGATAGTTGAAAATACAGCTAATTTTGTAGCTTCAATAGATAAAGAATATTCAACTCAAATTTTGGATGGAAAAGTTTCATGGAGCTTAAGAAAAATAATTAATAAATTATTTAATTCTATTGGCGAAAATCAAGTCTTGAATGTTGCAACTCCTAACTATGATTTACTTTGTGAATATAGTCTAGTATCAGACAATATTGCTTATTGTACCGGATTTAGCGGAGGTGTTATTAAACATTTAGATTGGGAAAAGTCTTGTAATCATCATCAGCATATTACTCCGTCAACTGGTCGCAGACCACCGAGAAAAGCCTTAAAAAAGCATATTAAATTTTATAAGCCTCATGGGTCTCTTAATACTTTTTTATATAAAGATAAAGTTGTTGAGAGTGATATTTGGACACATTCGAAGCCTCTTACAGTTGAGCGTATATTGGTAACACCTGGTTTATCAAAATATGAAAAATTACATGAGCATAGAACTTCATTGTTAAGTGCTTATGATGCTGCAGTGAATGGATCAAGTTCATTTTTATTTTTGGGTTTTGGATTTAATGATATGCAGTTAGTAAATGGAACAATAAAGAATAAAATTCAAAATAATAAGAATAACGCTTTAGTAATTACAAGAGATTTAAATGAAAGAATTGAAGAGTGGATGAATAGCTCTGAAAATATGTGGGTAATTTGCAAACAAGATTCAAATGATAATGCAAGAGTCTTTAATAAAAAACTTGGTAGTTGGTATGAGCTTGATATTAATTTATGGGAATTTTCAGTTTTTAGTAAAGAAATTTTAGGGACATAGTTATGTTTTCATTTGATGAATCTTATTATCTGGGTGACGTTAGAGAAGTAGATACTAGAAAAGTATCAATATTAGTAGAAGATAGTAATAATTTAAAAAAAGCACGAGTAAATCAATTAATCGCTGCTAAATTAAATATTGCTTATGATTATTGGTTGATTGGTATGATAGACAAAGTTATTAAGTCTATTGTAGTAAGTCCAACTAGTATAACGGAAGAGGAAGAAGAATTAGAATATTTGGAAGAAACGGTAGTTAATACGGTTAAAGTAACTTTGATGGGGGCTCTAAAATGGGATGCGAGTAAACAAAAAAATATATTTACTAGATCAGTAGATCATGTACCTGAAATTGATACTCAATGTTTTGTCTTAAAAGATGCAAATTTAGAAGTTTTTATGGGTCATTTATCTGATGAGAAAGATTCAAAAAGCTTACTAGAATTAGGAGTTTTCAAATTAGATGATAAGGCGAAAGCGTTATTGGATGGAAATAAACTGTTTCAACGTCATGCTGCTATATTAGGAAGTACAGGTTCAGGGAAATCTTGGACAGTCGCTACTTTACTAGAAAATACCTCCAAATTACCTTCCTCTAATATCATTGTTTATGATTTGCATAGTGAATATAAAAGTCTAGCTTATGCTAAGCAACTTAGAATTCCTGGCCCAGAAGATGATATTTCTTCACCAGAAAATATATATTTGCCTTATTGGTTACTTAATAATGATGAAATTCAGACTCTTTTTGTAGATGGTAGTGAGTTTACTGCTCACAACCAAGTTGTTTTAGTTCAAAATACTATTTTGGAGTTAAAGAAAAAATTTTTAGAAGATAATAATAAAGCTGACCTTATAGAAACTTTAACATTTGATAGCCCTATTCCTTATAGAATTGAAGACTTATTAGAGCGATTAGAATATTTAAATACAGAAAGAGTCCCGGGTGCTAATAATAAAGATAAAAATGGTCCCTATCATGGAGAATTAACACGGTTACTTGTAAGGATTAAAAGTCGTGTTAATGACAAAAGATACTCCTTTCTATTTCAAAATGATTCCTCATATCTTCAATACGAATCCTTATATAATATTGTTGCAAAATTAATGTCATTTGCTGAAAGCAATATAAAAGTTGTAGATTTTTCTGATGTGCCTGCTGATATTTTGCCAACTATTATCGGATTAGTTTCTCGACTAACGTATCAAGTACAATTTTGGACTGATTCTGCTAGTAGAAGACCTCTAGCTTTTGTATGTGATGAAGCACATCTATATTTACCAAACTATCCTAATAGCCCATTAGAAAAACGAGCAGTTGCAACTTTTGAAAAGATTGCTAAAGAAGGACGAAAATATGGTGTTGCTTTGTTAATTGTGAGTCAACGGCCTTCTGATGTTAGTACTACGATATTAAGCCAATGCAATAATATTATCTCTTTAAGGTTGACAAATTCTGATGATCAGAGTGCTGTGAGAAGTGTTTTGCCTGAAAGTTATGCCAGTTTATTAGAGCAACTACCATTGCTGGATGTGGGTGAGGCAATGGTTGTTGGTGATGCAGTATTACTTCCTAGTCGTATTAAAATTCATGAACCAACTCAGAAACCACTCAGTGCTACGATTGATTTTTGGACAAAATGGTCTGAAGAAGTTAAAGAAACAAACTTTGAAAAATCAATTGAGAATATGAGAAGACAAAACAGAAATTAATATTTCAATAAAAAATCCCCTCACTCGAGGGGATTTTTTCTTCTCTAAATTAGAGGATTCTTACACGATAGAATCATCCAGATTTGGCGCTAACCAACGTTTCGCTTCATCCAGTGTCCAGCCTTTACGTTTCGCATAATCTTCCAGCTGATCGCCAGAGATTTTGCCCACATTAAAGTATTCAGTTTCAGGGTTTGCATAATAGAAACCGCTTACTGATGAAGGTGGCCACATCGCAAAGCTAGAAGTCAGGTAAGTACCCATCTTCTCAGTCGTACCTAACCAGTTGAACAATGGCACTTTTTCAGAATGTTCAGGACAAGCTGGGTAGCCCGGCGCAGGACGGATGCCGACATACTTCTCTTTGATCAATTCATCATTGTCCAGAGTTTCGTCAGCCTGATAGCCCCAGAACTCTTTACGGATGCGCTGGTGCAGATGCTCTGCAAAGGCTTCCGCAAAACGGTCACCCAAGGCTTGAACCATAATTGCGTTATAGTCATCACCTTTGGCTTTATATTCCTGAGACAGCTCTTCCGCACCAAAGATCGAAACGGTAAAGCCACCCAAGTAATCCTGAACCACATCTTTAGGCGCAATAAAGTCAGCCAAAGAGTAGTTCGCTTTACCAGTCACTTTGTCAGACTGCTGACGTAAGTGTTCAAAAGTATGCGTTACATTACCAGCTTCATCAGTCACAGCAACCGTATCTGAACCGGTACGATTTGCAGGGTAGATGCTGAACGTTGCACGCGCATCGAAACGTTTATTGTCGATAATGTCTTTCAACATTGCTTGTGCTTGTGCATACAGATCACGTGCTGCTTCACCAACGACTTCATCTTCAAGAATTTTCGGGAATTTGCCAGCCAAACTCCAAGAAATAAAGAACGGTGTCCAGTCAAAGTATTCCACCAAGGTTTCTAAAGGATAGTTGGTGAAAGTTTGTGAACCGATAAAGTTTGGCTTAAATGGCGCATTCTTGTCGAAGTCGATTTTGAAACCATTTTCAACCGATTCAGCATAAGACAGCTTCGCAGCTTTCGGCTGTTTGTTGGCAAGACGGACACGGATTTTTTCATAATCCGCTGCATAGTCTGCTGCCAGTTTTGGTTTCATTTCGGCAGAAAGTAATTGAGTCGCTACACCGACCGCACGAGAGGCATCAGCCGTGTAGTACACGCCATCATTCTGGTATTGAGGAGCAATCTTCACAGCAGTATGCGCTTTAGAAGTCGTTGCACCACCAATCATCAATGGAATGTTAAAGCCTTTACGCTGCATTTCTTTGGCAACAAAAACCATTTCATCTAGAGACGGGGTGATCAGACCAGACAAACCGATGATATCGACTTTTTCATCAATCGCAGTTTGTAGAATCTTTTCACATGGCACCATCACACCAAGATCGACCACGTCATAACCGTTACAGCCCAGTACCACGCCTACGATATTCTTACCAATGTCATGGACGTCGCCTTTTACGGTCGCCATCAGGATTTTACCTTTGGCTTCACCTTGGGTTTTTTCCGCTTCGATGTACGGGTTCAACCAAGCCACAGCTTGTTTCATGACACGTGCAGATTTTACTACCTGTGGCAGGAACATTTTACCGGCACCGAACAGATCACCGACCACGTTCATACCTGCCATTAATGGACCTTCGATCACGTCTAGTGGGCGAGTGGCTTTTAAACGTGCTTCTTCAGTATCTTGGTCGATATAAGTGGTGATGCCTTTTACCAATGCATATTCCAGGCGTTTTTCAACGCTTTCATTACGCCATTCAAGGTTTTCTTCGGCTTTTTGCGTGCCACCTTGACCACGGTATTTTTCAGCAATTTCCAGCAATTTTTCAGTGGCTTCATTGCCGCTTGCACCCTGGTTACGGTTAAGCACAACATCTTCAACGGCTGCTTTCAGTTCTTTATCGATGTCATCGTAAATTGCCATTTGACCTGCGTTCACGATCCCCATGGTCATGCCTTGTTGAATGGCATGGTACAAGAACACCGAGTGAATCGCTTCACGCACAGGCTCATTACCACGGAATGAGAACGATACGTTCGATACACCACCTGAAATCATCGCATGTGGCAGGTTTTGTTTAATCCAACCAGTTGCTTCAATGAAGTCCACACCATAGTTGTTGTGTTCTTCAATACCAGTTGCCACGGCAAATACGTTCGGGTCAAAAATAATATCTTCAGCAGGGAAGCCGACTTCATTCACCAGAACGTCATAAGAACGTTTACAGATTTGTTTTTTACGTTCAGCTGTATCTGCCTGACCATCTTCATCGAATGCCATCACGATCACGGCTGCACCGTATTGACGGCAGAGGCGGGCGCGTTCAACAAACTCGTCATAACCTTCTTTCAGGGAGATCGAGTTTACAACTGCTTTACCTTGCACGCATTTCAGGCCAGCTTCAATGATTTCCCATTTAGATGAGTCAATCATGATGGGCACACGAGAGATATCAGGTTCAGATGCCACCAGATTCAAAAAGTGCACCATCGCACCTTCTGAATCGAGCATGCCTTCATCCATGTTGATGTCGATGATCTGTGCACCAGCTTCAACCTGTTGACGCGCAACATCTAGCGCTTCGGCAAAGTTTTCTTCTTTGATCAGACGCAGGAATTTTTTCGAACCGGTGACGTTGGTACGTTCACCCACGTTCACGAACAATGAATCTTTGGTAATGTTAAATGGCTCTAAACCACTGAGGCGACATGCTGGTTCAATCTCAGGAACTTGACGTGGGGCAATCCCTTCAACTGCTTGAGCAATCGCACGAATATGATCAGGCGTTGTACCACAACAGCCACCCGTGATGTTGATCAGGCCGCTTTCCGCAAATTCTTTAATGAAGGCTGCAGTTTCTTCCGGCGTTTCATCATAACCACCGAAGGCATTTGGTAAGCCAGCATTCGGATGCGCAGACACGAAAGTATCGGCAACGTCAGATACAGTTTTGACGTGTGGACGCATTGCATCTGCACCAAGGGCACAGTTGAAACCAATCGAGATCGGTTCTGCATGACGCATTGAGTTCCAGAATGCTTCCGCAGTTTGACCTGTCAAGGTACGGCCAGATGCATCAGTAATCGTACCTGAAATCATGATTGGTAGTTCAGTGCCCAATTCTTTAAATACTTCCTTCACCGCAAAGATCGCAGCTTTGGCATTTAAAGTATCGAATACAGTTTCGATCAGGATGATATCGACACCACCTTCAATCAGTGCTTTCGTCGATTCAATGTAATCTACTTTTAGCTGATCAAAGGTAATGTTACGGAACGCAGGATCATTTACGTTTGGAGAAATAGAGGTCGTGCGTGATGTCGGCCCAATTACACCAGCCACAAAACGTGGTTTCTCAGGCGTTGAATATTTGGCACATGCTTCTTTGGCAAGACGGGCTGCTTCACGGTTGATCTCAGGAACCAGATCTTCCATGTGATAGTCAGACATTGAAACACGGGTACCGTTAAAGGTATTGGTTTCAATGATATCGGCACCGGCTTCAAGATACGCTTCGTGAATGCCTTGAATAATCTGTGGCTGAGTCAGCACAAGTAAGTCGTTATTGCCTTTAAGATCGTATGCCCAATCAGCAAAACGCTCACCACGATAATCGGCTTCTTCCAATTTATGGCGCTGGATCATGGTACCCATCGCACCATCGATAATTAAAATTCTCTTGGCAAGAAGTTCTTTTAAGGTGGCAAGTGTAGACATTCAAACTTTCTCAGTAAGCATCAAAAACGGCAACAATCTTAACAGATTAGTGCGCAGTTTTCTGTAGTGCTTATACAGAATGCTGGATATATCTGATATGAAAATTTGATAAGGAAATCTAGGTCTGCCTAGCAAGCTGAAAACAGATAGAAAACTGCATTAATAAAGTCCCTGAGAAGGGCACTTAACTGGAAAATAAAATGTAAGTGAGTTTCATGAAAATGTCATATGAGCAGGGCAATATGAACCCAAGGGTATAAGCTTCAAGAATATGACAGCTGTGATGGGTAGAATAGATATATTGCAAAACATGAATAAAATTGATTAATAGAATACTGTTATTTCAGTAAATAACTGATTTTAAAATTTTAATTTTCATTTTTATTGTATGGAGTTACAGGATAAACGGCAGTGAGAAAATCTGAAAAATTGGTTTATATGACAGCGCTTTGTCATATAATTGTCACAATTTAACTGAACAATATGGGGATTCTTGAATCCTCTATTACTGCTTGCATGAATTCTAATCAAACTCCCTTAGGTTCAGCCCAACAGTCGCCTTCTGATAAGCCGGCCAATGTTCATGTGCCAACACCGAAATTTTTTATGCCGGTGTTTCTGACTCTCATTATTTCTACGCTGATTTATATCGGCTTCCAAGTGACTTCAGATTTGGCTCATGTTCCACCGATCGGTCTGTATTCCATGATCCTTTTAGCTTCAGCACTGCTGATTGCGCTGGGCTTTGAATTCGTCAACGGTTTCCACGATACGGCCAATGCGGTTGCGACCGTGATTTATACCAATGCACTGTCTGCACCAGTTGCGGTCATGTGGGCAGGTTTCTGTAATTTCCTTGGGGTAATGGTCGCCAGTGGTGCCGTTGCCTACGGGATCATTGCATTACTGCCAGTTGAACTGATCATGAATGTCGGCACGGGTGCCGGTTTTGCCATGGTTTTTGCCATGCTGATCGCTGCGATTCTGTGGAATCTGGGCACCTGGTTCCTCGGCATTCCAGCTTCCAGTTCACATACCCTGATCGGTTCGATTCTGGGCGTAGGCATCATGAACTACCTGCTGAATTCGGGTGGTGGTGCTTCTGGTGTGGATATGGAGCAGGTGCTGAAAGTTGGTAAAGCATTGCTGTTTTCACCTTTGATTGGTTTTGCATTTGCTGCTGTCTTGTTCCTGTTAGTGAAAAAGGTGTTCCGTAAGCAACTTGAACTGTTTAAGCCACCTGAAGGCAACAAGCCACCACCACCATTGATTCGTGCCATTCTGATCTTTACTTGTACGGGTGTGAGTTTCGCGCACGGTTCAAATGACGGTCAAAAAGGTATGGGCCTGATCATGCTGATCCTGATCGGTTGTGTACCTTTGGCATATTCACTGAATAAAAATCTGGATGCAGCACATATCCAGTCTTTTGGCCAGTTGTCTGCACAAACAGCTGATGCGATTTATCCGCAGCATGAAGATATTCCAGACGAAAAAGCACGTGCCATCATCACGACCTACATTCAAACCAAAGAATTGAATGCTGAGGTTGTTCCTGCACTGGCAAGTCTGACGGATCATCTGGGTGATAAGGTCGGTAGCTATGGCAACATCAAGGATGTTCCAGAAGCGCAAGTTTCAGAATTCCGGAATGACATGTACCTGAGCACCACAGCGTTTAAACGTCTGGATAAAGCAGAAGCTTTACCGGCAATGAGTGAGGCTCAGGAACAAACAGTTGATGAATACCGTGACAATCTGGATTCATTCCTGCAATACATTCCTACCTGGGTAAAAGTCGCGACTGCATTGGCACTCGGTTTAGGTACCATGGTCGGCTGGAAGCGTATTGTCGTGACGGTTGGTGAGCGGATCGGTAAAGAGCATATGACTTATGGTCAAGGTATGTCAGCCGAGCTGGTTGCCATGTCTACGATTGCTGCTGCTGATGGTTTTGGTATGCCAGTATCTACCACGCACGTCCTAAACTCTGCAGTTGCAGGTACGATGGTGGCGAATAAGTCTGGCTTGAACTTTAAAATGGTTAAATCGATTTTGTCTGCCTGGGTATTTACACTGCCAGCAACGATCTGTTTATCTGGTGGTTTGTACTGGATTCTGCTACAAGTTTTCTAAAAAAATTTGATGTAAAAACGCTGCTTAGGCAGCGTTTTTTTATGGGTGATTTTTTACCTCTCCCTAACCCTCTCCTGAGAGGAAAGGGAACTTCCTTTATAATTAAAAATAATTATTAAATTCACAAAGAAAGCTCCCGCTCCCTGAGCGAGTTTAAAGCACTGCTTTAAACGAAGCGTAAGAGAGGGCTGGGGTGAGGGTATAGTTTTAAATTAAAATACTATTTACTACTTGCCCTAGAAGAATTTTAGATTGAAGAAAATAAATCACTTCTTCAACTTACCTAACAATCCCTTCGGTAATTTATCCGTTGCAAAACCATACAACGCAGCAAAAGGCAGAGCAGTACGCGCCAAATAAGCCACACGCCATAAACCGCCATGATTCGCACCAAACATCATCAGCTCTAAAGGATGATTGAGTTTTACATTAGGATTGGCGACTGACTCAGTATTACGCAGGTCATGAATCCAAAGGGCAGCCATAACCGCATTGGTGGTTTCTGGTGCAAAAGCTTCTACATCAAACAGGCTAGCACCGTTAAATGCAGCTTTTAATAACGGATTCTTGGTCACTGAATAAGTCGTCGTCGAAGGTGCAATATTGATGCTGACACGCTGACCATTGGCACGTGCTAGCGTTGCACGCCATTGCTGGATGCGTTTAGCTAATGCATAATTTGGACCTTGCTCAACCACCAAACAGTCGCAAACACCATAAGACTTGTCGCCAACCTTGAACAGATCCTGCTCATTCTTCTGGAAAAAGTGCTTGTGTGAAATCAGTGAAATACCTTTGGTTAACGTACTTTCAATTTTGGAAAGATGTTGATATTTGCTTTGTGAAGCTTGAACCACTTCTTCAGGAACTGCGTACACATCCGTTGGGGTACACATATACATCAGGCTAGTATTGGCTTTTTGCTCACTGACATATTTCATAATGGCATCCATTGCCATAGAAACACGTACGTGCTTTTCACCGTCCAGATAGGCAATCGCAGCCAGATCCAGATCCTGTTTGAACTGAATCAGCCATTGGGCAATTTCAGGAATTTGGGTGAGCAGGTTAGCCCCTAGTTTTTCTTTTAAAATGTCTAGTGAAGTATCAGCTGGCAGCGCTTCAACTGATGGTGCATATAAAGTCGCATTACCTTGACTCACCGTATCCAGAATCTTGCCCCAGACACGGGTATTCGGCAGGTCAATCGCGACAATATTGGCTTTCCATTTAGACAGCCAGGTTAGTGGGCCTGCTTCAGAAGCAGCCCCAAATAGAACAGTGGTACGATCAGATAGGTCAAACCATTCCGGATGGGCAATACATTCACGCAAGGCATTGGCATGACTTGGCTCGACAATGCCGCGTTCTTCCCAAGACTGGATCTGATCCAGTAATGCTTGTCCTTGCAGCTTTTTACCATGGTAAGGTACATACCATTCTGGGGGTTTGTCAGACTGATCTTTCAGCTGGAAAGTATTCAGGTTCTGCGCAGGCAGAGACATCACATCTTTTAGCAGATGCTTCTGACCATCACGGTAAAACTCAAAGCTGCAATGCGCCGTTTCTAAACCTTGCTTAGCAATGCTGAGTGCTGCACCTTGAGAGCGCAGTCCATCTTCAACCAAATGCTTGAAGTGAACCGGATATTGCTTACGCCAGTTTTTTTCCTGTTGCGCTGCGGTGGCATGCACAGGATCAACTGCGCCTAAGGCTTCAGAAATGATGTTACGGCCGATTTTCGATGTGCTTGGTTTTTGTTGTGGATTGGAAATGGGGAATTGAAGACCGTCTAGGGAAGTGGACATGCAAAATATCTCGCGATTTACAGCAATTAATATACAGATGTAAACATTATCGCTGCAAAATTTAGTCCAAGGTTGGCAATATATGACATCCTGACTTTGGAAATTATTACGAGATGTTTCAAGTAAAAGGGAAACACACAGTTTCCTTTTCATTACTTGTTTAAAATTTAATTTGCATTAGCTTTGATAATGATTAAAAAAGGGATAGTAACTATCCCTTGATGAATCAAAGAATTTAGAAAGGAAGTTGCGCCAGTTTATTCAGGAAATGTGGAATCAGTCGAGGTTCCAGGATAATGGTCATAATCACACCATAAGCCGCACCCCAAAGGTGGGCACTGTGATTGATATTGCTATTACCGCGTTTGCCAGACCAAACACTATATGCCACATAAAGCACCGCAAAAATAATCGCTGGTACTGGAATAAAGAATACAAAAATCAGTTTCCACGGCTCAAACAGGATATAGGCAAACAGCACTGCCGATACTGCGCCTGAAGCACCTAGGCTGGCCCAACGTGGATTATTTTTATTTTGAAGATAACTCGGAACAATCGCGGCAATCAGACCACCTAAGTAGAACAAAACAAAGCCCAGATCATAAAGGTACTGGCGGTAAAAGCTCTCAATAATGCTGCCAAAGAAAAACAGCGTAATCATATTGAACAGTAGATGTGTGCCATCGGCATGAATAAAGCCATGCGAAATGAAACGGTCATACTGGCCACGCTGAATCGCTGGTGGCCAGAAAATCAGACGGTTCATGACCTGTTCTTTGGAAAATGCGATAAAGGAGATAATGCAGGTAATCAGAATAAGGGTAACGGTATGATTAAAGGGTAAATGCAACATATCTGGCAGTTCTAATTCTGAAGTGGTGATACTCAATCTTGCCATTATTCTGACATTTAGGTAGTACTTTTATAATAAATCCGACAATTTTAGTTGAAATTTTAAATTTACCCCGCATCTTCAGTTAAAATAGCAGCTTCAGCTTGAGGAAATTATTGTTATGTCGACTGAGAACAGCAGCACTGCAGTTACAGAAGAAATTCCAAATCTATTGATTACACCGACTGCACAAGAGTATTTAAAGGATCTACTGGAAAAGCAAAATACACCAGGTATTGGTGTACGTGTTTTTGTGGAAAATCCGGGTACACCGCGCGCTGAATGTTGCATGGCTTATAGTGCACCAGATGAAGTTGTACCGACAGATTACAAACAGGATTATCCAGAATTCCCTGCGTACATCGATAGACCGTCTATTCCTTATTTGCTGGATGCAGTGATTGATTACAACAAAGACCGTTTTGGTGGTCAGCTAACTTTCCGTGCACCAAACTCTAAAGTGCCACGTGTGGGCCCTGATGCATCTGTAGAAGAGCGTATTACTTACGTACTTCAGTCAGAAATCAACCCAGGCCTAGCAGGTCACGGTGGTAACTGTGCATTGGTAGAAGTGAAAGAAAACCCTGAACATGGTTTAACAGCGGTTCTTAAGTTTGGTGGCGGTTGCCAAGGTTGTTCAGCAATTGATATCACCCTAAAACAAGGTGTGGAAACAACGCTGAAACAGCATATTCCTGAATTGGCACACGTGGTTGACCAAACTGACCACAGCCAGTCAGAAGGCGCCTACATGAAATAAGCATCACTGCATTATTTCCAAAAAAGCCCAGAATGATCTGGGCTTTTTAATGCATTTATTTTAACTTTAAGATATCTAAAGTTTGATTTGAATAATAAAATTTTTCTAAGTACAGACGAGCACGTGTGCGTAAATAACCTTGAGAAATCATCTGTTGAATTACAGGAACCAGTAATTCATTCAACTCATGCTGAATCAGGGATTCATCAATATTTAGGTCACGAAGCAGTAGATCAAACGTATGTTCTTGATTGCGTACATACCAGGCATGTACGCCGTCATGTACCTGTTGTTGGAGATAATCAGTCTGGCGAATATGGTCCCAGACCTCATGGCCTAAATTCACCGTCTGATTCAGATCTTGCACTTCAATATAGTTCTTCAATACAGACAGTGGCATATCTTTGATTTTGTGCCAAAGATTCGCCTGAAAGTGATACAGTTTTTCATCATCAAAATGCTGGTTTAGAATATTTTCACTGAGCTGACCCAACTTCAGAATATTCTTTTGCAGGTATTTGGCAATAGTATTGTCCAGACTGGTATCGGTGACATTTTCCAGTACAGACTTGCCCATTTTCATAAAGCGGGAAACGCCCGGTACACTCTTGGCAATCACCGAATTATCCAGATAATCCTGAATTGAATGCTGGATCAATTGGCTGATCATGGCAGAGAAGGCGGGATTATTCACCACTTTCTTGATCAGGCGCTGACGATGACCACTTTTACTTGCGACATACTGAGCAATCTTATCAATGGTCAGTACAGGAATCACATCGGCAATCTTGGTATTGTCATTTGCAGGGTGGACCAGAGCAAAACGGATATGTTCTGCAATCTGTTCAATCAGAAAAGAGCTGGCTGCTGTGCCTAATATTTGTTTTTGCAATAGCAGGTTAATTTGCATCGGACTCCACAGATCTTTCAGGGTCTGTTTGCGGAACCAGAGATAAAAGGTCTGAAACTCATTTTGAATCGTTTCAGATTGAGCAAATGACTGATCTAGAAAGTCAAGCTGAGCTTCGATCAATTGCTCAATCATCGGGTGTTTCTGCATATTGATTCTAAAAGTTAATTTAAAGGGATGAGTTTATCAGCAAGTGGATTTTTTAGGGTCTGTGTCTTTGCAAGAAAAGGTAAATAATACTGTGCAACCTGTCTTTCTGCTTCAAGAATCGGTATATGACCGACATTGTTCAGGATCACTGGTGTTTCGGCACGTTTAAATAGGGAGTGCAGCTCTTTAGCCACTTCAACATTAATAATACGATCCTGCTTACCCCATAAAATCAACGTTGGTGCTTCTACAGTACGGGTCAAACGAGCAAATGTTTCCGGCGTGTAGATCCGGCTCAGCATGACAATTTGATCAATAGCTTTGCTGGTCTGCTCGGAACGGGAAATCAGCAGTTTTTCCTGGGCATGTTTTAACTGATCTGAGAGAGCAGGCGGATGCTGCATCAGTTTATGACTGACATCTTCCAGATCTCCCGGTTTGCTTACAATCAGGTTCTTTAAAGCATATGGATCACGAGTATAGCGCGTATTGGCGTTTTTATAGATTCCGGCACTATTCAGTAAGAACAGGCTTTGCGTATCGAAAGGATATTGAGAAGCATAAACTGTGGCAATCGACCCCCCTAGAGAATGTCCAGCAACATGCAGATTCTCATTGACATCCAAAGCTTCCAGAAAGATACGCAGTTGAGAGGTTACATTCGGTACTGAGAAATCAAAATCTGCAGGTGTACGGGTGTCACCATTATTGGGTAAATCGGGAACGATCACATGATAATAAGGGGTAAGAAACCGTGCGACACGATTCCAGTCGTCTTTGGTGCCCGCCAGACCATGAATCAGTAAAATAGACGGTTTATTGACATTCCCGCCCTCGTTATAGCTCCAGGAAATATGACCGACTTTCAGTGTTTTGCTTTTCAGACCCGCCTGTAGCCGTTCCTGAACCAGATACTGGCTAAGAATATTATTACTTGGCTGAGCACGCGTAGGAAAACTGACTTGGGCCTGACTTAGTGTGCTGAAGCTTGGGGCTAATATTAGAGTCATGGCGCAGAGTAATTTTGAGCGCTTTATTAATTTTCTTATCATGGCGTCACATTCCTTGTCTTGCATCCAGTGTACTGTTCAAAACAGTTTTATCCTGAAGCAAATCCACCTTGTTCGGATAAAATTATAGAGTTATTTCTATTGTAAATAATTGTGAAGTAATGTCACCAATAAGTTATTCGCATAAGTGAAAAAAAATCAGTTTTCATGTGAACTCTGATCATAAATTGAAATATTAGTGTGATGCAGGTCCACTGATAGAAATTTAGACAAGCTGATTTTTTGCAAGTGACATTCATAAATCAGAGGATTAAGATATTGCAACTTAAAACAACGGTGGTAAACACGAATGCTCACAGCTCAGGAAGCTATAGAACGTCTTAAAAAGGGTAACCAACGCTTTGTCAACGGTGAAACGCAGCATTTAAAATTATTATCGCATCAGCAACGTGCTGAAATGGCAGAAAGTCAGGAACCATTTGCTATTGTTTTAGGATGTTCAGATTCACGTGTGCCAGCAGAAATGGTATTTGACCAAGGTTTGGGTGATCTGTTTGTCATTCGCGTAGCAGGGAATATTGTCGCGCCGTCTCAGGTTGGTAGTGTTGAGTTTGCTGCAGAAAGCTTTGGTTGTCCTGTAGTCATTGTTTTAGGTCATACACATTGTGGCGCAATTCATTCTACGATTGAAGCACTGACCAATCCGGCAACTCCGCCATCTGCAAATCTGATGTCAATTGTTAACCGTGTACGTCCATCAGTTGAAATTCTGATGCAGACTGAACTGAAGGATGACCTGAACAAACTGTCTAAGCATGCAGTACGTTCGAATGTATTTGCTTCTGTGAACCAGTTACGTCATGGTTCAGCAGTACTGGAAAATCTCATTGCACAAGGCAAATTACTGGTGGTGGGTGCTGAATACTCACTGGAAACTGGTGAAGTCACCTTTTTTGATTTCTAATTTGAATTTTAAGAATGAATGATATTAAAGGCGCCTTAGAGGGCGCCTTTAATATATGGATAAGCATTATTTAACAGGATACTTTGTGCCTTGGCATTTGGATGTACCAGATCCTGTTGCATCAAGTTTTTATTTCCTGCCACCCCATTCAAAAAGAATGGTAACAATTTCACTTTATATTGCTGGCTCACCACCTTGTAATTATTTTCAAAAGCTTTTGTATAACTTTGACCATAATTTGGCGGCATTTTCATGCCAAAAAGAATGACTTTTGCTTTGGCTTTCTGACTTTGCTGAACCAGATTTGCCAGATTTTTCTGAATCATCTGTGGCGGCTGACCACGTAGGCCATCATTACCACCCAGTTCAATAACGACAATATGTGGCTTATGGGTCTGGAGCAGTTTAGGCAGACGTGCCAGTGCACCGCTGGTGGTTTCGCCGCTTACACTTGCATTGACCACTTTATACTGTTTCGGATACTGTTGGTTTAAACGTTTTTGCAACAGATTGACCCAACCCTGTTCAGGTTGAATACCATAACCCGCACTTAAGCTGTCACCCAGAATCATAATGGTCTTTGCTGAAACCAGCACCGGCATCAGGCACAGGCCAAACAGTGCTAAGCTGCGGAATAAATAAGACTTTAGAATTTGAATATTCAGATGCATAGGAAAAGTATGATTCAAGATCGCCAGAAAGCTACCATCATGCCACAGCCAATAATTTCTGCTCAACAATTGACACAAAAGATACAACTATCACAAAAACAGTTGACGATTTTTGAGGACCTCAATCTGGAGATTCTGGCTGGAGAACAGGTGGCGATTACAGGACGATCCGGCTCTGGAAAATCCACCTTACTGGGCATACTGGCAACCCTGGATCAGGCCAGTTCAGGTCAGTTACAGGTCTGTGGCGAATCCATTACTGAAATGAATGAAGAACAGCGAGCCAAGGTCAGACTGGAAAATATCGGTTTTGTATTTCAGTCTTTTCAGCTGTTGCCACATCTGACTGCATTAGAAAATGTGATGTTGCCCTTGCGTTTACAGCCAAACTTCAATTATGCCGCAGCTGAACAAAAAGCGTTGAATCTGTTGCAAAGAGTAGGGCTGGACCGTCAGGCCCAGCAAACCCCTAAAGTGCTTTCTGGCGGGGAACAGCAACGTGTTGCGATTGCCCGTGCTTTGGTGAGTGAGCCAAAAATTATTTTTGCTGATGAACCGACTGGAAATCTGGATGGGGAGACCGCCAAGGAAATTGAACAGCTGTTATTTCAGTTAAACCATGAATTGGGTACCACTTTAATTCTCGTGACCCATGACCAGAAACTGGCACAACTATGCCAGCGTCATTTTGAGTTAAGCAATGGTCAGTTGACTGAACATGTGAATGGAGGATGATATGAACCTCTTCCGTCCTTTACTGACTCAAAGTTTTAAGACTACGGGCATTTATCTGCTAATCATTGCTTTGACCCTAGCAATTAGCGCGACCACAGCGCTTAAGTTCAGTAATGAGCAGATTCAGAATGCCGTGGCATTGCAAGCAGCGGAAATGCTGGCTGGAGATCTGCTGCTTAGTAATAATGAGCCAATCGAAGATACCTGGCGTGAAAAGGCTGATCAGCTGGGTTTGCAGCAATCGGAGGTTACTGTATTTGGCAGTATGGCACATACCAATGACGAATTTGTCATGGTCAATGTCAAAGCCATTGATTCATCTTTCCCTTTGAGAGGAGATTTGCGGGTCAAACCCGAAGCGAAACAGCTAAAACCGGGTGAAATCTGGCTCAGTCAGCGTGCCATGGATCTGCTCAAAGTTAAAGTGGGGGATCAGGTCAATATTGCCGATGCCTCATTCAAGATTACTGCCGTGATTGACTATGACTCTAATCAGGAATTAGGCTTCTCGGGTTTCTCACCGACCGTAATTATCTCTCAGGCAGATGTGGCACGAACCAATGCGATTCAGGTCGGTAGCCGGATTGATTATCGTCTGCTCATGGCAGGTGATCCGGACAGTGTTCAAACCTATCAAAAAGACTTTAAGAAGATTGTTAAACCGGGTGTGGATACAGAAGCTGAGGAACAACAGTTTGAGGAGCAGAATAGTCTGCGTCTAAGAAATGCCAGTGAAAGCAATACCCGTTTGATGAAGCCGATTGCTAATCTGGATACCTTTTTGCAGTTGGCAAATATTTTGACCATCTTGCTTTGTGGTATCGCGATTGCCTTAACCGCACAGCGCTATGTACAGCAGAATCAGGATCATATTGCGTTAATGCGTTGTATCGGCGCGACGAAACAGCAAATTCTGGCGGCTTATCTGGCATTACTTGGACTGGTACTGGCAATCGCGATGCTCATAGGCACCATTGTTGGCATCAGTTTAGGTTATGCTTTGCTGCAACTCATGTTACAGCTGATTCCACATCTGCAGCTGCAATTCTCGGCGATGGCAATGCTATCAGGTCCATTGCCGATTGCGATGCTGACCAGTGCTGTGGTATTGCTTGGTTTTGTGCTGCCAAGTTTGTGGCAACTACTCAATACTGCACCAATCCGGGTTATCCGTCAGGAAGAAAAATCCGTACATTCCATGTTGTGGATGCTGGTGAGTGGGACACTGAGCCTGATTATTTTCAGTGTGGTGCTCACCGAGAATATTGTATTAACGGCTTGGGTGATTGGCGCCATTATTCTGCTTTGTGCTGTGCTGTATCTCACCGTATGGGGATTGCTGAAAGTCCTGCGTAATACAAAATCCCGGATTTCCGCTTATGTACGGACACCGTATCAGACTGCGTTACAGATCACCGCTTTGGCACTGGGCCTGAGTCTGATTACTGTATTAGCCGTATTGCGTACCGATCTGCTGGAACGCTGGCAACAGCAGTTACCAGAAGGTACACCGAACCAGTTTGTCTATGGTTTGCCGCCTTTTGAGATGCCGCAGTTGAGGGCCGAGTTAGAGCAAAATGGCTGGAACAGTACGCCGCTATATCCGAATATTCGTGGCCGTCTGATTGCCAAGAATGATCAGCCATTTGCTGCAGAGTTAGTCAAGAAGAGTAATACACTACGCCGTGAACTGAACCTGACCCAGACCGATCAGTATCCACAAGATAATGTGATTTTAACTGGCGAAGCGCAATTGAAACAGCCGGGAGAAGTTTCAGTTGAAGCCACGACTGCGGAAGAACTGGGAATCAAGATTGGAGATAAGCTGACGTTTAGCTTACCTGAGGGACCACTAGAAGCCAAAGTGGTGAATCTGCGTAGTGTGGAGTGGGAAAGCTTTAGTCCGAATTTCTTCTTTATCTTTACTCCGAATACCATGGATGCCAATGCCGGTAGTTATCTGGGCAGTTTCTATGTGCCGGAACAGGAACGACCAAAACTGGTTCAGCTGATCCAGCAGTTTTCTAATACGGTCTTTATCGATGTCAGCCTGATTCTGAACGAGATCAAGCGTATTGTGAATGTACTGGTGCAGATCGTGACGATCTTGGCCTTACTGGTGAGTGTGGCCGGAATACTGGTTCTGATTGCCTGTCTGAATCTGCTCATGGATGAACGCAAGCGGGAGGTGGCTTTACTTCGCTCATTCGGAAGTTCCAAGCAAAAATTGAAAACCATGCTCAGTGTGGAAATTGGTTTTATTGGTCTATGTGCCGGAATTGTATCTTGTCTATTTGCTGAAGTGATTAGCGCCGTCGCCAGTTACCGCATGGAATTGCCGATTCAGCCACATTGGGAAATCTGGCTGATTCTACCGATCTTTATGACGTTGCTTTGTGCCTTGATTGGTCGCTATCGATTGAGTTATCTCAGTGATATTCCACCGTTGCAAAGTCTGCGTGAGTTGAATCAATAAGACCTAGGAAGATGCGTCAGTTACAGCTTTAACTGCTGACGCATCATCTCCAGAATTTCCTGCCAGAGTGGCTCAATAGGCTCAATAAGAGCAAGGTTATATTGATAGAGTCCATAACAGGCAGCGAGGGTGGCTATGAGAGCGATCAATTGAATGAAATTAGCACGTTGTAATTTTTGTCCGGCATACCACAGTGCTGCCAGCACAGCGCCCATAATCATCCCGCCTATATGTGCAGCATTATTGATGCCGGCAATCATAAAGCCCATAAACAGGTTGATCCCCATCACCATCAGCAAGGTTTTTTTATCAAGGATAAAGCGCTGGCGTGGAAGAATTGGCAGAATCGATAAGATCGTCAACGCGCCACCTAAGCCCATCACTGCACCTGAGGCACCAGCACTCACGCTCGGTAAAAGCCCCGGATTGGCGACACCGCCTTCAATTAAGGCATAACTATCCTGAATATTCATATAACCGCTGAACAGACTGCCCATCAGTCCAGCACAGAGATAAAGACCAACGAAATACCAGCGTCCAAACAGCTGTTCTGAGACGCTACCAAAAATATACAGCGCCCACATGTTCAACATTAAATGAATCAGGCCAAAATGAAAAAACATGCTGCTGAACACGCGAATGGGTTCCGCCAGATAAGTCAAAGGTGCATAATCAGCACCCCAGCGGATAGCATCTTGCGTACTCGGATGACTGGCATCGGTGCCGGTCAGAATCTGCCAGACAAATAATCCGACATTCACTGCAATCAATACTGCAGTAAACCACCAGGCGTGGACGTCCAGTTTACGGTGAATGGAAGGAGGTGCGTATTCAGACATGCTATTCTTGCGCTGTATGAGATATTTCAAATAAGCTTAACACGAAAAATGACATCTTCAGGAGTAACACACTGACATGAAAGCTTTTCTGATCCGAGTATTCTTGCTGCTGTTCAGTGTGGTGTTATGCATTCAACTCTGGATCTTTGCCAGTCTGGCTTGGTGGCGTTTCAATCCGGTCAATACCACCATGATGATGCGACTTGATTACTGGACTGAACCCTCTAAACCGATTCAGCATCAATGGCGTCCTTATGACGAGATTAGTACCAATCTGAAAAAAGCAGTGGTGACTGCGGAAGATGGCAAATTTGTACATCACCATGGTTTTGACTGGGATGGGATTCAGACGGCTTTGAGCCGGAATAAAGAGCAGGGTAAAGTAGTTGCAGGTGGTTCTACTATTTCCCAGCAGCTAGCAAAAAATCTGTTCCTGTTTAATAAACGTTCTTTTCTGCGTAAAGGTCAGGAAGCAGTTGCCACTTGGATGATGGAACGCATGTGGTCGAAACAACGGATCCTTGAGGTGTATTTGAACTCAATTGAGTTTGGTCATCATATTTACGGGGTAGAAGCAGCAGCCAAGCATTATTTTGGTAAAACTTCGAAAAGTCTGACTCGGGAAGAAGCTATTTTCTTGGCGGCGATTTTAACCAATCCGAAATATTTTGAGGAAAATCGTAATGCTTCTGCCTTGAAAGCACGTAAGCGCATGATCCAGCGTTATATGCGTTATGCAGAATTACCTTAATGGTAAAGATTGGTTATAAAAAATCACCATAAAGCCCGAGAATTCGGGCTTTTTTTATGAAATTGTCATAAATTTAAAGCATACTGATACTATTGACTCAGGCTTTAAAAAGATTAAAAGGTTCGATATGAATACGGCAGCCAGCAGCCCTTCAGTACAGACTGAATATACTTATAATGACCGTTACATTAACCGGGAACTGTCTATTCTGGACTTTCATTTGCGTGTCCTGGAACAGGCTGTCGATCCTTTGCATCCACTACTTGAACGCATGAATTTTCTGCTGATTTTCTCACGTAATCTGGATGAGTTTTTTGAGATTCGTGTTGCGGGTGTCATGGAACAGCTGGATCTGGGCAATGAAAGCCGCAGTCCGGATGGTTTAACGCCGAAACAGGTGCTGGATCAGATTTCCAAAACTGCACATGCCGCGATTGAACGTCAGTACCGAATTTTAAATGAAGAAATTCTGCCTAAACTGCGTGAAGAAGATATCTGTTTTCTGCGCCGTGGTGAACTGACGCCAGCACAGTCGCAATGGGTGAAAAAATATTTCCAGGAACAGGTAGCACCGGTCTTAACGCCGATTAGTCTAGATCCTGCTCATCCATTCCCACGTTTAGTGAATAAATCCCTGAACTTTATTGTGACGCTAGAAGGGAAGGACGCTTTTGGTCGTCAGATCGACCTAGCTGTTGTTCCTGCACCGCGTTCATTGCCACGTGTAGTGCGTTTGCCGGATGAACTAACGGGTGGGAAAGAACATCATGTCATGCTTTCAGCCATTATCCATGAACATGTCTCCGACTTGTTCCCGGGTATGACTGCAACCGGATGCTATCAGTTCCGCGTGACCCGTAATGCTGATTTGGCTTTAAACGAAGATGTCGAAGATCTGGCGATTGCCTTAAAAGGTGAGTTGAACTCACGCCGTTTTGGTCGTGCAGTACGTCTGGAAGTCACTGAAAATTGTCCTCAGCATATTTATGAATACTTGCTGGAAGAGTTCGATCTTGAACATGAGCAGCTGTATAAAGTTGCCGGTCCAGTAAACCTGGCACGTCTGCTGTCGAATTTTAAACGTCCTCATTTGCGTTATGACTCGCATACGCCAATCGTACCCAAGGTCTTAAAGAAATCTGAAAATATCTTCAGCGCGATGCAGAAACAGGACATTCTGCTGCATCATCCCTATGAATCTTTCTCACCAGTGATTTCATTGCTGCGTGAGGCTGCACGTGATCCACAAGTGCTGGCGATCAAACAGACTTTATATCGTAGCGGTGCGGACTCGGAAATTGTCCAGGTACTGGCAGAAGCAGCACGAAATGGTAAGGAAGTCACTGCAGTCATCGAACTGCGTGCGCGTTTTGATGAGGAATCGAATATCGCCGTAGCCAATGTCCTGCAAGAAGCAGGGGCAGTAGTGGTGTATGGCATCGTTGGCTATAAGACCCATGCCAAAATGATTCTGGTCGTACGCCGCGAAAATAACAAGCTAGTGCGCTATGTCCATCTTGGTACCGGGAACTATCACGCTGGCAATGCGCGCATCTATACCGATTATGGCCTGCTAACTACCGATAAAGAGCTATGTGAAGATGTGCACCGGATCTTCCAGGAATTGACTGGTATGGGCAAAATGGCCAAGCTGAAAAAGCTGCTACATGCGCCATTTACCTTGCAAGCCCAGCTGGTAAATTACATCGACAATGAAATTGCCAATGCTAAAGAAGGTAAGAAGGCGCAGATCATTGTCAAAGTGAATGCGCTGACTGAACTGCAGCTGATCAATAAGCTGTATGAAGCATCACAGGCGGGTGTGCAGATTGACCTGATTATTCGTTCGATTTGCTGTCTGCGTCCAGGTTTGCCGGGCTTGTCGGAAAATATCCGGGTACGTTCCATCGTCGGTCGTTTCCTGGAACATACCCGCGTGTATTACTTTAGCAATAATGGCAATTCCCGTATTTATTGCTCGAGTGCCGACTGGATGGACCGTAACCTGTTTAACCGGGTTGAAGCCTGCTTCCCGATTGAAGATGAAGCGCTGAAGAAACGCATCTATCAGCAGGGCTTATTGAATTACCTGAAAGATAATCAGCAAGCCTGGTTGCTACAAAGTGATGGAACTTGGATTCGTGCACAACCTGCAGAAGGTGAACAACCACATAATGCACAGCGTGTGTTACTGGAAACGATTAAATAAGTACTGAATCTTAAAAAAAGAGGCTGGAAATCCAGCCTTTTTTCTATCTTAAATTTTCAGTTCTAAAAATAAAAAGGAGCCTGATAGCTCCTTTTTAAGTCAGCAATATGATGATTAGTGCTGTGCGATTTTTTGCAGGATTGGTAGTAGTACATCAAATTCGCTTTGCAGCGGAGTACTTTTGCGTGTCACCAGTGCCAGAGTACGGCTTGGTGCAGCAGCAATCTGTTTTACCTGAAGATCAGGATTGGCTTTAATCATGTTGGTATGCAGTGCAATTTCAGGCAACAGGGTAAAACCAAGATTCGAAGACACCATCTCGATTAAGGTCGGCAATGAACTTGCTTTTAGACGGTGATCATTCTTACGTTCACCAATCGGGCATGCACTTAAAGCATGATCACGTAGACAATGACCTTCTTCCAGTAACATTAAACGAGAAAGATCCAAATCTTCTAATGAATGGGCATTCGCTGCATTCTGATCTGACTTGTGGTGTACCACATACAGATTTTCTTTCACAATCTCAGCAACTTTCAGGCTGCGAGTGTCAAAAGGTAGCGCCAGCACAACCATATCCAGGTTGCCATGCTCAAGTTTTTCGACAATCTTTTCACTTTGTGCTTCGTGCAGATGCAGCTGAATTTTCGGTAACTGCTTATGCACTTCATCGAGTAATTGCGACAAAATGAACGGCGCAATGGTCGGAATCACACCTAAGTGCAAATCACCTGTCAAAGGTTCACTCATCTCACGACTTAAACGCATTAAGTCCTGAGCATCAGCCAGTAGAACACGGGCGCGTGCAACCACTTGTTCTCCGAGGGGAGTCAAGCGTACATTCTGGCGATCACGTTCAACAAGAACGCCACCGAGTAAACGCTCCAACTCCATGATCCCGCCCGACAGGGTGGACTGGGTCACAAATGAACGACGGGCAGCTTCTGTAAAATGCAGCGTCTCAGACAGTGTTACGAGATATGACAGCTGTCTTAGGGATGGTAATGCAGCCATAGTGTCCTAATTTTATGATTTAAAATGATCAGCAAATAATTCGCTAAGATATGGAATAAAATGCGGTGGGATATCATGCCCCATTCCATCAATTAATTCAAATTTAGCACCAGATATTGCTTTCGCAACAGCCTTACCATGGCCGGGTGGCAGCAAGCGATCTTGAGAACCATGTACCACAAGCGTCTCATGTCGGATTTGCTTATCCAGTTGCAGCAACGAGCCCGTACATAATATTGCTAAAAACTGTTGAAGTACACCCGCTGGGTAATAACTTCGATTATATAATTTACGAGCGGTCTGCATTGCCTCAAGTTGGTTGATATAACCAGGTGAGCCAATGATGTTAAACAGTTTCAAACTATGGTCGACAATACCATCTTCATCATGTGAAGCGGGTTTGCCAATCAGGCTAAAAAGTTGTTTTGGAAATGGTGGGGGTAATAAGGGTTGATTGTTACTGGTAAATAGCAAGGCCAGCTTTTTTACTTTTTCAGGATAACGTGCTGCCAGAATCTGGGCAATCATACCGCCCATCGAAGCACCGAGGACATACACTTCATCCAGTTCCATTTTATCAATCAACAGACTGACATCGTCGGCCATGTCGTACAGGGTATAAGGCGCACCCTGATTCCCCAGACCTAACACGAAGCGACCCATCAGTTTCAGGGTATTCAGTCGTGGACCTTTATGATGAACTTTTGAAGATAAGCCGATATCGCGATTATCAAAACGAATGACCCGGAAACCTTGGTCGATAAATGATTTACAGAAAAAGTCTGGCCAATATAGCATCTGTGCACCCAGACCCATAATCAGTAACAGGGTCGGGCGATTCTCCTGACCACCCACTTCGACATGCAATTCAATCCCATTGCCAAGATCAATCTTGGTTTCATGCATGAATGCCGTATATGGAGATGGTAATAGACTCGATTGCACATGACTATTCATGTTAAGTTCCCTATAAAAGGACATTCTGTACTGTACAAAGAATGTCCTTTGTATTTAAACCTTAAACTGATACAGGAATCAAGTCAGGAACCTGCTTAGTCAAAGTAAGACGTTGTTTCCCTGCTGTCGCCCCTAAGAGCACAAAACCGCGTAAAGTTCCTTCAGCATCTGTAGCTTTGGCAATCATGCCATCTTCAAATTCTTCGGTGTCCCAAGTTACATCAACATTCGCTGGTGCAGGCAGTACAGTCAGTGGTGCTGCAGGAGTTTTTACTGCGACTGGCATCGCTGGGTAATGGACTGCTGTAGTTTCACCATTTAAGGTCTTAGCCAGCGCACGAGCCTGCTGCATAATCGGCATCACATAAGGCAATAAAGTTCCATTAACTTCAGCACAGTCACCGACAGCAAAAATATCCGCCAGATTAGTTTCTAACTGGCTATTGGTCAGAATACCGCGACCGATCTGTATACCAGCTTCTTTCGCAACTGATGCATTTGGCTGTAAGCCCACCGCAGACAGAACTACATCAGCAATGACAGACTGACCATTGGCTAAAGTTACCAGATAGTCACCATTTTCAACTTTAGAGACTTTCTCAACAGTTGTACCTAATACAAAGTTGATACCCGTTTCTTCCAGATTTTGCTGAAAAGCATCTGCAACGTGTGCTGGCAGTAAACGCGCTAAAGGTTGCGGTGCCAGGTCAATGACAGTTACCTGATGACCGGTGTTTTGCAGGTCATTGGCAAATTCACAGCCAATCAGGCCTGCACCTAAAATTACCACGCGCTTATCTTCACGTTTTTCCAGACTGGCACGGAAAGCTTTATAGTCAGTCAGGTTGTTGACCACATGAATGTCATCACTGCCATCACCGGAAATGGCCAGACGAACTGGCTGTGCACCCACCGCAAGAACCAGTTTTGAATACATCTGTTTATGCTCAGCCTGATCTTTTACAACAGTCAGTTCATGTGCAACCGCATCAATGGTTTTGACCCAGCTATGTGTTTCAATACGCATATTTAACTGAGCCGCCATTTTTGCAGCATCGCCTAAGGCAATATTTTCAGGTGCTTTTTTGCCCACTAAAGCATTGGAAAGTGTCGGTTTCGCGTAGTTGGTCGCATCATCGGCACAAATCATAACTAGTTCATGGTCTGGATTAAGCTTGCGAAATTCGCGTGCGACAGCATAGCCTGCCATACCTGAACCAATAATGACGATAGGGTGCATATTTAACTCCATGCTTTTTTATAGATTGTAGAAGGGCATAAAAAAAGACCACTCAATATGGCCTTTGTCTGAGCGAAATCAGATTTCGATCATTTCAAAATCGACTTTAGAAACGCCACAGTCTGGGCAAGTCCAGTCATCTGGAATATCTTCCCACTTGGTGCCAGGTACGATACCGTCCTGCGGCCAGCCTTCAGCTTCGTCGTAAATCCATCCACAAACGATGCATTGATATTTTTTCATGTAACTCTCCAAAAACCAGCGAATATTGGAGCTGGCTCAATAATCCTAAACAGGCAAGACTCTAATAATATGGCATTTAACAGCGGACATATTTGGCTAAATTTTTACGCAGTTCTGTCCGGAAAGTAAAGTAGATAACAGTTTAAACAGCGAAATTAAAAGCAGAATAGTGATACAGGCCAGAAAATGTCATTTAATCAAGCTTTTTATTGATTTAAATCTGCTGGAACAAGATTCTATTTCTACAAATAAACGAGAGCTTATTTTTTTTCTGACGATGAATGAAATAAAAAAATATTTTCCTGTAGGGTGGAGGATTATGGTTTTAAACCATCTATTAAAATTTTTATGAAAAATCCCTGTTATAAATAGCTGAAATAAAAATAAATACTAAAATGTCAAGACAGGTGGCGCTGAAATAGTACTCAATTTTCCCTATCCTTTAGTCGTAATTAAGTTTAAAATTCGCCTGTTCCTTTTTCTTATCTAACGATCTCCCATGAGCAATATGTCTACTTCATTGTGGTCTCACATTCGTACTGTCCAGGATTTTCCAAAGCCGGGTATTTGTTTCTTTGACTTAACCCCACTTTTCATGAATAACATTGGTCCATTAACTGATGCTTTGATTGCGAGCATTCCTGCTGAAAAACTGGCAGAAGTAGATAGCTTTATTGCTGTTGAAGCACGTGGCTTTGTATTGGCTAGCCTGTTGGCGCAGCGTACTGGCAAAGGCCTATTATTGGTTCGTAAGGCGGGTAAATTACCACCTCCAGTGGTTGGCGTGGGTTATAGCTTGGAATACGGCCTGGACCGTCTGGAAATGTCTGCTGAAGTTCAATCACAAAAAGTAATTATTGTAGACGACGTACTGGCAACTGGCGGTACATTGAAAGCTGTGAATGAGCTGGCGAAGAAATGCAATCACGAAGTTCTAGGTGCAAGCATTTTCCTTGATTTACCTGATTTGCATGGTGATCTTGGTCTGAATATCTGGTCTGTATTAGATGACAAATCTAAGCCTGAAGCTAATGCAGCTTAAGCGTAAAAGATGAATAAAAAGCCCTGCTCAATGTGGGGCTTTTTTATAACTGTCAGTTTTATATGATGTAGTTATTATGAAGAAGCTGTTCAATTTGCAGAATCAGCGGATTGATCTTTTCAGGATGTTCCAGTCGATGATGACCACCAGCAACAGCTTCTACCTGCATATAATCTTCCAGTTGTGACTGCACTGCATGCATGTCCAGCATTTCATCACCTAGTTCAATATAGGCAAATTGTGGAATGTCATGCTGTAAATCATCATCACAAATCGCCGGATAGTCTTCACGGAAATTCGGGTTCAGGCTTGGATTGGCAATCACACAAGGAATATGGTGTTGTTGTGACATTTTTAGTGCCCAATAGCCACCCAGACTATGTCCAACCAGAATGTCTGGCTGAATCTTCTCAATAATTTCGCTATAAAATTCAGCTACAGTCACATAATTGAGGTTGCGATAATCCACATCGATGCAATATTTTTGTTCTGCATCAATGGCATGGAATTTAGTCGATTCTTTTGAAGAATCAAGTCCATGAATAAATAGGATTTTTGAAGTGCATTGGCTCATTAGGGTCGTCGTATTCGTTCGTTTTATGGTCCCGCAATGATTTGCGTCAGAGTGCATTGTAGAACTTCTAGAAAAGGAATGAAGTTAGCATTTGGTCTAAAGACTTTAGTCCAAGCAGACCTTAGTCAAAAAGAATGAGAGCTTCTGTAAAGGAATTGATATTAAAACGTTATTTTTTGATTAATTGGTCAATAAAAATTGCGGATCTCTAGGCTGGTAAGCCGTTGCAGGCTTTGCCTAAAAGTGTAATTTACGAGTTCCTAAGATATTTGAAAAGAAAAGCGAGTACAGATGCTGCTTGACGCTACGATTTAACTGCAAAATCTGCTATTGTATGCACCTTCTATTTTTTAACTAATCTTATTCGAGGCAGAGATGACGCAAACTAACGCTCAATCGACTTCTGAACAAATCATTTCCGAAAACGATTTAATTGCACAGCGTCATGCCAAGTTAAAGCAAATCGAAGATCACGCCAAGGAAAGCGGTAAGAGCCCGTGGCCGAATACCTTCAAGCGCGAGCACTATGCGCAAGATCTTCAAGATCAGTTCGCTGACCAATCAAAAGAAGAAATTGAATCAGGCGAACACGTTCATGTAAAAGTTGCGGGTCGTGTGATGTTGAACCGTGGTTCATTCATCGTGATCCAAGACATGACTGGCCGTATTCAGCTTTATGTTCCTCGTAAAGAATTAGATGCTGAAGTCCTTGCAACGATCAAAGGTCTAGACCTAGGCGATATCATTGCCGTTGAAGGTTATATCGGTCGTTCTGGTAAAGGCGATCTGTATGTTCACATCGAACAATTTGAATTATTAACTAAATCACTTCGTCCACTTCCAGACAAGTTTCACGGCTTGACAGATACAGAAGTGAAGTATCGTAAGCGTTATCTTGACCTGATCGTGAACGAAGAAACACGTAAGACTTTTGAAATTCGCGCGAAAGTAGTTGCTGGTATCCGTAACTTCCTGACTGAAAAACGTTATATGGAAGTGGAAACACCAATGATGCATGTAATTCCAGGTGGTGCTTCTGCGCGTCCATTTGAAACGCATCACAATGCATTAGATATGCCATTGTTCTTGCGTATTGCACCTGAGCTTTATTTGAAACGTCTGGTTGTCGGCGGTTTTGAGCGTGTGTTCGAGATTAACCGTAACTTCCGTAACGAAGGTGTTTCAACTCGTCATAACCCAGAATTCACTATGATCGAGTTCTACCAGGCGTATGCGGATTACAAAGACCTGATGGAACTGACTGAGCAAATGCTGGAAAAACTGGCACTGGATATTCTGGGTACAACTGATGTGCCTTATGGCGAAGAAGTATTTAGCTTCAAAGGTCCATTCAAGAAAATTTCAATGTTTGATGCGATTCTTGAGCACAATCCACAGTTCACGCCTGAAAATGTTGGTGACCGTGAATTCCTGGCGAAATATGTTCAGGAAGAGCTGAAAGAACAGGTAAAACCAGGTTTTGGTCTGGGCAAACTGCAAACCATCGTGTTTGAAGAAACTGTAGAAACTAAACTACGTCAGCCAACATTCATTACTGAATATCCAGCGGAAACTTCTCCACTGGCTCGTCGTAATGATGACAATCCACACATCACTGACCGTTTTGAATTTTTTATCGGTGGTCGTGAGCTGGCAAATGGCTTCTCAGAATTAAATGACCCGATCGACCAAGCTGAACGTTTTCAGGCACAGGTTGCTGAGAAAGATGCGGGTGATGATGAAGCAATGCACTACGATGCAGATTTCATTGAAGCACTGGAATACGGCTTACCTCCAACAGCAGGTGAGGGTATCGGTATTGACCGTCTGGTAATGATCTTTGCTAATGCACCAAGTATCCGTGACGTAATTCTGTTCCCACATATGCGTCATAAACACGCTTAAGTGTTAGAAAAAACCCGCACATGTTGCGGGTTTTTTATTGGCTGCTTTTTACTACATAAGCAAAACATTGTTAAAGGACAGTCTGGGCTAGAATAGTTTTTTATAAAAATTGCAGACAAAAAAAACGCAATGATTGGGGTTGTCATTGCGTAGAAAAAGGAAAAACTTGTTGCAAGTCAAACTGTGGAGAATGTTTCTTGCTGCTTCCTGAATATGTTTTCATATTAAAACTGCATTCCTATTTTTACATTGGTAAACGTGTAAAGAGCTGTTAACTAAAGTAAGTATTTCTACGTTTGTGTGACAGAAAAAACCAAATATGGACCAACTATGTAGAAAATCGACAAAAAAAGCCCTTCATGTGAAGGGCTTTTTAAGATTTATTCAATAATTAGAAGTGGAACACACCGAGTGCGGTTTTCACTTCATCTAAAGTCGCTTGTGTAATATCACGGCATTTATCTGTACCAGTTTTCAATACATCCATGATGTAGTCAGGATCTTTAGACAATTCCATACGACGCTCGCGGATTGGACCGATCAATTCTTTTAGAATACCTTCAAGACGTTTTTTCACTGTACCATCACCCAAACCACCACGGCGGTAGTGTGCTTTCAGTTCTTCCAGTTCTTCTTTATTGGTATCGAATGCATCGAGATAAGTAAATACCACGTTACCTTCAACCTGACCTGGATCTTCAATACGTAGGTGGTTCGGATCCGTGTACATCGCATTCACTGCTTTCTTGATGTCTTTGTCAGATGCATCTAGCACAATGGTGTTGCCTAAAGATTTAGACATTTTCGCCTTGCCGTCAAAACCAGGTAGACGACCAACATTAGACAATAATGCTTTACATTCAGGAAGCAGCTCACGACCGACTTGACGGTTCAGACGACGAACGATTTCGTTGGTCTGTTCGATCATTGGAATCTGATCTTCACCGACTGGAACTACAGTCGCTTTAAATGCAGTAATATCTGCTGCTTGCGCTACTGGATAGCACAAGAAACCTGCTGGAATATCACGCTCGAAGCCACGCATCTGAATTTCAGATTTAATGGTTGGGTTACGCTCAAGACGGGAAACAGTCACGAAGTTGAGGTAAAGCATGGTCAGTTCATTCAGCGCAGGCAAGCAAGACTGAACACAAATGGTGGTTTTAGTCGGATCAATACCCACTGCAAGATAATCTGTTGCCACTTCAATAATATTACGACGTACTTTTTCGAAGTTGTCCGCATTGTCTGTCAGGGCCTGCGCATCCGCCAACAAAAGATGTTGATGGTGAGAATCCTGTAAACCTACGCGAGAGCGTAATGAACCAACAAAGTGACCGAGGTGAAGTTGTCCGGTAGGACGGTCGCCAGTCAAGATCACTGGACGATTATCTTGATTACTCATTATCTATTCCAAAACAGTAGTCGTACTACATTCAAATTTTTTAGGATCGCAACATTGTACGGCATTCTGTTTTTGAATGTCAGTCACAATAAATCACAGTAATAAAAAATCTCTGAAATTAAAGAAGTAAATACAATCTTTGAGCAGCTTTTTGATTAGAATAATTCTAGATTTATAAGGAATAACAAGAATGGCGAGTAGCTTACTAATATTATTGGATGATATTGCCACGGTTCTGGACGACGTTGCAGTCATGAGTAAAGTGGCGGCAAAAAAGACAGCTGGGGTATTGGGGGATGATCTGGCACTCAATGCTCAGCAGGTAAGTGGGGTGCGTGCAGAACGTGAACTACCTGTGGTGTGGGGCGTAGCAAAAGGCTCTTTCGTCAATAAACTCATTCTTGTTCCTTTAGCCTTACTGATCAGTGTGGTTGCGCCATGGCTGATTAATCCTTTGTTGATGATCGGTGGCCTGTTTCTGTGTTATGAAGGCGTGGAAAAAGTACTGCATAGTCTCAAGCATAGAAAGGCCAAGACCGAAGAAGCGGCTGAAGCAGAGTTAACTGCAATTGAAACAGATCTGAAGCAATTTGAAAAAGATAAAATTAAGGGCGCTATTCGTACCGACTTTATTTTGTCTGCTGAAATTGTCGTGATTTCCTTGGGTACCGTGGCAGCAGCAGCTTTCACGACCAAGGTGATGGTGCTTTCAGCGATTGCTGTGGTCATGACGATCGGCGTATATGGCTTTGTCGCCATGATTGTGAAAATTGATGATGTAGGACTGTACTTAACCGAGCAGGCATCCAGTTTTAAACAAAGCGTCGGGCGTGGTCTGCTAGCATTTGCCCCAAAGCTGATGAAAACGCTGACCATTGTTGGAACGATTGCCATGTTTCTGGTGGGTGGCGGGATTATTGCGCATACTATTCCATGGTTTCATCATTTCACTGAAGATTCAGTCGAATATGTTGAGCATATTCCGACTATGGGTAGCATTGTAGGTGCAGTGACACCAACGTTTATTAACTTGGTGATTGGTTTTATTGCAGGACTTGTGGTGTTTATAGTGATTGGCTTCATTCAAAAGATCAGAGCAAAATCGAAATAAGCATAATCCAAAAACTTGTTCAAATAAGTTGAAATTAAACAATAAGGAATTTTACTATGCGCTGGAAAGGTCGTCGTGTAAGTAGCAATGTAGAAGACCGCCGAGGGGGCGGCGCCAAAGCGGGTGGTATTAGTATCCTTGGCCTGATTGTAGCCTTTGTTGCCTGGAAATTTTTTGGCGTGGATCCACAACAAGCCTATCAAGCCACCAAGCAGGTGACTCAAGGTGTTTCTAGCGCTGAAACACGCGGTCTGGAAAATCCTACCCCAGAGCAGCAAGAAGCAATCGATTTTGTCGGAACGGTTCTTGCTGATACAGAAGATACCTGGTCACAAGTGTTCCAGCAGCAGCTGAATCAGCAATATACACCGCCAAAGTTAGTGCTTTTTAGTGGGGTGGTGAACTCAGGTTGTGGCGCAGCGCAATCAGCGATGGGACCATTCTATTGTCCGGCTGACCAGAAAGTGTATATCGATACCACTTTCTTTAGGGATATGCGTAGCCAGATGGGCATCAGTGGTGAGCAGAATTCAACAGAGCTGTCACGTAACGACCAAGCCGGTGACTTTGCACAAGCCTATGTTGTGGCACATGAAGTTGGTCATCATATCCAGACCATCTTAGGTATTTCTTCTCAGGTACAGCAGGCACGCCAGCAAGCAACCAAGGCGCAAGCGAATCAGCTGTCAGTGTATCAGGAGCTACAAGCGGACTGTCTGGCTGGGGTGTGGGCCTATCATAACCATGAACGTACCCAGTTCCTTGAGCAGGGTGATGTACAAGAAGCCATGGATGCAGCGCATAAAATCGGTGATGACTACCTGCAGAAAAAAGCTCAAGGGCATGTGGTGCCAGACAGCTTTACCCACGGTACCAGTGCACAGCGGGTACAATGGTTTAATACTGGCTTAAAGTCTGGTCAAATGGCTGAATGTGATACTTTCAATAAGGGTATTTAATACCTTAAAAGTACTTAGCCAAATTTGAACTGCAAAATGAAATGAAAAAAAGGAGCAGTTGCTCCTTTTTCTTCGTCATCGTAAAATTTATTTATTTAAAAAACGGCGGAAATTTCTGATCAGCTTAAAGCTGACAAATAACGCAGCCAAAGCAAATAAGCTAATGCCAAATACCACATATTTCAGCCCAGAAACGTCCTGCTGATAAAACTGCTGGATCTCATTTTGGGAATAGGAAAATTCTGAAACCTGACCGGTACGGCTGTCTTTATATTTAACCTGCTCAATATAAGAAAATTCACCAGCTTTAAACAGTTTTACCTGTTCAATCTGACGAGTATGTGACTGATTGATGTCATCACTACATAAGGCTGTATAGTGATTGCAACTACTTTTAGAAATATAGCCATTCCCAGCAATCAGGACAAAAACTGCATTATCTGGTTTCTGGTTATTGGACAGCAAAACATATTGCTGCTCTGGTGAGCTGATCAGGCTCAAAGACTTGCCTTGCTGATAATGTTGCTCAGCCTGCATGATCTCCTGAATTTTGGCAAAACAGGTGAAGCACAGTGCAATAGTGACCAGGAAAATCACCGTAGCAAGGAAAAGACGAAAAATAATTTTAACGGTTTGATGCATGGGAGAAGGATTCAGAAGAGCTAGTAAAAGAATACAGCAAAGCGGTACTATGAAATTGTATGATAATTCACCATTTAAAATTATTGAAAAGAAACTTAACTTAAAAGCAAAATAAACAGGATTAAACTTATTTCATCCGGAAATACCTCTTCATTTGATATTTTATTTTTAAATAAGCCAAAGGACTCATTTTCGGGAATGAGTCGTACTTTAAGGGAACCCATGGGCAATTTCTTTTTCTTACAACTTTTGACTGTTGTTTTTGCATTATCCATTGCCACGACATTATTTAATAAAAGGGTACTGGGTTTTCCTCAAGCGATTGGTGTTCCGATTGTCTCTGCAATTTTCGTCTTTATCCTGCAGTGGGGCGCGAGTCTGCTGCATGGCAATCCTTTTTTCAGTATCAATATTGCCAATATTGAAAGTGCAGTCCGGCATATCGATTTCTATGATTTCCTGATCAATGGGGTTATTTGTTTTATTTTGACCTCATCTGCGCTGAAATTTAAGGTATCTGATTTGCGTAATCACTGGCGCCCAATTGGAATTCTAGCCAGTCTGGCACTGGTATTTTGTGCCGTCTTTTTCGGTTTAGTCTTGTATGGCTATCAGTTCCTAATTGGTAAGCATGTTGATCTATTGGTGCTGCTATTACTAGGTGCTGCATTGGGTGCAACAGATCCAATCGGGATTAAAGGTGTGCTCAGCTCAGTTCGTGCGCCGCATCACTTGATGGTGAAGCTGGAAGGTGAATCGCTATTTAACGACGCCATGTGTATTGCCTTATTCATGACCTTGTTAAATGTATTGCAGGGTGAGAACTTTACCTTATTGGGTGTGCTACAAACACTGCTCTACGAAATTGTCGTAGCAGTCTTTATTGGTGTGGTATTTGGCTGGGCGATTCTACGCATTCTGCGTGGTAAGCATGAGATGGAATCCCTGATTCTGACCACTGCATTGTTAGCTTGTGGTTCATATCTGATCGCCTTGCTGGCGCATGCTTCCGCACCAATTGCCTGTGTAATTGGCGGTCTGATTGTTGGTAATAAATGGAAGGAAATTCTGGCTGATGCTGATATCGGCGACGTCAACCATTTTTGGCATACAGTTGAAGGGATTATTAACTCCTTCCTGTTTACCCTGATTGGTCTGGAACTATTTATTCTGGACCTAAGTACCAGTCTGATTCTGGGCGGGATCGTAGCCTTTATTATTCTACATGTGGCGCGCTTTGCAGCAAACTTCCTGTCTTTCTCTATGTTCCCGCATCTGCGCAGAAAACGTTATAACGGTAGCCTCGCCATTCTGTCGTGGGGCGGTGTACGTGGCGGGATTTCCTTGGCATTGATCTTAGCCGTTGCCAATGTTCCGCAACTGGAAGAATACAGCAGTATTCTGGTCGGCTATACCTTTATTGTGGTGTTGTTATCGGGTGTGGTCTGTGGTCTGGGGCTCCCAGCTGTGATGAATGCCTTCTATTACAACCCGCATGAAGAGAAGGAAGGTTGGAAAGGCTGGTATCAACGTATGTGCCATAAGATGAACCGCAAGGGTTTCCAGTACATTATTGGTGAAGATGCTAATGGTAATGAAATTATTACGGTGTATAAGCCTGAAAGTTTAATTGATGAAAAAGATGAAGATGGTGTAGCGGCAGTGCATAATCCTGAAAAAGTGCATGAAGTGAAACGTCTGGAAAATCCGGACAACTTCTAAAAGATTTGTATCATTTAAAAAAGAGAATCTTCGGATTCTCTTTTTTATTTTTTGGGACTTAACTTGGCGAGTTTGAACCAAGACATTATGATCAAAACAGTTTAAATGGATTTATTTACAATGACTGCTAGACCCAGTGATGAACTTGCTCAAATGATTCTCAGCGTAATTGCCTTGATCCCACAGGGTAAAGTCGCAAGTTATGGTCAGGTCGCGAGACTGGCAGGATTGCCACGCCATGCACGTCTGGTTGGACGAGTACTTAGGGATATGGATGAATCATCAGACCTGCCGTGGTATCGGGTGATTAATTCCCATGGTAAAATTAGTGTGCATAGACTGGATGAGCACGGCATGAATATTCAGACCGCTAAATTAATACAAGAAGGCATAGCAGTTATTGGGGATAAAGTTAACCTGAAACTGTACCAATGGGATGGCATAACTCAATAAAAAATACCCCATGCGGACATGAGGTATTTTGAGGAAGCAAAGAGATGAATTTATGCTTTGCCACGTACCACAAGTACTGGAACATCGGACTGACCTAGAATGCTTTGTGCCACGCTGCCAAGGAAGAATTTCTTGAAGCCAGTGCGGCCATGTGAGCCAATCACAATTAAGTCAGCACCCAAAGTTTTAGCTGCTTTGGCAATCTCGGTATTCACGACTTGCCCTTCAAGTAACTGGGTATCGACCTGCACACCGGCAGTTTCAAAACGTTTTTTCGCTTCATCCAGATTTTGCTGGATTGCAACACGTGCACGTTCGATTAAATCATTGGTTTGTGCTGCAGTAATATATTCAGCAGCAATATAAGGGTCTAAAGTCATCACCTGAACCACAGTGATCTTACCGTTAAACGTCTTCGCTAGCTCTACTGCTTGGTTTACAGCTGCATAGGAAGTTTCTGAACCATCAATTGGAACTAAAATATGTTGAAAAGCCATAATAAATCTCCTTACGGAAGTAATGCATTTATAGTTATGAACCGGTTTTCCGGGCTAAAAATCTCTTGCTTATAGTTTGATCATATACCCTATTACAAAGAAATAAAACCAGCTAAATTCGTAGGAATTATAAGAAGATGAAACGTATTACTGGGTGAAAATTCATTCTATTTATCTCTTAATTAAGAGGGCTCTCCATAAGAATTTATCAAATAGTTAAATTCTCTAATTCTTAAACGTCTAACTCTCTATTTTCCTGAAGAATTTAAAAAATATTGAAGAACAACGACTGATAAAAAAACTTGAAAGCAAAATAATTAGATTTTTGCTCAGCATTTCTCAAGGTAAGTTTGACCACATGTAGTGATATTCAGTCTATAAAAATATTTTTTTAATAATAAAAAAGGGTAGAGGGAAAAATCGAGGGATGGCAAAAAGTAAATTAAGCCATGTTAATGAAATTGCTAAGATTCTATTTAATTAAATCGCTTACTAAAAATTAATAAGAGAAAGTATTTAAATTTTTAAAATAAAAAATAACCAATAAATCGATGTTTTTGTTTAATTTTTATATGATTTTTACACATTTGCATAAAGACTGAACATTTGTGAATTAAAATGCTTGACGAGGGATGCGGAAGTTACGATAATGCGCACACAGTTTACGGCTATGTAGCTCAGTTGGTTAGAGCACCGCACTCATAATGCGGGGGTCACAAGTTCAAGTCTCGTCATAGCCACCATTTTTATAGACCAAGCTCTCAGCTTGGTCTCTTTTTTTGTGCCAAATAAATATATTTAAATCTATAAAACTGTTGCACTATTCTTGTTAATTGAAATATTCCGATATTTACTTATAAATCTGTTCGGGTTATAGCTTTCATTTAAATCAATGCAAATAAAAAAACGCCTAAACAGACTTAGGCGTTTTTCTAGATCAACAGGGCTAAATTAAACGCCTGCTTTCCATCCATTTACGATTGGGTAGCGACGTTCGCGGCTGAAAGCGCGTGAACTGATACGAGGACCAATCGCACCTTGACGGCGTTTGTATTCATTCACATCCACCAGACGAATTACACGTTTGACCACTTCTTCTTCAAAGCCTTTGGCAATAATGTCGTCTTGGCTCATATCTTCTTCGATATAAGAGTAAAGGATGGCATCCAGAACATCATATGGCGGTAATGAATCCTGATCCACTTGATCTGGACGCAGTTCTGCTGAAGGTGGGCGGGTAATTACACGCTCAGGAATCACAGGTTTGTCTGCAATGCTGTTACGGTATTTTGCCAGTTCAAATACAATGGTTTTATACACATCTTTCAGTACAGAGAAGCCACCGACCATGTCACCGTAAAGTGTACAGTAACCCACAGCTACTTCTGACTTGTTACCAGTCGACAGTACCAGATTGCCAAATTTATTCGACAATGCCATGAGTAATGTACCGCGTGAACGAGCTTGTAAGTTCTCTTCAGTTGCATCCACTGGTGCATCACCGAAGAATGGGTACAAGGTTTGCAGAAAACCATTCACAATAGGGTTAATTTCGGCAATGCCGAAAGTTACACCCAGTGTTTTCGCCTGTTCAGCTGCATCTTCTACACTGATTTGAGCCGTATAGGTATATGGCATCATCACCGCTTGAACTTTATCTGCACCAAGGGCATCTACAGCAATAGCAAGTGTCAATGCAGAGTCAATACCACCAGACAAACCTAGAATCACACCTGGGAAACCAGAGCGTTGTACGTAGTCACGTGTCGCAACCACTAGGCTCTGATAAATCTCTGCCATGGTGTCTAACGCTGGGGTAATAGATGTTTTGCTAAATTCAAGGTTGGCAGCATCATATTCAGCAATGTACAGATTTTCCTGGAAGCTTGCTGCTTGTAGTGCAACTTCACCAGATTTATTCAGTACGAAACTGGTACCGTCGAAAACTAGATCGTCATGACCACCGACCTGGTTACAGTACACCAAGTTGATGTTGAGCTGTTTAACCAGCGCCGCCATGGTTTCAATACGGTGTTGTGGCTTACCGACTTCATATGGAGAAGAGTTCAGTACTACTACAGTATCAACATTCAACTGAGCCAGCTGTTGAACAACGTTTAGCGACCATACATCTTCACAGATCAGCACACCAAATTTATGACCGAGGTATTCAAATACCAGATGTTGATGACCTTCATTGAAATAACGCTTTTCATCAAAAACGGCATAGTTTGGTAGGGTCTGTTTATTATAGATCCCCAATACCTGACCGTCTTTCATCACCGCAGCAGAGTTATAACGCTGACCATCTTCAGTTTGATTGACAAAACCAAATACCATCACGATGTCTTTAACTTGTGCCAGTTGATCAAATGCCTGTTGGGTACGTTTGGTCAAACTTGGACGCAGAATTAAGTCATCTGCAGGGTAGCCGAGAGTCGAAAGTTCTGGAAAGATAATCAGGTCAGCATTGTCTTTTTTAGCCAGTTCGGCTTGTTCGATCATTTTTTGCGTATTTGCGTCGATATTGCCAACATGTGGAGAGAATTGAGCAAGGGCAATTTTAAAACTTTTCATTCCAACTAAATCCTAATCCTGATAGATTTTTTTGCACTAATCGACTGTTATTTAAAATTATAGTTATTTAGTCGAGTGCAATCTGGTACTTACATAATGCCAAATGGCTAAAAACTTAAACACAATAATAAAAGCTTGATACTTAATCTCATTTTTGGAAAGAAAATATCAGACATTAGTTATTCTATCGAAATTTGAAGCAGATGCTAGCGTTGTTTGCATAGATTTAGTGTTGATATGCAACTGGATCATTAAAAATAAAACGAACACATATTGTTTTGTATCGAATCTGCCCAGATCGAGCGCGATGTTTTATATATGAAGATTTTAGCGTACTCGCAGCTCATCCAGTTCTTGAATAATATTTGGCAGCTTTTTGAGGTAAATATCACGTGCGATATCACCTTGCTGTTCAATATTGTAGCTCCAGAAAGATTTGCCAGGAATATAGGAATATTTATAAGGATCATAACGACCAAAACTTAAAAAATAAGCGGTCTGTAATATTGCTCCACGTAGTACCACATTAATACCACGCTGATGCTGGAAAATATGCGTCATCTCATGAATAAACACCGCGCGGTAACTTGCAGTCTCTTTGGAATAATCCTCTTTAAAAAGTACATTGCGTACATGAACATATCCCGTAGGTGCCATTAGAATATGTTTCGGTTGCCAAGGCAAGAAAGGATGATTCATGACATGCACTTTGCTGTAATCAATCTGGTCGCCAAATACGGAACGACACATCTGGATTTCGCCTTCGGTCAGATGACGGCACTTAAATTGCGGAAATCGGATCAGTCTTAACAACAAGAATAAAAGACGGTAGGACATAGTCATGACGAATATTTGGAATGATCTAATTATAACGGGATTGTAGGCTTGTGTTTGTAAGCATCTTTATCACGCCATTTGCTCAATAAGCCAGTTACTTATTTGCTACTGCTGTTCTTGATATTTTTTGAAGAAATAAAAAAAACCACCCGAAAGGGTGGTTTTTTGGGTCTTTCGACGCGGTTCGAATTAACGAACGATATCGCGTTGAGTTTCGCCAGTGTAAAGCTGACGAGGACGACCGATTTTGTAAGGTGCGCTGTGCATTTCTAACCAGTGGCTGATCCAACCAACTGTACGTGCAAGAGCGAAGATTACAGTAAACATTTCTGTTGGGATACCAATCGCTTTAAGGATGATACCTGAGTAGAAGTCTACGTTAGGGTAAAGGTTACGTTTGATGAAGTAGTCATCAGAAAGTGCGATACGTTCAAGTTCCATAGCAAGAGCAAGCTGTGGATCGTTGATACCAAGTGCAGTTAACACTTCGTCGCAAGTTTCTTTCATTACTTTCGCACGTGGATCGAAGTTTTTGTAAACTCGGTGACCGAAGCCCATCAGTTTAACTTCTTTAGTTTTCACTTTTTCCATGAACGGAGCAACGTTTTCTACAGTGCCGATTTCATCAAGCATCTTAAGAACAGCTTCGTTTGCACCACCGTGAGCAGGACCCCATAGAGCCGCAATACCAGCAGCGATACATGCATACGGGTTAGCACCAGTAGAACCAGCTAGACGTACTGTAGAAGTAGACGCGTTTTGTTCGTGGTCAGCATGAAGCGTGAAAATACGGTCCATTGCTTTCGCAAGAATTGGGTCAACTTTGTAGTCACGGTCTGCAGGAGTAGCAAACATCATGTACAGGAAGTTTTCCGCGTAAGTCAAATCGTTACGTGGGTAAACGAACGGTTGACCAACTGTATATTTGTAAGTCCAAGCAGCCAGTGTAGGCACTTTAGCGATCAAACGAATCGCAGTGATTTCACGATGGTCGATGTTTTCGATGTCAAGGCTGTTGTGATAGAACGCAGAAAGCGCACCAACAACACCACACATGATCGCCATAGGATGCGCGTCACGACGGAAACCATTGAAGAAGCGGCTAACTTGGTCGTGAACCATTGTGTGGTTACGTACTTTAGCGTCAAATTCAACTTTTTGTTCAGCAGTTGGAAGCTCGCCATTTAGAAGAAGGTAGCAAGTTTCTAGGTAGTCTGCTTTAGTCGCTAACTGGTCGATTGGGTAGCCACGGTGTAAAAGAACGCCTTTACCACCATCGATGAATGTAATTTTAGATTCACACGCCGCTGTAGATACGAAACCAGGATCAAAAGTAAAGTGACCTGCAGCCAACACATCTTTAACGTCGATTACATCTGGGCCCAATGTGCCGCTGTAAATTGGTAGTTCAATTTGTTTGCCATCAAGCTGTAAAACGGCTTTTTTGCCAGTTGCTTCAGACATTCAATAGATCTCCTGTCCTGGTGAATGTTTATCCGAGTTGTCTATCAATCTTTTAATGTACAAAACGGACGGATCAAAAATTTGCTATAAGATTAGTGAGTACTGAAATTTTGTCAATTATACTTATGGATAAAAAATGACGTTACACAGCGGCTTAGTCACATAATCTCTGTATAAAAAGCTTTATTAAAATCACAGCATCAACGCGCTATAATAAGATAAAACATGCAGAAGGTGCAGAAAAAAATACATTGTTTGTAGCAATAATCATCATCATTTAATCGTAAAAAAATGTTTAAAATGATCAGGTTCATTACAGTGAAACGGCTAAAACTATATAAATTTCATTACTTACAGCTTTTTCAAGTGTTGATCATTTTTGCCAAGTTTTATAAATAAAAGCGCTTAATAGAATATTTTAAAATGTCCGTTTGATTAAAAAATGACTCATTTTTACTTGATTAAATTATGTCGATTCGATTTATTTTGAGACTTTATTCACATTTTGAAGTTGAATAGAGTTGCTGAATACTGAAATGAATCATTATTTGGCTAAGTAGCTTATTCATTAGACTATTTATTGAGATGATTTTGCGCGAGTTAGTGGGATTTTAGTAAACCTTTATAAAATAGAGAGTTCTGTATACTTTGAGTGATATTTTCAATCAGTGGCTAAGTGCTTGAATCTTCACCTTTAGTCTAAAGAGTGAGCATTTTTGTTGAGTGATGATATCGGACTAAAACACTCAGCTTTATTATTTAAAAACAAATATATAAAGTGAAAATAAAAGGGAAGGGGTTAAGTATTGTAGATTCACCTTATTGTTAATGATTCTTATTTAAAAGGTTTTTGACCAAAAAGCCAATGAGAGTTGTTTGTATTTTAATAGTTAGCGTTTTATAATTCAGTGTCGTTTTACGTTTAGGCATGTATTTGTCTAAATAATGCCAGCTTTCCTTCGAATTAATTCCAACAAACTCCGGATGGAGTTTTTAACTACAGGATGCCCGCTGTGAAAAGCAACAGACCTGTCAATTTGTCCATGGGTCAAGTTTTAGAAGTAAACTTAAAATCACCTGTGGCTATTGCATCAATTCTACACCGTCTTTCTGGTGTGATCGTATTTTTACTCGTACCGGTCCTTCTATGGATTTTAGACAAGTCATTGTCTTCGCCTGAAGGTTTTGCTCAAGTGCAAGAAATCTTTAACGGATTCATCGTGCGTTTTGTTGTATGGGTATTTGTAGCCGGCTTAATCTATCATACGTTTACTGGTATTAAGCATTTACTTGCTGACGTTGGCGTTGCAGAAGAACTGCAAAGCGGCCGTACTGCAGCTACTATTTCATTAATCTTGTCTGCAATCGGTATTGTTGCAGCATTTGTATGGATCGTACTCTAATGAAAAGTGCTACTGGTTTAACGGGTTCAGGTTCTCGCGATTGGTTTCTTCAACGTATCAGTGCGGTTGTATTAGCTGTTTATACTGTTATCGTTTTTGGTTGGATTTTGCTTAACGGTGGTTTCAACTTCGAACAGTGGTACGGCTTTATGATGACTACACCAATGAAGATCATGTCTTTATTAGCTGTATTCTCTCTTGTTGCACATGCATGGATTGGTATGTGGCAAGTATTCACTGACTACGTGACTACTCGTCAAATGGGTCCATCAGCATCAGGTTTACGCATTGTATTGACTTCGGCAGTGATTATCGCTGTATTAGCATACGCAATCTGGGCAATCCAGATTTTCTGGGCTTGATAGGAAGAGATCATGGGCGCAATTAACCCTAAAGAAGATTACACAAATATTCCACACGAAACTTTCGATGCTGTCATCGTTGGTGGTGGTGGTTCAGGTATGCGTGCATCTTACCAACTTGCTCAAGCTGGTTTAAAAGTTGCTGTACTGACTAAAGTATTCCCAACACGTTCACACACTGTTGCAGCGCAGGGTGGTATTGGTGCATCTCTTGGTAACATGCAAGAAGATAACTGGCACTACCACTTCTATGACACTGTTAAAGGTTCTGACTGGTTAGGTGACCAAGACGCGATCGAGTTCATGACGCGTGAGGCACCGCAAGTGGTATACGAATTAGAACATTTAGGTATGCCATTTGACCGTAACGCAGACGGTACGATTTACCAACGTCCATTCGGTGGTCACTCTGCAAACTACGGTGAAAAAGCAGTTCCACGTGCATGTGCTGCAGCTGACCGTACAGGTCACGCGCTTCTTCACACGCTTTATCAAAGCAACGTGAAAATGGGTACTCAATTCTTCGTAGAATGGATCGCGCTTGACCTGATCCGTAACGAAGCTGGTGATGTTCTTGGTGTTACAGCAATTGACCAAGAAACTGGTAAAATTGCAGTATTCCAAGCGAAAGCTACATTGTTCGCTACTGGTGGTGCTGGTCGTGTTTACCGTGCATCGACTAACGCTTATATCAACACTGGTGACGGTCTTGGTATGGCGGCGCGTGCAGGCATTCCATTACAAGATATGGAATTCTGGCAGTTCCACCCTACAGGTGTTGCGGGCGCAGGCGTATTGTTAACTGAAGGTTGTCGTGGTGAAGGTGCAATCCTTCGTAACAAAGACGGCGAACCGTTCATGGAACGTTATGCTCCGACTCTGAAAGATTTGGCTCCACGTGACTTTGTATCACGTTCTATGGACCAAGAGATTAAAGAAGGTCGTGGCTGTGGTCCTAAAGGTGATTATATCCTTCTTGATATGACTCACTTGGGTGCTGATACGATCATGAAACGTCTTCCATCTGTATTCGAGATTGGTAAGAAATTCGCGAACGTTGACATCACTAAAGAGCCAATTCCTGTAGTACCAACAATCCATTACCAAATGGGTGGTATTCCTACAAACATTCATGGTCAGGTTGTTGTTCCAGAAACTCGCGAAACTGAAGCGCTTGTTACTCACTACGACAAAGAAAATGATGTTTACTCAACCAACCAAGATGGTCGCAACTTCACTAAACCAGTGAAAGGCTTCTATGCAATTGGTGAGTGTTCATGTGTATCTGTACACGGTGCAAACCGTCTAGGTACAAACTCTCTGCTTGACCTTGTTGTATTTGGTAAAGCAGCTGGTGAACACATCATCGACTACGTGACTAAACACCACGGTGATGAGTACGCGCCACTTCCTACAACTGTACTTGAGCAAACTGTTGCACGTATTCGTAAACTTGACGAATCTACTTCAGGTGAAAACGCTCAAGAAGTTGCTGATGCAATTCGTGACATCGTTCAAGACCACGCTGGTGTATTCCGTACATCTGCACTTCTTGAAGAAGGTGTTAAACAGATTCTTGCAATTGAACCACGTGTTCGCAACATTCATTTGAAAGACAAATCTAAAGTATTCAACACTGCACGTATTGAAGCTCTAGAAGTTGAAAACTTGTATGAAGTTGCTAAAGCAACACTGATTTCAGCTGCTGCTCGTAAAGAATGTCGTGGTGCGCATACGGTTGTTGACTTCGAGTTACCACCTGATCATGCTGACTACCCATATGGCCGTCGTGATGATGAATGGATGAAGCACACATTATGGTTCTCTGCTGATAACCATCTTGAGTACAAACCAGTACGTTACCGTCCATTATCGGTTGAAGCAATTCCACCTAAACCACGTACATTCTAATTCGGAGAAGTAAGATGAGTAGAGGTACTCGTACATTTAATATCTACCGCTACGATCCTGATAAGGATGCGGCACCGTACATGCAAACTTTTAAACTGGAATTGACTGACAAGCATCGTATGTTGCTTGATGCACTTCTAGCATTAAAAGTACAAGACGAATCTTTAACGTTCCGTCGTTCATGTCGTGAAGGTATTTGTGGTTCTGATGGTGTAAACATCAATGGTAAAAACGGTCTTGCATGTCTGTGGAACCTGAATGATTTACCAGAAACAATCACAATTCGTCCGCTTCCAGGTCTTCCAGTCATTAAAGACCTTGTTGTAGACATGAACCAGTTCTACGATCAGTACAACAAGATCCATCCGTTCTTGATCAACAACCAGCCTGCGCCGCCTAAAGAGCGTCTGCAGTCTCCTGAAGAACGTGAACATCTTGATGGCCTGTACGAATGTATTCTTTGTGCATGCTGTTCGACTTCATGTCCGTCATTCTGGTGGAACCCTGACAAGTTCTTGGGTCCTTCAGCATTGTTGAATGCTTACCGCTTTATCATTGACTCACGTGATTCAGCAACTCAAGAGCGTTTGGCTCGTCTTGACGACCCATTCTCGCTGTTCCGTTGTAAAGGCATCATGAACTGTGTATCTGTATGTCCTAAAGGCTTGAACCCTACTAAAGCAATCGGTCACATCCGTAACATGCTTTTAGATATGGCCGGCTAATTCAGACTGTGAAAAAACAGTTTGTCAAAAAGCACACCACTTGGTGTGCTTTTTGCTTTGTATGGGCGCCGAAAATGAAAGGACTTGCTGAAAAGTAGGGGTGATCAGTATTGGTTGAATGTAATTATAAAGATGGATGAGCCATTTCAGAGCATGGTACTCAGGTTTATGCACTATTTTGATGTAGTTCGATTTATTTATGATTTTTAGATGTAAAACTGGACTGAAAAATATTCCCGATAATGTTATTATATAACGCAAGATTGCAAAGGGAGTGGATTGGAAGATTTACTCTCTTTTTGTTTATCAGTGGGATGTAGGACTTTAGTCTACGGAGATTGTGTTTTTCATTTAAAGCTCCCTATGTTAGAGTAATTTCTGACTGATGTATTTGACTAAAAAACACGCATTTCTCGTCAAAAAAATCAATTGATTAGTCGAGATCGTGGTAGCATTTAGCACAAGACTATATCCAAAAAATGTAAGGAATAATGTACATTTTTTAAACACGGAAAAATGCGCGACTGGTATATAAAGGTAAGTTAAAGTCGCTTTAGAAAAAATATAGCTTAAGCCTTTGTTTTTTCTAAGTCGATTTGCAAAAAATTGCCCGGTATTCATCGGGTATTAGATGAGTGATGATGCCGCTGAGGGGCGTTATTGTTCATTAAACATATCAAGAGTGGTTCTTGGTGTGGTGATAACGCCTCATGGCTTATGCCTTATGGGGGACTAATGCCATATTACCAATATGACATTACTAATCCTGGGTTTTGCTTAAAAAGCATCCTGAAAATGTTTTTGCAATAGGAAATGGGTCCACAAATGCAAGAAGTTGCTGACGCTCTGCGTCTTGACACTGAACTTAGCGCTGATAGTGCAGCGTATATTGAAGAACTTTACGAGCAGTATATGACTGCTCCAGACTCAGTGGGTGCTGACTGGAGAGCATACTTCGATAAATTCCCTAAAGGTGATCAACCACACAGCAATGTACGTGAGCAATTCCTTCTCCTAGGTCGCAACTCAAACCGTATTCAGCCTGTTGTTCAAAGTAGCGTAAGTTCTGAGCATGAGCGTCGTCAGATTGGCGTATTACAACTCATCGCGGCTTACCGTAACCGTGGTCACCAAAAAGCAAAACTTGATCCATTAGGTCTTGCAAAACGTGAGCAGGCTTTTGACCTTGAGCTTGATGCACACGGTCTGACTAAGTCTGATCTGGATACCGTATTCAATACTGGTAACCTTGCAATCGGTAAAGAAGAAGCGACTTTAGGTGAAATGGTTCAGGCCATGGAAGCAATCTACTGTAGCTCGATCGGTGCCGAATACATGCACATCGTGGACACGAAAGAAAAACGTTGGATTCAACAACGTCTTGAAGGTGCACGTGGTCAATTCAACTTCTCTGTAGACCAAAAGAAACACGTCCTTGAACGTCTGACTGCAGCTGAAGGTCTAGAAAAGTATCTAGGTAATAAATTCGTTGGTGCGAAACGTTTCGGTGTTGAAGGCGGTGAGTCTTTCATTCCGATGGTTGATGCCGTGATTCAACGTGCAGGTTCTGTTGGCTGTAAAGAAGTTGTCATCGGTATGCCACACCGTGGTCGTCTGAACCTTCTGGTTAACATCATGGGTAAAAACCCGGCTGACCTGTTCGGTGAGTTCGAAGGTAAATCAATTAACAAGAAAGGCTCTGGTGACGTTAAATACCACCAAGGTTTCTCTTCAAATGTCATGACTCAAGGTGGCGAAGTTCACTTGGCATTGGCGTTCAACCCATCACACCTTGAAATCGTTGGACCTGTAGTTGAAGGTTCTGTACGTGCGCGTCAAGTACGTCGTAAAGACATCGGTGGTGATGACGTATTACCAATCATCGTTCACGGTGATGCAGCATTTGCAGGTCAAGGTGTAAACCAAGAAACCTTCCAAATGTCACAGACTCGTGGTTATACCGTTGGTGGTACAGTTCATATCGTGGTGAACAACCAGGTTGGTTTCACAACTTCTGATCCACGTGATGCGCGTTCTACAGAATACTGTACTGACATTGCGAAAATGATCCAGGCACCGATCTTCCATGTAAATGGTGATGATCCGGAAGCTGTATTGTTTGTTGCTCAGCTTGCTCATGACTTCCGTCATACGTTCCGTAAAGACGTAGTGATTGACATGTTCTGTTACCGTCGTCGTGGTCACAACGAAGCGGACGAACCAGCTGCAACTCAGCCATTGATGTACCAAGTTATTACGAAGAAAGCGACTACTCGTACTTTGTATGCTGACAAACTTGTTCAAGAAGGCATCCTTGACCGTGCAACTGCAGATCAAATGGTAGAAAACTACCGTTCAGATCTTGAAGCAGGTAAACACGTTGCCAATGCGCTTGTTCTAGAACCAAACAAGAAAATGTTTGTGGACTGGACGCCTTACCTGGGTCACGAATATACAGACGAGTGGGACACAACTTGTTCACTTGATCGCTTAAAAGAACTTGGCCAAAAAATGCGTGAGCTTCCAGAAGGCTTCGTCATGCAACGTCAGGTTTCTAAAGTCATCGACGACCGTCTGAAAATGCAGACTGGTGAAATGCCACTGAACTGGGGTGCTGCTGAAACTCTAGCGTATGCATCACTGCTAGATGATGGCTATCTGGTTCGTTTAACTGGTGAAGACGTGGGTCGTGGTACATTCTCACACCGTCATGCAAAACTGCATAACCAGGTAGATGGTTCAACTTATATTCCACTTTGCCACATCAAAGAAAACCAACCACGCGTTGCGATCTATGACTCTTTATTGTCTGAAATGGCAGTATTGGCATTCGAATACGGCTATGCGACAACTCTTCCTAAGAGCTTGATCATCTGGGAAGCTCAGTTTGGTGACTTCGCTAACTGTGCACAGGTTGTAATCGACCAATTCATCTCATCTGGTGAAACTAAATGGGAACGTGTATGTGGTCTGACTATGCTTCTGCCACACGGCTTTGAAGGTCAAGGTCCAGAACATTCATCTGCACGTCTTGAGCGCTTCCTGCAACTATGTGCGGAAGACAACATGCAAGTGATTACACCGACTACGCCTGCGCAGATTTTCCACGCATTACGTCGTCAAGCGATTCGCCCAATCCGTAAACCACTGATTGTGACTTCACCGAAATCATTGCTTCGTCACAAGTTAGCTGTGTCTAACCTTGATGAACTTGCAAACGGTACATTCCAGACTGTAATCGACGAGGTGGACAACATCAACAAGTCAGACGTGACTCGTTTGGTTCTGTGTGGTGGTAAGGTTTACTACGACCTAGTTGAAAAACGTCGTGAAAAAGAATTGAACAACACTGCGATCGTTCGTATTGAACAATTGTATCCATACCCAGAAGCACGTCTTGCTGAAGTTCTTGCTCAGTATCCAAACCTTAAAGAACTGGTTTGGGCTCAAGAAGAACCGAAGAACCAAGGTGCTTGGCTGTTCATCGCTCCACGTCTGTATGACGATGTGATGAAGTCTGGTAAACAAGTTCGTATTAGCTACGCTGGCCGTGAAGCTTCTGCTGCACCAGCGTGTGGTTCACCATATTTGCATGCAAAACAACAAGCTCAGCTCGTTAACGACGCTCTAGCGATCGATGCTGAATAATCCAGGAGATTCTAAGTAATGGCAACCGAAATTAAAGCACCGGTATTTCCAGAGTCAGTTGCGGACGGCACGATCGCAACTTGGCACAAACAACCAGGTGAAGCAGTATCACGTGATGAAGTGATCTGTGATATTGAGACTGATAAAGTTGTTTTAGAAGTTGTTGCTCCTGCTGACGGTACAATTGCATCAATCATCAAAAATGAAGGCGACACAGTGCTTTCTGCTGAAGTGATTGCACAATTCGAAGAGGGCGCTGTTTCTGGCGCTACACAAACTCAAGCAGTTCAATCTGAAGAGAAAGTAGAGCAAGCTGCTGCGCAAACTCAAGCGGGCAATGCACCGATTGTTGAGCGCACACAAGTTGCTGATCAAGCACCTGCAGTTCGTAAAGCCTTAACTGAATCTGGTATTGCTGCGTCTGACGTATCTGGTACAGGTCGTGGCGGTCGCATCACTAAAGAAGATGTTGCGAACCATCAAACTAAACCTGCAGCGCCTGCTGCTGCACCGTTAAGCGTTGCAGTGGGTGAACGTATTGAAAAACGCGTTCCTATGACTCGTTTGCGTAAACGTGTTGCTGAACGTCTGCTTGCTGCGACTCAAGAAACAGCAATGTTGACTACGTTCAACGAAGTGAACATGAAACCAATCATGGAAATGCGTAACCAGTACAAAGATGCGTTTGAAAAACGTCATGGTGCGCGTCTTGGCTTCATGTCATTCTTCGTTAAAGCTGCGACTGAAGCACTTAAACGCTACCCAGCAGTGAATGCGTCTATCGATGGTGACGACATCGTTTACCATGGTTACTATGACATCGGTGTAGCAGTTTCTTCTGACCGTGGTCTAGTGGTTCCTGTTCTTCGTGATACAGACCGCATGAACTATGCTGAAGTTGAAAATGGCATCCGTGCATACGCTGGTAAGGCACGTGAAGGTAAACTTGCAATCGAAGATATGACAGGTGGTACGTTCACGATCACTAACGGCGGTACTTTCGGTTCATTGCTTTCAACTCCAATCTTGAACACTCCGCAAACTGCAATTCTTGGTATGCACAAAATCCAAGAACGTCCTATGGCAGTGAATGGTCAAGTTGAAATCTTGCCTATGATGTACCTAGCACTTTCTTATGACCACCGTCTAATCGATGGTAAAGAAGCAGTTGGCTTCCTTGTAACAATCAAAGAATTGTTAGAAGAACCAGCTCGTCTGATCCTTGATCTTTAATTCTAAAGAATAAATCCATGGGCTTAGAGTGATCCTCTAGGCCCATTTTTGGAGAGAATAATGTCTCAACAATTTGATTTAGTTGTAATTGGCGGTGGCCCAGGTGGCTACGAAGCTGCAATTCGTGCTGCGCAACTTGGTTTCAAAGTTGCATGTATCGAAAAACGTATTCATAAAGGTAAACCTTCTTTAGGCGGTACTTGTCTAAACGTAGGTTGTATCCCTTCTAAAGCACTTCTAGATTCTTCTCACCGTTATGAAGATACTGTTCATCACTTAGATGATCACGGTATTACGACAGGTGAAGTGAAGTTTGATCTTGCAAAATTACTTGCACGTAAAGACAAAATCGTAAACCAATTGACCATGGGTATCGACGGTCTGCTTAAAGGCAATGGCGTTGAATGGTTAAAAGGTACTGGTAAATTACTTGCTGGTAAAAAAGTTGAGTTCGTTTCACACGAAGGCGAAACTCAAGTTTTAGAACCTAAATACGTCATTCTTGCGACTGGTTCTGTACCTGTAAATATTCCTGTAGCTCCTGTAGATCAAGACATCATTGTTGACTCTACTGGCGCGCTTGAATTCCAAGAAGTTCCTAAACGTCTTGGTGTGATCGGTGCAGGCGTAATCGGTCTTGAGCTTGGTTCAGTATGGCGTCGTCTGGGTGCTGAAGTTGTTGTATTTGAAGCAATGGATGCATTCTTACCAATGGCTGATAAAGCATTGGCGAAAGACTACCAAAAAGTATTGACTAAACAAGGTCTGGATATCCGCGTTGGTGCGAAAGTATCTGGTACTGAAGTGAACGGTCGTGAAGTTACTGTTCAGTACACTCAAGGTGGCGAAGACAAAACTCAAACTTTCGACAAGTTGATCGTTTGTGTAGGTCGTCGTGCTTATGCTGAAGGCTTATTGGCTGAAGATTCAGGCATTAAATTGACTGAACGTGGTCTGGTTGAAGTAAACGACTGGTGTGCAACTTCTGTTGAAGGTGTATACGCAATCGGTGACTTGGTACGTGGTCCAATGCTTGCGCATAAAGCAATGGAAGAAGGCGTAATGGCAGTTGAACGTATTCACGGTCATGCTGCTCAAGTGAACTACGACACTATCATTTCTGTAATTTACACACACCCAGAAGCGGCGTGGGTAGGTTTAACAGAAGAGCAAGCCAAAGAAAAAGGCCACGAAGTTAAAACTGGTCAATTTGGTTTCGCTGCGAACGGTCGTGCAATGGCTGCTGGCGAAAATGCTGGTTTCGTGAAGTTTGTTGCTGATGCGAAAACAGATCGTCTGCTTGGTATGCACGTGATTGGACCTGCTGCGTCTGATATCGTACACCAAGGTATGATCGCTCTTGAATTTGTATCTTCAGTAGAAGACCTACAGTTGATGACTTTCGGTCACCCAACGTTCTCTGAAGTGGTACATGAAGCTGCTCTTGCAGTGGATGGTCGTGCGATTCACGCGATTCAACGCAAGCGTAAGTAAGCTAAAAAAAGAGCGGCTCCGGCCGCTCTTTTTACATTTGGTGGTTGTGTTCGTTTGAATAATCATCTAAAAATAAAGATAAGAATCAAAACATCGTTTTAATAAATTCCAATATCGATGTTGCAGCGCCACAGGATATTGGACGCAGTAATAACAAAGTGAAAAAGTAGTAAAAGGTCAATCAATGAATTTACATGAGTATCAAGCAAAAGCGTTATTAAAAAAATATGGTATGCCAGTGCAGGAAGGTATTCTTGCAACCAATGCTGAAGAAACCGTTCAGGCCTTTCAGCAGCTGGGTGGAAAATTTGCCGTATTAAAGGCACAAGTTCATGCCGGGGGGCGTGGTAAGGCAGGTGGGGTGAAGGTAGTTAAATCTGCCGAAGAAGCCGCTGAATATGCCAATCAAATTATTGGTTCACGTTTAGTGACCTATCAAACTGATGCTAATGGTCAGCCAGTCAACAGCATCCTGGTTTCTGAAGATGTTTATCCGGTAGAGCGTGAACTGTACTTAGGCGCAGTGGTTGACCGTTCAAGCCGTCGCATTACTTTTATGGCATCGACTGAAGGCGGTGTGGAAATTGAAAAAGTGGCGGAAGAGACCCCTGAGAAAATTATTAAAGTCGAAGTTAATCCTCTAGTCGGTTTATTGCCATTTCAGGCACGTGAAGTCGCATTTGCCTTAAATCTTAAAGATGGACAAATCAACCAATTCGTTAAAGTCATGACTGCGGCTTATCAAGCCTTTGTAGAAAATGACTTTGCCTTGTTTGAAATCAATCCACTGTCTGTACGTGAGAATGGTGACATTCTGTGTGTCGATGCCAAAGTCGGTATTGATTCGAATGCACTATATCGTCTTCCAGAAGTGGCTGCACTTCGCGATAAATCACAAGAGAATGAGCGTGAGTTAAAAGCTTCTGAGTTCGACCTGAACTATGTGGCTTTGGAAGGTAATATCGGCTGCATGGTCAATGGTGCTGGTCTTGCGATGGCAACCATGGACATCATCAAGCTCTATGGTGGTCAGCCAGCCAACTTTCTTGATGTGGGGGGTGGTGCAACTAAAGAGCGTGTGATTGAAGCATTTAAAATTATCCTTGCTGATTCTTCTGTACAAGGAGTTTTGATTAATATTTTTGGTGGAATTGTACGTTGCGACATGATCGCTGAAGCAATTATTGCAGCGGTTCAAGAAGTAAATGTCACTGTGCCGGTCGTTGTTCGCCTTGAGGGGAACAATGCTGAGCTGGGTGCCAAATTACTGGATGAATCTGGTTTGAAATTGATTTCTGCAAATGGCCTAGCCGATGCTGCAGAAAAAATTGTTGCTGCGGTAAAAGGCTAAGGGAGTATCGATCATGAGCGTATTAGTAAATAAAGACACCAAAGTTTTAGTTCAAGGTTTTACTGGCAAGAACGGTACATTCCATTCAGAGCAATCGATTGCGTATGGTACCAAAGTGGTTGGTGGTGTAACGCCAGGCAAGGGTGGTCAAAAACATCTTGATCTACCTGTGTTCAATACCATGAAAGAAGCGGTACGTGAAACTGGCGCGACAGCAACTTCAATTTATGTACCGGCGCCATTCGTTCTGGACTCAATCATTGAATCGATTGATTCGGGTATTGAACTGATTGTGGTGATTACTGAAGGCGTACCAACACTGGATATGCTGAAAGCAAAACGCTATCTGGAAACCAATGGGCAGGGTACTCGTCTGATTGGACCAAACTGTCCAGGTATTATTACCCCTGAAGAATGTAAGATCGGCATTATGCCAGGGCATATTCATAAGAAAGGTAAGATTGGGATTATCTCACGTTCTGGGACTTTGACTTATGAGGCGGTATCACAAACAACCAAACTAGGTTTAGGCCAGTCCACTTGTATCGGTATTGGCGGTGATCCAATTCCGGGTATGAACCAGATTGACTGCCTGAAACTGTTTGAAGAAGATCCTGAAACAGAAGCTATTATCATGATTGGTGAGATTGGTGGAACAGCTGAAGAAGAAGCAGCAGAATACATCCAGTCGAATGTGTCTAAACCTGTGGTGGGTTATATTGCAGGTGTGACTGCGCCTAAAGGCAAACGTATGGGCCATGCGGGTGCGATTATTTCTGGCGGTAAAGGTACTGCTGAAGAGAAGTTTGCAGCTTTTGAAAAGGCAGGTATGGCATATACTCGTAGTCCGGCTGAACTTGGTTTGACCATGTATCAGTTGCTCAAGGATAAAGGTTTAATTTAGACCTTTCACAATAAAAAATCCCCTTCACGGGGATTTTTTATTGGGTGACAGACTTATATTTAAGAGCTTAAGCTTTAGGCTTTAAACTTTGTGTCAAACCATTAATATCTCCACCCTGAATGCCTAATTCACTCATTAGGCTGTCAATCAGTGGTGCTTGACTGCGGTAGCGTAGGGCACTATTCACCACTTGGTCAGAGAGAGCTACATTGCTGCCTTCATGATGTGCATCCGCCTGACAAGAGCCAGCATGGCTACCATGTAGGCCATTCACTTGCAGAATTTTGATGTCATCAATATTTTCCATTGGTTTGACACTTTCACGGATAATCTCAGGCAGGTATTTCAACATTGCCAAACGGATCTGCATTTCGACCTGTTCAGAAGACAATACGTTGTTGGCTTCATTGACTGCACGTGTACCTTCTGCATCAACCTGGTACTGTTTCTCCATCGCTTGAGCAAGTAACACTTTGGCATCTGCTTCACCCTTAGCTTTTAAGCGGACTTTTTCAGCTTCTGCCTCCGCTGCAATTCGTACTGCTTCGGCATCATCGGCTGCGGCCTGTTTGCCTGCTTCCGCTGCAACGGTAATGGCGATTGCATCTTTTTCCGCATGTTCTTTAGCCGCCACCAGTTCAACTGCTTTTTGACGTTCTGCCTGTTGAATTTGACGCACTGTGATGACTTCTTCCTCCGCCTTAACCGCTTGTGCACGGGCTAGGTCGGCTTGTGTTTTGGCTTCAGATTCGGCACGGGATTTTTCGGCAATTGCAATCGCACGATCCTGTTCTGCCAGTTCAATGGTTTTCTTCTGTTCAACCTGAGCTTTCTGAATAATCTGGGCCTTCTGGATGTTTTCATTTTCGACATCACGTGCAGCCAAAATACGTTTTAACTCAACCTCACGTTCAGCAGCAATACGTGCTTCTTCAGCCTCACGTTTTTTTGCGGCTTCTTGCGCTGCAATTTCAGCTAGTTGTTCAGCACGGCGAATCGAAATTTCGCGTTCCTGTTGCAGCTTGGCATATTCTTCTTCACGGATGATTTGCAAACGTGCTTGCTCGGCTTCAAGATTCTTGGCTTTAATCGCTAGATCAGTATCCTGTTCAATATGGTTACGTTTGCGACGACGATCTTCAATGGTTTCAGTCAGCTTAGTTAGACCTTCAGCATCGAAAGCATTTTGTGGATTAAAGTATTTAAAGCCAGTTTGATCTAAGCCTGTCAAAGAAACAGTTTCTAATTCCAGGCCATTTTTGTGCAGATCTTCAGATACCACTTGCTGAACTTTCTGTACGAAGTCGACCCGTTTTTCATGTAACTCTTCCATGGCCATTTCAGCGGCAACCGCACGGAGTGAATCGACAAATTTACCTTCAACCAGATTTTTCAATTCATTTGGCGACATAGTCTTTTGACCAAGCGTTTGTGCTGCGGTGGCAATTGAATCGGCTGTTGGTTTTACACGGACATAGAACTCAGCCATGACATCGACACGCATACGGTCACGGGTAATGAGTGCCTGATCATCAGCACGACGAACTTCCAGACGCAGGGTATTCATATTGACGGGAATAATTTCATGCAATACTGGAAGGACCAGTGCACCACCGCCCAGAATGACTTTCTCTCCGCCAAAACCGGTACGAACAAAAGAAATTTCTTTGCTTGAACGGCGGTAAAGACGTGCGATGATCAGACCCAAAGTGACCAGACCAGCGAAAATAACCCCGGTAATGACTAAAATATTATAGAAATCAAAATTCAACATTGTTATTTGTTCTCTGTTGTAGCGTATTTAAAAATATAATTTTGAATAAAGTAAGAAGTATAAAGTGATAGAGAATATGATTATTAGACTTTCATAGCTTGGAAGCCGTTACGGGTTTTATCTGTCAAAATCACAGACTGACCCTGTTTCAAGGTTTCATCATTCGCTGGTTCAACCAGCACATAATGAGTATGACCATGCTGATCTTGTACTTTAGCTTGGGCGGGTGAGTTCGCACGGGCATCACCGAGGACAATCGTCGCAGTCCGGCCGATCAGTTCTTCAATATGAATTGCAGTAGTTTCATCTTTTGGTAGGATTTTTTCAGCAATTTTGGCATTGAAACGTACCAGCGGCATGCACAGGAAAATACAAGCAGGGGAAATGATCCAGCCATTAATTAAATGCCCGGTAAAACGTTCGAATACGCCCTGAATCAGAAGGCCACTTAAGCCATAGGTGGTCAGGAAAATGATCAGCCAGATAAACAGGGGGAGTTGACCCAGATACAGCCAGTCAAATACTTTGCTAAAGATATTGTGGTCATTTGCTGGATGAAGGTCTATATGATGCGAGTCTTCAGGTAAAAGCTGATCAAAGACACTTTGTGAACCACCACCCAGGAATAACAAGATGCATTCCAGTGCAGCAAACATCAGCATCAGGCTAAGACTGATACTGAAAACAATGTTTGACGGTTCGGTAAAAAGCTCCCACATTCCTTCGGGTCTCTATATAATTATGTTTTGCAAAATGAGTAAGAATAATTCTTGCTTATAAAAAGATAACATTGATTATACATTTTGCAATCTAAATGCAGACAAAAGTACAAGATATTAAGCTTGAATAATTTTAATGATTTGGAAATCAAATTGAATTCTTGTATGAGTTATCAAATTATTATTTTAGAAAACAAGAGTTTCAATCTTATAACAATATTTTAGTAAATTAGTGAATAGATGGATAAAAATTTAAATCGGTCACACTTTTATTGAAGGTGCTCTTCGCATGAAATACAAGTTTCAGTAAGAAATAAGAGCTTTATTTAATCTAAGGATATCTTAAAAGGCATTTTTTAGTATCTGATAGAAGGTATAAAGGAAAGAGTGGAAGGAAATCTACCAGTAAGATTTCTCAATGTTATTTCTAAGCTCAAATAGTGAAGGTCGTTTATCCTGATCCAAAGTCAGTTTCTATACAAAGGTGATTCACCTCAATACTACTTAAAGAAAGCTAAATTGAATTGAGCATATAGCATCTATACAGACAGTACACTCAATGCAATTAGCCTAAGTAAAATTACAGCAACGATGTCTGAATGCGTACCTTCATATCTAATGCTTGCTGAAGAATATAAGCTTTCATCCATTGCACCTGCTCACCCATCGGATTGGTTTTCACGGCTGTATTCAAGAAATCCAGTTCGGGTTTGCTAAATAGTTGTTCTTCAAGTGCCTGTTCAAGTGCCTGACTATTCGCAGCCAAGGGCAGGGCAATCAGATAAAAGGCTTTTGGGTAATTATAGAAGGCATATAAAAGGTTAAAGGCTCTTTGGTCGCCTTTAAGATTACCTGCACCGATTTCATAGTTAGAGTTCTGGTTACTATGCGTTAGACCAATGACGTATTCCGCTTTATTGTCTTGCAGGCGCACCCCGAACTGTAAACCAATCTGGTCTGCGGTCAGTTCATGCTGTACATAGATATTTAAAGCATTGCCATCATCCGCAAAGGGACCTTGTAAGACCAGCATATGTTGTTGATGCTGATAAATATCGCCAGCAAGCTTGGCCTGTTCAAGACGTGCTTTTAAAGTTTCTAAAGTATATTGAGTAAATGGCATGGCTAAATTTAGATCCATAGGTACTAAGATTACTCTAGGTGGTTTTGCTCAAGTTTGGAACAGATACTTTAGATGATTTATCTATGAAGTTATTGCTAAAAAATAGTAGGTTTAGTAGGCTGAATAGACGAAAATGCGAAAACTCAAAGCGTTAAAAATCATCTGATTGAATAAAACTAATAATGGATATCAGTGAATTTTTATATGATGTTTTGATATATGGATAGCACAAAACAAGAAAACGTTATGAATACTTAATCACTATAATGAATATAAATTCTATAAAGTGTAATAAGTACACGTGTAATACGCAGGTTGTCCATGTCATTAAATGAGGAAAGACTTACTCATCTTAAACAGCTTGAAGCTGAGAGTATTCACATCATTCGCGAAGTTGCTGCCGAGTTTGAAAATCCGGTTATGCTTTATTCAATCGGTAAAGATTCAGCAGTCATGCTGCATTTAGCACTGAAAGCGTTCTATCCTGCAAAACTTCCATTCCCGCTACTTCATGTAGATACTGGATGGAAATTCAAAGACATGATCACGTTCCGTGACAACATGGCCAAAGAACATGGCTTTGATCTGATCGTGCATCAGAACAAAGAAGGTCGTGATGCGGGCGTAAACCCATTCGACTATGGTAGCTCTAAATATACTGACATTATGAAAACCCAAGGTCTGAAACAGGCTCTGGATAAATATCAGTTTGATGCTGCTTTCGGTGGTGCACGTCGTGACGAAGAAAAATCACGTGCCAAAGAACGTGTTTATTCATTCCGTGATTCTAAACACCGTTGGGATCCTAAAAACCAGCGTCCAGAACTTTGGAACCTTTACAATGGTAAAGTGAACAAAGGCGAAAGTATTCGTGTATTCCCATTGTCTAACTGGACTGAGCTAGACATCTGGCAATATATCTACCTAGAAAATATCAAACTTGTTCCATTGTACTTAGCTGCTGAACGTCCAGTCGTTGAGCGTAATGGTACGCTGATCATGGTTGATGATGAGCGTATGCGCCTGAATCCAGGCGAAGTACCACAAATGAAATCGGTTCGTTTCCGTACTTTAGGTTGTTACCCATTAACGGGTGCGGTTGAATCAACTGCAACAACTTTACCGGAAATTATCCAGGAAATGCTTTTAGCAACCACATCTGAACGTCAGGGCCGTATGATCGACCATGACGAAGCAGGTTCGATGGAAAAGAAAAAGCAGGAAGGTTACTTCTAAGAATCTTGAGAAATCTCCCCTTGCGCAGCAGTGCTGCTCACCTCTTTGAAAAAGAGGGGGGAACTCCTGAAAGGAAACGGAGGAAAGTCCTCCTTTAGCAAAGGAGGATTTAGGTGGATTTGAAGATTAGAAACGATTTCAACGTATTTGTGGAGCTATGAGCGATGTCTCACCAATCAGAACTTATTAGCCAAGACATTTTGGCTTATTTGAAACAGCACGAAAATAAAGACTTATTGCGTTTCCTGACTTGCGGTAACGTGGATGATGGTAAATCAACCCTGATCGGCCGTCTGCTTTACGATTCAAAACTGATTTATGAAGATCAGCTGCAAGCCGTTACTCGTGACTCTAAAAAAGTCGGTACTACTGGCGATGCACCTGACTTGGCACTTCTTGTTGATGGTCTGCAAGCTGAACGTGAGCAGGGCATTACCATTGACGTGGCATACCGTTATTTCTCTACTGAAAAACGTAAGTTCATCATCGCGGATACTCCGGGACACGAACAGTACACCCGTAATATGGCTACTGGTGCGTCTACTGCCGACCTTGCGATTATCCTGATCGATGCGCGTTATGGTGTTCAGACTCAAACACGTCGTCACTCATTTATTGCAAGCCTGTTAGGTATTCGTAATATCGTGGTTGCAGTGAACAAAATGGACCTGGTTGAATTCTCTGAAGCACGCTTCAATGAAATTCAGGCTGAGTACAACGAGTTCGTAAACCAGTTGGGCGATCGTAAACCTGAAAATATTGTATTCACGCCAATTTCTGCATTGAACGGTGATAATGTTGTAAACAAATCACCAAATACGCCGTGGTACCAAGGTCAGACCTTAATGGAGACTTTGGAAACCGTTGAAATTACGCGTAATACCAGCAAAGATGGATTCCGTTTCCCAGTTCAGTATGTAAACCGTCCTAACCTCGACTTCCGTGGTTTCTGCGGTACCATCGCATTGGGCGAAGTGAAAGTTGGCGATGAAATTGTTGCACTGCCATCTGGCAAGAAATCAACAGTGAAAGAAATCGTAACTTTTGACGGTAATCTGGATCACGCTGTTGCAGGTCAAGCTGTTACTTTAACGCTAAATGATGAAATTGATATTTCACGTGGTAACGTGTTGGTGAAAGCTGGCGAACAACCGCTGATTTCACGTTCTGCTCGTGCATCTGTAGTATGGATGAATGATCAGCCGCTCGTAGTTGGTAAACTTTATAACGTGAAGTTTGGTACTCAAACTATTCCTGCGAAAGTTGCGAAAATTAACTACCGTACCAATGTAAATACATTGGAAAAAATGCAGGTTGAGCAATTGGATCTGAATGCGATTGCTGACGTAACGATTGAATTTGATGCGCCAGTGGTATTCGACCGTTATCAAGACAGCCGATACACAGGTTCATTCATCTTCATTGACCGTCTAAACAACGTGACTGTGGGTGCGGGTATGGTTGAAGCTGCAGTGGAATGGACTGCACACAACGAGCCTGTAACTGCTGAAACACGTGCTGCACGTTTAGGTCAAAAACCTGCTGCGGTAACAGTAACTGCGAAAGCATTGGAAAATGCTCAAGCACTTGAAAGCCTGTTGATCCAACAAGGTGTGGTTGCGATTGCGAAAGCGGATCTGACTGCTGAACAGGTTGCACTTGTTCGTGAAACTGGTGTGGTGGTGATTACTGACCTTGCAGAAGGTACAGATGTGACTTACACAGCCGATGCAGTTGAAGAACTTGCTGAGAAAATTGTGGAATTGGTTCGTCTATAAGACTGAGCTGATTTGAAGAAAACCCGCTGAAAGGCGGGTTTTTTATGATATAGATAGATGGTTAAAAATATTAAGAAAATTTATGAAAAAGTTAAATGCTATACATAAGAAAAGACAAATTCGGACGGCAGAGTTACGTTTAAAACGATTAAGAAAATTAAAATATAAGCAAATACAAATAAAGATAGAGCGACAACGGTTATTAAAATTTTATAATTTATTAGAAGTTTATACACTGTTCGCACCTCAAGTTTTTAACTTATCAAATAGAGAATATAGAAATAAATTTTTAAAATTTATTGAGGATTTACGTAGTAAATGTCTTAAAAATAAAGTTTTGATAGAGATAGACTTTACTAAGACTAATGAAATGCAAGCAGAGGCTACTTTATACTTTTTAGCTGAATTAGATACATTGATATCTTTAACAGCAAATAAAATTAAGTTGATTTTTTCAAAAAAAGACATCGTAAATCAGGTGTTATGTCAGACTGGAATCTTGAAATTACTAAAAATTAATAAAAAATTTGATAAAAATAAATTCGCGGCTTCAGTGAAATGTTGGGAGTATGCATCAGGGGATAATGCTGAGGTAACAGAGTCTGCTAAAGGAATTGTCAAAGATGTTGGTTCGCTTTTTGGGGACTCTATCTCCTACACAAGAGGCTTATATAAAGTAATTACGGAAGCAATGGTGAATAGCTATCATCATGCGTATCAAGCAGAAAGATTTCTCGACAAGAAAATTCAATCCTTAAAAAAATGGTGGCTATTTAGTAAAGAAGTAGATGGGGTTTTGACAGTATGTATATGTGATCTTGGTATCGGTATTCCTAGATCTATCAAGACTGTAAACCAAGATGTCAAAAAAGATTGGTTAAATAGATTAGTAACCTATGTTCAAGAGCTTAGAAAACAATATAATGAGGATAGTGCGCTGATCAAAGCTGCTATTGAAATTGGAGAAACTCGAACCAAGCTTCCAAATAGAGGGAAGGGTCTAAGTCAAATTATTAATGAGCTAGAGAAAATTCCTGGTTCAGAGGTAAGTGTAGCCATATTAAGTAATAATGGTGGTTACATTAAGAAACAATCAGGCAGAGTCAAAGATGTTTTGATACCTTTTGATACATCATTAAATGGTACTTTAATTACATGGCAAGTAAGGTTAAATAATAGCAATGTCTCTGAAATTTCTCCGAATTAAGCAGGAGGAACAATGATGGAAGATTATATGTTAATTGATGTGGCTGAAAATTTTTCCGATAGTCCATCCGGTCGTTATAGTTCTGATGGTAAATATAGTGGTGAAAATTTTTTAAATTTATGGTTATTGCCCAATATTTCTAAGTATAAAAAAATAATTCTCGATTTTAGTGGAGTATTAGGTTATGGATCATCATTTTTGGAAGAAGCATTTGGTGGGCTGGTAAGAAAAACCAATATGTCAAAAGATGAATTTACTTCAAAAATTGAGATTAGATCTTCAAATGATCCTTTTCTTATTTCTGAAATAAATCAATATGTAGATGAAGAGCTAAAAAGAAATAAGTGTTAGAGAATGGCACAAGAATTATTTTTTCTGACTTATCCAGTGGTTAGTAATGATAACGTTTCTTCTGTAAACTTTATCAAAGATTTTATTTTACCTTTAGTACCCTCCTTAATAACTATTATTGGCTGGTATGTTATTGCTAATCTTGAAAGATCAAAAATTAGAGATAATCGGCAAGAAGTTAAGGAGCTTAAAGCTAAAGATTTATTTGAGAGAAGATTATTCCAAATTTTAGAAAAAATTGATGATTTACATCTTTTATCTAAAGAATACTATAAACATTCTGGATCAGATCCTTTTGTTTTAGAATATGATCATGTTATTCCTATTAAATTTAAACAGCTTAATCATTTAATTAATAGAGCATTTTGTCCGGAATCTGTTTCCTCTCTAACTCCTGTATTAACTAAAGCTTATATTGATTTTAAAAGAGTAATTACAGGAGGTGACTTTGCAAGTAAGAGAAGAGAAGTGTATAAATTAGATCACTCAAAATATAGTGACATTTCAAAATATTATATGAATTTATATTTAGAAATTGAAAAGTTTTTACCTTAAAATTTTTTATTAAAAATTCTTTGACTTAAATACGAAGTTGTCTAAGATGTATCTTAATTAAATTTAAGATATATCTTACTATGTCTAAAACTCCTCATTCTGTTATTTCAGAAGAACGAGAAAACTCTCCTAAGCCCCGAAAACGCCTCTTTGAAGCAGGGCAGATGAAGCTATTGGTACTGCATTTTGTGGCGCAAAAACCTAAATATAGCTATGACATTATCAAAGACGTGGCAGCGCTCGTAGGTGGCAACTATAAACCGAGTACAGGTACGATTTGCCCAACGATTAATTATCTGGAAGAACAGCAGTTCATCAGCGCAGAAATCACCGCAGATGAGCGCAAACGCTACAGCATTTCCTCTCAAGGCATTAAACATCTTGCTGCTCAAAAAGAGGCTATTGAGCTAATCCTGAGTCGCTTTGAAACCCGTCGACGTATTCAGACTGATGAACGCTATAGCAACATCAATCAAGCCATGGAGAACCTAAAAGCTTCTTTACGGTTAAAACTGCAAACAGATATTAATGCTGAACAGATCAAGGATATCGCCGATCAGATTGAACAGGCTGCAGCTAAGATCGTCGATTTATAAAAGTGTGATAGGAAGTAAACCATGAAAGCACAAAATCAACTTAAAGAAGAGAAGTAAGTAATAAGGTACTCTATGAGTAACAATCTCCCAAAATTTCACCCTAAACATTTGTCTTGGCTCATGCCGCTAATACTGTCAGGCATTATGAGTGGCGCGATTTCCTGCTTTAACATGTTTATTAATAAAGGCTGGAGCGACCAGTTTATTTCCTTATGGCTGCATGCCTGGAGCATGTCATGGTTGATGGCATTTCCATTAATTCTGGTGGTATTGCCGTTGGTACGTAACTTCTTGATGAAGTTTGTAGAAATGCCAGATCAATCTGCCAAATAGGGATTGGTTGGAGTGGATTAGTCTGAGAAGTTATCCAATACTTGAGACAGAATAGCTTTCATCTCGCCCAAGCTTTTGACACCGGCAATACGATGAATAATCTGCCCATTTTTAAAGATCAGGGTAGAGGGTAAGCCATAGACATTATAGCGTAGGGTTAAAATCGGAGACTGATCGACATTGACCTTGCCGAATTTGATCTCCGGTTTGTGCTCGGTATACTGTGCTGCCAATTCAGCAAAGATTGGAAAATTCTGCATACAGGGCTTGCACCAGTCAGCATAAAAACGGATCACAGCAAAGCCTTCAAACCATTCAAACTCGCGGTAATTATCTTCGTTATAGGTAGTAACTGCTGACATGGAATTAACTCATATTTATTGGATTAAGGCTTGAACCAGCTCATACTGAGTTCTGCGTGGCCAGTATTCTCATCAACTCCCTGATTGATAATCTTAAAACCCTGCTTCTGGTAAAAACTGACTGCTGAAGTATTTGCATCATAGACATTTAAATGTAATTGATCGCATTGCTGTTTAAGGAAATCCACTAAACGTTGCCCATAACCAATACCTTGCTGTTCAGGAGCAATAAACAAGGCAGCTAAAACATTCTTTTTTCTTAATAGAGAAGCAAAACCTCGAACTGTATTTTGTTCCTTAATGACATAATTTTCAGCTAAAGGAAGATATATATCACGCATCGGGATGAGCTGATTTTTCCAATAATCAGCCGGAATAAAATCATGTGCTTTTAGAGAAGCCTTGAGCCAGATTTCCAGCATAGAGTTGATATCGTCCATTTCGGCTTTTTGAATTATTGTCATGAGGCGACTTACTATCAATTTACTAAATACTTAGCTGATTATACATAAGTCCATAGTTCTTCAATCCAGTGTCTTTCTGTGTTCAAATAAGACCAAAACAGATGAAACGTAAAGATTAGGGAAAGAATCCATGTCGCAGCAAACCATGCAACAAGTCATTATTACAGAACCGGGTGGCGTAGAAAAACTGGCATATGAAACAGTTGCCATTCCAGAAGCAAAAGCAGATGAAGTTCTGGTTAAGGTTCATGCTTTCGGGATTAACCGTCCGGATATTTTGCAGCGCCAAGGTTTATACCCAATGCCAAAAGGTGTAACGACAGTACCAGGTCTGGAAGTTGCCGGTGAAGTGGTGGCAGTCGGGAGTGAAGTAAGCCAGTTTAAAGTGGGTGATAAAGTTTGTGGTCTAACCAATGGTGGGGGCTATGCAGAATACTGTGTTGTGCCTGAAAGCCAGACTTTAAACATTCCTGAAGGCGTGAACTTTGTTCAAGCTGCTGCGATTCCTGAAACCTTCTTTACCGTATGGGCAAATGTGTTCCAGATGGGTAAGGCTAAAGCAGGGGAAACGGTGCTGATTCATGGCGGTACCAGTGGGATCGGAACCACTGCATTGATGCTGTGTAATGCATTGGGAATGAAAACATTTGCAACCGTGGGTTCTGATGAGAAAGTTCAAGCAATTTCGCATCTGACCACTGCGATTAATTACAAGACTCAGGATTTTGAACAGGTTATTAATGAGGCTACCGATAATGGCGGTGTTGATGTGATTCTGGATATCGTTGGTGCTCCATATCTGGAGCGAAACCTGAACCTACTGCGTCGTGATGGTCGTCTGGTTTATATCGCATTCTTAGGAGGCGCTAAAGCCAAAGATGTAAAGCTAGGGCAGATCATGATGAAACGCTTGACCATTACTGGTTCAACCATGCGTGCACGTAATACTGCTGAGAAAGCTGAAATTGCCAAAGGCTTGCAGGAAACTGTATGGCCATTACTGGAACAAGGTCAATGTTTGCCAATGATTTATAAGACCTTCAAGTTTGATCAGATTCAGGATGCGCATACCGCAATAGATACGGGTGATCATGTAGGGAAAATTGTGGTAGAAGTGATCTAGTTTCTCTATTACTAAAATATTTAAAGGGATGAAATTTAAATATTTTGTCCCTTTTTTTTTGTGCAAAAAATGACACAGTTTGTCAGTTTATGGCAATGCATTAAGCGCTAGCTGTTGTTGAAATATTTAGTATTAAAAAACATGCTCATTTATGTGAAAGATATTTTGAATTGTTATTTAAATAAAATTTATTAAATAACAAATATTTATATAAAATTTATTAAGGGTATTTTCCTATTTTAGTCAAATGATAATGTCATTTTTGAATTTTAAGTAAAAAACTGGTCGGGTTTTTGCAATGCTTTATTAAAACTGCTTATCCAGCTGTCAGTATCATTTTGCTTGATCCAAGGGAGAAAAGCCATGTTGATTGCAAAAGGACCATTTAAACGTATCCATCAAAGCCGAGCGTTAGCACAGGTCATTCATGCACGTCTATTTAATCGTATGACATCGAAAGAAGCCAAAGTGTTTTATCTGGCATTGTTAAATCTGGAAAATTATTTGAATCGCTTGGCTAAAGGCGGAAAGCGTAAACGCCGTCGCTAATTCATTTTAAGAAAGATTGAAGGGTAGGAGACTGATAGAAATATCAGTGAGGAATATCTTTAACTAAATTTCAGGTATAAAAAAACCAGCTTTCGCTGGGTTCTTTATTTACACCATTTTCAGTAGTAGAAGAATGGTGCCCGAGGCCAGACTCGAACTGGCACGCTTTGTGGGCGGGGGATTTTAAATCCCCTGTGTCTACCGATTTCACCACTCGGGCTTTAACAAGATTGGAGGCGGAGGTCGGAATCGAACCGGCGTCCACGGAGTTGCAGTCCGCTGCATGACCACTCTGCCACCCCGCCGCGTCTTGTTGATGCGTATATTATCAAGCTCTCAAAAAAAAACAATAGTGTATTCATTTATATGCGCATAAAAGCAGCATATGGCGGAAAATATTCAGAATTATCATGTAGAATGTGCAAAATTGATTCATATCAACACTTGGGAGAAGTGCCGTGGCATTAGTTCTAGACGGTCGTGCATTGGCGAAGCAAATTGAAGCTGACTTGTTAACTCGCGTAGAAGCGCTGAAAGCAAAATCAGGTCGTACTCCAATTCTTGCGACTATTTTGGTAGGTGACGATGGCGCATCTGCAACTTATGTTCGTATGAAAGGAAATGCTTGCCGCCGTGTCGGTATGGATTCATTAAAAGTTGAACTTCCTAAGGAAACTACAACTGAACAGCTATTGGCTGAAATTGAAAAATTGAATGCTAATCCAGATGTTCACGGTATTCTGTTACAACATCCGGTTCCTGCACAAATTGATGAACGTGCTTGTTTCGATGCAATCTCGCTTGAAAAAGACGTTGATGGTGTAACTTGTCTTGGCTACGGTCGTATGGCAATGGGTGAAGCAGCGTATGGCTCTGCAACGCCTGCAGGCATCATGACCATCCTGAAAGAAAACAACATCGAAATCGCGGGTAAACACGCAGTGGTTGTTGGTCGTTCTGCGATTCTGGGTAAACCAATGGCTGCAATGCTACTTGAAGCGAATGCTACAGTAACGATTTGCCATTCACGTACTCAGAACCTTCCAGAATTTGTAAAACAAGCTGACATTATTGTTGGTGCGGTGGGTAAAGCTGAACTGATTCAAAAAGACTGGATTAAACCAGGCGCTGTGGTCGTTGATGCTGGTTTCCACCCACGTGATGGTGGCGGTGTAGGTGATATCCAATTAGCAGGCATCGAAGAAATTGCTTCTGCTTATACGCCAGTTCCAGGTGGTGTTGGCCCAATGACAATTACTACGCTAATTCGTCAAACTGTAGAAGCTGCTGAGAAAGCGTTAGGTTAATTAAATCCTCCCTAACCCTCCTTTTTCAAAGGAGGGAATTTACGCGTAAGACATTTTTGTTTAGAAGTAAGTTCCCCTCTTTATTAAAGAGGGGTTAGGGGAGATTCTTTCAAGATATAAATATTAATTAAAAGAAGTCCAATGAGCTGTACTTTCCAATTTTCTAAAGCCCCTAAGCATCTACTTCAAGCTTTGCATGATGTCATTCCCAATTGTGAATTGATGGCACAGCAATTGCCAGAAACACCAATTTCACTTTGGCTCATCCCACCCGTATTTCCAACGGATAAACTCGATGATGAAGTGATTCGTCGCATCTGGAATGATACGCCGTACTGGATCTTTTGCTGGGCTTCGGGATTAGCGATGGCGCAATGGTTGTTGACTGAACCACATCATGTTAAAGATAAGGTGGTACTGGATTTTGGAGCAGGATCAGGTGTAGTGGCAATTGCAGCGAAAATGGCAGGTGCAAAGCGGGTGATCTGCTGTGATATCGATCAGGTCAGTCTAGATGCTTGTAGAGCCAATGCAGAGTTAAATAACGTAGAGCTGGAATATCTAGATGATCTATATAAAGCAGAGCAGGTGGACATTCTGCTGGCTGCAGATGTGCTTTATGACCAGTGCAACCGTTTCTTTTTAGATGAGTTTCTAAAATTTGCCCCAGAAGTCTGGGTGGCAGATAGCCGTGTGAAAAACTTTAGTCATCCTAAGTATGAAAAACTGGATGAACGTAGCGCAACGACTTGGCCAGATCTGGATGAATCTCCAGAATTTCGTAATGTCAGCTTCTATAAAACACTTTAAATAGGCAAATAAAAAAGGGCTTAACACCCTTTTTTATTTACTTGAGATTAAGAACAGGCAAATTGAATGACACGCAGTGTGCTTGGGCGGGCATTCAGTGCATCACGCGCACCTGGATTCTCAGTATTGTATAGATCCGGCGTATGGCTTAAGCTGATTTGAGTACGGCTATTACCAAGCTGACGACCATACTGTTCATCGGGTAATGCAGTATTACTAATCTCATTGCTGCTGAGCACGCTTACGTTCCAGTTTTTAGAAGTACCAAGCACTTGTCTGCAAGCCGCCTGCAATTTCCCTTCATCCTGACTAGTACGACCAGAAAGTGTATAGCGCAGGGTTGCTGTATTCGCGCCTTGTTCAATGACTTCGTAACCAGCTTGACCGTTATAAGGTTGAGGTGTGCTTTGGCAAGCTGTAAGTACCAAAGTACTAAAACCTAGAGCTAATAGAATGACTGTTTTTTTCATCATGATAATTTCCAATTTTTATATATGAAGTATGCCATAGCCCTAGAAAGACAAAATGGCAGCAAACCTAAAAAACCAATAAAAAAGCTTTCTGAATGTTTCCACTCAGAAAGCTTTAAAAGCTAAAGCATGAATTAGTTGTCAGTAATCATACTGTGCTTTTTAGTGTCTTTCATAAAGATGTAAGTCAGTAATGACAAAGCAATCATGAAAGTAATGTAGTAGAAGAAGTAATTTTCATGACCGGCATTTTTAAAGCTTAATGCAACAAGTTCTGCAGTACCACCAAACAGGGTGTTCGCAATCGCATAAGGCAGGGCAACACCTAAGGCACGGATATGTGCAGGGAATAGTTCAGCTTTTACGACAGCGTTAATCGCAGTATAACCTGTCACAATCACCATGCCGCTCATGCACAGCATAAATGCGGTTGTTGGGTTGGTCGTTGAACCTAAGCCATTGAAGATTGGAATAGTAAATAGAACACCTAACACACCAAAGGCAATCATGATCGGCTTACGGCCGATCTTGTCAGAAAGTGCACCTACAACTGGCTGTAATAACATAAACACGAAGATCGCAAGGGTTGTGATTTCAGTCGCAGTGGTTTTTTCAAAACCTGAGGTATTGACCAGGTATTTTTGCAAATACGTAGTAAAGGTATTAAAGGCTAAAGTACCACCGGCAGTTAACATAATGACAGTAAATGCTTGTTTAGGGTATTTAGTGAATAAAGCCAATGCACTTGATTTTGGACCTCCTTTTTTCGCCTGTTCAACTGCCTGTTTAGAAGATTGAGTTTCTACCAGGCCACGACGAATCCAGAACACCACAATCGCAAGCAAGGCACCAATGGCAAACGGAATACGCCAGCCCCATTCAGTCAATTGGGTTTCATCCAGTGTGCGCTGTAAAACGATCAGGACACATAGTGCTAATAACTGACCTGAAATCAGTGTTACATACTGGAAGCTGGAGAAAAAACCACGATTGTTTTTACCTGCCATTTCAGTCAGATAAGTTGCACTCGAGCCATATTCACCACCGACACTCAGACCTTGCAGCAAACGTGCAAATAAAAGCAGTGCAGGAGCCACCATACCAACAGATTCATAGGTTGGAGCGCAGGCAATAATCAGCGAGCCAACACACATCAGGGATACAGAGAGGGTAAGACCGGCTTTACGGCCTTTACGGTCTGCATAGATGCCCATAATCCATGCGCCAATCGGACGCATTAAGAAACCGAGTGCAAATACAGCAGCAGCCTGGAGCAGTTTTACCGTGTCATCGCCTTCAGGGAAGAATTGCGAAGCAAAATATAAAGTAAAGGCTGCATAGACATACCAGTCGTACCATTCGACCAGGTTCCCTGCAGAACCACCGAGAATAGATTTGACACGTGTTTTACGGTCAAGCTGCGGTGCAGCAGCTTGAGTGGAAGGCTGAGTCACAAGTGTGCTCCGAACAAAATGTCGGGACCCAGGTTTTAAGTAATAAATTGATTTAAAACCTGTTTCGCCAAGGAAAAAGGAGAGAATGTATGGGTGTTATACACCTGTGCTTTTGGTGCTTTTATAGGACTTTAGTAGTAGGAAATATGTCTTAATAATTTTATTTTTTGAAAACAGTGATTTGAATTTATTTTAGAGTATATACTTGATTTTAAATGGTATCTGTTTGGTTATTTTATGTGCATTAATGTGGCTTATTTATATATTTAATAACGATTAATAAACTATGGGTAAGATAAAACGAAAAGTTTAAGGTAATTAAAAAGGCCGCTTACGCGACCTTTAGATTGACTAAATCATAATGCCATTTAACTGTTTGCAATCAACTGGGGTATTAAATTTAACTGCTGTTCCTGTAATAACAGGACGAACCATTCGCCATGGCCAGAAACCAAATCTTTGGCTGGCATTGTAATTAATCACTACATTACCACCGACCTGATGTGCACGTTCTGCAAAACGTGAATATAACTCTTCCACGCTGCCATAAGTACCTTTAGCAACTTTAATACGTTTTTTCACTTCAAATTGGCTGGAATCAGGCGTGCCTTTAATAGCGCAGATGTGAAGAGTAGATGGGTTGGTAGATTCTTGAGCCATCGCTAAACTGGATAAACTAAGCAGACAAGTGGTAAATATTAATTTTTTTAACATGAAATTTTCCTTTTTTAATTGTTATGGAATTATTTGCGCGCCTATATTAACGTAAAAAAGGCCACCGTAGTGACCTTTTTTAGAACTTAATTTATTGAATTAAGCAGATTTTTTAACAGCTTCAATCAGTTCAGCTTGACGTTTTTTCAACGCTTCTGGCAGACGATCACCAAGTTTGTTGAACAATTCAGTGTGGCTTTCAAGTTCTTTGATCCATTGATCTTTGTCTTGAGAAGTTACAAGGTCAAACTGTTCTTTAGTGAAGTCAGAACCAGTCCAGTTCAACTGTTCATAAGTTGGAACACGACCAATTGGAGTTTCAACAGCATCAGCACGACCTTCACAACGGTCAATGATCCACTCAAGAACACGCATGTTTTGACCGAAACCAGGCCATACGAAGTTGCCTTCAGCATCACGACGGAACCAGTTCACGTTGTAGATACCAGGAAGCTTGTTGCCAGCAGCAGCAGCTTTAGCGCCAACTTTTTCGCCCATTTCTAACCAATGAGAGAAGTAGTCAGCCATGTTGTAACCAGCAAATGGAAGCATCGCAAATGGGTCGCGACGTACAACACCTTGTTGACCTACAGCAGCAGCAGTTGTTTCAGAGCCCATAGTTGCAGCTTTATAAACACCGTCAACCCAGTCAAATGCTTCTGAAATTAGAGGCACTGTGTCTGCACGACGACCACCGAAGATGAACGCAGAAATTGGAACACCTGCTGGATTTTCCCAGTCAGCATCGATAGAAGGGCATTGACCAGCACCAACAGTGAAGCGAGCATTTGGATGCGCAGCTTTTTCTTCGCCAGTGTGAGGTTGACCTTTCCAGTTAGTCAGGTTAGCAGGCGCTTCTTTAGTAAGACCTTCCCACCAAACTTCGCCATTGTCAGTCACAGCAACGTTGGTATAGATCACGTCTTTGTGAAGAGTCGCCATACAGTTCGGATTCGTCTTGGTATTTGTACCAGGCGCTACACCGAAGAAACCAGCTTCAGGGTTGATTGCGTATAAGCGACCATCTTCACCTGGTTTGATCCAGGCAATATCGTCACCTACAGTTTCAATTTTCCAGCCTTCATAACCAGCTGGTGGAATTAGCATCGCGAAGTTTGTTTTACCACAAGCAGAAGGGAATGCCGCTGCGATGTAGTGTTTTTCGCCTTGAGGATTCGTCACGCCAAGGATTAGCATATGTTCAGCTAACCAGCCTTGTTGACGACCCATGTAAGATGCAATACGTAAAGCCAGGCATTTTTTACCTAACAGTGCGTTACCGCCGTAACCAGAACCGTAAGACCAGATTTCACGAGTTTCTGGGTAATGAACGATGTATTTTTCAGGGTTGCAAGGCCAAGCAACGTCTTTTTGACCTTCTTCTAGCGGAGCGCCCACAGTGTGTACACATGGAACGAATTCGCCATCAGTACCTAGAACGTCATAAACCGCTTTACCCATACGTGCCATTTTAGACATGCTTACAGCAACGTAAGGAGAATCAGTTAGTTCGATACCAATGTGTGCAATATGAGAACCTAAAGGACCCATAGAGAAAGGAACAACGTACAAAGTACGGCCTTTCATTGAACCATCAAATAAACCGTTAAGGCGAGCACGCATTTCAGCTGGAGCTTCCCAGTTGTTAGTTGCGCCAGCGTCTTCTTTGTTTTCTGAACAGATAAAAGTACGACCTTCAACACGAGCAACGTCAGAAGGATCAGAATTTGCAAGATAAGAACCAGGATGTTTTTCTTGGTTAAGCGCTTGCATTGTGCCGTTAGCGATCATCAAGTCGATATAACGTTGATACTCTTCTGCGCTACCGTCACACCATTCAATTTTTGCTGGTTTTGTTAATTTAGCAATCTCTTCCACCCAAGCAATAAGCTTAGGGTGACGAACGAATTCTGGTGCGTTCACTTGGGTCATGGTGAGGCCTATCTCAAAAGTGTACAAAACTATGTACAAAGTATAGTCTGAGTGATGAAAACATCACCCAGATGAAATATGAAAAAAAGTGGCTGTATTAAAGCATAAAATGACAAAAAAAATAAGACCAAAGCAGGGTTAGATTTAAATTGTCACATAATGCAATATTTTAATTAAGTTTTTAAAAAACAATAATATAATAAATATTTATAGTAAATAAGTTTGTATTTATTTGAGTTATGATTAATATTTTAAATAGATATAACTATAAAAAACATTCATTTAGTAATTTTCTGGAAAAGCCTCTGTTCATTGATTTAATAAATGATGGTAATTCGAATTTCACATAGTACTGATGACATCTGTTTATCGTTTAGACAGTTTGTTAGAAAAATAATCAGTACTGAATATTTTTCGACCCATTATAAACGATATATATCTAATTTCTATCATATAGAAGGTTGTGGCTATAGATCGTTGTAGTCATTTTAACCTGGATATTAACTGAACTCTGACAGCAAGTTTATTAAGGTTGTTAAAAATGTATTGATGCAGAGCCGGATTAATCATCTCTGCTTTTTTAAGAACTCCAGAAAAGCTATTTCAAGATGGATATTGATATTTAGTTAGTCTATTACTATTAGTAAGTTAAATATATTGAATTTACCTTTTACTTTTAACAGGCTTAGAAAAAATTAAGAACAGTATTGCTGCTAAAAGTATCTTCAATAGGTCAATAATAGAAGTTATCGTCCTGAAAAGCTGGACCATCAAATAAGAAGGTAAAACGATTGATTGTGAGAGCTACCTATGAAGTTATTTTCCTCAAAAACAGGGGTTTCTATAAATAGAGATCTGAACTAGCTACCTTATTTAATTTTTGACTATTCGTAAGATGAGAGAAAAAGTAGGTCTGTTGTCATGCTTGCTAACCAATACGAGAGATATTAAGGCTTACTAAGGTCTTAAAGAGACCTAGAAAAAGATGAAAAAGTCTGAAAACTGAAGGCTATATCTTAATTTTAGGGTATCTTTGCGGAAAAAAGCAGCAAAAGTGTATGTGCATTATGAGAAATTAAAAAAAATGAATTTTTTTTCAGTTTTACCCTTGAAGCGATCTATTCCATCTCCATAAAAGTGACATCTAAAAGTTTTGATGATGACCAGGGAATAACCAAGTCATCATCAGTGATCAAAAAAGACTTAGTCTGATGGAGTTAAAAATGAGCAACATTCGTCCATTACATGACCGCGTTGTTATTCGTCGTGTTGAAGAAGAAACTAAAACAGCTGGCGGTATTTTACTTCCAGGTTCTGCAGCAGAAAAACCAGCGCAAGGGGAAATTATTGCAGTTGGTAATGGTCAAATCACTGACAATGGCGTACGCGCGTTAGACGTTAAAGTTGGCGACAAAGTATTGTTCGGCACTTATGCAGGTACAACTGTAAAAGTAGACGGTGAAGAACTACTTATCATGAAAGAATCTGACATTTTAGCGGTTCTTGAAGGTTAATCTTCGCTAAAACAGTCTTACATATTCCATATCAGATTTTGTAAAGCTATTAAAAATACTCGGAGTCAAATATGTCAGCTAAAGACGTAAAATTTGGTGATTCAGCTCGCGCGAAAATGATCGCTGGTGTGAATATCCTTGCAGATGCAGTAAAAGTAACTCTTGGTCCTAAAGGCCGTAACGTTGTCATCGACCGCTCTTTCGGTGCACCACACATCACTAAAGATGGTGTAACTGTAGCAAAAGAAATCACTTTAAAAGACAAGTTCGAGAACATGGGTGCTCAACTTGTCCGCGAAGTATCTTCAAAAACGAATGATATCGCAGGTGATGGTACAACAACTGCAACTGTTCTTGCTCAAGCAATCCTGAACGAAGGTATCAAGTCAGTCACTGCGGGTATGAACCCAATGGACTTGAAACGTGGTATTGATGTCGCGGTTAAAACTTTAGTTGCTGAAATTAAAGCGACTGCACAACCTGCTTCTGATTCTAAAGCGATTGAACAAGTCGGTTCGATCTCTGCAAACTCTGACACTACGGTTGGTAAATTGATTGCGCAAGCAATGGAAAAAGTAGGTAAAGAAGGCGTTATCACTGTAGAAGAAGGTTCTGGCTTCGAAGACGCGCTTGACGTTGTAGAAGGTATGCAGTTTGACCGCGGTTATATCTCTCCATACTTCGCAAACAAACAAGACACTTTAACTGCTGAACTTGAAAACCCATACATCCTGTTGGTTGACAAGAAAATCAGCAACATCCGTGAATTGATCACTGTGCTTGAAGCAGTTGCGAAAACTGGTAAACCACTTCTGATCATTGCTGAAGATGTTGAAGGTGAAGCGCTTGCAACTCTAGTTGTTAACAACATGCGTGGTATCATCAAAGTATGTGCAGTGAAAGCACCTGGCTTCGGTGACCGTCGTAAAGCAATGCTGCAAGATATTGCGATCCTGACTGGCGGTACTGTAATTTCTGAAGAAATCGGTATGCAGTTAGACCAAACTTCTCTTGAGCACTTGGGTACTGCGCACAAAGTAACAGTATCTAAAGAAAACACAGTAATTGTTGATGGTGCGGGTAATGCAGCTCAAATCTCTGATCGTGTTCAACAGATTCGTGCTCAAATCGAAGAATCTACTTCTGAATACGACAAAGAAAAACTTCAAGAACGCGTAGCTAAATTGGCTGGCGGTGTTGCAGTGATCAAAATCGGTGCGGCAACTGAAGTTGAAATGAAAGAGAAGAAAGACCGTGTAGACGACGCACTTCATGCAACTCGCGCAGCGGTTGAAGAAGGTGTTGTTGCAGGTGGTGGTGTAGCACTAGTACGTGCTGCAGCTGCACTTGACGGTGTTAAAGGCGCGAATGATGACCAGAATGTTGGTATCAGCATCCTTCGTCGTGCGATTGAAGCACCACTTCGTCAAATCGTATCTAATGCGGGTGACGAGCCTTCAGTTGTAATCAATGCAGTGAAAAATGGCCAAGGTAACTTCGGTTACAACGCTGCAACTGGCGAATATGGCGACATGCTGGAAATGGGTATTCTAGATCCAGCAAAAGTAACACGTTCTGCACTTGAACATGCTGCTTCTGTAGCTGCGTTAATGCTGACTACTGAATGTATGATTACTGATATCCCAGAAGACAAACCTGCAATGCCTGATATGGGCGGCATGGGTGGTATGGGCGGCATGATGTAATTCATCATCCCATCATATGATCTAAAAATCCCCGCTTTTGCGGGGATTTTTTCGTCTAAGTTAACTAAAGAATATTAATGTTTAATTAATCTGTAATTCAAATTGCTGTTAATTTTTTCACCGGTTTGAATATCACGAGCTTCTAAGAAGTTCTCACCTACAAAGAATTTACGATTTTCACCTTTTTCATCCAGCGTAATAATTGAAGTCATTTTAGGGTCAAAGCTGAAACTTCCTTTAGTCTTTGTTTCTGTGCTCTTGGTATCGGAAACATATTCTTCTTTCAACTCATAAGTTTTGTCGGGATTAAGCTCAAGCTCAACTTTAATGGCTTCACAATCCGCACATAGGAAAGTTCCTTCGTATTTACCCGCCCAGTCAAGAGAAGTTTCTGCTGTATCTCCTACAGGTAAGCTGCGTGATGTGGCCGGCGTATTCATCTGTGCAGAATTTTCTGAATCTGTATTTTCAATACTAGAAGGCTCTTGAGTTTTAGAACAGGAACTCAAGCTTAGGGTGATTGTAATCATTGCGACGATGAGGAGAGACTTTTTCATTTTTAAGCTCGTTTTCATTTCCTATTATCAAACATAAAAATTTAAAAATCATAACGGTAGTATGACTTTGTAAATGATGTATTGATTAAGTGAAATTCACTCTGCACGTGTGATGAGGTAAATGAATTGCTAAAATAATAAAAAAATTAGTTAAGGAAGCTTAGAAGTGAAAAATAATAAAAAGCAAAACTCCATCTGAAATCGCAAAAATATTTATCATCTTTTCTTTCTTAAGACCATCCAAAATCATTATCAATCGTTAGGGAGTGGGTGATGTTAAGTGACAAAGAAAATGGAATCATTGAATTAATTTATGATGCAGCGATAGATCCTAAACTTTGGGGTAAGGTTCTAGAAGAGATTGTTGCATTTACCCAGAGTACCACTGCTATTTATACCTACCTTGATCAATTAAATCCTGAACAAAATTTTGTTATTACTCATAATATTCCAGAAGTAGGGTTGGAAAATTATCATAAAGAACACCTTGATCTAATTGATATGAAATTACACGGGGAAAAAATGAAGGCTTTAGGGGTGGGGAGGTCTTATATACTGGATAGCCTTCCTTATGAATCTATGCCATATACAGATCAACAAAAATTTTATGAAAAATGTTTAAAACCTTCAAATATCCGTTATGTAAATGGAGTCCTATTGGATCATGGAGCTTATAAGTGGGCCATGTTCGCAATCCATCGGTCTCACGACTCAAAAGGATATTCTGAACATGATAAAAAAATTCTGGAAAGATTTGCTAAACACTTAAGAATGTCATTGCAGATATATAAGCAAGTTGTTGAGTTAAAAAGTGAAAATCGTAAAAATATTCAAATTTTAGAAAAATTAAAGGTGGGAGTGATTTTATTAAATGAAAAAATGGAATTACGGTTTAGTAATCAAAGTGCTCAGAATATTTTAAATCAGACCAATCTGATATGGGTTGACCAAAAGCAATGTATTAAGACATTAGCAAATTACCAGAATCAATTGGATCAACTGATTTTAAGCGTACTAAATCAAAGTGCTGAAGCTTCTATGAATTACGAAAAAGGGGGAGTGCTGTGTATTAAAAATACAGCAGAAAGTTCTTTAATGCTTACTGTAGTGCCATTAAATAATATACCTCATGATGAGTTAATTAAAATAAATAAAGCTGTAGCTATTTTTATTACTCCCTCAAATGCTAAGTATTCACTTTCTAAAAAAGTCATGAAAGAAGTATATAATTTGTCACCAAGAGAAATAGAAATCTGTGAATTATTCTTAAACGGATATGATTTAGAAGGTATTACTCAACATTGCAAAATTACAATGAGTTCACTCCGAACATATTTAAAAACGATTTTTTCTAAGACTAAATGTAATTCTCAAGTAGAATTAATTCGTTTATTAATGGGATTAACTTTTAATTTTGAACATATTGAATAGGTTAACCTAATCATTGATTAGGTTAAGCCTTGTTTAAATAATTATTTGTATCGACTTAAGGTATAACTACCTTCACCTGCTACTGTAAAGCTTAATTTGTCTGCCTGAATATTAAGAGAGAGACCTGATTGAGCATTTGTATCTGATAGGCCAGCACAACCATTGGTATCAATTAGAATATCTCTAGGGTCGATATAAAGTTTGTTATCTAACACACGATATTTACCATATTCAATCCCTGCATCACCACAAGGTGTATCTCCAGCTTCTACTTGATCATCACCTACTGGGTCTAGCAGGAAATAAGTGTTATTTGAATTAAATATAAAGATATGTGAAGCAGGACTTTGCCATACACCTACAATTCCATTGGCTGTATTTGGCAGTCGGCTAAATGTAGCTGATTCTTCTGGGTTCTTTTCTTCCTGAATATGAAGTTGAGTACCATCGAATTTAAGAACCATATTGCGAGATTTACCAAAGTCAGTTAGTCCCCAATCTTGGTTAGTATCAATAGTTGCGGAAGCGGTGAATAAACCAGTAATAGGGTCATATGAATCAATTTTCCCTACTTCCATGCCATTAAACTCTTTCTCTTCTTCATTAAGAATAGCTTCACCCATAATAAAGCTACCATCTTCTTTAAGGATAAGAGCTATCTCTGATTCATCTCCTTCAGCGCCTTGCACATACCAAGTACCTGCGATATCTTTTAACATAGTTTTACCAAAATTTTCTTTAGCTTTTTCAGGAGTTACTACAGTTTTATCTCTCAGCTCAGGAATAGCCTGGAATTGAGTTTGTAGATTTTGTACAAATTCAGCTGTAGGGGCTGAAAAATTAATTGTATTAGGTGTAAGCGAGAGGTTTGCTGGAATGGTAATACCATCATCATGGTCACCATTTGTATCAAGTGACTGTAAGAAAATCATCAGATTGAGCTGAGTTTTTTCATCTTGTGCTAATTCTAGTGGGGTAATTCGGCTATCACCTGTTACTTTTCCTATTTCAATATTACCAATACTAAAGGTAATTTCATCTCCTTCATTATATTCAAATTCTCCTCGTTCATTGGTCTGTTTGGTTACACCATTAATGGTGTAATTTGCTCCAATAATGACACCATCAGTTAGAACCCCAACTTTTTCCGAAGTTTGTTGAATTGGTGAAGCAGAATCATTATCTGAGCTGCCTCCACAAGCCGTTAAAAGTGTAGACAAAGTAAAAGCTAATAAGGTTTTTTTCATTCCATTTCCCCGTGTATAAGTATTGTTAATATAGAGTTTTACATGATTAAAGTAATATCCCTATTTGGGGAGGGTTAAATATTAAAAATAAATTTATTTATTATTTTTCAATTGGTGATTAAATATTTCTTATATCACTTAGATTTTTATTTTATATGAAAATTGGTTATTTTATTCAAAACTAACTTTATTTCTTAACCTATAAATTATGCTTTTGACGAAAAATTATTTACTTTTGTAATAAATAAATTCGAAAATCTTAGAAATTTTAAAAAATTAGTTGTATGCGTTGCTGTTTTTTATTTGAATATAGAATTTATATAAATTTATAATCTATAAAAGTATTGATTAAGCGAAATTTACTCTGCACATATAATGAGGTAAATAAAATTCTAAAATAATAAAAAACCATTAAACACCTTAGATATCTAGTATTTGCACAAGCTTAAAAATAATGAGGACAGTAATAAATTTGATTAAAGAAAATATTATTATTGCACATATCTATGATGCAGCACTTGATCCTCAGTTATGGACTCAGGTGATACATGAGTTGGTTGAATCCACTCAAAGTCAGATAGCTAGCTTCATTATAATAAATCAGCTCAATCCATTTAGTATTCAAAAATTCAGAACTTATAGGAAAAAGATTTATGAAAAATTAGAAATGAATAGTCAGATTGAACTGATACATAAATTGATGAACTGTACATTAAATTTTCAGCATATTGTGTAGATTCAAAGGGGTAAAGTGATAACAATAGAAAATAAAGCTTACTTGGTTCTATTGAAAGTGTAATAAATAACTTTTGAGGTAATGGTTTTATTATTGAGTTCTACATTGTTAGACTATCGCGCGATTTTATTTGATTTGCGACTGAACTGTGTTTGAAAATTTAGCTGAAAAATCACTCAGGTTAATGGGTTGGGAAACCGATAATCACTGGCCCGAAAATCTGAAGCAGTGTGTCATGATTGCTGCGCCACATACCAGTAACTGGGATGCCTTATATGCAAGGTTAGCATTGAAGGCATTGGGTGTTAATGTGCGTCTTACCATTAAAGACAGCTATATGAAGTTTCCCTTAGGTCCTTTTGTACGTGCCATGGGTGGAATCGGGATTGATCGCCGTCCCAAGCAGGCAGGTGAGCCGCGTCCGAGTATGGTTCAAGTCATGACAGACCTGTTTAAGCAGTATCCTAAACTGGTCATGTTGGTAACCCCAGAAGGAACGCGAGCCCGTCAAGAGCAGTGGAAAACTGGTTTTTATCATGTTGCAGTAAATGCTGGGGTGCCGATTGCACTAGCATATATGGACTATGAGCAAAAGAAAGCGGGTGTAGGAAAAATTATCCATCCAACAGGGAATTTTGAGGAAGATATGGCGGAAATCATGGGCTTCTATGCAGGCATTCAAGCAAAATTTCCTGAAGAATTTAGTGTAGATCAGCGATATTACAAAGCGGGTTAAAATAAAAAACAGGAGATTTCTCCTGTTTTTTATTGCCAAAATTCTACTTAATTAATTCAAAAATCAGGATGGCTCCTTGGCTGGAATGCCTCCCAGATTTTGACAGGCTGATTTATACAACTCGTATTGCTGAGTCACAACTTCAGATAGCGGGATCTCAAAAGATTCCTCGCCATTTTTATACTGTTCGATATAAGACTCTGCTTTGCTTTTTGAGCTATACAGAGAATGCTCATAATATTGCGTCACGCTATTATGCTGCATTTGTGAGGATTCAATCCCCGTACAATGGAAAAGTTTTAACGTATTTTCGGCTTTTTGAACATCATTTGACATACAAGCTGTCAGTAGCAGAGTCAGGCTCAATGCTGCTAAGGCTTTCATAGGGGGCGCAGACGGTTTTAGAAGGTCTCAATATTCTAAAAGGTATTTCAAGTTCCAAAACTGTTTTCTTTGAATAGTTGGTTAAAATCTGATGCATCGCACAATCAGCATCCGTATTGAACGATTCTATGCGATGCATTAGACCTGTTAACCTTTGACTAAGCCACCATCGACAATCAGGTTCTGACCCGTGACAGCCCGTGAATAAGGGGATAAAAACATTAAAATTGCAGAAGCGAATTCTTCAGGTGTAATCACACGACGTAATGGGGTTGATTGCGCAATCAGATCAAACACAAAATCTGGTGTAGCTTTGCTGGCATCTGTGGTTTGTAATAGCCCGCCAGAAAGCATATTCACATTAATCCCATATTGCCCCAGATCTTGAGCGGTAGTACGAGTAAAAGCCAGTAACGCGGCTTTAGCAGTTGTATAGTCGTGATAAGGCACCACTGGATTTTGAACCAGATTAGTACCGATATTCACGATTCGGCCAAAATGGGCTTGCTTCATATCGTCTAAAGCTGCCTGAGTAGTATTTAGACAAGCCTGAACAGCACCACTAAACTGACGTGACATCGCTTCCCAAGTTAAATCTTCTACCTTAGGTCGGTCGTCACCGTTAAATTCAAACTGTACCAAGGCATTATTTACTACTGAGTGAATACCTTCACCAAAATGTGCCTTGCTTGCGGCAAATAGGGCTTTAACCTGATCAGCTTGAGTGACATCAGCCTGATAGGCAAATACCTGATCAGGATATTGATTCTGCAAAGCTTCAGCCTGTGTTTTGCTGCTTAGATAGTTCACGACCACACGTGCACCCTCCTCAATCAGGAGTTGAGTAATCGCCAAGCCAAGCCCACGTGCACCACCAGTCACCAGCACAATTTGATCACGAATTTGCATAGGTCATTTCTACAGAAAAAATCTTTGAATAACCTTAGCAGTAATTCAGCTGAAAGCAAGTAAGCACAGACTTTGATTGTTTTTATATAGAGTTTTAACTGATCAATTCTTTAACCAACAGGAAGCATCCTGAACTGAAGAGCAGTCCAAGAACAATCTGCTTAAAATGTTGTTCTGAAATTCGAGGAAATAGTCGTGCACCCAGAATCGCAGGAATACTCACTGCAAGGATCAGTACCGCCATATAGGGTAGGTGGCTTTGATTTAAATTACCTTGGTATAGATAAACTGCCAAAGTAAACACCTGAATGGCAAAATTGAAATGGCGTAGGATATAGCGCTGTTGATCTTTGGGGAGTTGTTTGAGCATTAACCATGCAGAAGGCACTGAACCACAGAATCCCCCTAAACCTCCTAAAATACCACCAATCAAACCAATCCCGGCATCAGCAGTTTTGCCTGAATGTTGAATCAGTCGAATCTGAGGGTTCAACAACATCAGTGGACACCAGATGACGAGGAAAAAGCCCAGTAAAACTCGGAAAGTATGTGCCTCAATGATGTTCAGTAACCATGTGCCGAGCGGAACGCCGATCAGTCCGGCAATTAAATAGGGGAGATACAGTGCCTTATATAAATGAACATGCTTTTGCTCATTTGATAATGAAATGATGTGGCTCCAGATCGAAGCAAACACAAGGAGGGGCGCAGCAATTTGAGGGCTGAGTACCCATACCCAGAATGACATGGCAATTAAAGCAAAGGCAAAACCGGTGAGACCCTGTACGAATCCTGCGATCATTGCACCTAAAATAAATAATAGCCAAGTCATAGGGATCAGTAGATAAATAAAGCCAGCAGTATTCAAAAGATCACAGGAAAAACCAAGCTGATTATTAGCTATATTTATGCAAATCTTAGTCAGATTGCAGATAAATGATTTAATTGAAAGAAAGATTGAATTATTTTGTAATGTATAAAAAGTAACAAAACGGTACAGGAGATCAACATTGACTCCCTGTACTCTCCATGAAATCACCTGATACTGACAGAGTGCAGGAAAGAGGTGATGAAAATGAAAAAAATGATATTATTGTCATCAGTGTTGGCAGTGGCCTTAACAGGTTGTATGGTCGATCCTTGGGATGATGATTATCGTGGTCATCGAGACCGTAATGGACATTATGACCGAGACCATGGTGACCGAAACTGGAAGAAAAATAAGGATCATCGGGACTGGAAACGTGACCGAGACAATCGTGACTGGCGCCGTAACCGTTAACAGATCTTTAATTCATAAATTGCATTTCAACAAAAAAGGATTCCATCGAGGAATCCTTTTTTAATGCTCTTTACATCGATATTCATCTACTTTTTTTGATAGAGTCCTGCACGTACTGTACCGGCCTTGGTATTTTTAATCAGTTGCCAAGAAGTCGGGAGTTGCAAAGTATTTAAATCCCGATCTGCTTCTATATAAATCAGACCTTCTGCCTTGATCAGTGGATCAGCCAGTTCAGCCAGAGAAGTCCATAAGTCCAAGCTATAGGGCGGGTCTAAAAAGACCAGATCAAATTGATCTTTTAAGGTTGGTAAAGCTTGCTGCGCCGTGGTCACTTTCAGTTGTGCACGTGCTTTGGTCACTTTGAGCAGTTCTAGATTTTGAGTCAGGAATTGTGCCTGGGTACGATCCGGTTCAATCATTACAACACTGGTGGCACCGCGGGATAAGGCTTCAAATGAAAGCGCCCCAGAACCCGTGCAGAGATCTAATACCTTGGCATTCTGCACATCCCACATCAGCCAGTTAAACAGCGTTTCACGAACACGATCAGGCGTAGGACGCAAACCTTCAATACTGGCAAAAGCCAACTGACGGCGTTTCCAGTCCCCGCCAATAATACGAAGCTGATTTTTCATGATTAATCTCTTTCTACAGGTTGTGCTGGCGTTGCTGGGCGTGCTGTATTTGATACATTGTTACTGTTTTGCTGCTCGGCAGCATTGGCTGGTATTGCCGCACTATCAGGATTCAGTATGCCTGAGCCACTTGGTAGTTCGCCCGGTTTAATCCCTGCTGTCATCAGGCCGCCACTGATCTGGTGACTAGACGGCAGAATCGGATTTTTCTTGCGGGTCAGTAACCAGTAATCAAATACAGGTTTAGCCAGCTGGGCAGCTGAACCACCATGACGGCCATTTTCCCAAATCACAGCAATGGCAATTTCCGGTTTATCCGCAGGCGCAAAGCCGACAAACAGGCCATGGTCGAGCTGGCGTTCAGTGAGCAGGGCTTCATTATATCTTTTACCTTGGGCAATACTTTTGACCTGAGCAGTACCGGTTTTACCTGCAATCGAGAACATTGGAGTACGAATACCTCGACCTGTACCAGACTCGACCACATCGACCATGGCATCACGCATTTTGATCCAGTCTTCAGGTTTACCGTTAAACTGGATCACGCCATCAGGTGCATTATGTGGCTTATAGGCTTTGGAACCTTTGGTGTCACGTAGTACGTGTGGTGTGACATGTGAACCCTGATTTGCAGTAATGGCAGTGGCCATCGCGAGTTGTAATGGTGTTGCTGTAAATGCCCCCTGACCAATACTCACTGAAATAGTTTCACCACGTAACCATTTGGAATTACGGGTACGCATTTTCCACTCAGGACTTGGATATAGACCTGAGCTTTCACTTGGCAGATCGACACCAGTTTTTTCACCGAAACCAAACTGACGCATCCAGCTATTCATCTTTTCAATGCCCATGCGATAGGACATGACATAGAAATAAGTATCGCAGGAAACCACTTGGGCTTTATGCAGGTTCACAGCACCATGACCGGTTTTTTTATGGTCACGGAAACGGTGACTATCGCCCGGTAGGGTGAAATAACCTGGATCTGAAATGGCAGTGTTCCAATCAACCAAACCATAATGCAAACCGCCAAGACCAAACATCGGTTTGATGGTTGAACCAGGAGGATAAGAACCTTGCACCGCACGGTTATAGAGCGGCTGATCGAGGTTGTCGCGTAAATAAGAATAATCTTTGGTGCTGATCCCTGTTACAAACAGATTTGGGTTAAAGCTGGGACTGGAAACTAGCGCTAGAATTTCCCCTGTACTTGGATCCATGGCAATAATCGCACCACGACGTCCAGCCAGTTGTTCTGAAGCCACCACTTGCAGACCATAATCCAGAGATAAATATAGGTCATTGCCGCGGACCGGGTCTTTACGGCCAAGATGACGCAGTACATTACCATGCGCATCTGCTTCGACCGATTCATTCCCTGGAACACCATGGAGCAGATCTTCATAGGATTTTTCAACCCCAATTTTCCCGATCAGGTTGGTGCCGGCATAAAGATCCTTATCAATACTTTTTAGTTCTTTGTCATTGATACGACCGACATAACCAATCACATGGGCAAATAATTCACCATGTGGATAGTAACGGGTCATCTGGGTATCAATCTTCACACCTGGGAACAGGTGCTTGATTTCACTGAAACGGGCTATATCGGTTTCGGTCAGATTCAGCTTGATGGAAACACGTTCGGTTTTTTTTGCGGTTTTAATCCGGCTGTTAAAACGCTCAATATCTTCTTCAGTCAGTTCCAGAATTGGGGTCAGGCGTTTAATCGTATCATCAATATCCGCGACATCGGCACGACTCAAGGTTGCTGTAAACACCGGATAGTTATCTGCTAACAATACCCCATTGCGGTCATAGATATAGCCGCGCGCCGGGGCAAGCGGTTGCAAGCGGATACGGTTCTGGTCAGAAGCTGTATTGAATTCATTAAAACTGACAATCTGCAGATACGCATAGCGGCTGACCAGTAGCAGCATACAGATGGTGACCAAGCCAATCGAGAAAAACACACGATTGCGATAAATGCGTTTTTCTTGCTGTACATTTTTTAATGGAAAATGCTGCTTCATACGAGATCGACTTAGACCTGAACACGGATAGGAATGAAAGTGCGTTATTCTAACCCAACTGACCTGGTTTGGATATTGAAATACGAGCGGGTTGCCCATCTACTCAACGTTGACTTTGTAGACATTAAAATTGTCTGCAGTTGTATACAACTACGTTGATAATTCTGCTAAAGTCCAAATTGAATAAAAAAAGGACGATACCTTAAAACTATAATGAATCAAGGATATTGGTGAAAAGGAATGAATAAATTATACCCTTTGCTGGCATTTGCTTTAATGACAAATGCAGCTTATGCACAGGACCAGATATTTTCGACGCCTGAGCCAAAGCTCAGTGACGCGCAAGCCAGTACCTGGAATATTGGGGCAGGATTCACTAAAAAAATGATTCACGTCAATCCTGAATGGGTAAACCCTTACGGGATTGGCTATGTCAAAGCTGGTGTTTTTCTGGACGATGATAAGACATTTGGTGCACAAGCTGGCTTTCGTTACCCTGCACATCTCACAGGAAAGGATAAAAATGGGTATTATGTCGGGGTTTATGCCGGACATCTTCAGACTAAGAGTATAGATGGTGAATATGAAGCACAGCTGGGCGGCGGAATAGATCTTGCCTATGTCATGCTGAGTTCAGAACGAATCAGTACCTTTAGTATCGGTATCGGTGCTGGTGAGAAACTGACAAACCGAAATGGCGATGTTGTGGCTGAGACTGAACCATTACTACAATTCTCCTATACTTTAAGTATCGGTTTATAGAGAAAATATTCGACTTTAAAAGAAATTGTATTCTGTGAACAAAGAATTAAATATGGAAGTTATACATGCTTGAGTACGTTAACGAGTTGTGGCAAGCCTTTCTGATGCGACCAGATTTCTGGGCCGTACTCAGTATCATTCCTGTCACTGCATTCGTTACCTGGGCACACGTCTGGATGGCACTGAAAATGGTGTTCTATCCAATTACGTTCTGGGGATTCCATATCGGTCCATTGCCTGTCGGTTGGCAGGGCATTGTGCCGCGTAAAGCAGGACGAATTTCAGGCATTATTACCGATAACACCTTGTCCAAACTGGGATCGATCCAGGAATTTCTGCAAGCGATGGATCCGGATGATATGGCACGTATCATCGGTGAGCAGGTCGGTTTCGAGCTTGAACATCTGATAGATGAGGTCATGATCGATCGCAATGCAGTTTTATGGGAAAACTTGCCGTACTCGATCAAACGCCGTATTTATTCCCAGGCACATAAGCAGTTGCCAAATGTGTTACGTGAATTAGTGACTGAGCTGACTATGAACGTCGAGTCACTGGTGGATATGCGTGACATGGTGGTCAGCCAAATGGAAGGTGACCGCCGTTTGATGGTGCGCATGTTCCTGAAAGTCGGACAGAAAGAAATTAACTTTATCTGGCATATCAGTGCTTTAATTGGTATGTTCTTCGGTCTGTTCCAGATGGTGGTGTGGTTTGTGGTGCCTTGGCACTGGACCGTACCGTTCTGGGCAGCAATTTGGGGTTTCCTGACCAACTGGATTGCGATCTGGATGGTGTTTAACCCGATTGAACCACACTATGTGAAATACCCGCAGTTCTTTGCTCGTACAAAGGACCATAAGTTTCCATGGATTAAACCGGTCATCCCACGTATTGGCACCTATAACATACAAGGTGCTTTTATGAAACGTCAGGAAGAAGTCTCTGACGTCTTCGCTAGCGTAGTGACAGAAGATCTGATTACGTTAAAATCGATCATGACAGAAATGATGTATGGGGGGAAGAAAGAAAAAACCCGCCGGATCGTCAAGCGTCACATTAACGAAATTATGGAAACACCGCTGGTTCGTACCTCTTTACAGCTCTCTTTGGGGCCAAGAGAGTATGCAAAACTCAAGACGGACTTGATCGATCGCTCAATTGAAATTACGATGGTGCCTGTATGCGACCCTGCGTTTAATGCGAGCCGTGCACAGAAAATCTATCAAATGTTTAGAGACCGCATACGCGAGTTGACACCGAAAGAGTTTCAGAATCTGTTACGACCTGCGTTTCAGGAAGATGAGTGGATTCTGATTTTATTGGGTGGAGTAACCGGTTTTTTTGCGGGTTTAATCCATTTGTTTGTGGCTTTCTTATAACGAGACGCTGAAATGCTGGATACCTTTGGGGATGTCCAGACATTTGGTGTCCTATACATTGTTAAAAAAATGAGGATGTTTATATATGCGCATTATCTTACTCGGACCACCTGGAGCAGGTAAAGGTACACAAGCTCAGTTGATCTGTAAGCGCTACAATATCCCACAAATTTCAACCGGTGATATGCTCCGTGCTGCAATTCGTGAAGGAACTGAATTAGGTTTACAAGCTAAAAGCGTCATGGACAATGGCGGTTTGGTTTCTGATGAGTTGATCATCGGTCTGGTTAAAGAACGTATTGCACAGCCTGACTGTATCAATGGTTGCATCTTCGATGGCTTCCCGCGTACTATTCCACAAGCTGAAGCGCTTGAAAATGAAGGCATCAACATCGATCACGTGATTGAAATTGATGTACCGGACGAAGAAATCGTTCAGCGTCTTTCTGGCCGCCGTCAGCACCCGGCTTCTGGTCGTGTTTACCACATCGTTTACAACCCGCCAAAAGTGGAAGGTAAAGATGATGAAACTGGTGAAGACCTGGTTCAACGTCCAGATGACCAGGAAGAAACGATTCGCAAACGTTTGGGTTCTTACCATACTGAAACTGAACAGCTGGTTGGCTTCTATCAAGGCCGTGCAGCATCAGGCGAAAATGCACCGACTTATGACAAACTGAACGGTCTACGTCCAATTGAACAAGTTCAAACGGATCTATTCGCGATTCTGGATCAAGCAAAATAATCGTTCTACGATAATTTTGACATTCAGGGAGCCCTAAGTCATATTAGGGCTCTTTTTATTTCTGCGTCTTTAAAGGAATTGCGACTGTGAAAATTGGTTTGTTGTTGCTCATGGTGGTGATCTTACTTGTTCTCGTCGGCTTAGTGATTGTGAGCTACCGAATGCTGAGCAAAGTGCAGAAACAGGAAAAAATTGAAAATAGGGGTAAAGCGCCACAACGTCAATTACACCCGAAATTGCAGGCGGAATTGGAACAGCGCAGAAAGGCGCAACAGGCTGAAGAAAAGCAAAAATAAGCTTCAAATCTGCTAATGTAGATACAAAAAAGCTGAACCTTAGTTCAGCTTTTTAATTTTGGATTAGTCGATATTTTTAACTGCAATCGGTTTTAAGGCACCAAAATCAAAACGGTCCGGCCAGTTACAGACATCGGATACCACGCATTCATAGCATTTCGGTTTACGTGCGATACAGCAGTAACGACCATGCAAAATCAGCCAGTGATGCGAATCAATCATAAATTCTTTTGGAATCACTTTGACCAGTCGATGTTCGACTTCCAGCACGTTTTTGCCCACTGCCAGTCCGGTACGATTGCCGAGACGGAAAATATGCGTATCCACCGCCATGGTCGGTTGACCAAAGGCAGTATTGAGTACCACATTCGCCGTTTTACGTCCCACACCGGGTAAGGCCTCCAAATCAGCACGATTGTTCGGCACCACGCCGTTGTGCTTTTTAATCAGCATCTCGCAGGCTTTGATGACATTCTCTGCCTTGGAGTTATACAGACCGATGGTTTTGATATAGGCCTTGAGTCCATCCACACCTAATGCATAAATTGCTTCTGGTGTATTGGCTACTGGAAAGAGTTTATCTGTGGCTTTGTTAACACTGACATCGGTGGCTTGCGCGGAAAGTGTTACAGCGACCAGTAATTCAAAAGGACTTGAATAGTTCAGTTCAGTTTTTGGATTCGGACGCTGTTCGCGTAGGCGTTCAAAAAAGGTCTGAATCTGTTTCTTGGTCATGTTTTTTACAGGCTTGCCGCTCATACTTGTCATGGTCTTATCCCTATAAATTCTGAAGTTGCTGAGTCAGTTCTTCAAGCTGAGTACGTTTGCGTGCATCCTCACGGACAGATAGCTGTTTCTCGAGCTTTTTGATCTGGGTACGCAGCTTGGCTAGTTCAATCGTAGTTTTGGCATCTTGAATCAGTACATCTTCATTGGGCTTTTCTACCACTTCAATCACAGGCACATTCTGGCTCTGTGCAGAGAACTCGGCAAACAGCTCGGTATTGATTTCAGCGCGGACTACAGGACCTTTGCGATCTATACGGCGTTTTTCCTCACGCTGGATATGTGCATAGTAGCGTTGGCGCAGATCATTCTGTTCCTGAACATGCTGTTCATCGGTCATTAGTGGATGGATATCTTCCACCAGATCAATACAGTCTACCGGGCAGGGCGGAATGCACAGTTCACAGCCGGTACACAAATCGGTGAGTACGGTATGCATTAATTTGCCAGAACCGATAATCGCATCCACCGGGCAGGCACTAATGCATTTGGTACAGCCAATACACTCATCTTCGCGGATTACAGCTTTCATGCGCTGCGGGCGACCATCAGGCTGAATGGGCCAGACACTTGGCTCGGCAATTAGTTTAGGACGATTTAACAATCGGGCAAGAGCATCTGCCACAGGCTGTCCACCGGGCACACATTTGTTGGCCTCTTCTCCCTCGGCAATGGACTGGGCATAGGGTAGGCAGCCATCACGATGACCACACAAACCACATTGGGTTTGTGGCAATAATGCATCAATAGATTGGATCAGGGAAATCTGCGAATTCATGATATTTCAAAGCCGCTCATAGTGAGCATTTCAGGAGGTGAAACAAAATATGTCAGAGTTACAAATTTTAGCATATTTTAGGCAGCTTGTTTGTGCACAATTAAGGTAACAAATATGCATTATAATCATGCATAAATAAGAATTTAGGCTTTGATTACACTACCGTTTTAATATCTACAAATTTAATTCATAATAAATATAAATAACTGTTATAAAATTATTTTTCATTTTTTTTCAAAAAAACTATTGTGGATTAGTTACAAAAGATATTTAATATTTTGCGCCAAAATTTAACATTGATTGTAAATTTGACCAATTTTGATCCATTTTCTGCTGAGGATTAAGCGTTGAAATACAACACACTTAATGAGTTCCTAGATTACGTTAAAACACGTGATGCACATCAACCAGAATTTCTTCAAGCTGTAGAAGAAGTGATGACAAGCTTGTGGCCGTTCATTGAAAAGAACCCACAATATGCAGCTCACGGTTTACTAGAACGTCTAGTTGAACCAGAGCGTGCGATTCAGTTCCGTGTAGCTTGGGTAGATGACCAAGGTCAAACACAAGTAAACCGTGCGTTCCGCGTACAGTACAACTCAGCGATTGGTCCATTTAAAGGTGGTATGCGTTTCCACCCATCTGTGAACCTTTCAATCCTGAAATTCTTGGGCTTTGAACAAACTTTCAAAAATGCTTTGACTACATTGCCTATGGGCGGTGGTAAAGGTGGTTCTGACTTTGACCCTAAAGGCAAGTCAGAAGGCGAAATCATGCGTTTCTGCCAAGCGTTAATCATCGAGCTTTACCGTCACCTTGGTTCTAATACTGATATCCCTGCAGGCGACATCGGTGTAGGTGGTCGTGAAGTTGGCTACATGGCCGGCATGATGAAAAAATTGAGCAATGACACTTCATGTGTATTCACTGGTAAAGGTTTGACTTTCGGTGGTTCATTGGCTCGTCCTGAAGCAACTGGTTACGGTACTGTGTATTTCGCTGAGGAAATGCTGAAAACTCGTGGCGACAGCTTCAAAGATAAAGTTGTGACTATCTCTGGTTCTGGTAACGTTGCGCAATATGCTGCTGAAAAAGCAATGTTCCTAGGTGCTAAAGTTGTTTCTCTTTCTGACTCTGCTGGTACTGTTTATATTAAAGACGGTCTGACAGAAGAACTTCTTGCTGAAGTGATGGAATTGAAAAACGTTAAACGTGGTCGTATCTCTGAATTCGCGTCTAAACACGGTTTTGAATACCTTGAAGGCCAACGTCCTTGGGGCATTAAGTGTGATATCGCGCTTCCATGTGCAACTCAAAACGAATTAGATGCAGATGATGCTGACAAACTTCTTGCAAACGGTGCAATCTGTGTTGCTGAAGGTGCAAACATGCCATCTACTCTAGGTGCTGTTGAGAAATTCGTTGAAGCGAAAATCCTTTACGCTCCAGGTAAAGCATCTAACGCGGGTGGTGTAGCAACTTCTGGTCTTGAAATGTCTCAAAATGCATTGCGTCTTGGCTGGACTTTCGAAGAAGTTGACGAACGTCTTCACGCGATCATGAAAGAAATTCACCGCAACTGCGTAAAATACGGTACTAAAGAAGACGGTACTGTAAACTACGTAGACGGTGCAAACATTGCTGGCTTCGTAAAAGTTGCTGATGCAATGCTTTCTCAAGGCGTATTCTAAGTTCTGACTTAGTTGAAGCTTGAAAAAAACCGGAGTGATAGCTCCGGTTTTTTTATATCTATTGAAAATAAATTATAGTGAACCTTTTACTGCTTCACGCTCGACTGCCATATCAAAGATATACGCATATTTAGATTGATCGGCTGCCGGATTCTTGATTTCGAAGCGTTTCACACGAATCACCTGACGTTCATTCGGGCTATGCTGGAAACCTTCAATCTGGTCATAAAACAAGGTCCAGTCTTGATCTACCTGAGTTTTTAAACCTTGTTCATTGTATTTAATTTCTCTTACCTGTAAGCAGGTTTGCTGAGCAACACCGGTACAAGCTTTAGTTTCTGGAGAAATTTCCAGGAAAATGATTTCAGCTTCGCTCTTATATTTATTTTCTGGCGTCATCTTGCCTGTGAATACATAAGCCTTTCCGTTTACTGTCAAGGTTAAGACTGGAGTCTGAGCATCACTGGTATCTAAGCTGAACGGAATACGGGCATCATCAAAAATCTCACCTGCCAGCTTTTCCTGTTGCATGGCATTGGTATCGCAAGCCTTCATGGTAGAGATTAAGGTGCCAGTTTCTAGCTGACCGGCATTAATCTTCCAGCTGCCACCCAGACTATTGCAACTGGTGATAACGCTAAAACGATTCTCATCATGGAAGCTCAGCACCATATGTTCTTGTGCGCCGGTATCAATGTGCCATTCATAAGCACTCAAGGTATTGGCGGCATTTTGTTGCTGTAATACGGACACGGCAAGATCTCCTACTTTTTGGACATCATTCGACTGACAAGCTGCAAGGCTCAAAGGAAGTAAAGCAAGAATTAAATATTTTAATTTCATTGATGGAATAGTCATGAAGCAAGTAAAGCAGACTTAAGCTTAAACTATTCATTTTTAAAAAATATGAATACATTCTGAAGCTTTAAGTAGCAAAATGTATCCATGGATTTTGAATGATGTGTGCAGGAAAATAGAGGATTTTCTAAAAGTTAAATAACAAAGGCTCAATTAGAACCTTTAGTTTTAGTCAAAACGGTAGATATCCATACCAAGTGAACCCATGCTAAAGCTGCTATGCACTAGACTGAAACGGGTGCCGGTTCCCATTGAAAAGAAGATCGGCGCAAAGTGTTCCAGTGTTGGATGGTTACGTTCTAAGTAAGGAATGCTTGGCCAATCCAGGACTGCTTCATAGTCGCTATGAGTCAGTTTGCTCACCACATGATTACGGAAGGTCGATGCCCATTCTGGCACAACATTGGATTGCCCAGTACGATCTAGTTCACGCAGGTTATGGGTAATACTGCCTGAACCAATCAGTAGAACTTGCTGCTCACGTAGGGGGGCCAGCGTCTGACCAATTTTATAAATATCATGCGCAGTCATGTTCATCGGCAGGGAAATTTCCACCACCGGTATATCTGCATCTGGATACATGTGCAGCAATGGCATCCATACGCCGTGATCACGTGGGCGTGAATTATTGGCATAGGCACTAAAGCCTGCTTCAGACAGTAAGCCAAGAATCTGCTCAGCCAGTTCCGGTCTTCCCGGTGCTGGGTAGCGTAGCTGGTATAACTGAGGTGGGAAGCCACGGAAATCATGCCAGGTTTCTGGACGAATGCCTGTATTTACTTCCAGGGCATTACTTTCCCAGTGAGCAGACATCACAATGATGGCTTCTGGACGTGGCAGATTGACACTCAAACGCTCCAGTGCTGGACCCACCTGTTCAGGGTTAAGGGCCAGCATTGGGGAGCCATGGGAGATAAACAGGCCGGGAAGCGTTTGTAAATTCATAGTTCAAACCACATCTGGAAGATGTCTTCAATAATGCACGAAAGGATATGAAGTAAGGAGGGGAGATTGTTCAACAATTCGTTGCGGAAATAGAACAATCATCAATTCCTGCCTTAACCCGCACGGTGATACGGATGATTGTGATTAATGCTCATAGCACGGTACAACTGTTCAATCAGCATGACACGGACCAGAGGATGCGGCAAGGTTAGTTTGGAAAGTGACCAGTGCCAAGCCGCTGCCTTACGTACTGCTTCAGAGTGACCATCCGGTCCGCCAATGGCTAAAGCCACATCATTACCTTCCAGCATCCAGCCTTTCATGGTTTCAGCCAGTTTTTCGGTACTGAATTCACGGCCACCGACTTCAAGTGCAATCAGGGTTTCATTGGGCTTGAGTGCATTCAGGATGCTGTCACCTTCGATATTACGATATTTCAGGATGTCGGCTTCTGAATCATTCTTACCACGTTTCGCCATCGGCAGTTCAATAATTTGCGTTTGAACAAATGGCTGTATGCGCTTGAAGTAATCTTCAAAACCAGTGAGTACCCAGGCTGGCATTTTTTGACCAATGGTCAGAATACGGATTTTCATACAGACATCATGTTGTTCAGGATAGGCTCATTATAACGATGAAACAACACGAAGTTGAGTATAGAAACAAATTGAAATTGAATTAGAAAAAGTGCTGCTGCATAAATATTCAGAGTTCAAGTTTCCGCTTGAAAATATCATGGAAATAATAACAAATGCGGATTGTAGCTATTTTAAGAAAAAGTTGTGTGGGTTTACTGATCAGCCTTTCCCTGATCTTCCCTAACTGGGCTTGGGCCAATCCAGCCGGTAACGCTCAAGTCAAGAATCTCGAGCTTTATTTTAGTCAGATCTTGAATGTGGATGAGTTTAGAAATCACAAGAATACGGCTGAGCTGAATCGGGTATCCGCCTGGTTGAAAGAGCAGATGCGCCGCTTTGGCATTCCATGTCAGTTTCAGAGCTATATTGTAAATAGTCAGGGCTATCGCAATCTAGTGTGCCAGCTGAATGTCAGAGCAAAAGATAAAATCGTCATCGGTGCGCACTATGATGTTTTTGCCAATCATCTCGGGGCAAATAATAATGCTTCGGGCGTAGTCGGCGTGCTGGAAACAGCGCGACTGTTGGCGATACAAAAATCCAAACTGAAAAATAATATCGAGTTTGTTTTCTATGGACTGGAAGAACCACCGTATCTCAATACTGAACATATGGGCAGTGCGATTCATGCAAAGTCATTAAGAAAGCAAAAACAAAAAGTGTATGGTGTCTTCGTGCTGGATTCGATTGGTTACTATGATGAAAATCTGGTGCAGAGCTATCCGGCAACTTTAAAATGGCTCTATCCTCGACATGCCAATTATATTGCCAGTATTGGGCATTTGGGTTCAGTTGGACTGACAGGACGATTCTGTGATGCTATGCAGATGCATCAACGTCTGGAATGCGAGCGCTTTATTATTCCTACCTTTATGCAGGGACTGGATTATTCAGGTTATCTGAGTTATGCCAAACAGAACTTTCCCACTGTACTGATCAGTGATACGGCACATTATCGTTATCCTTATTACAATACTGAGCAGGACACCTTGGATAAACTGGATCTGAAAAAAATGACCTATGTAATAGATGGCTTGGTACAAACCGTACTAAGTCCATAACGCCTAAATATAGAGACAATAAAAAACCCTGCCAGAGCAGGGTTTTTTAAAGCAGGTCACTTAGTGACGTGCTGCTTTACCTTCATCAGTTGCTTTTACAATCGGCGTTTTGACCAATGCTTTTGGCATAGAAGTCAATGCCAACGGTAAAACTTCATCAATCGATTTTACAGCTTTGATTTCTAGTCCTTCCTTCACATTTTCAGGAATTTCAGACAGGTCACGTACGTTGTCTTGGGGGATAAATACCAGCTTGATTCCACCGCGGTGAGCAGCAAGCAGTTTTTCCTTTAGGCCACCGATACGCATTGCACGACCACGTAGGCTGGTTTCACCTGTCATCGCGATATCAGGACGAATCGCAATACCTGTGAATGCAGATACCAGAGCAGTCGTCAGTGCCAGACCAGCAGATGGACCATCTTTCGGTGTTGCACCTTCAGGTAAATGTACGTGAACATCGGTTTCTTCAAAGCGTGAAGCTTCGATACCCAGTTCAGCTGCACGGGTACGAACCACAGTCATTGCAGCAGTAATCGATTCCTTCATTACATCACCGAGAGAACCGGTAGTAATGAATTTACCTTTACCTGGAACAGCTGCAACTTCAATGGTCAGTAACTCACCACCCACCGAAGTCCAAGCCAGACCATTCACGCGACCCACTTCAGCTTCTTCTTCAGCCATGCCAAAGTCAAATTTGTGAGGACCCAAGTACTCAGGCAGGTTAGCTGAATTCACTTCAAGCTGAAGATTTTTCGCTTTCTTGCTAACCGCTTCTTTCACTACTTTACGGGCAATTTTAGAAACTTCACGTTCTAGATTACGCACACCAGCTTCACGGGTATAACGCTGTACGATGTCGCGAATCGCTTCTTCATGAATCGTCAATTCTTTGCTACGCAGACCATTGTTTTTGATTGCTTTCGGAACAAGGTAACGTTCAGCAATATTCACTTTTTCATCTTCGGTATAACCCGGTAGACGAATCACTTCCATACGGTCCAATAGGGCCTCTGGAATATTCATGCTGTTGGCAGTACAGATGAACATCACTTCAGAAAGGTCCAGATCAAGATCTAAGTAGTGATCATTGAACTTGCTGTTCTGTGATGGATCGAGTACTTCAAGCAGGGCAGAAGCAGGATCACCACGGTAGTCCTGAGCCATCTTGTCGATTTCGTCGAGCAAGAACAGTGGATTTTTCACGCCAACTTTTGTCAAAGACTGCACGATTTTACCTGGCATCGCACCGATATAAGTACGACGGTGACCACGGATTTCAGCTTCATCACGTACACCCCCGAGGGCCATACGCACGAACTCACGGCCAGTGGCTTTAGCAACAGATTCACCGAGTGAGGTTTTACCTACACCTGGAGGACCTACCAGACACAGGATCGGGCCACGCAGTTTTTTCACACGTGACTGAACTGCCAGATATTCCACAATACGATCTTTAACATCGTCCAGACCGTAGTGATCCGCATCCAGAATTTCCTGCGCCTTGTTCAGGTTAATGCTGACTTTGCTCGCCTTGTTCCAAGGTGTATCCAGAATCACTTCAAGATAGTTGCGAACAACAGCAGCTTCACTTGAAGCAGGCTGCATTGCTTTTAGCTTACGGAACTCTGCTTCTGCTTTCTTACGTACATGTTCAGGCAGGTCTGCTTCAGCCAGACGTTTTTCAATTTCAGCCACGTCATCTTCTGCACCACCGTTCAGGTCAGAAAGTTCGCGTTGAATTACCTTCATTTTTTCATTCAGGAAATATTCACGCTGATTTTTTTCCATCTGGCGTTTTACTGAATCATGCAGGGTTTGCTCAATCTGTTGTTCTTCAGACTGTTGCAGTAAATACGTCATGAGTTCAGTCAGATGAGCTTCAAACTCATCGTGCTCAAGGAATTTTTGCTTGATTTCAATGTTCAGCGGCACACGAGTTGCAACAAAGAACAATAATTGAAGCAAGTCTTCAATTTTATTGGCAGCGGCAATCAACTCACGCGCATTACGTAATTTTGCTTCTGCATATTGAGCAAATAGCGCACGCAGTTCTTCAACACGAGTATCCTGTGTGTCTTGGTCCATCTTGACTGTGATCGGACTCAGCTCATGTTCAGCAGTCAGATATTCAGTATCATCAATGATTTTAGTTAATTTGGCACGATATAGGCCTTCGATGAGAACCTTAATACAGTTTTCATCATTTTCATGATTCACAACTTGCACAATCTTCGCGACAGTACCGTATTGATATAAGTTATCGTGATCAATTTCTTCTGTAAGCGAATCTTTTTGCGCAACTACAAATACTAGATTGTCACTGTTACGAGCCACATCAACTGCATTGATCGATTTTTCACGACCGACAAATAACGCGATTTGCATGTGTGGATATACGACCACATCACGTAGCGCTAAAAGTGGTAATACACTTGGAACCTGAGGCTCAAAGCTTTCTTCATTCATAATAATTTCAGACATGGGCACTCCTAATGAGTGACAACGATGTTGCCATGTATTTTATAGTGATGGGTATTTTTAAAATTACAAGGGCCGTTCAGATGAAATTGTATAATTATTGACTAATTATTTGATTTAAAAGTAACTTAGTTAGCTATTCAATTTACAAACGTTTAAAACGCAGCAAGCGAGTAGGGGTTAAAAGTGCGTCCAAAGGCTGATCCCATTTCTCCCGATATAATGGTGTTTCTACAAGTTGCAAATCATGTGCCAAACCAAGACGATAGGGTTTTTTATACGCCGTAGCTAAGGTGCGGTCATAGTAACCACCGCCCATGCCAATCCGGGTTCCCTGATAGTCACAAACCAGTAGGGGCATGATTAACAAATCAAGTTTTGAAACATGTAAACCACGAGCTTGCATTGGCTCACGCATGCCTAAACGATGATGAAAAAAAAGCTTGTTACGGTACTGATGTTGATTAATGCGAACCCATTCTAGTTGCTGGTTCATGTTACAGATCACCGGCAAATAGACTTTTTTACCGACTGAAAAGCAATACTCAATGATTTTTTGCGTTTGAATCTCACCAAAAGCATCTAAATAGAGGCCGATATGCTGTGAATGGATAAATTGTGGATTCGTCCTGAGAAGATTCAATACTTGCTGAGCGGACTTTTTTTGTTCAAATCGGGAAATACGACGACGGGCTTGGCGGATATGTTTTCGAAGTTCCTGAACAGTCGTATGCATAAATTATCTAAACGTTAGATGGTGCTGAACCTAAGTCTAAGGCAGGAAGAGGGAAAAGTAAAAAATGTCGAATAAATATTTAAGAGGAGATCAGATAAATTTTCATAGACCATTTTTATGATGAGGTGAATCTAATAGGTCCTCATCGGAAACTTTCCCACCATCTCAAATACCTTTGTATATTGGAATACCTTGAAGTTTGCCCATAGCTGAATAGAGCAAACTCTCAACTAAGAATAAATAAAAAATAATTCAGGATTGAATGGTATGAATAAAAAAATCAAACCTTTGACACGGTTTATACAACTCGTTTGTGGTTGTGCTGTACTGGCTTCAGCATCAGGTTATGCTGCTACAGCAAATCAACCTGCACCTCCAAACACCCAACAAGTCTTTTTCGTCGGTAATAACTGGGATGGTACAGTCACAGTAATTCGCCCATCTGGTGACTTTGGCAAAATAGGTGTAATTAATATGATTCCAGATCGTAAAGAACGCCTACTCGAAATCCATCTGAATCCAATCAAACTGATTGCCTATACCTATATTCAGGCCACAGCGGGTGAGGGCAATGATCAGCTGGTAGATGATATGTATTCCACCCCAGATGGGCAGTCTGTGGTGGCTTCACGTCCAAGTTTTGCCGATGTGGTATCGATTAATATCAAAACCGGCAAAATCAATTGGCGTACACCAGTTGAAGGCTTCCGGGCAGATCATATGGCAGTTTCACCAGATGGGCAGCGCCTGGCTGTTTCTGCATCTTCGGGTAATGTGGTGCATGTTTTGGATATTAATACTGGCAAAGAATTGGGACAGTTCGCGACAGGGGATAAACCCCATGAAAATATTTTCTTCAATAGCGGCAATAAAATTCTGAATTCTGCGATCGGTAATGTCGAAACCTCCATGGATGCTCAATGGCAGGACTTCACCAAAGGTAAACGTTTGATCACCATTGCTGATGCAAATACCTTTAAGGTTCTAAAGAAAATTGATTTCCGACCAGCTTTGGATAAATTTGGACGCAAGGATTTATCCAATTCAGTACGTCCCATGGTTTTGAGCAAGGATGAAAGTAAAATCTACGCGCAAGTCTCATTCTTTAATGGCCTGATTGAATATGATTTGAATCAGGACAAAATTACCCGTATTGGCCAGCTGCCAGGCAGCAAAACTATTCCAAGTGATCGTACTAAATGGGTAAATGATTCACGTCATCACGGACTTTCGATGAGTGGCGATGGTCAAAAACTCTGTGTTGCGGGCACAATGGACGATTATGCCACCATTGTCGATATTAAAACTTTAAAAGAAGGCCCTCTAATCTCAGCTGGTAAACCATATTGGGCTACCGTAAGTCCAGATGGAAAAAATTGCGTGATATCTGAAAGCGAAACCGATGTGGTGACAGTGATTGATTTTGCCACAGGCAATAAAGTGATGAGTGTACCAGTAGGTAATCACCCGCAACGGGTTCGTATTGGTTATGCACCTAAAGACTGGTCTACCCCATAAAAATAAAAAAGTCTAAAACAGTAGGGGGGGGCTCTACTGTTTTAAGATGAATTCTAGGACAAATGCGAAATGCTTAATCACAATAAAAATATAATAATCGGGATTGTGATGATCTTATTCAGTGGGCTAGCGCTGATGTTTCTGCTCATGAATGATGAAAATGATATTTCAACAACAGAACACTATAGTTCGAATGATCATGCTGTATTAATTCAAACAGAATCACAGCTGCAGAGTCCAGCTTCTATTCTTGAAAATGAGCAAAAATTTGCACAACAAAATCAGCAGTTCATACAGAAACGTGATGCTCTCTATATGCAGTTGGCAGAAATCTCGAATCATCTTAGTCAAGGCAAACAGCCAGACCTAAGAGAAGTCAGTAAAATGCTAGAAACCCTGCGACAACTAGTAAAGGTAAAAGTAATTTCAGTACAAGAGGCAAGCGCGACAATTGAATTCTTGCAAAAAGTATTGCCTGAAATGGAGATGGAATTGGCACGTGAAATCAAGCTGATAGATAGAATTGAATAAATAAGGCTAAACTTTAAAAAGGAGATTATTTTTATAATATTGCGAAGAATAGAGATGCTCATATTCTAAAAAAATAAAACACTCCGAAGATGCCGCTGCATGTGTCGTTACCCTGAACCCGATGAGTTCAAGGAGGATGCGACGTATACTTGCTGGGTTTCCCATACGAAGATGGGCATACACTCTAAATATACAGACCACACCCATAGGTGTTAGTATCGGCAGGGGAATAGACCCGCTGGCGAACATCCCAGAGTTAGACTTAGTATAAACGATAATGTTTACGTGGCAACTCTATGCTGTGTTGGAACTGTAAACTTCACCATTGATCGGATGAAGTTTAAACAAAAAATCTGTTTATTCAGTCAGTTCCTCAACTTCCTCTAAAATAGTTTGTAACAAACGTTCGCAGTGAGCGTACTGTTGCAGAGATTTATTCATGCTCAATACTTCCTGCATCAGCTCTAATGCCACCATAATGATCAACTTACTTGGCTCCATACGTGGTGCTTTACGACGGAATTCCTCGTATTTGTCATTCAGTAATTGCGCTGCACGTTCAAGTTCCTCACGCTGATCCGCTGTGGAGGCTAGACGGAAACTATGCCCAATCACTCTTAAATCAATGGCAATCTGTTCGCTCATGTTGACGCCTCCTCAGTGGTTTCAGTCGGATGGGCCAATTGTTGAATTTCCTGTGCATGATGATCCTGAGCTGTGCCTAGAATTGCCAGACGCTGAATAATCGCTTCAACTTTAGCTTTGGCATGTTCATTCTTCTGAGTCAGCCGCTCAGTTTCCTGATGCAGACGCTGAATTTCCTGATGTGCCTGTTGCTGTTCATTTAGCAGTTTTTCTTTCAAAGCACGCAATTCATTACGCTCAGCCAGAATTTCCTGAAAACGATTTTTCAGATCAGTGCAGCTTTTTTCCAGGCGGCCATAACGGTCTGCGAGTGCAGCTGCATCATTATTAAGCTGTTGATATTGTGAACGAGATTCAGCTAACTGTTCAGTTAAGCTGTCATTTTCTTGTTGTTTTTGGCTAATAATGCTGTTTTTTTGACTGATTTCGGCTTGATGTTGACTCACTGAGGAGTCCTGCTCTTCACGCAGGCTGGAGTTTTCGCTCTCCAGATGTGCAAGGCGCGTTTTCAAAACGCCAATATGCACTTGTAGACGCTGTAATTCTTCTAACATATCGAGGTCGCACAGTATTGCAAACAAAGGTAATATATAAGCAGTATAGAGATTGGATAAACGAATGCAAGACGATATTTCAGGTTGGTCAGATTGGCACCGCAATTTTTCTTCAATTGAGGAAATTTCCAGCCCAAGCGAACTACATGGTTTGCTCACCGGTATTGTTTGTGTGACTCAGGCGCCAAGTAGCGAAGAATGGCTACAGATCCTGGAAACTTTAGATGTACCAGAACTGGATGCTGAAGCGCTGGAACTGTTGACGGGTGAAGCGGAAGACGTGTTCCACTCACTTTCTGAAGATGAGCTGGACTACCTTCCATTACTTCCAGATGATGAACATAGTCTGGCAGAACGTGTACAAGCACTGGCAGACTGGTGTGCCGGCGTAGTGCTCGGTTTTGGTCTGGCAACGGGTCATATCCGTGATGATGAAATGGAACTGATTGAACATTTACAAGATGTTGCAGCAGTTGAATTTGAAGATTCTGATGATGATGCCGAAGGTGAGGAAAGCTATCTGGAATTGTACGAATTTGTACGTCTGATTCCGGTGAGCTTGTCAGTCGGTCGTAAAAAAGTTGAAGTAGAGGAAACACCTCTTTTGAAACGTTTTACAAATAAAGTGAAAGCTGAAGCTAAAGATCCAACTCAGCCACAATCGGTGGTTGAGATTTTCTCACCGAACCGTCCAAGCTGAAGCATGATCATTTAGCTTTTAAAATCCGGTATAAATTGGGTAATCACCTGATTTATACCGATCCATCAAATCCTATTCAAGAATAGCATTCAGATAAGAAGTAAGGGCCAATGAAGAAACTGACACAAGCAGAATTTCAGGAACGTCGTGACATCCTCGCCGGGGAAATGGGACTACGCAGTATTGCAATTATCGCCACCAGTCCAGTGGCACTGCGTAACCGTGATGCTGATTATAAATATCGTGCTGATAGTAGTTTCTTCTATTTAACAGGCTTTGCTGAACCCGAAGCTGTGGCAGTCATTGAAACTTTTGACACTGAAGAAGAAGGCTATACTTATAGTCTATTCTGTCGTGAGCGCGACCGCGAGATGGAAATCTGGAACGGTTACCGTGCTGGTGTTGATGGTGCTGTGGATGACTATGAAGCGGATGAAGCTTATGCCATTGATCTGCTGGATGAAGAAATTCTGGAAAAATTGCAAAACAAGGACAAGCTGTTCTACCGTGTCGGTCATAGTGCAGAGTTTGATGCGCGTGTAGCGAAATGGATTACACAAGCCAGTGGCGAAAGCCGTAAAGGAAAATCTGCACCCGCTCAGATTATTCAGTTAGATCGTATTGTTGATGAAATGCGTCTGCATAAAGATGCCAATGAAATTGAACTGATGCAGATTGCTTCTGATATTTCTGCTGAAGCGCATACACGTGCAATGCAGACTGTGCGTCCGGGTATGATGGAATATGCACTGGAAGCAGAGCTGAATTATGTCTTTGGCAAAAATGGCTGCGTACCTTCTTATAACAGTATTGTTGGTGGTGGTGAAAATGCCTGCATCCTGCACTATGTGGAAAATGACAAAGAACTGAAAGATGGTGATCTGGTGCTGATTGATGCTGCATGTGAATATCAGTTCTATGCATCTGACATTACTCGTACTTTCCCGGTGAATGGTAAATTCAGCCCTGAACAGAAAGCGCTTTATAACATCGTTCTAGATGCGCAGATTGCTGCGATTAATGCAGTGCAAATCGGCAACTCATATAAAGAACCCCACAATGTCGCAGTGCGAATTCTGGTTCAAGGTCTGCTAGACCTAGGCATCATGCAAGGCAATATTGAGGAAATTATCGAGACCGAAAGTTTCCGTCAGTTCTATATGCATGGCACTGGCCACTGGTTAGGTATGGATGTGCATGATGTCGGTGCTTATAAGGCGGATAGCGAATGGCGTCCTTATGAAGATGGTATGGTCGTGACTGTAGAGCCGGGCTTGTATATCGCACCTGATGATGAAACAGTTGAGCCAAAATGGCGTGGCATCGGCATCCGTATTGAGGATGATGTGGTTGCAACTAAAAATGGCCCATTGGTATTAACTGCCAAAGTGGTCAAAACTGTGGAAGATATTGAAGTGCTGATGGCGAAAACCCGTGCTGTTTAAATCCAGATAATTAAAAAACTGGTCAACTGACCAGTTTTTTAATTTTTAAGAAGAGTGCGAAAGAGATCAATTAAAGGTTCATAAATCTTTTTTACCGATTGGCTTAATTCAAAATAATCGGCATATTTTTGTTCCAACTCTTATATAATTTATCTATTAAATCTCCCTAAGTAGTATTCAAGAATACTCATGTTGTTGAGTGTTGTTCATGCACACGATAAAGTTTCACAATTTTGAAGAAGCGGGCAAATTAGTACTTCAATATCTTCATCAGCACTTTGGTTTTGGCCTATGGATGATCACTCGTTTAGAAAATGAGGATTGGATTATTCTTCAGGCTGAAAATGAAAAATATGATATTAAGCCAGGGGAGGTTTTTCGTTGGGCAGATTCATTCTGCTATCACATGGTACAGGGCAAAACTCCTAAAATAGCACCATGTTCTAGTGACATTGAGCTATATGCCAAAGCACCAATCAATAAAAAATTATCGATTAAATCTTATATTGGTGAGCCGCTGTTTAATGAAGATGGTTCGGTGTTTGGAACCATTTGCGCTATTGATGATGTGCCCCATTCAGAAGACATTATAAAAGATGCAGGCCTAATTTCGCTTTTAGGCAGTCTATTAAGTTCAATTTTGCAAAGTGAATTACGGGAAAATAAGCAGAGACGTTTACGTGAACGTTATGAGGTAGAAGCGCTCACCGACAGTTTAACTGGACTGTATAACCGTCGGGCATGGGATCAGCTGTTAGAAGCTGAAGAAGGGCGTTGCCAGCGTTACGGCCTACCAGCTGCAATCTTTAGCATCGATCTGAATGATTTAAAGCTAGTAAATGACCAGTTTGGACATGATGCAGGGGATCAATTAATTCAGCGTACTGCAGACTTTCTGGTAGAACATATGCGTATCAATGATGTGATTGCGCGTATTGGTGGTGATGAATTTACAATTTTATGTCCTGAAACCAAAGCTGAAGATGCGGCGGTATTATATCGTCGTCTCACTGATATATTTGCAGCTGCTCATATTCATGTCGCCATTGGCTATGCAGCCCGCCAGCTAACCACTGATCTACATGAAGTCTTTATCGAGGCAGATAAGAAGATGTATCAGCATAAGAAAAAAGCGAAGCTGGAAGCAGACTATTTTATAAACTAAAAGTGGTTAAAGCCTAACCTCCAGGATTTAAATCAAAAGAATCATATATCCTTCTGATTTTTACTGTCGCTATAGCATTTGAAAGATAAAGATGAAGACCAAGCTGTAATAAAGTTTGGTCTTCTTTTTATCTGTATTTTTATTGAGTTAAATATACAAAATCTGATCGCTGCTCATGGCAATGTTTTAAGAGACGAGGCAAAGATTAAACTGATGAAAGTTACTGAAAATACTTTTAAATAAGCAATATTAGAAAATTATAGCCGAATAGTAAAATTGGGAAACGCATCAAATCTGTTATTATTTTTAAATAGATAAATAATTCTAGAAATTAATCGATTGTATAAGATAAATAGCAAAATTCAAAGCTTAAATGTGATTTAGTTTACGTATAGTGCGAACAATTCAAAGAAAACCAACTTAGTTAAAATTTAATGCTTATAACATGACATTTATTCAACATAGATCAACACAGAAGAGGGATTTTTAGCATCAAGACTACATATTTGCTCCACTAAAGCTCGCATAATTTTGGATGAGAATTAATCAAATATTAGCTTGGAGAAAAATCATGAGAAGACTTGGAACTTTAGACTGGATCGCCTACGCATTAGCCATTATTGGTGGCTTGAATTGGGGCTTAGTTGGTGCATTTGACTTTAACTTAGTCGCAGCAATCTTCGGTGAGCAGAGCGCACTTTCACGAATTATTTATGTTCTAGTCGGTCTGTCGGCGATTTATCTAATTTATACTGCAACTAAATTAGGCCGTCATGATGTACATCAGGAAGCTCATACACGAACAATGCACTAAAGTTGCTACATAAAAACTCACTATTGATTTATTCATTATCTAGGTGAGTTAGCTGCTAAATAAAAACGGAGCCTATGCTCCGTTTTTATTGTGTAGAAAGAATTATTGTATTTGAATTTACAGCTTATTTTTTAATACGATTGAAAGTAAAGGAAATTTATTTAATTTTAATTTATTATATTAATTTTCTATACTTAGATTAGGCATTATTAAAAGGGAATTAAAATAGAAAAACAATATTCAATAGATTTTACTTAACTTAATAGCCACTTTATATATTCATCTCATAAATCTAATGAAATATTACACTGTAATTAATCTAACTCACTTACTTTATTAAGGCTTATCTAAATAACAAAATCTGAAGGATGCCTATATGAAAGCGATGACAATGAAAAAGATGATCAAATGTGTTGCAGTAAGTGGAGTATTAGGTTTTGCTGCATCTCAAACTATGGCAATGGATCAGCAATCTACTAACGATAGCAAAACTCAGTCTAAAGCAGCCCATAGTGCTCATCAGAATTTAACTGAGAGTCAAGTGATAAAGGTCTTAAGCACCGCTAATAATGGTGAGATTAAACAGGCAAGAACGGCTTTACCCAAGCTGAAAACAGAGGATGCGCGTAAGTATGCTCAGATGATGATTACAGAACATTCAGCAAATGAGAAAAAAGCTCAAACACTGGCAAGCAGTCTGAAGTTAACACCACAAGCAAATAGCATTAGTACATCCCTGCAAAAAGACAGTGATAATGTCGTCAAAAAGTTAAGCCAATCTTCAGCACCGGATAAAGACTATATGACCAGTCAGGTTGACGTACATCGTAAAGTGCTGGATACGATTGAAAAGCAATTGATCCCAAATGCAAAAAATGCTGATCTGAAAACAATGCTGACACAAACGCGTGCTGCCGTGGCTAAACATTTGCAAATGGCTGAAGATATCGTTGCCAAGATGAAATAATCTGATTTAATAAAAGATATGAGAAAAGCCTGACAGTGATGTGTCAGGCTTTTCTAATTCTTATAAATTTTTCCTATTGATAGGGAGAAAATATTTAAGGAAATTATATTGTTTTTTACCTAATTTAATTAATCGCTTTTCTAAAATGAAATAGGTAGCAGAGCCTGCAAGGATAGAGAAAGTAATCAATATAAAGCTAAATAAATAGGGATTGACCAAATGTAGTTTATTTAAAACCATTGCTACTGGACTCAAAACAAAAGGATGAACCAAGTACAAAGAGTAAGAGGAATCCCCAAGATGATTAAAAAAGTTAAATAATAGTGATTTTGTTGCTATCAGGAGATTTTCTAAAGATACACATCCAACAAAAATGAAAAACATCGGGATTCCGATCTTTAATGATCTCAAAGTGATGAAATCAGGTAATTTATAAAAGTTTTGATAAGTTAATAGAAAAATTCCTATAAATATTAAAGATAGGGAAATAAATTTTGAAAGATTGACATTTTTAAAAATAATAAAGGCTAGTACGCCTAAGGCGAACTCAAGCAGGAGGTCATTCATTATAAAAATCAGAAAATCAGATTCTGGTTGTAAAATTATGCCTAAAAGCACTGCAGCTGAAAAATATATTATTATAAAAATATATCTATAGATGTCTTTTAATAAGAGAATTAAAAAGAATGCAAATATAAAATAATAGTAAAGCTCGAAACTTAAGGTCCAACCGTTATTAATTAAAAATTTACTACCATTTGGGATTAATAGGAATGATTCTATAATTCCTGTTTTTCCACCAGATGAATTTATAAGGTTAGGGGAAATAAGGAAAACGATTAATGCAAAAAAACTTAGTATCCAATAGAGAGGAATGATTCTGATGAATCTGTTTTTCATAAAGTTTAAAAAATTAACCTCTTTATTATATGTTGTATGACACATAATAAAGCCGGATATGATAAAGAACAAATCAACCCCAGAACCGCCTATGTGATACCATTGTAGAGTATCAACATTATATTGTTGTCCTTTAAATGCTACATGGCTTATTACTACCATTAAGGCAGCAATTCCCCTTAAAAATTGCACTGAATAAATCATAGTAGTTATTATTTTCTTTGAGTATTTTATTTATAAGGTATCATAATAAATGTTTTTTTAAAAATTAACTCAATTAAATATCATGAATATTATTAATATTTTATCTTAAAGATATCGGGGGTAATTTTGTGCTAAATATTTAATTATTTTATGTATTTCAATTACTTGTATTGCTGGGATTGAATAATTCATATTAATATTTTATAAATATTTCACACTTTATAAATAATTTTTAATATTAAGAAATATAAAGTTGAATAAAATATCATGAGTTAAGTCTAAAGTCTGATATTTTTTAATATTTTCTTTATATAATTATTATTAAGATAAGGTTGAAAGTGGAATGGTTGTTATTTAAATAATCTAAATAAATTTATAAAATATCGTAATTTAAAATATAATTTTTTATAAATATATTAAAAATGGAGTTTTACTCCGTTTTTAATATTTTCTTAATCTATGTGAGTGGTGAAATTAAGAAATAATAATAGCTGGATCATCCTCAGTATTTTCTACAAAGATCTTATGTTCATCCTGATTGATATCGTCTTTACAATCAAATAAAGAATACGATGGGACTTTAGGATTTGATATCCCTATCCAATTAGCAATACCATTTGTGAAATTTAGTCCTGATTTAAAAGATTTACACTCTTTTCTAGTAGATGAATCAGAATTAATCATAAATAAAGGAATTTGATATGAAGGTTTTTTAATTCCTTCATTGAGACTTATAACTTTGTTATTAACTATTGTTGATAATCCATGATCTGAAAAATACAACATTGAAAATTTTGATTTGCTTACTTTTTCTTCATTTTTTAAAATATTGTACACATCCTTTAAGAAAGTATCTGTTTTTTGTATAGATGATATATAGCAGTTAATTTCTTCATACTTATGATCAATATTTTTAAACATTTTTGGATATTCTTGAACTCTATCACATGGATTCGGATGTGATCCATAAATATGTAAAACTATTAACTTTTTATTTTTATTTTTAATAGCTTTTTTAAAGGTAGGTAAAAGTAAATAATCATTGGTATTTGTTACGTTATATAAAGAATCACCAGTCCTAAGGAAAAATTTATTTTTACTTTTTTGTGCGATAGCTGTTACCGGAGTATCATACTTTCCCAAATAGCCTTGATTTGATAGCCAATATGTTTCTATCTGAGCAGAATTAGCTAAATCTATAAAATTCCTATCATATTGTGGTGTTTGATAATCATAAGGTTGAGTAAGCATCAATCTTAAAGAAGCAATAGTATTATTACCAGGAGAAGTTAAACCATCAACAAGAATGCCATTGGCCTTACTCATAAAAGGAGTATTTTCTATTGGGTAATGATAGGCATTTAAATAATCTTTTCTTGCACTTTCGCCTATTACAAGAACATAAGTATCATAGTTAGAATCTACTAGTTTTGATTTATTCCAACTGTTCTTATCTTTTAAGGCATTAAATAAAGCAATTTCTTGACTTGTTTCATTTATTGAGGCTCTAGTATCCATAAAGAATTGAAATGGGGATTGTTTTAGCATAGCAATTACAATAAAAATTATAAGAACTGTTTTGTTTCTATATAATTGAATATTTTGATTTTTTATTATTTTATAATAAATTATTACACAAGGTACAATTACTAAAGCTAAGAGATAATTTTTTAGTGGAATGCTTTTTAAAAATTCAGAAGACTCGCTTAAATCAGTTGCAACTATGGAGGCGAAATATTGATATGTCATTTCCCCATAAACTAGACCAACAGGAGTATATAATGCATAAATAGAAACTAATGGAATAATGAAAAAATAAAAAGCTTTTCTAGAAGAGCTACATATAATGATTAAAATCATTAATAGTAATGCTTGTTTCCATGGTGAAAGTATACCAACCCCCATCATCATAATTTTACATGCAAGATAAAGTATTAGGATGGCAAATGTTGTTAAGAATATTTTTTTTAAACCCATAAGTGTATGTACCTACAAAAGTAATGAAGATTATAATTTTTATTAGTTGTTTTTATTTCATTGCTAATGATTATACACCGTTTTTTATAATTTCTAATATATTGTAATTTTAAAATGAAATATCATTAAATTTTGGTTGTATTTATTCTAAGTTTATCTATTTTTAAATTTATACTAAAAAAATTCTTATGCTTTGTTTTAGTTGATCAAAATATAAAATAAATTTTGTCTAAGTCGTTCGATTTTTATAATTTAGCTAAATAATCTTTTTAAGTTTCATAGAAACAATTTTTGATGTCAAAAATTAGTAATCTATAAAATTAATTTTTTTCAAACATCAATCTCACTTACAGCTAAACCACTAATTCATTATAAAAATTAAAAGCTTTAAGGTAAGATTAAATCCAATATGATTAGATGTATCTACACTTTATAGATACCCCAGATAAGGATCAAAGCATGCAACAAGAAGTCATCATTGTCGGTGGTGGGATGGTGGGTTTAAGCCTCGCACTGATGCTGGCGAAAAACGGGATTGCGGTCAAACTGTTAGAAGCAATTCAATACCCAGATTATGATGACGTCAATCTTGCCCCTTATCATTCCAGTTTTGATGCCCGTAACAGCGCCTTGTCACGCCGTAGCGTACAGATTTATCAGGAGCTAGGCTTATGGGATGCCTTGCAGGAATATGCAACGCCGATTCTGGAAGTGAATATTACCGAGCAGGGCAGCTTTGGTAAGGCACGTCTAATCGCTGAACAGGAAAAAGTCGAAAGCTTTGGTCAGGTAATAGAAAATGCCTGGCTTGGGCGTGTATTGCTGACTCAAGTCAAAAAAGAAACATTGATTGAACTGATTGATGGGGTACAGGTAACTTCACTCTCTCAAGAGGTCGACTTTGCTTATATCGAAGCACAGCGTGGTGAAACCACTTTAAAACTGCAATCCAAGCTTGTGATTGCTGCCGATGGCCGTGATTCATTCTGTCGTAAAGCCCTCGGTATTGGTGCATCAGTACATGACTATGATCAGGTTGCAATTGTGACTACAGTACAAACCTCTAAACCGCATAACCATGTTGGTTTTGAGCGCTTTAGTCCACTGGGTCCATTAGCGTTATTGCCACTTCCAGGTGAATATCGCCGTTCTGTGGTGTGGCCAGTACCTAAAGGGACTGAACATGAATGGCTCGGTGAGGAAAATGATCAGCATTTCCTGGATGCATTGCAGCAAACCTATGGTGACCGTGCTGGAAAATTCCAGAAAACTGGTAAGCGTTTCAGTTTCCCTTTGTCACAAGTCTTGGCAGAGAAACAGGCAGTGGGTCGTGTAGTCCTTATGGGTAATGCTGCTCACACGATTCACCCAGTTGCAGGTCAAGGTTTTAACCTGTGTATGCGCGATGCTTATGTACTGAATCGTTATCTGACAGAACAGCTGGAGCAGGGTGCCGATCTGGGCGATGCACAAATGCTGCAGGATTATGAAAAATCACGCCTGAAAGATCAGCAGCGTGTAATTAAATTCTGTGATTCGGTGGTACGTGGCTTTAGTAACCAGAATCCATTCCTGAAACTGATCCGTAATACTGGACTGGTAGCGTTCGAAAATATTCCAGGCATCAAGCCATTGGTTGCCAACTATGCAATGGGGCTTAAAGCATGACAGAACAAACTCAGGTATTAGATGCGGTCATTGTCGGTGGTGGTTTAGTTGGCGGTTTAACAGCATTATTGTTAGCACAAGGCGGTGTTCAGGCAACCGTATTGGATGCTGCTCCAATTCTAGATGCTGAAAAGACCTTAAGTATTGCCAATCCACGTGTATTGGCACTGAGTCAGGCAACGATTCATTTGCTGAAAACCGTAGGTGTCTGGGAAAAACTAGCACGTCAGCAGCCCTATACCGGCATGCAGGTCTGGAATAAAAATGGCTATGGTGAAATCAATTTTGGTCAGCCATCTGAGAAAACACCGAAAGTTGAGCAGGCACTTGGTTCTATGGTCGAGCCAAGCATTTTGAATTTGGCAATCCAGCAGAAAATGCTGCAAGAGCTAAAAGATTATCGTACTCAGGTCAAAGTTAGCCGCGTCGAACGTGGCGTCGGTATTTGGATTGTACATTTGGCAGATGGTATTCAACTCAAAACCAAACTATTGATTGGTGCAGATGGTGCGAATTCCTTTGTTCGTGAGCAGGCTTTTATCGATATCGATGTGCTGGACTATAAGCAGGCAGGCATTAGCTGTGCGATTAAAACAGCACAACCACATCAGCATGTCGCTCGTCAGATATTCTTGGAAACTGGTCCATTGGCTTATTTACCAATGGCAAGTCTGAAGTCTGAAGAACAAGGCCACTGGCAATCCATCGTCTGGACCTTACCGGATGATTATGCTGAAGAGTACGCAGCGCTCTCAGATCAGGAATTTACCCAATTACTTACCCGAGAAAGTCATCACATGCTCGGTGAAGTGCTGGAAGCGACCCCGCGTGCAACTTTCCCCCTCAAGGCACGTGCAGCTCAGCAATATGTGCAGGATGGTTTAGCATTGATCGGTGATGCTGCCCATGTGATTCATCCACTGGCTGGACAAGGTGTGAATATTGGTTGTCTGGATGCGGCAGTACTGTGTGATGTATTACTACATGATAAAGTCCGCGGTGTCTGGGCACATGAGCAAACCTTGCAGCGTTATGAACATCTGCGTAAAGGTCAAAACGATGCCATGATGCATAGCATGTCTGCGATTGGCTGGATGGAAACCACCCAGCTTTTCCCGGTGGTTTGGGCGCGCAATTTTGGCTTAAAACAGGTTGAACAGCTACCTATATTGAAAGATGTCTTTATGGCGCAGGCCAATGGTCTAAGCCTGCTCAAAAATACCCGCTACGCCGTATGACCCAGAATTGTTATTTTTTAAACAGGTATTCGTAAAAAGAAACGAATTTGTTTAAAAAAGATACGATTTTTTGATATTTGGTACTAGGCGAAACATAAAGAGATTGCTAAATTTCAGGTAATTTACAACCTAGTTTAAATGCACATGTGATGGTCATTTGTGGGGGAGATGAAAATGACAGATATGAATGAATATGATGAAGCAGAAGATGCTGTAGTTGATGATGATGAAGCGAAAGCAGCAGAGAAAGGCGCTGCCGAAGGTGAAGAAGTTGTTAGCGATACAGATGTTCTAGAAGCGGAAACACTGACTGTGACAGCGAAACTAAAAAAACGTCAGGCACTTGAAGATGAAGTGGCTGCGTTCTTGGCTCGTGGTGGTCGAATTACTGAAGTACCGGCAGACGACTCAGTACGCGAATAAGTCATCGATCTCCTGAATATAAAAAAACACCACAGCTTCCTGTGGTGTTTTTTTATGCCCATCTTTCGATAAATCTATTTAGTCATTGGCACCCGTCAACTCTAGTGCACGTTGGTAAGCCACTTTCTTTTTGATACCAGTCAGGTCAGCTGCCAGCTGAGAAGCTGCCTTCACAGACAAGTCCTGTAATAAACGAAGTAATAGCTTATCCAGTTTTTCCTGATCCATATCTTTTTCGATAGTAGCGCCACCAATGACCAGTACGATTTCACCTTTTTGCTGGTTTGAATCATTGGCTATAAAATCAATCAATTCACCCAGTGTCATCTTGCGGATGGTTTCAAACGTTTTGGTAATCTCACGGGCGAAACCAACTGGGCGATCAGCACCAAATACATTCGCCATATCCTTGACAGACTCCAGAATACGGTGCGGCGCTTCATAGAAAATCATAGTCTGGGTTTCGTCTTTGAGTTTTTCCAGATTCAGCAGACGCTGACTTTGTTTCGATGGCAGGAAACCTTCAAAGCTGAAACGGTCACTCGGTAAACCCACGGCACTGAGTGCCGCAATCGCAGCACATGCACCCGGTACAGGAATCACACGAATATTGTGTTCCTGCGCAGCACGCACAAATTTAAAGCCTGGATCACTAATCAATGGTGTACCCGCGTCACTGATCAGCGCCATGTTTTCACCATTTAATAAACGTTGAATAAGTTGGTCTATCTTGTTGCTTTCATTATGGTCGTGGCAGGCGGTCAGTGGGGTGGAAATATTAAAATGCTTGAGCAATTGCATAGAAGTTCGTGTATCCTCAGCAGCAATAAGACTCACCGACTTCAACACCTCAATTGCACGATAACTAATATCATCTAAGTGCCCGATTGGAGTCGCAACAACAAATAACTGAGCACTCATAGGTTTCTCCATGTGGAATAAACAGAATTATAAAAAACGGAAGATAATTAAAAAAATATTGGGTTTGAGCTTACTGGGCTGCATCAGCAGCGTTCAAGCAGAAATTCTGGTCATTCTACCCGAATCTGGTCCTCTGGCGCGAGCTGCATCGAATATCAAACAGGGATTCATGAGTGCCTATCAAGCTTCAGGGCAAAAAGTGCCAATTAAATGGGTGAATTCTGATCAGAAGAAAATGTCGCAATTGTTGAAACAGCATGTCAATAAAAAGACCCAACTCATCGTCGGACCACTGGCCCGCCAGGATATTGAAGCACTGGTACAGGCCAAACCGAAAGTGAAAACCCTGAGCCTGAATGACATCATTAGCAGTTCACCGCAAGTCTGGCAGTTTAGCCTGTCAAAACGCGAAGATGCTGTAGCTCTGCAAAATGTATTGGCTAAGGACCGAATTCAGCATTTGCAAGTTTTGCGTCAGCCGGGGAGTGAAACCGAACACGAATTGATGTTGATGTCTTTACTCAGTGTCGCGGATCTACACGTAGAGATTATCGACAATGCACCGAAATCATTATCCTCAAAGCAGGGCTTATTACTGATGGGCAATGCAGAATGGCTGGCGGGGATGCAAAATTTGCCGAAGAAACGGCTCTATACCGTATCTAATGCGATTGATCAGCATGTGACCTTGCCTAAAGGCATTAAATTCTGTGATGTGCCAGCCCTGTATACCCATGCCTGGCCTGACGTATTAAATACTTACCAACAGGCACCAGTGCAGATGTCCTACCAGCGGCTAATTGCCTTTGGTGGTGATGCATGGCAGATCAGTCAGTTGTATTTAAATAATCAGAAAGCTGAACAATTAGAATTTCAGGGGCGTACTGGACACATTCAGGTCAATGCGCAAGGTTTGCAGCGTATGCCCGCCTGTTTTGAATATACCACTAAGGGCGTCAAGCTGATTTAACGGTCATGCGTATTAGTCAGCAACTGGGAAAATGGGCAGAACAGCAGGCGCTTGCTGTGGTGCAGCGTCATGGTTTTCAACTGGTCCAAGCCAATTACCATAGCCGTTATGGTGAAATTGATCTGATCGTGCAACGCGATCAGGAGCTGGTTTTTGTCGAGGTAAAAGCACGGGCAAGTACAGATTATGCCAATGCACTGGAGTCTATTTCCCTTAACAAGCAGCGAAAAATGATGAAAACCGCCCTATATTTCCTGCAAAATCATGAAGAATTTCAGCATTTTTTCTGTCGTTTTGATGTGATTTGTTTTGATTTCAATCAACATTTTTCAAAAACCATACAGCATGACTTTTGCAATTACCCTTATGATTCGCAATGGATTGAAAATGCTTTTACTTTTGATCAAGAGTTTATTAATCTTTGAACAACACAGGCTTTCTTTGTACGGTTTTCTGTACAGAGATTATGGTAATGTTCAAGGATAATAAAAGTTGATCAAAATTGCGCGACAGAATTTATTAGATTGAACAAAGACGCATTAAAATAAGGAGTCTTGCTGAGTGGTTAAGCGTATTGCAATAACAATGTTATGTGTCGCAAGTTTATCTGGCTGTGCCAGCTTCATTTCAGGTGGTACAGGCACGGCTCCTGTCGGTACGGAGCCAGGGGCTCGTACCCTTGGACAGGTTTTTATCGATTCTTCGATTGTTCGTACCGCAAAAATTAATCTTTATAAACTCGATTCACGATTCAAACAATCACGAGTCAATATTGAAAGTTTCCATGGTCATGTGCTGCTGACAGGTCAGGTGCCGGATGCACATCTGAAGCAGTTGGCTGAAGACAATGTTAAAGCCATGAGCGATGTGAAAGCCGTGCATAACTTTATTACTATCGGTAATCAGATCAGTTATGGCACCATCATGCAAGATACTGCAGCGACGGCAAATACCCGTGGCCTGATCATGAAGGCGCCTGTAGTTGCAGACAGCAAGGTGCATGTGCATACCGAAGATGGTGTGTTATATGTGATGGGACGTCTAAACAGCGCTGAAATTGCAGACCTCAATCAGGTGCTAGCCCAGGTCGGTAATGTCACCAAGATTGTGACCTTGATTGATAATGTTGAATCGTTAAGCAATTCAACGAGTCAAAACTATGCAGCTGCGAGTTCATCCAGTGCTTTGGTGCAAACTCCAGTTGCGATTGATCCTGATACAGTTGAACCAACCTATGCCCAATAAGGTGCATTCATTCAAAGCCAGGCTGTCGAGTCATCTAAACGTTGCAAGACAAATCTATAAAGATTTTCGTTTATATGATCTCGGCAGCTATGCGCTAAATCGTTTCACCCCAAAAGTGGGGTATACCTCCGAATACCATCTGGCTTATGGCTTAAAAGCCCGGCAGCGTTTTGACCTATACCGTAGTGCTCTGCCTTTGCCGCATCGTCCATTGATTATGTTTGTGCATGGTGGTGCTTGGCTGCATGGTGACAAGAAAGAATATCAGTTTATTGGTGAAGCGTTTGCTCGCGAAGGCTATGATGTGGTGGTTCCAAACTACCATCTGGCGCCAGAACATATCTTTCCGCAGTCGGTGAATGACTTACATCTGCTTTTAGATCATCTGCAAATGGCAGCAGCAAAACTGCAGATATCTTCAAAAAATATTGTTTTGATGGGACATTCTGCGGGTGCGTTTAACGTCATGTCAGCGGTGTACTATCCACAACAGCATAAAGCAGAACGACTGGCCAATATCCGCGCCATTATCGGTCTGGCAGGACCCTATCATTTTGACTATAAGGATGATCCGATCTGTGCTGATGCTTTTGATCAAACTGTGCCTTATCAACAGGTGATGCCGTTGTACTTTGTCCAGCCTCAGCCTTTAAAACATTATCTGTTTATTGCTGAAAAGGACGATATCGTTGGGCATTTCAATAGCCATGATCTGGATCGAGTATTGAAACAGCATGGCAATCACAGCCATGTGATTAGCATTCCGAAGCTGGGTCACATTACCATTGTTGGATCGCTCTCCAGCCTGTTTAGCCGATTCTTTAAAACCAAATCCAAGGTGCTCTGGGCACTGGAAGATGCGTTTAAATAATCTATCCTCTTAAAGACAAAAAAGCCCGGTATGAATACCGGGATTTTTATTTACAAATTGTCTTAAAGCCAGGCTTGAGTATCATCAGCCACAGGCGTGCCTTGCGTGATATGCATAATCATAGAATGGGCAATGCTGCCTTTAAATGGAATCTCTGGTAGTGCATCCAGTTTAAAGAACTGTGCATCACTGATTTCTTCTTCCTGGAGTTTGATTTCACCAGCAGCATATTCTGCTTTAAAGGCAATCATCAGATTGCTCGGGAAGGGCCAAGGCTGGCTGGCAAGATACTGAATATTTTTAACCTGAATCCCGACTTCTTCTTCCGTCTCACGGCGTACCGCTTCTTCCAGGGTTTCCCCAACTTCAACAAAACCGGCAATCAGGCCATACATCTGACTGGTTTTATTACGGGCATTTTTAGCCAGCAAGATTTCATCTTCACCACGGGTAATCACGGTAATTACACACGGTTGTACGCGAGGGTATTGACGATAGTGGCAAGCCGGGCAGACCATGGCATATTCCACAGCATGTGCTTCGGTTGGCGTACCACAGTGGCTACAGAAACGATGGTTGCGACGCCATTCCAGCAACTGTACAGCACGGCTGGCCTGTTCAAATTGGCGAACATTCCAGTATTGCAGTAATTGACGGATCGGAACGAGTTGCAGACCTTGAGGAATCGGTTCTTCCGGGAGGAGGTCACGGGCAATCACCTGATCACCCGTACCGAGTTGAATGTCACTTGCTAGCGCTTCCACTTGGGGAAGCTGGAGATTTTCATCGACTAAAAGTTGCTGTTGTTGAAAGATATACGCAAGTGACAATTCGGACATTAGGCTACAGTTTTCAGTTTTTGACTACTGTCTAATGCTACCTTAAACATCGACTGTAATACAGGCTGTTTGCTCTTTAAATTGTCAATGAGCATATCTGCACTCGCCAATGGATCAAGTACACGATTGACATCGTCGGCACTGAGTGCAGTAGATGATTCAATACGGCTTTGCACAAAGGCAGCAGTAGTGCTTAGCGCTACCTGACCATTTTCAGCATTCAAGAACAGCATCGCACCCGCAATTTCACGGATCTGGTTTGGCAAGCTCTCTAATGCTTGCAAGTTATGATCCTGCAAGTAATTTATCAGAGTTTGACTTACCAAGTCGATTAGTGCTTTGGTCTCACTGAGTAAAGCAGCATGTGCTTCATCCAGACGATCCAGCGAAATATTCATGTTATTGACACGTAGCTGCAAACGGCTAGAGGTATGATGACGTTCCAGTACACCAATTGAGTTCATCGCAGAAAGAATCACATTCATCAGCTGCTGAGCAAACCCTTCATCTTTCAGAATTTCGGCCTGGCTGAGTGAAGCTGCCTGACGGGTTAAGTCATTGTAGGCTTCATTCAGGTTCAAGACCTTGAAGATATTCGCCATGCTATTCAACTGAGCCTGGAGCTCCTGAGTCTTTTCAGGCGTCATGTTCTGATAGTTGTATTCGATGTCATTACGGATCTGCGCCATTTCCGCAGTCACCAGATCACTGATGGTATGCATGGTTTCAAAATCAGGACCATACAGATGACGGCTGAATACCTGTAACTGAGTATCGGTTAAGGAATCTTCACCGATATTCAGTTTGCTACGGATATGATGGGCAACATCATCTTCCTGACTAATACATAAGCTCAGGATGTTTGCCAGATCCGCAATGTTCGCCTTGAAACGCTCTGGTGCATTGAAATACTGTGCCATATTCCGTTCAACACTGATCAGGGTACGTAAACGTGGCTCATTAATCAGGATCTCATCAATATGGTTGAACGCCACATAAACTAAATTCCAGTACTGTTTACTTGGATGCTGCTCAGAAAGCCCGGCCAGATAAGTACCGACCAGTTTAATCGCTTGCAGATCCAAGTCGCTTTCTTCCTGCTTAAGCAGTTTATTCAGCGACAGCTTGTACAGACGATGCACATAAGCAGACTTTTCCAGACCCGGTGCTTGTGGCAGATCAAAATCAGGCGTGATCAGGTCGAGTAGGGGCTCAATCTGATGGCCTTCAGTGGTCAGTGACTTGCCTAAGGCAAGTTCCAGACGGTTTAAAGTATCCAGCAAAAATTGTGGAATTTTGACTTCACGTAAGCAAATGAATTCGATATAGCGCTTCAGCATGGTCGTCCCTTCACTCAGGGCGATCACTTCTGCTGTGTTCAAGTTGGCAGGATTCCCCATGATCTTGCGCATCAGCTCAGCAGAGTATTGAGCGACTTTGGCCAGGCTTGGCATATCGATCAGTGCAAGAACTTGCGCGCACTGCTCGAACTGGTTGAGCGCATCATCAATCCCAAAAGGCAAGGTCTGATCTTCTACCAGTGTGCTGACTGCTGATTCAACCAATTTGATCGAATTATCAACCTCATTTTTTATTATCAATAAAGCCGTAGGGTCAAAATGTATAGAGGTTTGGTAAGACATTGATCTGCACCTTTCCTGAAGTTTTATCTAATAGTTGAGTCCCGCTGCAATTAACGGGACATCTTTGTATTTACTATAACTGAACTGTTATTTTTTTTAACATAAATTGTTAACTGAATAATGGATTTTATTTTGCGAAAAGGCAAGGTGCCCCATGTTTTTCTTCATATTGTTTGACCCAGTTCTCGTGTTCAGCCAATTCTTCGTCAGACGGTAAAATCACCGGCAGGTCAATTTCAATTTTTATACTACCTGAACTGGAATTTTGTTCTTCACTGTGCGACAGGGCATCCATATCGAAGGAAACCTGACCACCGGTCATCGCCAGGTAAACATCCGATAAGATTTCCGCATCGAGCAAGGCGCCGTGGAAAGTACGGTCACGTTGTGGAATCTCATAACGACGCACCAAAGCATCCAGAGAGTTTTTCTGGCCTGGGTGACGTGACTTGGCCATCGCCAGGGTATCGGTCACTTCACATACTTCTGATAAGGTCTGAAAACCGGCACGCTTGAACTCCATATCCAGGAAGTTCATATCGAAGGTCGCGTTATGCGCGATGATTTCTGCACCTTTCAGGTAGTCAAACAGAACCTGAGAAATATCTTCAAATAAAGGTTTGTCTTGCAGGAACTCATCGGTAATGCCGTGGACAGTGACTGATTCACCAACCGGTTTTTTCGGGTTGATATAAATATGAATCGAACTGCCAGTCAGTTTACGATTGACCATTTCAATCGCGCCGACCTCGATAATCCGGTCACCGTCCTGATAATAGAAACCGGTGGTTTCAGTATCGAGAATCAGCTGACGAGGGCCGTGTAGATCCAGTGTAGCAGGAGTAATGACAATCTGTGGGTGTAGTTGAGTATTTGTCGGCGCTTCTTCAGCAGCATTAGACTCATCATCCAAATTAGATTCCATTACCAGTTCAGATTCATCTTCCATAACTTCATCCATTTCTTCAGCTTCAGCCAGTTCTAGGCCAAAAGGGTCATCCAGTAACCAGTCCTTTTCAGGCTTTTTTATATCTTGTGCTTGTGTCTCAGAGCTTGCTGCAAAATGAATTGCTGGAACATGGCGGGATTTCTCGCCATTTTTCAGGGCCAGATCTGCACCCAGATTCGCCAGTTGATCCGCCATTTCATTGCCAGTATGGCCGGCATGTCCCTTGATCCAATGCCAGTCAATATCGCGGCCTTGGCATACGGCATCTAGCTGCTTCCATAGATCTGGATTTTTGACATCTTTCCAGTTTTTGCGTTTCCAGCCTTCAATCCATTCGGTGATGCCTTTTTTGACATAGTTGGAATCGGTCCAGATCACCAGCTTGGCATCTTTCGGGCAAACAGAAATGCCTTCAATGGCAGCCATCAGTTCCATCCGGTTATTGGTGGTCTGAAGTTCACCGCCATAAATTTTATGCTCATCTGCACCGTTCTGAATGTAGGCACCCCAACCACCTACAGCGATTTCCTTACCATTGCCGCGGCATGCGCCATCCACATACAGTGTGATTGTTTGAGACATAAACCAAATCCGATCAAAAAAGAACAAGCTGAAAGGGATATTGTATAACGCAAATACGTTTGAATAATCCATATCCCTACGATTTTTTAATTTCTTGTAACATTTAACGTCAAATCGCGGTAAATTATTCGCTTGTGTCGTCGACATGCTTAATTAAAATGGCATATCTAAAAAATAAATTTTATACAAGTTGTTTGGATTTCTTTATGTATAAACACACCGCATTCATGTGGCAGCCATCGTTACCTTCATTTCTAAAAGTCTCAGTTCTCGGCACTGCGCTTGCATCCTTAGGTTTAACGGGTTGTTCGACGACACAAAGTGCGGGAGGATCCAAACATAAACAATCAAGTTCTAATTACTTAAGTGCTGACAGTCTGGATAGTCTGGAAGACCTGTTATCCGCGACGGATATGCGTGCGGTGGAAGGCGATCGACTGCTGGTACTGAAACACGGTGACGTGTGGAAACGTATGACTGTTGGATTCAAAATGAATCTGGATGTCTGGAATCCACGTATCGACGCCCAACGTGGCTGGTTTGCATCACGTCAACCGTATTTAGAGCGTTTAAGTGCGCGTGCTTCACGTTATTTGTATTACACTGTAAAAGAAGCTGAACGCCGTGGTATGCCAACAGAGTTGGCACTACTTCCGGTGATTGAAAGTTCATATGATCCGGCAGCGACCAGTAGTGCTGCTGCTGCGGGTCTGTGGCAGTTTATTCCAAGTACCGGTCGTATTTATGGCCTGAAACAAACATCGATGTATGACGGTCGTCGTGATGTAGTGGAATCGACTCGTGCTGCCTATGAATTTTTAGGTGCGCTTTATAATCAGTTTGGTTCATGGGAATTGGCATTAGCATCCTATAATGCCGGTCCAGGTCGTATTCAGCAGGCAATTAACCGCAATAAGGCAGCAGGTCTGCCAACCGATTACTGGTCGCTGAAACTGCCGCAAGAAACCATGAACTATGTTCCGCGTTTCATGGCGGTAGCACAGATTGTGAAAAGCCCTGCTAAATATGGCGTGAGCCTGCCACCAATCGCTAACCGTCCCCATTTCCGTGAAGTCAGTGTTGGGGCAGCCAGCCTGAATGAAATCGCTGCGATTACCGGTCTAAGCCGTGCTGAACTGTATCAGCTGAACCCAGGTCATCGTGGTGACCGGATTGATCCGGATAGTCCGCGCCGGATTCTGATTCCAGCAGACTTGAGTCCATCAATCGATGAGAAGCTGAAGAAACTTCAATCTTCATCTTCAGGTTTATGGGCAAGTTCTAGCAGCAATTTGCCGAAGAATAATCAGACCATTACGCCAGTAAAAACCACGCCTCCTGAACTGAATACCAAAACAATTACGCCAGTAAAAACGACTCCACCACCAATTACTGCTTCAACTACCACAACAGTTAAACCTGCAACCACTGTAGCCGCTACTGCAACTAAGGCGACAACGGCAGCAAGTAAGACGGCTACTACAGTTGCAACACCTGTAGCAACGCCAAATCTGACAGCACAAAACACCAAGAAAGTGGCTACACCACAAGGTTCTTCAGCCTTGGCTGACTTTGCTGCGAAGAGTGAATTACCAATTCCAAGTGCTCCTCGTATTCCAGTTGCAGTGACGCCGGTAACACCAGTAAAACCGATTCAGGTTGAACCGCCAATTTCTGCAACGGAACGTGAACAGATTCAGGCCGCGGTTGTGGCAGAGGAAATTCCGAAGTCTGTAGATGAAATCCTGAAACCGGTGGCGACAGCGGCAGAACAGGCCGAAGTGGTTGAAGAATTGAAAGCACTGGCACCTGCGGGTACCGAAATTGTCGACCCGTATGATGGCAAGATCAAGCTGACTGCGATTCAGACCAGTCTGTCTGTCGCAGAACAGCAGGGTAAAGAGCTGACCAGAGGTTTCTCTTATCCAAAAGCCGTGGCGGAAAATACCAAAGCAGATTCGGTTGAAGCCAAGCTAAACCAGGGCAAAAATTACCTTAAGACCGATTCAGAAGTGGTGGTGGTTGCACCAAAAGGCAAGCGTAGTACCTATACGGTTTTACCAGGTGACAACTTAGCCTTGATCGCTGCTAAAAATGGCGTGAACTGGCGTGATGTGGCGAAATGGAACCAGATTGATCCAAATGCGACTTTATATGTTGGGACTACAATCTATCTATATGACGCCAAACCTGTTCAGGAAGCAGCGAAGTCTCCTGCCAAGCCAGAAAGCTATGTGGTTCAAGCCAACGATTCGCTCACCGGTGTTGCCAGCCAGTTTGGTTTAACGGTGAAACAATTGGCAGACTATAACGGTTTGAGCACCACCAGCGGTCTATTCGTAGGTCAAAAGCTGTCTCTAAAAGAAACTGCTGCTTCTAAAGCAAAAGTTGAAGAAACGAAAAAAGCAGAAAGCACAAAAGTTCAGACCAAGACTTATACCGTTCAGCGCGGTGAATATCTGAAACTGATTGCAGACCGGTATGCATTGTCTAATGCTGAACTGGCTGCGTTGACACCAGGTTTGACTTCGGGCAGCAACCTGATGGTAGGACAAAAAATCAATGTGCCTGTGCATGAAGTTGAATCTGCAAGCGCAAACAAAAAAGTCGAGCAGAAGTTTGAAAATGTCAAAGTAGATCAGACTGCAACTGAAAATTATCAGGTAAAACGTGGTGAGACTCTGTATAGCATTGCTCATCAGTCCAAACTCAGCGTGACTGAACTGGCAGCGTTAAATGGTTTTGCAGCCAATAGCGGCTTACGTGTTGGTCAAACCATCAAGATTCCTGCGGGCAGTACCGTACCAGAGAGTTATACGGTTCAGTCGGGTGATACCCTGACTGGGATCGCAGCCAAATATAATCTGACCATGGATCATCTCGCGAACCTGAATGGCTTATCCCGTAATGCAGGTGTACGAGTTGGGCAACGTTTGAAATTGACTGGAGAGGCTGAACCAGCTCGCGAAACTGTGATTGAACATGCTGTGAAGGGTGTGAAGTCAACTGTACATGTGGTGAAATCGGGAGAAACTTTAAGCTCGATTGCGCGTCAGCATTATCTACAACTGCAGTATTTGGCAGATTTGAATGATTTAACAACTACCAGCAAAGTGCGTGTTGGCCAACAGCTGAAAATTAGTTTACCGCCAGAGATTGAAGCACGTGCTAATAGTATTCGTCCTGTAGTTGCAGCACCGGTAGCCACCAAGGTATCTGCTACTTCTACGAAAGGTACCGAAAGTTATATAGTAAAATCTGGGGAATCACTCACTGCTATTGCTAGTCGTTATGGCTTAAGCACAGCAGAATTGGCTGACATGAATAATTTGTCTGCCAAAGCAGGGCTGCGTGTCGGTCAAAACCTGCAAGTGCCTAAACGGATTACAGATTATAAAATTAAACGTGGCGATACATTGATCGGTTTGGCCTCACGTTATGGCATGGACAGTAGTACACTGGCAGAAATGAATGACCTGAAACCGAATACTCAATTGCGTATCGGGGATGTGATCAAGGTTCCAAATCTCTAAGACCGAAACGATACAGGGAGTATCCGAATGCCGTTTGCTGTTGCAAAACGCCTGATTTATATCTGTGGAATTTCGGTCATCACTCAGGGGGCGGGGGCTGCATTGCAGACCACGCCCTATATCGCCATTCATAGTCAGCCCAAATATGCCGGGCTGGCGCATTTACCTTATGCCAATCCCGCTGCCCCAAAGGGTGGTTATCTCAGCCAGTCTGCCAACGGCACCTTTGATAATTTGAATGCCATGAACGGCAAGGGTACAGCCGCAGACGGGGTAGAATATCTGTTTGATAATCTCATGACCAGCTCATTGGATGAGCCGGGCGTGATGTATCCCTTGCTGGCTGAAAAAGTCACTTATGATCCGAAAAAAACGGCTTATGTGATCTATCATCTGAATCCCAAAGCGCGTTTTAGTGATGGGTCTCCCGTCACTGCCGAAGATGTGAAATTCAGTTTTGATACTTATACCACTAAGGGCAATCCCGGCTTGCAGATGTATCTGTCGGATCTGGATAAAACCGAGGTGCTGTCCAAGCATCAAGTCAAGATGAGCTTTAAATCTAATAATAATTCTGAAATGCCGCTGATCCTGGCGCAGATGCCGATCTACTCGAAAAAGAGCTGGCAGGGCAAAGACTTTAGCCGTATCACCATACAGCCAATTTTAGGTTCAGGGCCTTATCTGATTGAAAGCATTGATGCCGGACGTAGCATTACTTATAAACGTAATCCAAATTACTGGGCTAAGGATTTACCCGTTAACCGGGGTAAATATAATTTCGACCGTCTCAAGTTTGTCTACTACCGAAATATGGATGTGGGCTTTGAGGGCTTTAAGTCTGGTCAATATACCGTCCATCAGGAATACACTGCACGTAAATGGATGACTGAATATAATTTTTCTGCCATCAAGGACAAGATGGTGGTGAAATACAATTTCAACCATGAAAATCCGATTCCAACGCAAAGCTTTGTATTTAATACCCGTCGTGCGCCGATGCATGATATCCGCTTCCGTCAAGCCTTAACCTATGCTTATGACTTTGAGTGGCAGAACAAGACTTTGTTCTATGGCCAGTATCGCCGTCTACAAAGTTTTTTTGCCAATAGTGAGCTGGAAGCGAAGGGCGTACCATCAGCCGAAGAACTGGCGATTTTAAAACCTTATCTGGCTAAACTGGATCCGATTCAACGTGCTGGTGTGCTGAAAGACTGGCAATATTCAGTCTCTGATGCTTCAGGTTTTAATCGCAAGAATTTACTGATCGCGCGGGAATTATTGCTCAAAGCGGGTTATCGCTATCAAAATTCGCAATTGCTTGATCCAAAAGGTAAACCGATTCGCCTCGAGTTTTTGATTCATCAGGATGGTTTGCAACGTACCCTGATGCCTTTTATCCGTAACCTGAAACGACTCGGGATTACGGTCAATATACGCCATGTCGATGTGCCGCAATATATTGAGCGCATGCGCAGTAAAGATTTTGATCTGACCACCAATGTCTTGCCGCAATCGCTGAATCCGGGTAATGAACAGGCACAGTTCTGGAGTAGTGCCTCAGCAGATCAGCCGGGGAACTATAACTATGCCGGTATTAAAAATGCTGCGATTGACGATGTCATTACTAAGGTGATTCAGGCACCGGATCGTCAGCAGTTAGTAATTCGTACCAAAGTTTTAGATCGTTTGCTACGTGCTGGCTATTATCAGATTCCGACTTATGGCAAAGGCAGCAACTGGTATGCTTACTGGAATATGTATGAACAGCCCAAGATCAAACCGAAGCTTGCGGTTGGGTTTGACTTCTGGTGGAGTAATCCACAAAAAGCTGCACAAGTGACCCAATATTTACGCCGTCAAAAATAATAAGGAATAGCACTGACAATGGGAACCTACATACTCAAGCGACTCTTGCTGATTATTCCGACTTTATTTTTGATCCTGCTGATTAATTTCATCGTCATTCAAATTGCCCCTGGTGGGCCGGTAGAACAGGCGATTCAACAGGCGGAAACTTTCCAGGGTATGGGTGGAACTACAGGTGCTGAAACTGCACAGGCGAAAAGTAGCTATCAGGGTGCTAAAGGTCTGAGTGACGAAATGGTAGAAAAGATCAAGGCACAATATGGTTTCGATCAACCTGCGCATATCCGGTTTTGGGAAATGCTGAAAAGTTATGTACGGCTAGATTTTGGGATTAGCTTTTTTAAAGATAAACCGGTGACCAACTTGCTTGTGGAAAAATTACCTGTTTCATTGTCTTTAGGGCTGTGGAGCACCTTGCTAATTTATCTGGTCTCGATTCCACTTGGGATTCGCAAAGCACGCCAGCATGGCAGCCTGTTTGATAAATCCACTTCTATGCTGCTCGCTGTGGGCTATGCCATTCCAGCCTTTGTCTTTGCTATTTTGCTCATTGTTTTCTTTGCTGGTGGTTCCTATTTTCAATGGTTCCCATTACAGGGGCTGGTAACGGAAAACTTTGCTGAGCTGTCCTGGCTCGGAAAAATTAAAGATTACTTCTGGCATATGACCTTGCCGTTGCTGGCGATGGTGATTGGCGGTTTTGCCGGACTGACTTATCTGACCAAATACTCGTTTATGGAAGAGCTGAGCAAACAGTATGTGCTGGCAGCACGTGCTAAAGGCTTGAATGAATCACGTGTGCTGTACGGTCATGTATTCCGTAATGCCATGCTGATTGTCATCGCAGGTCTGCCGGAAGCATTGGTCGGGATCTTCTTTGTCGGTAACCTGTTTATTGAAATTATCTTTAATCTGGATGGACTGGGCTTGCTTGGCTTTGAAGCGATTGTGCAGCGTGATTATCCGGTGATTTTTGGTACCTTATTTATCTTTACTTTGCTCGGGCTGATTTTACGTTTGATCAGTGATGTGATGTATCAGATGATTGATCCGCGGATTAACTTTGAATCGCGAGGTGCCAAATAATGTCACCGATCATGCGAGCACGCTTGCAGCGTTTTAAGGAAAATAAACTCGGTTTCAGCTGCTTTATTGTCTTTATCATTATTTTTATTTTATCGCTTGGCTCAGAACTGATTGCGAGCGATAAACCGTTACTGGTGAGATACGACAGTTCATTGTATGTCCCGGCTTTCAAGACTTATCCGGAAACCACTTTTGGTGGCGTGTTTGAAACTGAAGCGGACTATAAAGATCCAGTCGTGCAGCAGTTAATTAATGCCAAGGGTTGGGCATTGTGGCCACTGATTGAATATTCTTACCAGACCCCAAATCTGGAACTGGCAGTACCAGTGCCATCAGCACCAACCTCACAAAACTGGCTGGGGACGGATGACCAAGGCCGTGATGTATTGGCACGGATTCTCTATGGCCTACGTGTATCGCTGCTGTTTGGCTTTGCGCTAACCATCGCATCGGCTGTGATTGGGATTATTATCGGTGCGATTCAAGGTTATTATGGTGGCTGGATTGATCTGGCAGGACAGCGCATTCTGGAAGTCTGGGGCGGTTTACCGATGCTGTTCATGGTGATGATTCTGGTCAGCATGTTTACCCCGAATGTGTATTGGCTATTTCTGATCATGCTGTTATTTGGCTGGACCACGCTGGTCGGGCTGGTACGGGCTGAATTCTTACGGGCGCGTAATTTTGATTATGTGCGTGCTGCTCGAAGTCTGGGTGTTTCTGACCGAGCCATTATTTTCAGGCATATTTTACCGAATGCCATGAGTTCGAGCCTGTCCCAGTTGCCATTTATGCTGACGGCTAATATTACTGCTTTAACCGCATTAGATTTCCTCGGCTATGGTCTGCCACCCGATGCGGCTTCACTGGGTGAATTGCTGTTACAAGGCAAGAATAATCTGAATGCGCCGTGGTTGGCTTTGTCTGGCTTCTTTACTCTGGCGATTGTTCTATCTTTACTGATTTATATTGGGGAGGCGACGCGTGATGCATTCGATCCAAGACGTCAATAACGCAGCGCCACTCCTACAGGTAGAGAACCTGCAGATCCGCAGTTCTGATCAGGTACTGGTGCAGCAGCTGAGTTTTGAACTGCATGCTGGACAGACTTTAGCCATTGTTGGGGAAAGCGGTTCAGGTAAATCGATTAGTAGTCTGGCAATTTTGGGTTTGTTGCCAAGAAACTTAAAGGTACAAGGCCAAGCGGTATTAGGTGGTCAGAATTTACTGACGCTTTCTCAACCTCAATTACGTCAGATTCGTGGCAAAAAAATTGCCATGATCTTTCAGGAGCCGATGACCGCACTGAATCCACTGCATCGGGTAGAAAAGATCATTGGCGAAACCTTGCTGCTGCAAGGCTGGTCCAAATCCAAGGCACGGGAACGGGTGCTGGAATTGCTGAAGGATGTTGGCATTCCTGAACCCGAAGACAAACTCAAGCGTTATCCACATGAACTGTCGGGTGGTCAGCGCCAACGGGTGATGATTGCCATGGCACTGGCGCAGGATCCGGATATCCTGATTGCCGATGAGCCGACCACCGCGCTCGATGTGACCTTACAAGCCCAGATTTTACATCTACTTAAATCTTTGCAAGATAGCCGTCAAATGGCAATGATCTTGATCAGCCATGACCTGAATCTGGTGAAGCGTTATGCTGACCAAGTGATTGTAATGAATAAGGGGCTTATTGAAGAACAGGGTGAAGTCGAACAAATCTTTAATTCACCACAATCAACGTATACTCAAGAATTACTTAATCATGATTTTGGTCAGGCGTTGCCTTTAGGACAGACCGAAACCTTGCTTGAACTCAAGCAGGTAGAAGTCAAGTTCCCAATCAAACAGGGCTTGCTGAATAGGGTTAAAGACTATGTGACGGCTGTCGAACCACTCGACTTGACTATGATGCTGGGACAGTCGATTGGTGTAGTGGGAGAAAGTGGTTCTGGTAAAAGCTCACTGGCTTTAGCAATTGCCCGACTGATTGAAAGTGATGGACAAATTTTACTGCAAGGGCAGGATCTGAATCAGCTCTCAGAAAAAGCCTTACGACCATTACGTAGTGATTTTCAGATTGTGTTTCAGGATCCGTTTAGCAGCCTGAATCCGCGTATGACCATTGAGCAGATCATCGGCGAAGGGCTGGGCTTAAAAGCAATGACCAAGGAGCAAATCCGTAGTCGTGTCGAGGAAGCTTTAGCTCGGGTAGAACTGCCTGTATCGTTTAAAGACCGCTATCCACATGAACTTTCGGGTGGGCAGCGTCAGCGAGTATCACTGGCGCGAGCATTGATTTTACGTCCAAAACTGTTAATTCTGGATGAGCCAACCTCGGCGCTAGATCGAACCACACAACGTGCGATTGTAAAGCTGTTACGCCGTATCCAGCAGGAAGAAGGCATTAGCTATCTGTTTATTAGCCATGACTTGCAGGTCGTACGTGCACTCTGTCAGCAGGTACTGGTGCTGCATCATGCGCAAGTCATGGAATTTCAGGGAACCGAACAATTGTTCCTGAATCCGCAAACTGAATATACGCGCCAATTGATTGCAGCCAGCCAATATTAAAACTACAAATCTCTGCAGATGAAATTGACATGAGTCATTGTCAATTTCTTGCTAACAGGTTATAACACCCACAGAATAAAAGCATAATCTTTAGGAAGAAGCATGACACAACTGGCAGATTCAATTCAGATTCGTAATACCACATTTAAAAATCGCATTATCAAAGGCGCCATGAGCGAAGCGTTAGCCAATGATACAGGTCAGCCCAATGAATCACATTTAAAACTCTATGAAGCTTGGGCCAAAGGCGGGCTAGGCTGTGCGATTACCGGTAATGTTATGGTGGATTTCCGTGCCAAGAATGAACCGGGTGTGGTGGTCGCAGAAACGGAGCGCGATCTGGATCAGCTCAAAGCTTGGGCAGAAGTTGGCAAACACCATGGTATGGTGCAGTTGGTACAGTTATCCCATCCAGGGCGTCAATGTCCAAAGGGGTTAAATCGAGAAACTGTAGCACCATCGGCAGTACCTTTTAGTCCAGCACTGGCGGTTAGCTTTGGTACACCACGTGAACTTCGTGAAGATGAAATTCTGGATATTATTCTGCGTTTTGCAACTTCAGCTGCTATTTGTGAAAAAGCAGGCTTTGAAGGGGTGCAGTTGCATGGAGCACATGGTTATTTGATCAGCCAATTCTTATCACCATTGACCAATAAACGTCAGGATCAGTGGGGTGGCAGTATTGAAAACCGTACCCGTTTCCTGCTAGAAATTTATAAGGCGGTGCGTGCTGCAACTTCTGAGAATTTCATTATTTCTGTCAAATTGAATTCGGCTGACTTCCAGCGTGGCGGAATTACTGAAGACGATGTGATCTATGTTTTTAAAGCGATTGATGCTGCCGGCATTGACCTGATTGAAGTTTCAGGTGGTACTTATGAAGCGCCAGCAATGGCAGGCGCTAAAGCAGATAAACGTAAAGCATCGACCATAGCGCGTGAAGCTTATTTCCTGGACTTCGCCGAAAAAATCCGTCAGCAAGTCAACTGCCATATTATGGTCACAGGTGGATTTAGAACAGCAGCTGGCATGAATGCTGCACTTGAAAGTGGTGCCTGTGACTTTGTCGGCATTGCACGTCCATTTGCAGTAGAAACCGATCTGGGCCATAAACTTGTTGCAGGTCAGGACGTGCGTTACGCCGTCGAGAAAATTAAAACCGGTATTCCGATGATTGATAAAATGGCAATCATGGAAATTATCTGGTATGCGGCGCAGTTTAAACAGATTGCCCAAGGTAAACAGCCGAATCCGAAACTGTCACCGTTGAAAGTTTTCCTGAAATATTTAAAAGGGAATGTCACTGCCGTGATTAAGGGACAGGTCAATTCTCGTAAATCGGCATAACGTCATCTAAATAAAAAGGCACCATAAGGTGCCTTTTTATTGTTAATAATTTAGCTAAACTGCACGGCTTGGGTCTGGAAAGGGAACAGGATTTTAGAGACCTGTTGAGTTGCCCATAATCCCGGTTGCTGGTAATGACAATGTGGGGCTACATAAGGTGTAAGGATTTCCAGTTTATCTTCGTTATTGTCACAGCGTTTCAGATGCAAGCGCAGTTCTTCTAGCTTATGTTGCTGTTGCCGGCTGATCACAGGCGTTTGCGTCCGTAGCTGATGGGATGAAAGCCGTCGAGCCAGTTCCGGACCTTGAATCCAGTCACGAATCATCTGTTTCTCTGTGGCATTAAAAACACCAAACATCTTGCCATCTGGATCATCAATCAGTTTCCAGAAACGGCTCTGCTCTACAGGTTGTCCGCGTTGAATCCAGCCCTTATCCATCATTACTTGCAAGAATTCCTGAATCTGTTCAGGCTGGGATAGCCATTCATTAATGGTCTTGCCACTAAACTGGCATTTTTGGTTATGAATATACTGACCAATTAACGCTTTTTGCTGGAACAGTTTCAATACCTGAGCATCGAGATCCAGTTCACGCACGATTTGAGTTGAGCTTTTGCCAATATCATTGAGCAAGTAACCCTGTTTCACCATTTTCAGATAACCTTCTGGATGTTCTGCGGATTGATATAAATCTAGGAAAGCCTGCAGGGATTTCTGTGCATGCCCATTATGCGCATTATCAATGGTAATATGTACATTGAAATAATGTGGATTGATGCCCAGTTCTGCCAGTTCATAATTGGTAATCAGCAAATGCAGCGGAAGCTGCTCATAACCTAGATTAAAGCCAATCACCAGCGGTAAATATTCAGCTGGCGCATAAGCCAGGGCCAGCTGGACGGCTGCCTGTTCATAATAACGATCATCAAGTTGTTCACTATAGGCTGTTAGCTCATAGGTGTTTAGCAAGTCCTGATACATGGTGACATGATTGGCTTGCGGATGACCCAAGCCCAGCTCTTCCAAATAAATATGGATCAGATCTTTAAGTGCAGGTTGATCAGCATGCTCAAGGGTAGAGTATAACCATGAGCCATCGACCATTTTGGTCGGTGCAACACGGTATAGAAATTCAAATGCATGCGATACAGTAGCAAAGTATTCACGTTGCCCGCCCTGTTTACGACGGCTGAGATAGTCCTGAAATACGCCACAAATCTTATGATGTTCTTCTAAAAAGTGCGTAGCGGCATCTTCAGGTTGGTCGAGCCAGCTCATGGAACTGAGATCGATGTGCTGAATTAACTGACTGAGGTATTGTTCTGCCGAATCTGTTTTTGTTGTTTTAGAGATCTGCTCATCCAGAAAAAAATCCACCCAATCTTTGAAGCTTTTTGTTGATTGTTGAACAAGATTTTCAAATGGGGGTGCAGCTAAACAAAACTCCGTACTCGTGAACATAATCTTATCCTTGCATATTGGCTCCTAACTTACCTTAGCCTTATGTGAAAGATCAGATGTTTGGTTTTTGTTCGATTTTATGGCGGGAAATACAAGGACTTTGCAAAAGTGCGTAAATTTTTAGAGGTTTATTATTTTGAATACATGGTAAAAATAACTTAAATCGCAGGCAATAAAAAAGCTCAGGTCACAATGCCTGAGCTTTTTTATGAGAGGACTATTTTAAAATAATCACACTCGAATATGGCGTCCCTACGGGGATTCGAACCCCGGTTACCGCCGTGAAAGGGCGATGTCCTAGGCCTCTAGACGATAGGGACAGTACAGAAAAATAATTTTAAAACCGTTACTTTTAGCTTTAAGTAATGGCGTCCCTACGGGGATTCGAACCCCGGTTACCGCCGTGAAAGGGCGATGTCCTAGGCCTCTAGACGATAGGGACTTAATAAAAATACTTTCTGAAAATTGGCGTCCCTACGGGGATTCGAACCCCGGTTACCGCCGTGAAAGGGCGATGTCCTAGGCCTCTAGACGATAGGGACGTTTCAGAGGTGGGCGTATAATAGGGTGAAAATAGGGGGGTGTCAAACGCATTTCTGCACTTTTTCTGGTTTTTTGAATTGAGTGCGTAAAATTACAACAATCTTAGGAAAATACTTGAAAAATACATGGTTTAAGCCGGATTTTTAAGCAATTCCAAAATGGCTTCTACCACCTGTGGATGCAGTAAATAGCCAGTAATATCATGCGGACGGTGAATATGTGTGCGAATACCATGGTTAATAATTTCTGGTTCAAACTTAAATGGCGGTTCTGTCAGAGGAATGGCGGTGAGATAGTCATCGGTTGAATAGAAATTGATCCAATCACCTTTAATCGCCTCAGGTCGCACAATCGGCTGCGGTAAATGTGACTGAATCACCTGGAAGGCTAAAGGCGCGCCTAAAGTAATAAAACGCTGTACATTCAGTTCAGGATGCTGGATAAGGTAATTATAAGCAATCACACTACCCAGAGAATGGGCAACCACAATACAGGGTTGACGACCATTCAATTGCCGGGCAATCCGCTCATGCACTTGCTTCATGAAATCAGGATTATCCAGATAAAGATAAGTTTCAATCAAAAATTTCTGCAATAAATTACGATGCAGGTTGGGAAAATAATTGAGCAATAATGCAAAATCCCGCAGCGCAACATTCTTGCTGATGGCAGTGAAATAATTGAATTTCTGTCTGAAATCCATGCTTTCACTCGAGCTAGGTTTGGAAAGATCAGAAGAAATTGTGGGCTTGCGCCAGCCCGGACGTGGAACAGGGGCAGGAAGCTGAGGTTGAATAGGCTTACGAAAAGGAAAACTCGGCCATTGCTTTGGCATGAGTGTGCCAGCCTCTAGAAGATTACGGACGTTATAACGTGAAAGCAGGTCCCCATAAAATGGAATGCGAATGTGACGTTTTAAATAACTAAATCTGACATCATGCTGATGTTGTCGAATGCTTTTTTGAAGTATATGCAACCAGCGCTGGCGGATTGATGCAGCGCTATGATGTTGCTGGTTCATTCCATGAATAAAAATAACTTTCATCGATACCTCACGGAGGTCGATTAATATATTTTCAGTATAGAGAAAATTACTACAAATCGAGCTGCACTTTTTGTGGTGTTAATGTGTAAATTTCTTTGATAAAACAATAATTAACAGACAGGTGTATATTTTTATAAAAGTGGTAGAAAAGACAGAGGATTAATAGGTCTAGATTTAAAACTTTATTGAATAGAAAAATAATATGAATGGAACGGTAAAAGTTAAATCAAGAATTTGGAGTGAATTTTAGAGTAATTCTAGCAGTGCTTTGATGACTTCTGGATGCTGGATATAGCCATCAATATCATGCGGATGGTAGATAGAGGTGCGAATCTGGTGATTGATAATCGCTGGCTGGAACTGGAACGGTGGTTCTGAGAGTGGAAAAGCCGTCAGAAAGTCGTCGCTGCAATAGAAATTAATCCAGTCACCGGTAATTGCTTTGGGACGGCAAATGGGCTGTGGTAAGTGTTCCTGAATCACCCGGAAGGCTAACGGCGATCCCATACTAATAAAACGCTGCACATTCAGTTCCGCATGTAACAGCAAATAATGATAGGCAATCACGCTCCCTAAGGAATGTGCGATCAGGATACAAGGTTTATCATCATGCAGTTGTTGACCAATACGCTGATGAACTTGCTGCATGAATGTGGAATTGGCGAGATAGGAATAGGTTTCAATCAGGAATTTTTTGATCAACGTATCGTGCAGATGCGGAAAATGATTCAGGAGAATCACGAAATCCCGTAAGGCGGTATTGCGGCTTAAAGTGCTAATGAACTTCAGTTTTTGATTAAAGGTCATCACATCCTCAGCCTTCAACTCGGGAATCTCGCAAGTTTCAGGTGAATAATGCTGGAGATGTGGCGGTGGTGGCTCGGATTTGAGTGGATGATGGAAGGGAAAACGTGGCCAGTCTTGCGGCATCAAGGTACTAGCATTTAAGACATTATGTAAATGATGGCGTGACAGTAAATCACCATAAAAGGGGATACGAATATGTCGTTTGATATAAGCAAAATGAGCCTGTTGATGTGACTTTTGCAAGCCATGTTTCAACAGACTTAGCCAACGTTGACGCAGTGAGGCAGAACTGAATTTCTGCTTGTTCATGCCATGAATATAAATAATTTTCATCGACACACCACGCTGGTTGCCTGAAACATTTTTAGTATAGATAAAAAAAGAGCAGCCGGAGCTGCTCTTTTGTTGCCTTTAAGATTTAAGCTTTATTGTGATAGAACTTGTAGTAGCTGACATAGCACAGTGCAATAAACAGCAGACAGCCAAAGAAGCTGATACGCATCGTTGGATCAAACACCATGCTGATACAAGTGATCAGACAGAACAGGAAGCCCAGAATCGGCACGATCGGGAACAATGGTGCAGCAAATTCAAGATCTTTCGCAGTTTTGCCCTGTTTGTACCAGTCACGGCGGAAGTTGAACATACTCAGACAGATACTCATCCACACCACTACCATGGTAAAGGCAGCAATACCGAGCAGATTGGTGAAAATGGTTTCTGGTGCAAACTGTTCAGATAACAGGCCTGGCATACCGCCGATCATGGTCACGATCACTGCAATATACGGAATACCGCGTGCATTCACTCTTGAGAACATGGCTGGCAATTGTTTGCTATAAGACAATGACCACATCATACGAGAAGCAGCGAATAAACCTGAGTTGGCAGCAGATAGCAGCGCAGTGATAATCACAAAGCGAATGACATCTTCAGCATATGGAATACCAATGTGCTGGAATACAGTCACGAATGGACTGCTACTTACCCCTTCAGCAGCAAGACCTGCTTCTTGATGTGGTAAAAGACAGGTTACTACTACAATCGTACCTACAAAGAAAATCAATAGACGGAAAATTGCAGTATTAATTGCTTTCGGTACATTTTTGGCAGGATCTTTAGTTTCACCCGCAGCAACACCAATCAGTTCCGTGCCTGAGAAAGCAAAGTTCACGATCAGCATGGTAGTGAAGATCGGGAATAGGCCTTCAGGGAACCAGCCCTGAGCAGTCAGATTGGTAAACAGCGGAGCCGTTTCCTGACCTGCATAACCCAGTACCCCAAAGATTGCCAATAAGCCCAGCAGAATAAAGGCAACCACTGTGATGACTTTAACCAGCGCCAGCCAGAATTCGGATTCTGCAAACCAGCGGGTTGAAATCATATTTAGGGTAAAGACCAGTGCACCAAAGACCAGTGTCCACATCCACATGGAACTGTCTGGGAACCATTCCTGCATCAACAAAGCGGCAGCGGTAAATTCGGTTCCCAATGTCACTGACCAGGTCAGCCAATATAACCAGGTAATGGTATAACCCGTGCCTGGTCCAATGTAGCGTTTGGCATAAGCACCAAATGAACCAGATTCAGGCATATGTACGGCAAGTTCACCCAGACATAGCATAACCATGTAAGCGATGATACCGCCAAGGAGATAAGCAAGAATGGCACCTACAGGCCCCGTTTGTGCAATGACTTCACCCGACCCTAAAAATAGGCCAGTCCCGATTGCGCCACCAAGCGAAATCATGACCAGATGTCGAGTACTCATAGCGCGTTTTAAAGGCGCAGAATTGCCCTGATGCGAAGCATCATTCGGAGATGAGTGCATAGGAAATTAGAAAAACTTCAAAAGGAATGAAGCGAGCTATTGTAGTGAAAAACTACAAATCTGCAATGGAATAATAGTAATTTTCAATCAGTGCTGATCGGAGATGATCATAAGATGGCGTCCCTACGGGGATTCGAACCCCGGTTACCGCCGTGAAAGGGCGATGTCCTAGGCCTCTAGACGATAGGGACGTTTTGAGGTGATGGCTATATTAAGGACTAAGCGGAGCTTTGTCAAAAGGCTTTTTGCTAAAAATGTATTAACAGATTAAACATTAAACAAAACAAAAACTTTATTTTATTAGGTGATTATTATTACAGCAAAGTATTGAATTAAAAATAAAAAAAAGTGAACCCAACTTATCAGTAGGTTCACTTTCGATGATTAATTCAAATCTTAAGATTTATTATGATACAACCAGTAGTAACTGGCATAACAAGCTGCCATAAATAGCAGACAGCCAATAAAGCCAGATAGCATTTCTGGATCGGCTGCCATGCTCAAACCGGTTGCGGTACAAGTCACGAAGCCTAGAATTGGCACCAGTGGGAACCAAGGTGTGCGGAATTTCAGTTCCAAAACACTATGGCCTTGTTTTAGCCATTGGCGACGGAAATTAAACTGACTCCAGCAAATGCTCATCCAGACAATGACCATGGTGAATGCAGCCACACCCATTAGGTTCTTGAAGATCACATCAGCACCAAATTGCTCTGACAGCAAGCCTGGTAAGCCACCAATCATGGTCACCCAAACCGCAATATAAGGCACACCAGATTTGCTCACTTTAGCAAATAGTCGTGGGAGCTGATTTTGTGATGACAATGCCCACATCATCCGTGAAGCGGCATAAAGACCAGAGTTAGCAGTCGATAGTAACGCCGTGATAATCACGAAACGGATAAAGTCTTCCGCATAGGGAATACCCATCTGGGTAAAGACTGATACGAATGGACTACTGCTCAAGCCACCATGACCACCGACCTGTAAACCTGCATCGGTATATGTCAGCAATGAACTGATGACAATGATGGTACCGACAAAGAAAATAATCAGACGCCATACCGCAGCATGAATTGCTTTTGGTATATTCTTTTCAGGATTCTCGGTTTCACCGGCTGCGATCCCGATCATCTCAGTACCGTTAAAGGCAAAGTTTACAATCAGTAGGGTAGTGAACAATGGGATCAAACCATTTGGCAACCAGCCATGTTCAGTCAAATTACTAAACAGCGGTGCAGATTCATAGCCTGTGAATGGAATAAAGCCAAAGATACAGCCAAAGCCCAGAATGATGAAAATCAGTACAGTGGCGACTTTGACCAAAGATAGCCAGAATTCTGACTCAGCAAAAGTTCGGGTTGAACTGAGGTTAGAAAGCAGTACACCTGCTGCAAAGATCAGCGTCCAGAGCCAGATGGAAGTTTGCGGGAACCATTCCTGCATCAAAATCGCGGCAGCCGTAAATTCAGTCCCTAGGGTTGCTGACCAGCCAAGCCAGTACATCCAGGACACCATATAGCCTGTGCCTGGACCAATATAATTTGAAGCAAAAGCACCAAATGAGCCGGATACAGGCAGGTGTACCGCAAGCTCACCCAGGCAGAGCATCACCATATAAGCGATCAGACCGCCAATGATATAAGCCAGTACAGCACCGAGTGGGCCAGCTTGGGAAATCACTTCACCAGAACCCATAAACAGGCCGGTACCAATAGCGCCACCAAGGGAGAGCATAATCAGGTGACGTGTGCCCATGGCACGTTTTAACGACGGAGTATGACCCTCAACAGCCTTTTGCTGTGAAGGTGGGGAGGGAGATTGCATAACAAGATTTCAGGAGAGAAATAAAGGAACTATTTTAAGTTTGATTTGTATCAATATTTATAATTAATAGGAATTTTCAAATGAAAAATAACTTTTTATTTGGAAAGTAAATGCAAGTACAGATCACTACACTTAGTGATCTGGAGTTCGAGACTGCTCAGTTTGGGTTTTTTCTACAGGTGTAGTCACTGTCTCAGTTTCAGCAGCCTTATTGTCACTACGATTAACAATATAAAGGTACAGGGCTGAAGGCGTCAGAATGAGTAAAACAATCAGAAGTTTCTTTAACATAAGAAAAATGACAAATTTGGAACTTGATCTGATTATAGCCTAAGCAAATGATAAAGGGCACTCAAGTCACTTATTCACAAATCTGGAATGAGCAATAGTATGAATAATTAGAAATTAGAGACTAGATATTCTTGATGAATAAAGAGAAGAAAACTAAGAGAAATGCAGAATAGATGGCGTCCCTACGGGGATTCGAACCCCGGTTACCGCCGTGAAAGGGCGATGTCCTAGGCCTCTAGACGATAGGGACGTTTAGAAGATGGCGGTATCTTATTGATCCGCCACCAAAGTGTCAAGCAGGTGTGGGGTGAGTTTGTTTAAAATATAGCAAAACAGTTCAGCCGTCTTTTGTGTGTCATATAACGCTGAGTGGGCTTCTTTGCCATCAAACTCAATTCCGGCCTGAATACAGGATTTTGCCAGTACGGTTTGACCAAACATCACCGCGCTCAAAGTCACTGTATCGAATACAGAAAAACTATGAAACGGATTCTGGTTTTTAGTCCCGGTACGTGCAATAGCTGCCTGTACAAAGCCTAGGTCAAAATGAGCATTGTGACCGACTAAAACTGCATGAGTACAGTTTTGCTGGCGACGTACTTCATTCACAGATTTGAAAATGCGTTTCAGCGCAGTTTTCTCATCTTCGGCCATCGCGATCCGCATTGGATTAGAGGGGTCGATCCCAATAAAATCCAGCGAACGGCGGTCGAGGTTTGCCCCTTCAAACGGATTGATATGTGCATGGTACGCTTGACCCGGCACAAATTCACCTTTCTCATTAAAAATAATAGGAATGGCAGCGATTTCCAGCAAGGCATCAGTTTGTGCATTAAAGCCCGCTGTCTCTACATCGACAACAACAGGCAAAAATCCACGGAAACGTTGACCAATGACTGGGAGAGTTTCATTTGTCACACTTTTCTCCATTGAATGGTTTTACCCGCATATAACGGAATAATGTGTTCACCATCCAAATAGTCTAGACTCTCAGGAATCACTTGATCTTCTTTCACCAACGTAATGGTATTGGTATTGCGAGGAAGGCCATAGAAGTCAGCACCAAAGTGGCTCGCAAAACCTTCCAGACGGTCAATTTTGCCGACCTGATCAAATGCCTGAGCATAAAGTTCAATTGCAGTGGGCGCACTATAACATCCTGCGCAACCACATGCATTTTCTTTGGCATTTTTTGAGTGCGGCGCACTGTCGGTTCCAAGGAAGAATTTTGGATTACCACTGGTTGCTACTTCAAGCAAAGTTTGCTGATGCGTTTGACGCTTCAAAATCGGCAAGCAATAGAAATGTGGTTTTACACCACCCACCAGCATGTCATTACGGTTAAACAGTAAATGCTGTGGGGTAATGGTTGCAGCGACATTGCGGTCTTGTTCTAGAACAAAATTCGCCGCTTCACTGGTGGTGATATGTTCAAGCACCAGTTTCAGTTTCGGGAACTGCTTTAATAATGGTGAAAGTACTTCATCCAGGAAACGTTTTTCACGGTCGAAAATGTCGACGTGATTATGGGTTACTTCCCCATGCAGCAATAAAGGCACTTGATGTTCTTCAAGCTGCTCAATCACGGCATAGACTTTAGAAATATCGCTTACACCGCTGTCCGAGTTGGTGGTCGCGCCAGCAGGATAAAGCTTGATGGCATTCACATGCTCAGATTCTTTGATCTTTTTGACTTCAGCCGGTGAGGTATTGTTGGTGAAGTACAACACCATGCGCGGATCAAAATTCACGCCTTCCGGTACATGCGCCATGATGCGTTCACGATAGCTGTTTGCCTCTTCCACAGTTTTAACTGGTGGAACCAGGTTTGGCATACAGATTGCGCGGGAAAATTGGTTAGCTAAATCAGGAACAGTACGCTTAAGTGCTAGACCATCACGTAGGTGAGCGTGCCAGTCATCTGGCTGGAGAATCGTAATCGTATTCAAGGCGAATTCAATCAGAGAAATAATATGAATGATAATGCATCTATGCTGAAAATGGTAATGTGAAATACTGACAAAAGATGCATTAACTATGAATTAATTTAAAAAAGTATGTTATTTTAAAAACATTAAAAAAATTACATACATGCTTGCCATGGAATACAAATACAATTTAGCGAAACTGCAGGATCAAAAGGAAAAAGTCGAAGAACTTATTGCGGGGCAGAAATTAAGCCGAGTTTTTCCACAACCACTTGAAGATGAATTCTGGACCAAGAATCTGGAACGTGCCCGTAAGCACGCTGATCAGTATGTCTGGGCGGGGCTATTAATCTATTTTGTCGGTATGCTCATCCTGATTCCTACTGATTACTGGATTATCGATAAACAATATTTTGTACATGATTTTGCACTCTGTTTAATGGGCATCATTAATGGTGGAATTAGTTTATTTGTCTTCTATTTATTTTCTAGTTTACAACGCCTAAAACCATTTTTTCAGCCTGCCTCACTTGTCCTAATTTTTTGGGCGTTGGTTTCAATTTCATGTTTGACCATGTCCATCGAGACCGCTGCTTTGCAACATCAGTCCATGGCAATCGTTACCATCATTTATGTGCTGGGTTATATCCTTACTGGTGTGAAGCCGATTCACATGATGGTTACTGGTGTATTGGCAGCAGGAACTACGATTGTCTGCCTGACATTAGTCGGAGCAAACTTTAATCCCTTAGTGTTTGGTCGAATTCTGCTGGGCAGTTGCCTACTAGGTTTTGTAATTAGCCATATGATCTTTGCCCGCGAACGGATGATTTTTCTTTATTCCATGCGCGCGCGGATCAGTGAGCAAATTCACCGGATTCACAATACGGAATTGTTGCACCTGAGTCAGCATGATGAGCTGACCAAAATCTCGAATCGCCGTACCTTTGATGAGATGCTGGAAATTTACTTTTCTACTGCCCAGCGTCAGGAAAGCTCGTTGGCTATTCTATTTATTGATGTGGATTTCTTTAAAAACTATAACGACTTTTACGGGCACCAGAAGGGTGATGATGTAATTTCGACCATCGCTATTACGATTAAGAATGCGATCCGGCATATGGACTTTGTGGCGCGTTATGGTGGTGAAGAGTTTGTAGTATTGCTTCCAGAAACTGATGCACATGGTGCTTATGCAGTATCAACCAATATCTTTAAAGCGATTGAACGTTTGGAAATACCACATGAGAAATCTTCAGTGGCTAAGCAGATTACGGTCAGTCTGGGCATTACAGTGTATCGTGGCGAGAAAGCCATGACTAAAGATGAACTACTGGGCATTGCGGATCAGGCGTTATATCGTGCTAAACAGTTGGGTCGTAACCAAATTTATTATCAAACCATTGCTTCGGAAAGCGCAAACCCGCTGCATACCAGCTAAATAATTCCTTCATATAAGACAATAAAAAACCGCTCATTTGAGCGGTTTTTTTGACTTTAAACAAACTTATTTGTTTTTGTCTTTTAATTGAGGTACTGCAGAACCTGTGCCTACTGCAAGCAAGCCAGTGTTTGTATAGATACCCAATTTTGCACGTGTATCTGTGATGTCAAGGTTACGCATAGTCAACTGACCGATACGATCGGCAGGAGAGAACATTGAATCCCCTTTTTCCATCGTCAAGCGTTCAGCTTCGTAAGTCAGGTTTTCAGATTCAGTGTTCATGATGGTGTAGTCATTACCACGACGAAGTTCTAAAGTCACAGTACCTGTGATTGCTTTAGCTACCCAACGTTGTGCAGTTTCACGAAGCATCAACGCTTGAGAATCGAACCAACGACCTTGGTAAAGCAGGCGACCTAAACGCAGACCGTTGATGCGGTATTGTTCGATGGTGTCTTCGTTATGAATACCAGTAACTAGACGTTCATAAGCAATGTGAAGTAGCGCCATACCCGGAGCTTCGTAGATACCACGAGATTTCGCTTCGATGATACGGTTTTCGATTTGATCTGACATACCTAGACCATGACGGCCACCGATACGGTTCGCTTCAAGAATGAATTCAACTGGATCTTCGATACGTTTACCGTTAATTGCAACTGGGAAACCTTCTTCAAAAGTAATTGATACTTCTTCAGGCTTGATTTCAACTTCTTCTTTCCAGAACGCAACGCCCATGATTGGGTCAACGATTTTGATACCTGCATTCAGGTATTCAAGATCTTTGGCTTCGTGAGTCGCGCCCAACATGTTTGAGTCAGTTGAGTAAGCTTTCTCTTTTGACATTTTGTAGTCAAAGCCGTTGTCGATCAGGAACTGAGACATTTCAGCACGGCCGCCAAGCTCGTCAATGAAAGTCTGGTCTAACCATGGTTTGTAAATTTTTAGGTTCGGGTTAGTCAACAGACCGTAGCGGTAAAAACGCTCAATGTCGTTACCTTTATAAGTTGAACCGTCACCCCAAATGTTTACATCATCTTCTTTCATTGCTGTAACAAGCATCGTACCTGTTACTGCACGGCCTAGTGGTGTTGTGTTGAAATAAGGAACACCACCAGTAGAGATGTGGAACGCGCCACATTGAATCGCAGCAATACCTTCTAATGCAAGTTGCAGACGGCAGTCGATTAAACGTGCTTTTACTGCGCCATAAGCTTCAGCTTTCTTTGGAATCGCATCGTAATCGTCTTCATCAGGCTGACCCAGGTTTGCAGTGTATGCATAAGGTTCTGCGCCTTTTTGTTTCATCCACAACAGGGCTGCTGAAGTATCTAGACCACCAGAAAAGGCAATACCAACTTTTTTGCCTACAGGTACATTCTGTAAGATAGTTGCATTATCAGACATTGTTAATCCTAACGATAGAATATAGGCACCACTATATTGGTGGCCAAGGAGAATTTTGAATGAAGATATTGTAACACCTTTCAAATGGCAAGTTTTCGCAAAAAAAATGCAAAATCTAAAAAATAGACAAAAAAATAAACAATCTAATGCAAAGGGATCATCCAGAGATGACGTTGAAATGCTCAAATCCCAAGTTTTTACACCTGCTAAGACTAAAGTTCTAAATTCTTCATTTTATCTCAATCTTTCCCTCTTATAGCACGCTGGATGCCTGATGTTTAGCGGCTTTCACTGAAATTAACCATTATTTACTAACTGAAATAATTGGTCCTACCAATTTTGTTTGAATCAATTGGCTATTGCGATAATTTAAATATTTTATTAATTTTAGCGCGCTAAAAGACCAATATTGGTCTGTTTAATGCTAAATTGGTCATACCAATAATATTCTTGGCATGTCCTGTAGTGAATTAACGAATAAGCATTTCAAGGAGTAGAGAATGCTTCAACAGTGGCAACAAATTTACGATCCAATCGGAAATATCTGGATTTCCAGCGCGATCGCACTCATTCCAATTGTATTCTTTTTCCTTGCACTTGCTGTTTTCAGAATGAAGGGCAGTGTAGCAGGAACGATTACAGTCGCTTTGGCATTTCTGGTGTCAATGTTCCTCTACAAAATGCCGGTCACGATGGCATTAGCTTCCATGGTCTACGGATTCTTCTACGGATTATGGCCGATTGCCTGGATTATTATTGGGGCAGTATTCCTTTACAAGATTTCAGTGAAGACTGGACAATTTGACATTATCCGCTCATCCATCCTGTCTTTAACCGAAGATCAGCGTTTGCAAATGCTGTTGGTCGGTTTCGCTTTTGGTACTTTCCTGGAAGGTGCAGCAGGCTTTGGTGCCCCAGTGGCGATTACCGCTGCATTGCTGGTAGGGCTTGGCTTTAAACCATTGTACGCTGCCGGTTTATGTCTGATTGTGAACACCGCACCTGTGGCTTTTGGCGCGATGGGGATTCCAATTATTGTCGCTGGTCAGGTATCAGGCGTGGACACCATGGAAATCAGCCAGATGGTGGGTCGTCAGTTGCCAATCATGGTACCGATTGTACTGGTTTGGATCATGGCGATCATGGACGGCTGGCGTGGTGTGAAAGAAACCTGGCCTGCAATCTTAGTCGGCGGTGGTTCTTTTGCATTGGCGCAATTCCTGACTGCGAACTTCGTGGGTCCTGAATTACCGGATATCACTGCAGCGATTGCATCTTTGGTGAGCTTAACCGTATTACTTAAGTTCTGGCAGCCAAAACATATTTTCCGTTTTGACGATGAACAACAAGTGGATAGCAACATTGCATTGGCTAGCCAGCAAAAATATAGCATTGGTCAAATTATTAAAGCATGGTCGCCATTTGCGGTACTGACTGCAATGGTAACTCTGTGGAGTATCAAGCCATTTAAAGATCTGTTTGCTAAAGATGGAGCTTTAAGTGATCTGGTGATTTCGATCAAGGTGCCTTTCCTGCATCAAATGATTCAAAAACTGCCACCTGTGGTTGCTGAAGCGAAAGACTACGACGCTATCTATAAATTCGACTGGTTATCAGCAACCGGTACAGCGATTATGATCGCAGCATTGATCACCATTATTTATCTAAAAATGAAACCGAAAGAGGCTGTGGCGACCTTTGCTGAAACAGTGAATGAGCTGAAGACACCAATTTACTCAATTGGTATGGTGCTGGCATTTGCATTCATTGCCAATTATTCAGGCTTGTCAGCAACATTAGCATTGGCACTGGCACATACAGGCCAAGCTTTCACGTTCTTCTCGCCATTCTTGGGCTGGGTAGGCGTATTCTTGACGGGTTCAGATACTTCTGCAAATGCTTTGTTCTCTGCATTGCAGGCAACAACAGCTCAACAGATCGGCGTACCGGAAGTATTGTTGGTAGCTGCGAACACCAGTGGTGGTGTAACCGGTAAAATGATTTCACCACAGTCAATTGCAATTGCTTGTGCTGCGGTTGGTCTTGTCGGTAAAGAATCGGATTTATTCCGCTTTACTGTGAAACACAGTATCACCTTCACGGTGATGATCGGTATCATTATCACCTTACAAGCTTATGTGTTCCCATGGATGATTCCATAACACCATACTGAGGGCGGTCAATGAAAGTCTCCGATAAAGTTGTACAAAGTCTGCGTAATTTGATTGAAAAAAATCATATGCAGGTCGGAGACCGTTTGCCCGCTGAACGTAAATTATGTGAGCAGTTAGGCGTGTCGCGCTCCTCCTTGCGAGAAGCGCTACAACATCTGGTCAGTCAGGGCATGCTGGTGAGTCGTGTTGGTGCGGGTACTTATTTACAGGAACTGCCGAATCACTGGTCACAGCATAATATTGTGCAGCCTTTAAGTGATTTAATGGATGTCGATCCTGAATATCGTACTGATGTGCAAGAAGCGCGAATGGTACTTGAAGGCGGAACGGCTTGGTACGCTGCACAGCGTGCGACGCCTGAAGATATTGCAAAAATCCGTCATTGTTTCGAGCAGATTCAGTATTTTCAAATGCAGGATGATGATGCTCAATCTGCAATTGCAGATGCAAATTTTCATTTAGCGATTGCAGAAGCTTCACATAATTTGGTGCTAATCCAAATGATGCGTAGCATTTTCGATTTATTGCAATACAACGTGATGCTCGGACGACGCAAAGTCTATACCACGCCACGCCATTTTGAGCTTTTGTATGACCAGCACTTTCAAGTGATGGATGCCATCGAACGCCAAGATCCAGAAGCTGCCCGTCAGGCAGTTTGTGGACACATCGAATTTGTAGTTCAACGGGTACGTATGATTGATGAGGAAGAAGCTCGTCGTCAACGTGCCAGTCGATTAAATAGGACATAGATTATGATTATTTCTTCTGCGAATGATTATCGCGAAGCAGCAAGACGTCGTTTGCCACCATTTTTATTCCATTACATTGATGGTGGTGCTTATGCAGAATACACGTTGAAGCGCAATGTAGAAGATTTATCAAAAGTGGCGCTGCGTCAGCGTGTCCTGAATGACATGTCAGCGCTGAATCTGGAAACCAAACTGTTCGATGAAACCCTGTCGATGCCAGTGGCTTTGTCTCCTGTCGGCCTGACCGGTATGTATGCACGTCGTGGGGAAGTGCAGGCAGCAGTTGCAGCAGATAAAAAAGGTATTCCATTTACGCTATCAACAGTATCTGTGTGTCCAATCGAAGAAGTGGCACCAGCGATCCAGCGTCCAATGTGGTTCCAGCTGTATGTATTACGTGACCGCGGCTTTATGCGTAATGCCCTAGAACGTGCCAAAGCAGCGGGCTGTTCAACCTTAGTATTTACCGTTGATATGCCAGTACCGGGTGCACGTTACCGTGATGCGCATTCTGGGATGAGTGGTCCAAATGCTGCAATGCGCCGTTATATGCAGTCTTGTATGCATCCACACTGGGCCTGGAATGTCGGCATGATGGGTCGTCCGCATGATCTAGGCAACATTTCTAAATATCTAGGTAAGCCTACAGGACTTGAAGATTATATCGGCTGGTTAGGTGCGAACTTTGATCCCTCGATTTCCTGGAAAGATTTGGAATGGATCCGTGATTACTGGGATGGTCCAATGGTGATCAAAGGGATTCTGGATCCTGAAGATGCCAAAGATGCCGTGCGTTTTGGTGCCGATGGTATCGTGGTATCGAATCATGGTGGTCGTCAGTTGGATGGCGTGTTATCGACGACTCGTGCATTGCCTCCAATTGCGGATGCAGTCAAAGGCGAACTGAAAATTCTGGTGGATTCAGGTATCCGTAATGGTCTGGATGTCGTACGTATGCTGGCGATGGGTGCTGACACCTGTATGCTCGGTCGTGCGTTCGTATACGCATTGGGTGCCGCAGGCGGTGCAGGTGTCAGCAATCTACTGGATCTGATCGATAAAGAAATGCGTGTTGCCATGACACTGACGGGTGCGAAGACTATTGCAGATATTACTGAAGATTGTCTGGTAAAACTGGATCGTGAAATTTCGCAATAAGATCAATCAGGATGGCTGCTAAAGCTAGTGGTCATCCTGAACTAATTCGAAACAGCAGCACTTCTGCTGTTTCATATATTCAAGATTAAAAATCCAAACCATGCTTATGGCTGATTCTCTAAGAATACAGCTATAAAAATGAATCGGGGCTCCACTATGCAAAACTCATTTGATACAACTGCAACCTTAAAGAAACTGGTGGCTGTGGTTGGCCAGCAACATGTGTTGACGGACGATAATGACACCCGTCTGTATCGCCAAGGTCGCCGTTATGGTTCAGGTGAGGTATTTGCGGTAGTGGCACCGGGTTCATTGCTGGAACAATGGCAAGTTCTACAGGTTGCTGTTGAAGCCGACTGCATCGTGATCATGCAAGCAGCTAATACTGGTCTGACGGGCGGTTCAACGCCGTTTGGTGAATATGACCGTCCAGTGATTGTGATGAGCACCCGTCGTTTGGCTGGCATCCAAGTGATTCAAGATGGCAAGCAGGTAGTCTGTCTGCCAGGTGCAACACTCGATGCCCTGGAAAAACAGCTGGCACCATTCAACCGCGAACCGCATTCGGTCATTGGTTCTTCCTGTATTGGTGCTTCGGTACTCGGTGGGGTTTGTAATAACTCGGGTGGTGCTTTGGTGCGCCGTGGTCCGGCTTATACTGAACTGGCACTGTATGCGTGTGTGAGCGAACTGGGTGAACTGGAGTTGGTTAATCATCTCGGCATTAATCTCGGTAATAGCCCAGAAGAAATCCTAAAAAATCTGGAACAGAAGCAATATAACGAGCAAGACATCCAGCAACAGGAACATCGCTGTGCTTCGGATCATCGTTATAGCCATGATGTGCGCCAGGTGGATGAAAATACGCCGGCACGTTTTAATGCGGATCCCAGCCGTCTGTTCGAAGCTTCGGGTTCTGCCGGTAAGGTCTGCGTGTTTGCAGTACGTCTGGATACTTTTGAAAAGATTCCAAGCCAGGTGTTCTATGTCGGCACCAATTCTCAGGATGACCTGACAGAAATTCGCCGTTTTCTGTTAAAAGATTTACCACGTCTACCGATTGCCGGGGAATATATCCATCGTGTGGCTTATGACATCGGTGCTGAATACGGCAAAGACACGTTCATGTTCATTGAAAAATTCGGCACCGCCAAAGTGCCTGCCGCATTTGCCATGAAAGACAAGGTCGATGGTGTACTGCAAAAAATTGGTATGCGTGGCCTAAGCGACAAGATTCTGCAAATGGTCAGCAAAATGCTGCCATCGCATTTGCCGAAACGCATGAATGAATACAGGGATCTGTATGAGCATCATCTGATTCTACGTATCGAAAATCAGGATGTGGAGCAGGTACAGGCGTTTTTTGAAAGTTACTTTAAAGCCCATCCAACGGGAAGTTATTTCCTATGCACTGAAAAAGAAGGCCGCAAGGCCTTCCTGCACCGTTTCGCCGTGGCGGGTGCCGCGATCCGTTATCGCGACACGCATTTAAGCGAAGTCGAAGATATTGTGGCCCTAGATATTGCGTTGCGTCGTAACGACCGTCAGTGGGTAGAAACCCTGCCACAAGAGATGGAAGAGAAGATTCTGCACAAACTTTATTATGGTCATTTCCTGTGTCACGTGTTCCATCAGGATTACATCGTGAAAAAAGGTGTTGATCCATTGGTAATGGAACATGCCATGTGGAAACTGCTGGATGATCGCGGTGCAGAATATCCAGCTGAACATAATGTTGGGCATCTCTATATTGCCAAACCGGCACTGAAAAATCATTACCAGAAATTAGATCCGACCAACAGCTTTAACGTCGGTATTGGACATACCTCCAAGCTGAAATACTGGAAATAAGTACCAATTTTCTGAATAACTACAATAACATCATCTAGCCTATCTCATGCAGTGTTCGCACTGCATTTTTTTTTACCTGTAGAAAAGTAGATGTTATATCTCCCTGAGAATGACTTTATTTAAAGATCTCTGGTCGTATTTTTTCATAAATTGATCGAAAAATTACTGATTTAAATCTGCTCTTGGGTTTTAATAAATGCTTAGTTATCTTTACCCGATCTTGATCTAATAAAACCAACAATAACAATTTTTTAGGAGTCTTTCATGAATTCAAAAGTGATCCCGCCACAACTTCCTCAGTTGCGTGAACCGAACCAGACTTTGTCTGTATTGCATGGCATTTATGCCGGGCTATTGGTGTTTAGTGGAATCGCCTTTCTTTATCTGGAATATCAGCAAAGAACTGCTTCTACCTTGAGCTTGGGGTTGGTGATCCTATTATTGTTGGTGCTGATCTATTTCAATATTCAGGCAGCATTAAAAGTCAAAAAAGGTCAGGGCGAGGGGCGTACACTCTCCCGCATTATGGCGGTGTTAATGTTATTCAGTTTTCCTGTGGGAACGGTACTTGGCGCAATTGCATTATGGAAAAGCTCAGAAAAACAGTGGGAAGCCTAAATTGACCTGAGAACGCGATAATTTTGTGGAAATGCCATAAACAAAAATAAAAAACACGCTAGAGTAATATGCAACAAGTTGCAAAGCCATAATGAAAGGGAATAGCCATGACAACGACTCGTTATGCGAATATCTTAAAACCGCTTCATCTGGGATTTACCACGATTAAAAACCGGGTGGTGATGGGTTCAATGCATACCGGGCTGGAAGATCGTTTTTATAATTATCCCAAACTGGCAGCCTATTTTGGTGAGCGTGCCAAAGGCGGTGTAGGACTGCTCATCACAGGTGGTATTTCTCCAAACCGTCAAGGTTGGTTACTACCGGCTGGCGGCACCATGAATAGCTTGGGAGATATCGCTCCACATCGACTGGTGACACATGCCGTACATAAGCATGGAGCCAAAATCCTATTGCAGATCCTGCATGCGGGCCGTTATGGTTATCAACCATTTGTGGTGTCAGCGAGTCCAATCAAGTCTCCGATTTCGCCTTTTAAACCGCGTCAGCTTTCTGAAAAGCAGATTCTAGATACCATTCAGGACTATGTGAAAACCTCAAGCCTAGCGAAAAAAGCCGGTTATGATGGTGTGGAAATTATGGGTTCAGAAGGTTATCTGATTAACCAGTTCCTGAGCCGTCATGTCAACCAACGTAATGACCGCTGGGGTGGTTCAATTGAAAATCGTATGCGCTTTGCAGTGGAAATTGTCAAAGCGATTCGTGCTGAGATCGGCGAGAAATTTATTATCTGCTTCCGCTTGTCCATGTTGGATCTGGTACATGATGGCAATACCATGCAAGAAGTGATTACTGTCGCAAAAGCCTTAGAAAAAGCCGGAATTACTTTACTCAATACCGGGATTGGTTGGCATGAAGCCCGCATTCCAACCATTGTGACTTCTGTGCCGCGTGCTGCTTTTGTAGATTACACTGCCGAAGTGAAGAAAAATGTATCAGTTCCTGTCATTGCTTCAAACCGGATTAATATGCCGGAAACTGCGGAAGAAATTCTAGCCTCTGGTCAGGCGGATATGGTGCAAATGGCACGACCGCTATTGGCCGATGCTTTCTGGGTCAATAAAACTGCGACCAACCGTGTTGATGAAATTAATACCTGTATTGCCTGCAATCAGGCCTGTCTGGATCATACTTTTAAAAATAAGCGTGCTACCTGTTTAGTGAATCCACGTGCCGGTTATGAAACTGAACTGGTCTATGTAAAAACCAAAAAACCAAAACGCATCGCCGTCGTCGGTGGTGGGGTAGCAGGGATATCGGCGGCAACAGTCGCTGCTGGACGTGGTCATGATGTGACTTTATTCGAAGCGACCAATGATATTGGTGGTCAGTTCAATTTAGCGAAAGTAGTACCCGGTAAAGAAGAATTTCACGAAACTATTCGTTATTTCAAAGTTCAAATAGAAAAGACTGGCGTGGAATTGCGATTGAATACTAAGGTCAATCGTGAACAGTTAGAACGTGAAGGTTTTGATGAGGTGATTGTGGCGACTGGTGTCGTTCCACGTGCCTTGAAAATTCCGGGTAGCGATGCACCAAATGTACTGTCTTATAGTGAAGTGCTGAATGGGGCAGTTGTTGGAGATCGCGTAGCGGTGATTGGTGCAGGTGGGATTGGTTTTGATGTATCAGAATTCTTGCTGAAACCACCGCTGCAACCTCAACCTTTACCAGTAGATGAATGGAAGCGCGAATGGGGCGTAGATCCAAACCCAAATTATGCGTCTGAAGGCGGGATGCAGCCTGCACAGGTTGAAGCACCTGTTCGCGAAATTTATCTGCTACAACGTAAAACTACACCACTCGGTGCTGGTCTAGGTAAAACGACAGGCTGGGTGCATCGTGCTCAACTGAAAAAGCATGGTGTTCGTATGTTGCGTGGTGTTCAGTATAAGTCGGTATCCGATGAAGGGTTATGGATTGAAGTGGATGGCCATGACCAATTACTACGTGTAGATACTGTCGTGGTCTGTGCCGGTCAGGAATCGGTGAAAGAGTTGATGCCGGTTGAAGGCCAGAAAACCATAGCTAAGTATCATATTATTGGTGGTGCCAAACTGGCAGCTGAGCTAGATGCCAAGCGTGCGATTCGTGAAGGTGCTGAATTGGCAGCCAGATTGTAAGGATTTGATGAAAGTATATGCAGTTGATTGCATTCACTGTAATTTTCACTTGTCAGTTAAGAAAAAGCTCCGTATGATGGCGCACATGGAAGCGTGGCAGAGCGGTTTAATGCACCGGTCTTGAAAACCGACGAGGGCTTATACCCCTCCGTGAGTTCGAATCTCACCGCTTCCGCCAGATACGAAAAACCCTGATCATCAATCGGGGTTTTTTATTGTCTGTTATTTTATAAAATCTAGAGACAATACTAATTACTGTTTTGGAGTCACTTTAATCAGAAGAAATTAGCAAATAAGAGTGACAATCATTCATGATTCAAATTAATTTTGAGTTGAGTAAGTATTAACTTTTCCTTTCAATTTTAATTAGGGCTAGCGCAATCCGTTCCACATGCTGATAGGCTGGCTGTTCCAATTCTTCTCCAAAGATATCTGGATCAATTTCTTCATAAGACCAGCTAAGATTGGTATTTTGCTTCATTAAATTTTCTAAATGCTGTAAAAAACGATTGCCATCTTGGGTAATCGTAACTCCAGTATATAAGAACAAACACCCTTGAGGATTCAGTCGTTGAATCCCTTCTTTAATGATCCGAAAGGACAAATCACAGCCATCGAGTTCATGACCTCCATGCCGATAATGACGTTGATGCGGGTCGATTAAATAGGGCGGATTAGCAAAAATCAGGTCAAATTTTCCCTTAATGTTAGAAAATAGATTGCTGTGAACAGGATGAATGTTTTTATAGCCAGCAAAGTCGATATTGATTCGGCTATATAACAGGGCTTTGGGATTCAAATCTGCGACAACCAATTCATCGAAATCGGGGAAATATTTGGCGATACTGACGGCAGTCGCTGAAGTGCCACAACATAATTCAAGCGCCCGTTTAAACGGATGAGATTGGCTCGCTAAATATTGCTTCAAGTGATAGGCAAAACGATAGGTATCTGGGCCAAAAAATACGGCATCCTGTTCCATGGTTGGAAAAGCGGAATGAATAAATAATTCATTGTCGAGCGAGGCAACCCGCACTTGGCTCAAATACTGGTTGCCCTGAACTTGTAGAAGCTGATGTTCTTCCAATAATGAAAAAAGCACAGGATCAAGGTTAGTTTTTTTAAATCTAAGATTCCAGCCAAATATATCCTTTAGCGTAATTTCATTATTTAAATTACTTTGTCTGCGATCCAGAATCCGTTGATGGGAAAGTGGCGTAATTGCAGTAAACTGATATTTTTGTTGTTTTAAGTAGTTCAATAAATAAAGCAAAGCCTGCTGTTGGCTAGCTTGTATATCTAAGATTTGGTTCATAAGGATTTTCTCTTCTGATTCTTAGAAAAAAGAGACCAATTTGATCCGTAATAAAGAGCATGACTTGAAGGGGAGCCATGAGAAAGTGTTAAGCTTCATTCGTAATGACAGTTACTTAAAATGAATAAGCTTAATATTCACTGAAAAGACAAGAAACGTAAGTAAAGAAATGCTACGGATTGGTATTATTTATTTTTGCCGGTTATTAATTAGGATAGCTATAAATAAATACAATGTATAAAAATGGCGATTCGTCTTAAAGATGAATCGCCATGTATAACCAAAATTTATAAGAAAACTTAGTCTTTAACTTCCGGTAAATCAAACCAGATGACTTGAGCATCATCTAATGCTTTGATGTCAACTTCATCCAAGAAGGCAATTGCATCACCTGCATTTACCGTATGTTCAGCAATTTGCACTGAACCTGAAATCACATGTACATAGTTAATATACTGAGTTGCTTTAATCGCTAAAGAATAATCTTTTTCAATCACTGCGGTTTTCACTTCAGCATCTTGGCGAATATGCATCGGTGCATTGTCATTTGGTCCACAGATTAAATGCCATTGATTCGGTTGTTCACGTGGATCCAGCTTAATTTGCTGATAATTGGGCTGCGCATCACGTTCATTAGGGATAATCCAGATTTGTAGCAAATGTACCTGTTCATCACCCTGGTTCATTTCACTATGGCGAACACCTGTACCTGCACTCATCAGTTGCCATTCACCCGCAGAAATTCCTCCGTGGTTACCCATGCTATCCTGATGCGTAATAGTACCTTTAAGTACACAGGTCAGGATTTCCATATTGTCATGCGGGTGCTGACCAAAGCCTTGATGGGCATCGATTAAGTCATCATTAATCACACGTAGGGCACTGATGCCTATATATTTAGGATCGTACCAGTTACCAAATGAGAAGCTGTGTTTAGACTCCAGCCAGCCCATTTTTATATGACCACGGTTTTCGCTTTTATGCAGGAAAGCATCCATTTTTTTTATCTCATCATATTTTCTAACATGAACTTATCTTAACGTTGTGCTGATTTTATAAAAAGCGTATTAGCGCGACAGATCATTGCAGTTTTGCAACGATCAAAATTTTATTCAGGCATAAAAAAGCCCACTCGTAAGCGGGCCTTTTTTATATTTAACTGATTATTCTAGGAAGCGAACTGTAGCACCAGCTTTCACTTTACGGCCAAGGTCATTAGCATCCCAGTTGGTCAGACGGATACAGCCATGCGAAGAAGATTTGGAAATCATCGATGGGTTTGGCGTACCGTGAATACCAAATGATTTCTTGCTCAGACCAATCCAGATATTACCAACCGGACCATTTGGACCAGGTGGTAATGAAAGCGGTTTGGTATTATTGCCTTGAACAAAGTTAGACGGTGAATAGCTATAGTGCGGATTGCGTGCTACACCCACCACTTTGTGTGTACCGGTTGGTGACGGAGTATCGGTACCACCAATGGTTGCCGGGAATGAACCAACCATCTGTTTTTTGCTATTAAACAGGTACAGCTGTTTGGCACCTTTGTGCGCCACAATCAAATGAATATCTTCAGACAGGTTGTTGCGCACACTGGCCACAATAATCTTCTGGCCAGCCTTGTTAAAGTTCGCACCTGGATTGAGCTGTTTCAGGAACGCTTCATCCATATGGAATTTTTCACCGAACATTTCAGTTCTACTGGTGTAGTACAAACCAGGCATTTTAGCTTGCAGGGCATAATCTGAAGGAATTGATTTAGCAAGAGGAACTTTCAGGTCCTCTTCAGTAATCGTATATTCCACATAGGTAGGTTTTGAACCTTGCAGAGAGACCAGCTTATCCCAAGTTTCTTTGGTTAAGGTACCTGTCGGCTTGATGCCATTCATTTGCTGGAAAGATGCAAGTGCTTTCAGGGTATTTTTACCACTGGTTCCATCAATCGCACCTGGCGAAGCATGAGCATTGTTCAGCATGACATGCGCACGTGCATAGACAGGGAACTGACCTTTACCGATGTCTTCATACCATTCAGCATTGTTCAGACCATCTAGCGTCCAAGATGCTTTATGGGCAGTAGACGAAGTGCTTTTTGATGCTGCTGTTGGAGCAGCACCAATATCAGCATTTTGATCTTCAGCTGCCTGCAAATCATCTAAAGTTTCAGAAGCCTGATTAAGATCGCGCTGCTCCTGAGCTGAAATCGACGTATCTGCAGATTTAGCTGCTGATGCTTCTGTAGCAAGCGGATCGATCGGGTCTTGAACCGCAACATCGGTCGCTACTTTCTTGGGATTTAATGGCTGTTCAGTAGCAGAAGCAGCGAAAGCAGTACCTGCAAAGATGCAACTTAAACTCATAGCGAGCATGGTGCGAACGAACATGTAATTCAACCTGATTATTCATAAACTATTTAAATAACGTAATAAGTATTACAGAAAAACTATGGAGATGCAGTAGTTGTTTTGTGAAACCCATTAATTCTCCGTCTATGATGATCGATTTTTAAAGTAATGTGAAGTTATTAAAAATGGAGGGTTTTTGCTATGATGTCATGAATGTCAAAGATTGATGGTAATGTGAATGACGACCTTAAAAAACGATCGTTTTCTGCGTGCATTGTTGCGTGAACCTGTAGATACCACACCCGTATGGATGATGCGCCAGGCAGGCCGTTATTTACCAGAGTACCGAGAAACACGTGCCAAGGCAGGTGATTTCCTGTCTCTTTGCAAGAATACAGAATTTGCCTGTGAAGTAACCTTACAGCCATTACGCCGTTATGAGCTTGATGCTGCCATTCTATTCTCGGACATTCTGACTGTGCCAGATGCATTAGGTCTAGGCTTGTATTTTGAAGCCGGTGAAGGTCCTAAGTTTCATAAAACCGTACGTACCGAGCAAGATGTAGCCAATTTGCCAGCATTTAATGCCAAATCGGATCTGGACTATGTCATGAATGCGGTGACGACGATTCGTTCAGCATTGGGTGGACAGGTACCATTGATCGGTTTCTCAGGCAGTCCATGGACACTGGCAACCTATATGGTTGAAGGTGGATCAAGTAAAGATTTCCGCTTTACCAAGCAGATGATGTATTCACAGCCTGAAGTGCTACATGCGTTGCTGGCGCGATTAGCAGATGCAGTGACTGAATATCTGAATGCGCAGATTGATGCCGGTGCTCAGGCTGTACAGATTTTTGACAGCTGGGGTGGAGCGCTGGCTCACCGTGAATATCTCGAATTTTCACTAAATTATATGCAAAAAATTGTGGCTGGTTTGCAGCGTGAAAAAGATGGCCGCAAGGTGCCAGTAATCCTATTTACCAAAGGCGGTGGCCAGTGGCTGGAGCCAATGGTGGCTACAGGGGCAGATGCTTTTGGATTAGACTGGACGACGCCATTGAATGTCGCTCGTCAGACTGTTGCAGGTCGTGCAGCGCTACAAGGTAACCTTGATCCAGCAACTTTATATGGTTCACCTGAGGCGATTGCCAAAGCGACCAAGCTGATGCTAGATGATGCTTATGCCAATGGTGAAAAGACCGGTTATGTAGCGAATCTTGGACATGGAATTACCCAATGGGTAGATCCAGCCAATCCTAAAGCGTTTATTGATACCGTACATGAGTACAGCGCTAAATATCTTTAGGATGTAAACCTTGATCGACCTACTTAAATCAGGGTTTGAATTTTCGTATAAGGCAGCTTCGGCTGCCTTATTTGGGATTTTACTCCTGCTGGCTTTTGCTTTTAGTGCTTCAATGGGTAGTGAACTTTTTTATGGTTTCTACCGTTATGATTATCTTCTCTTTTATGCGCTGATCATTCAGGTCATTCTGCTGTGCTTAAAGCTTGAATCTTGGGCAGAAGCCAGAGTCATTGCACTCTTTCATATTCTGGCTATGGGCATGGAAATCTTTCTGACTCATCCCGCAATTGCTTCCTGGCAGTATCCTCAGCCCGCGATTTTCAAGATATTAACCGTACCATTGTTTGCAGGCTTTATGTATTCGGCCGTAGGCAGTTTCTTTGCCCGTTCACTGCGATTATTCCAGGTTTCATTTGAGCGTTTGCCGAGCTTTGCCAATATGCTGGCATTGGCTGTACTGTCCTATATCAACTTCATGAGCAAGTTCTTTATTCCGGACTATCGCATCCTTCTATTTATATGGAGCGTGTTGATCTTCTGGAAAACTCATATCAGTTTTCAGCTCAATAACCATAATTTTCGATTACCAATGTTACCGGTCTTGGTTTTATTGGCCTTTATTATCTGGATTGCGGAAAACATCAGTACCTTTTATCAGATCTGGTTGTATCCAAGTCAGGTAGAAAAGTGGCACATGGTCGGCTGGGCCAAGCTAGGGTCATGGTATTTATTGTTATTACTGAGTCTGGTCTTGGTCATGAAAATTCTGGGTAACCGAGATCAAAATGGTCGTTGGCAACTGAAAGATTAATCGGGTTAAAAGCCTGATTTTAATATGACAATCTGGAATAAATTGTTTTGCCTTCTGGCAAACTTCCGGCTAATCTAGAATTTGTGTATAACAAATACACAATAATGCATTAAGAAAATACCTTTATAAGAAACTTCTGGAGAATAAAGTCATGTTAAAAAAACTAGCTTTGGCTGCGGTATTGGCAGTAGGTTCAACAGCTGCATTTGCGGATCGTGACACAGGTTGTGGTATTGGTACTCAAGTGTGGGCAGGCCAGTCTGGTAAACTGCCAAAAATCCTGGCTGCAACAACCAACGGTCTTTTTGCTAACCAATTATTCGGTATTACCTTTGGTACTTTAGGTTGTAGCGGTACAGGTACAGTAACTGCTCAAGTGGTGACTTTTACCAATGAAAATGCAGAATCGCTAGCACGTGATATGGCAGTTGGTGAGGGTGAAAGCCTGAATGTATTGGCTGAGTTGCTCAATATTAAATCTGCAGATAAAGCGCGTTTCTTCGCTGTATCTAAGCAAAACTTTGCTTCAATTTATGCAGCAGAGAATCAGACTTCTCTAGAAGTCTTGGCATCTCTACAACAAGTGATGGCAAATGACGATGTGTTAAAAGCATACGTATAAGCTGTATCAAAAACCCTGTCTGATGGCAGGGTTTTTTCTATCCAAAATAAGAGCACCTTAAGATTAATAAGATGAAGTTATCTGCAGCACCTTTGACTGCAATTTTATTGAGCTGTCTCAACTTGTCAGTTCAGGCGAACAATGTAGAAGAATATATTCAGCAAGCTGAAGAGCTACAACTAGACAAGCACATTACCTGGCAGCGTTTAATGTATGCCGATCAAACCGGGCAAAGTGAAGTTAGCTATCGGGAATATTTTTATCATCCAGATGGACAAAGGAACCTAAAAGCAGAGCTGGTAGAAAATATTAAAGCTTTATTTGCAGAAGCAGTACCTAATCAATCCATTCAATGCCGTTTTCCTGCCCGTAGCCAGTTTCTGATTCAAAGTCTTAAGATTCCTGTGTCAGCATTAGCTCGAGCAGATTGTCCTGAACTTGATGATTGGCTCTCTCAGATCAAACCCTATAAAGCCACACTGATCTACGCCACAGACTTTATGGGCAATCCAAGTTCAATGTTTGGACATACCTTATTGCGTCTGGATCCTAAAGATCAGGCTGAACTGAATCTGGTGTCTTATGCAGTGAACTATGCTGCGACAGTGGAAGGTGAGCAGAGCTGGTCTTATGCCTGGAAAGGCCTGACAGGACAATATCCCGGTGAATATTCTCTGATGCCGTATTACCGTAAGGTAAAAGAATATGGAGACTTTGAAAGCCGTGATCTATGGGAATATGAATTGACGCTCAGTCCAGAGGAAACAAAGTTTCTGGTGCAACACATCTGGGAAATGAAGCATGTGCAGTTTCCTTATTATTTCGTCCAGGATAACTGTGCCTATCGTTTACTCGGCTTGATTGATCTGGTCCGTCCAGAAGTGAATCTTCAGAAAAAATTTAAAGTCGCTGCAATTCCGGTCGAAACCATTAAAGCGATTGAAAAAGAAAAGCTGATTAGCGATGTAGTCTACCGCCCGGCTTTAGAAACTCAACTGAATGCACAAGCAAAACAGCATGGCAACAAGCTCGCACGAACTGCACATCGTCTGACAGCGACAGAGCAGGGTGAGCAACCTAATTCATTAGCTTCCTATGATGATCAGGATCAGGCCAAAATTCTGGAAATGGCTTATGACGATCTGTATTTACAATTTATAGGCCGCGAAGTTGATCCTAAAATCGCACAGCCCAAATTAAGACAGCTGTTGATAGAACGTAGCCAGTTGCCCTATGAAAGACAGCGACTCAATGTGCCAACACCTGAGATGAATCCGGTCCAAGGTCATGCAGCACGAAACCTGTCTATTCAAGTAGGGGAAGTACAGGGCAATCAAACTATCGAGATTGGTCATCGTCAGGCCTATCATGACCTGATGGATCCTTTGGGCGGTTATCGTATTGGAACTCAGTTGGTGTTGCTGGATGGCAGTCTGCAATATCGGGAAGACCGACTTAAGTTGGAACATTTAGAATTGCTGACGGTTAATGCTTATAGTCCGGTCACGCCATTTAAAATGCCGTTGTCTTGGGGATTTAATCTGGGCTGGCAGCAAATGGCCTTGGAAAATGGTCAATTTAGCGAGCAGGAACAACATGGTGTTTTAAGATTCAAGACTCAGTTTGGTTATAGTCAGGCAGATCAGGATCGTAAACACTTATGTTATGCCCAAGTGCAAAATCATGTGCAATTCGGTAAAGCCCTAGATGAGGGCTGGCGTGTAGGAATTGGACCAACAGTAGGTTGTCAGAATAGCTGGACGCCACAGGTTAACAGTCTAGTACAGGTGGAGCTGCCATATTGGGAAGATAGTCATCAGTGGATGTTCGGTCTTAATGCACAGACACAGTATGCATTGGATATGCAAAATGCTATTCGCATTGGCTGGCAATACCAGCAGCAGGGAAGTTTGGATTGGCAATCATCATATCTTCAATATATTCACTATTTTTAAGTGAATTTTCGAGTAAAACATCTAAAAGTGACTGATTTAAATAAAAATAAAAGTGACCAAAATTTTGGTTATTTTTGCTTAAATTTAGTCCTGATTGATAAAAATCATGGATCAATGAGCTAACGATGACTCATAAATTTGCTATATTGTTCACCTAATTTATTGGGGTGTTTGAGTATGGATAATGAATGTATGGATATGCTAGCGGGACAGTGGCAGCATATATGCCAACATTATTCATCAGATGATCTGGTCCATGCATTCCAGTTTATCCAGGACAATGCCTTGGTACTGGTGGAAGAATTCTATAAAAACATGCTGGTAGAAAAAGAATCGGCAGAGTTCTTTTCGGATGATCTGATTCAGCAGCGTTTACGTAATACCTTGCATCAATGGCTGTTAGAAAGTTTTAGTGTCGGCATCAATAAGCACTATTTACAGGCAGTACAGAAACAGCATATTGTCGGTCACGTACATGCCCGTGTCGGTATTCCGTCTTGGCTGATCATGCGCGGTGTACGTGAAATTGAACGCAAAATATTTGAGCTGTTAGAAGAAGATAATCAATTACTGACACTAACGACCTGTAGCTATCTGGTACAGGTCATGGGCTTCGCCACTGAAATCATGTGTCGTTCATATGAAGCGAAAACTGCTAAAAATCAGGAAATCAAGCATAGCTATCGTCTATTCTCTGCAATGCAGGATGTTGCGGTACAAAAAGATAAGCAGCGTAGCTCATTGTTAGACTGGGAAAATGAACTGATGTACAAGGTTTTCTCTGGTCAGGAAAATCTACGTCATCCGATGCTATCCAAGTCTGAATTTGGTCTATGGTTTATCCATAAAGCTTCTTATGCATTTACCGGTTCAGATCAGGTCCAACTCATTATTGAACGCATTCATCAGGTCGATACACTGAATCAGACCATTTTAGAATGTCAGGATAAAGCGCAAAAACTTAGCCTGATTCAGCAGATTCGTGAGCTGAATCGTGAGGTTCAGCATCTGATTGATCAGCTATTCCAGGTGGCAGAATATATTGAATCCGGTAATGACACACTGACTCAATTATTGAATCGTCGTTATCTGAATACTATTGTTTCTCGTGAGATTACCTACTCACGTCAAAACCAGACACCACTTGCCTTATTGGCACTGGATGCTGACTTCTTTAAAACCATCAACGATAAATTTGGTCATGCGGCTGGTGATCTGGCTTTGAAGTTTATTGCTGATGCATTACAGAAATACAGTCAGGGCAGTGACTATGCATTTCGTGTCGGTGGCGAAGAATTCTTGTTGTTGCTGGTCGATACAGATCAACGTCGTGCGATGAATATTGCAGAAAATATCCGTAAATTTATTGAAAATGGCATGATTACCACTGCACAAGGTATTCAGTTCAAGTTTACCGTGAGTATTGGTTGTACGATTTATGATGGTCATCCAGACTATCAGAAATTTCTGGATACGGCCGATACAGCGTTATATGCTGCGAAAAATACTGGTCGTAACCGGGTGTATCTGGCAAAAAATGATCCGGATGCACGAGTATTAAATACGCCTTCACTGACCTAAATTATTCAGGTGATTGCAGGAATTGAATCCAGTTCTGGAATTTCTGTTTCTGCGCAATATATTCGGGATGAAGCTTGGCTTCATCCCATTTTTGTTTAAAGATCCGTGCTGCTGCGGCTTTGATTGGATCTTCTCGCTGACGAGGCAATTCGTCTCGGCCATGGGCACCGCTCAAGCCTTTTTTATCATCTGGCACCGGACCCTTATATTTTTTACCGCCTTTATGATTAGCATAGCGCCGGGCACGGGTATACCCCATCTGCAAGAACTTACGTGCCATATCTGCACCAATAAAATCTTCCTTTTCTAAATAATCCAAGAACATGGCATAAATTTTAGTGCTGCTCTCGTGAGCCTGTTCTTCATCAGCAAAACGCCAGTGTGGCAAAATTTCTGATTTATACGGTTCAACTGAAAGCACGCCCTGTTCACCACGTCCAATCCGATACAGTTCAGGTCGCTTTCTAAAATTAATTTTCTCAAAATCGAGTGAATAATCGAAACTGGTTGAAACCACGCGCGAGGTTTTACGAGGAATATTTTTTGAAGTTTTTTTAGTCGCCATATTTTCTTTCTTCATATCTATACCCCTCACAAGAGGGAATGTCTGTCAGTATTTTAGAAGTTTATGATTTTTAGAGAGGTAAATAAGTGTTTATAGACAAGCAGATTAATCTGAATGACTGATTACATGACCAAGAATAATGTAGGGTGAAATAGTGCTAAAGCGGGTAGTGATGCTGTAATGAATTGTAGAAATGGAATTTATTCTTAAATTAAAAAAGAAAAACCTGCAAAAGCAGGTTTTAGGCTTCAACTACAACAAAATATTTTTTGACGGTTTCTACCACTTCAAAAGTCCCCACAAAACCGGGTGGAATAACCCCAGCATCACCCGCTTTGATTTCGACATAACTTTCTTTGTTGGCGTTATGCAGGCGAACTACGCCTTCAATTACCGTAAAGAATTCCTGTTTATTCTCAGCAAATACGATATTCCAGGCACCGACTTCACATTCCCAGATGCCACAGTTCATATTGGGATGTTCATATAAACTTTGGGTGGAGCGTTTTGGATTGCCTGCAACCAGGCGATCAGAGCGGGGATAATCAATCGTGGTTTCACTCTGGGTTAAACCTTGACCTGCTAACCAAATCGATGACATGGTGAATCCTCAAGCTGAATGTTATTTAAAATTGGACAAATTAAAGTACATATAAAAAAGCCTCAACAATAGTCGAGGCTTTTGAAATCTAAACAGTTAGTACGCTTCAGGTACTGCGCTCAGAAATTCACGACGTTCTTCTTTATTGGTTTTGAAATCACCTACAAAAGAAACTGTACGCGTAGTCGATTCCTGCTTGCCGACACCACGCATCATCATACACATATGGGCTGAATCAATTACCACAGCCACACCACGTGCGCCAGTCACTTCCGCCACTGCCTCTGCGATTTGCTGAGTCAGATTTTCCTGAATCTGCAAGCGACGCGCAAACATTTCAGTAATACGTGCAAATTTAGACAGACCTAAAACACGGCCTTCTGGCAAATAGGCAATATGTACACGACCATAAAATGGCAATAAATGGTGTTCACACAGTGAATAAAATTCGATATTTTTGACCAAAACCATCTCATGGTTATCAGATGGAAATACTGCATTATTGGTCACTTCTTCCAGCGTTTGGCTATAGCCAGAAGTTAAATACGAAAATGCTTTCGCAGCACGCACGGGCGTATCTTTGAGACCAGGGCGATTTAAATCTTCACCAACGGCAGTAAGAATGTTTGCGTAGGATTGCTGCATAGTCATGAGACGTATTCACTTACACTGAGATAGAACAAGGACGGCATTGTAGCAGAAAACTATTACATTGCCTTAATTTGGAGTTAATTCCGATTACTGTTTGAACTTTGGATTCTTTTCCGCACGCTTGAGTAGAACCAGCACAGCGCCTGTACCACCCTGGTTTTCAGGTGCACTGACAAAGGCCAAAACATCGCGGTGTTGACGTAGCCAACCGTTCACATAGGTTTTTAAAATCGCTTCTGGACCTTTACCATGTACGATCTTAATTACGTTCTGGTTTTCGTCTTTTGCCATCTGAATGATTTGCAGCACTGCAACACGCGCTTCTTCCACGGTACAGCCATGCAGATCCACCGCTTCATACCAGCGCAAGTTACCTGCTTTAAAATCTTCAAAGACTTTATGCTGTAGTGTCGCAATACGATAGCTCAACGCAGCCTGACTGCCGACTGGATTTAGCATGGCTTGGGTATCTGAAAGGGCAGTTTCATCGGTTTGCATCGGACCTTCGGCAGCCGCACGTTTGGCGAGTGTCTGCGCATCCGGTTTTTTCTTGCCGGTTTTTTCGATTTTCGCGATATTGCCGCTATCGATTTTTTGTACACCCTGCATCTGCTTGCGAAATAATTCAAGCTCATCAGCCTGTTCCTGTTCAGGTGTTTTCACCACAGGTGCTTCAACTTCAACGCGCGGCTGTGGATTACTGATCTGCTTTTTAAATTGCTTTAGCAAATTAAACTGATCTTTGGAAAGCGAAGAATCGTGTTTGCTCATAATGAAAAAACATGGAAGATGCGAAAATATAACTAAATTATAGTCTCGAATGAGACAAATGAGAACTGAATTACGTTCATGCATTCAAGACAATTTATTCAGGTGAATAATGAACTGATTTTGATATAAAAATAATAAGATTAAGCCAAAAAATGAGCTCTTTGGTCTGTTCTGTTTTTAACGTGTATTTAAAGATGGGTCGAATTTTATATTTTACTTTTTGGTATAAATTAGACTTATTTAAGCTAAGTATTTAGCAATATTTTAAGCGGATAGAAGAGGGAAGCAGATAAATTAAAAAAAGTCTAAAAGCTGTTTTATTCAGTTCAAAGAATCAGGGCAAAACCTATTTTGCCCTGAATTAAAGTTTGTTATACGGCTTCAGGCTCACCAAACAGTTCACGGAAAGCATGATCCGGACGCGGCTGTTTCATAAAGCTTTCACCAACCAGGAAAGCATGAATATCATGTTCCTGCATCATTGCCACATCCGTAGGCGTAGCGATCCCACTTTCAGTAACGAGCAGGCGAGATGGATCGAGTAATTTTTTCAAACGTAATGATGTATTTAAATCAACATCAAAGGTTTTCAGGTTACGGTTATTCACACCCAGTAAGCAGCGATCTGAAAGTTTTAAAGCACGTGATAATTCTTCTTCATCATGTACTTCAACCAGCACATCTAGATTATGCTCGAAAGCAGTCTTCGACATTTCTTCCAGTTGCTGATCTGATAGACAAGCCACAATCAGCAGGATACAGTCTGCATGTAAAGCACGCGATTCGATGACACCATAAGGATCAATCAGGAAGTCCTTACGCAGCGCAGGCAAGTCGCAGTGTGAACGGGCAATCTGAATATTCTCATCAGCACCCTGGAAGAAATCGACATCGGTCAGTACAGAAAGACAGGCTGCACCAGCTTCCTGATACTGTGCTGCAATTTCAGCAGGATTAAATTTCTCTCGAATAATCCCTTTAGATGGAGAAGCTTTCTTGATTTCTGCAATCACCCCTGGACGCTTAGACAGTAGGGATTGAGCAAAACCACGAACAGATGTTGCGCCTTGCGCCAGCTCTTCTACATCTTTATAACTTTTTTGCTTTAGACGCGCAGCGAATTCTTCTTTCTTACGGTCTACGATCTTACCTAGAATCGTATTTGCGATATCAACCATGATTAATTCTTCCTGCTGCCTTATGCGTCGTATTCTTTCAAAGTTTTGGTAAATTCAGCCAAAATGCCCATTTTCTCTAAAGCCTGACCGCCATAGATAATGTCGTGTGCCAGTGCTACACCCATTTTATAGCTGCTTGCCAAGCCTGACACATATAGACCAGCACCGGCATTTAAGGCAATCATATTGGCTGCTTTTTCACCCAATGTTGATTTTTTCTTGCCAAGTGCATCTTTGATTAGCGCTAGACTACCTGCAGCATTTTCCACGCTTAAACCGGTTAAGGTTTGCGATTCGATATCGACAGCTTCAGGCGTGATTTCCCATTCGGTTACCTCACCATCTTTCAGCTCTGCCACATAGGTAGAGGATGCCAAACTGATTTCATCTAAACCGTCTTTAGAGTGCACCACCATCACATGTTCTGCACCAAGTTGTTTCAATACTTCAGCCATTGGACGGCATAGTTCAGTTGAGAATACACCAATCACATAGCGTTTTACGCCAGCTGGATTGGTCAGCGGACCGAGCAAGTTAAAAATGCTACGGAAACCCAATTCACGGCGTGGGCCAGCTGCATATTTCATGGCTTTATGATGATTTGGTGCGAATAAAAAACCGACACCCATTTCACGGATGCAACGTTCAGTTTGCTGCATATTCAGGTCTAAACGAATACCTGCCTGTTCTAGTACATCGGATGAACCTGAGTTGGATGACACGCCGCGGTTGCCATGTTTGGCAATGCTTGCGCCAGCAGCTGAAATCACAAATGCAGAGGCGGTAGACACATTAAACAGGTTTTGACCGTCACCACCTGTACCTACAATATCTACTAAATAAGGTACATCGCTGACATCAATTTTAATGGCGAATTCACGCATAACACGGGCAGCTGCCGTGATTTCATCAATACTTTCACCTTTGAGACGCAGACCCATCATCAATGCACCAATTTGTGCATCAGTCGCTTCACCATTCATGATGGTGCGCATCACGGTTTCCATCTGTGGCTGGGTGAGTTCAATATTTTTAGTAATATTATTTAGAGCTTGCTGAATGTTCATAACTGTTTTGCACCTGTTCAGGCATAAATTTCAAGAAAGTTTTTAAAGATTTGATGGCCATGCTGGCTGAGGATCGATTCCGGGTGGAACTGCACGCCTTCAACCGGCAATGTCTTATGTTTAACGCCCATAATTTCTTCCATCGAGCCGTCTGCTTCATTGGTCCAGCAGGTCACTTCCAGACATTCTGGCAAAGTCGCCTGATCAATCACCAGGGAGTGATAGCGTGTTGCCGAAAATGGTGAAGGCAGGTTACTGAAAATCCCTTTGTCACTGTGGTACATGTCAGATAAACGGCCGTGCATGACACGTTTGGCACGCACAATGTCGCCACCAAATGCCTGACCAATACTTTGATGGCCCAGACATACGCCTAATAGCGGAATCTTGCCAGAAAAGTGCTGGATTGCAGGAATGGAAATACCCGCTTCACTTGGGGAACATGGACCAGGACCAATGACCAAATACTTTGGTTGCCATCGCTCAATATCTTCCAAAGTCACGGCATCATTACGGACTACTTTTACTTCTTGATTCAGCTCGCCAAAGTACTGGACGATGTTATAAGTAAAGGAGTCATAGTTGTCGATCATTAAAAGCATGAGCTTAACCTATTGAAATTAATGCACTTAAATGTGCTTGAGTAATCCAGATCGTGCTTTATTGCCAGTTTTTTCAGCCAAGTAAAAAGGCTAACTAAACTGTTGATTTCATTGTGTGAAAATAAAGCGACAATCATCATAACAAATAATCTGAAACTTCTGCGCAACAATTTGCCCAATTTTTCTGCTTAAGCAAATGAACAGGGTTGATAAGGCTCAATAAGTGCAGTTATGTAACTAAAAAATAGTGAATAACTAAAAGTAAGTTAATACTAAAAGATATTTACAAATATTTTGGATGCTTTTAACTTTTTTAAGTTGCTGTAAAAAACAACAGTTGATTAATAAACAAAGAAGATGAAGCAGCTTACTTATCGTTTATTCGTCTAAAGTGACTCAATTTGGGGAGTATTTTTTAAGCGTTTGCCTTTAAGAAAAACTGAATATTGGCAACAAAATACAAAAACACTTTGAAAATTGATTAAGAACTCACCGAAAGTTGATAAAAGCTACATAAGCTCATCACTATTTACCAGAAATAACATCTATAGAGAATTCGTCGCACTGTTAAGGTGCAGTGTGAAATCGAACGAAACAAAAATCGCAGAGAATGCTTGAATATAGTGCATTTAATTATACAGACAGTATAATAGGTCGAAAGTATTTCTTTCAATCCACGTATTCTCATAAGGATTTCAAGATTTTAGCTATACTTTTAAAAGTTGGTACGGTAATTGCTTAATAACTACCAACTACTAACACGCACTTCGTAAGTGCAACAAAAAAACATCGGAGCAAATTGAGCATGGCGAACAAAGTCCTTCAACTCATCCAAGAAAGTGGCGCAAAATGGGTAGATTTCCGTTTTACAGACACTAAAGGTAAAGAGCAACACGTGACTTACCCAGCAGACACTATTGATGAAGATACATTTGAAGACGGTAAAATGTTCGATGGTTCTTCAATCTCTGGCTGGAAAGGTATTGAAGCGTCAGACATGATTTTACGCCCAGATGCTGAAACTGGTTTTATCGACCCGTTCTTCGCTGAGCCTACAGTTGTTGTGACTTGTGACGTCATTGAACCTTCAACTGGTCAAGGTTATGACCGTGACCCACGTTCAATCGCTCGCCGTGCTGAAGAATACCTGAAATCTACTGGTATTGGTGATACTGCATTCTTCGGTCCAGAACCAGAATTCTTCGTATTTGACGAAGTAAAATGGGAAATCGACATGTCTGGCGCGCGCCATACATTGATCGCTGAAGAAGCTGCATGGTCAACTGGCAAAGATTACGAATCAGGTAACTCTGGTCACCGTCCACGTGTGAAAGGCGGTTACTTCCCAGTTCCTCCTGTAGATTCTTCACATGACATGCGTGCAGACATGTGTGCAAAAATCGAAGAAATCATGGGCCCAGGCCGTGTAGAAGTTCATCACCACGAAGTTGCATCTTGCCAGCTTGAAATCGGTGTAAGCTTCAACACAATGGTTCGTAAAGCTGACGAAGTTCAACAGTTCAAATATGCTGTTTGGAACGTTGCGCACCAATATGCTAAAACAGCGACTTTCATGCCTAAACCAATGGTAGGTGATAACGGTTCTGGTATGCACGTTCACATGTCTATCTCTAAAGATGGCAAGAACCTGTTCGCTGGTGAGGAATATGCAGGTCTTTCTGAAACTGCACTTTACTTCATCGGGGGTATCATCAAACACGCTCGTTCATTGAATGCTTTAACAAACCCTTCTACAAACTCGTACAAGCGTTTGGTTCCGCATTTCGAAGCACCGATTATGCTTGCTTACTCAGCGCGTAACCGTTCTGCATCTATCCGTATTCCTTACGTTTCTAGCCCTAAAGGCAAGCGTATCGAAGCACGCTTCCCTGATCCAATGATGAACCCGTACCTAGGTTTCGCTGCATTGTTGATGGCTGGTCTTGATGGTATCCAAAACAAGATTCACCCAGGTGAAGCTGCGGACAAAAACTTGTATGATCTTCCTCCTGAAGAAGAAGCTAAAATCCCTACAGTGGCGCATAGCCTTGATATGGCTCTTGAAGCGCTTCAAGCGGACCAAGATTACCTGCTTAAAGGTGGCGTGTTCACTAAAGAAATGCTTGATGCTTATATCGAGCTTAAAACTGAAGAAGTACGTCGTCTAAACACGACTACTCACCCAGTTGAATTCGATATGTACTACAGCCTGTAATTCCTCTGAGAATTTCACTGTAAAAAAGACCCGCCTTAGTGCGGGTTTTTTTGTATGATGCTGTTATTGATTAAAGATAAATGATTATGGCTGCACGTAAAAAACATACCGGCTTTTTTCCCTGGATTGATCCGCAGGATCATAGCAAGGGTTTTAAACTAAATTTTTCTGAAGTGACTTATATAGAAGTCGGGCGCACCCCTGAAGGTTATAAGCAGGTTGAATTCGTCGCATTAAGAAATCCTGAATTGGCGCTAAATTATGACTATCCGCAAAGTTTTTATATCACTACGGATGGCCTGATTCTGAAAAAATTGCCAAGCGGGAAATATGAAGTCATCGCCAAGACAGATAATGCCTGATCATGAAGTTGGGAATGTTGTGAGTTTAAAATTTAAAAATCAACAGGGACAGAAGACGCCAGCCGCACTTCGGGAATGGCTATATGCATCAGGATCATTGACGCAACAGTTAACCGATTTGGCAGGTGGTCAGTTTCAGGTAGAGCCACAGCAGGAACATTTTCAACGTCTTAGTTTTGAAAATGCCCGCTGGATGAAGATGCCACATCAACATACCTCTTGGGTGCGGGAAAGCTATTTATATGGCTGTGATGAACAACCCTGGGTAAAAGCCAAAAGTATCTTTCCGATTCTGAGTTTGCAAAAACGAGCACGGATTTTTCAGCACATTGGATCGAAGCCGATAGGTTGGTTGTTATTTCAGCGTACTAATCCGCATTGTGAACGTCGTGTGATCTATCTGGAAGAAGGCTGGACCCGCCAGAGCTGCTATACTTGGCATGGTTGTAAATTTATCGTACAAGAAACTTTTTTACCTGCTTTTCAGCACTATATAGAACATCAACAGGCTTAACTTGATATGGCAACTGCACAAGCAATTACCTGGCGTGAACGTCTGAGCGCCTATTATTATCTTTGTCGATTTGATAAGCCAATTGGCACAGAACTGGTATTTTGGCCAACCATGTGGGCACTTTGGATTGCAGCGAAAGGAATACCTGATCTGAGTATTCTAGTACTGATGATTCTTGGTGTTATCTTTATGCGTGCGGCAGGGTGTGCCATTAATGACTTTGCTGACCGTAAAGTTGATGCTCATGTAGAACGTACTAAAACCCGCCCACTGGCAACTGGAATCATTAGTGGTAAAGAAGCAGTGATGGTGTTTCTGGTGCTGGTTGCTGCCAGTGCCTGCTTACTGTTCTTCTTGCCAATTGAAACCTTCTATTGGTCATTTGGGGCGTTATTTCTAGCGTTCATTTATCCATTTATGAAACGCTATACGCATTTGCCACAAGTATTCCTGGGTGCAGCTTTTTCTTGGTCGATTCCCATGGCTTATACTGCAGTAGGGCAGACACCAGATTTAACCTGCTGGTTGCTGTACTTTGGTAATCTGGCTTGGACCGTGGCTTATGACACGCAATATGCGATTACCGATCGTGAATATGATTTGAAGATTGGAGTTAAATCGACTGCGATTTTATTTGGTCAGCACGATATTCAGATTATTAGTTTATTGCAGGTAATCAGTCTCGTTCTGATCGGTGCGGCCCTATGGATTGAAGACCTACTTGTTCCATTCGGTTTAATTGGCTTAATCGCAGTAGCAACTGATTTTATTTACCAATGGTCAAAAACAAGAGATAAGGATCCGCAACGCTGTTTCTGGGCTTTTCGGCATAACCGTTGGGTTGGGATGATGATTTTCCTAGGAATCTTCGCCGCATTTTTGTAACTGCAACCTGTCGATTTATAACAAAAGCATCCTATAAGGGTGCTTTTTTTTATGATTAATTCAAATTTGCTTCATGAAAATATAAAAAACATAAGGGACTAGAAGATGAATAGCATAATGAAAAATGGTTTTAAAAAGACCGGCCTAGCAGTTATATGTTCAATGACATTGCTAATGACAGCATGTAATGATGATGACGATGATAAATTTGTAGGTTTTAATCCAGTAAAAACTTATACGGTTGATGATGAGGTAAGAACTGTTGTAGATCGACACGATATCTTTACTTACAACATGGAGAGCGTACAGGGTAAAAATATACGTGCCACGACTTTAGTGTTTACACCTAAAGGAACGCCACCTATGGGTGGTTGGCCGATTGTAGTTTGGGCGCATGGTACTACAGGCGCTGCAGATAAATGCGCTCCTTCACGATTACCATTGACTGGTGAAGAAAAAGCACTGGTGATGAAGTTGGTTGAGCGTGGCTATGCCGTAATTGCACCAGATTATGAAGGTCTGGGTAATGATAATGAACCGCATCCATATCTGCATTTAGAAAGTGCTGCAAACTCGATTCTGTCTGCGGTAAGTGAAGCCAAAAAATATTATGGCAATGTTTTAGCAAATGAATGGAGTGTGGTAGGTTGGTCACAAGGTGGACATGCAGCATTGGCGGCAGCAGAATATAGCACTAAGCTTGCTAATTTTGACTATAAAGGCGCTGTAGCGATTGCTCCTGCATCCTACTTAGTAGATACCTTGCAATATGGGATGGGCGTCGCAAATAATGTGGCGAGTCCAGGAACACCGGAAGCTATTGAGGCTGCTAAACAGATCGCCGGAACGCTCTATGGTTATGCAGCAATCGTTAGTTCGGGAATTAAGGCAGAAAAACCAGCATTCCAATATAACCAAGCCTTCTTGAATACTAAAGTGCCTTTGGCACAGGCAGCTGAAATTGAGTGTTCCCCACAAGTGGCTAAAGGATTTAGAGATGATATCCAATCTTATATTGATAAGGAGGGTGGAACTTATGCGACTTATCAGGCTCTGCAGCCTGAATTTAATCTGGATGACGACGTTAAAGAATATTTAGATAAGAATCAACCAGGGCAAAAGCCAATTCCAAAACGTGTATATGTATTCCAGGGTGAGATGGATACGACTGTGCCAGCTTTTATAACGGTTACCAAATTATTCCCGCAACTTTTACAAGTGGGTGCGGAGATCGAACAAGAAGATCTGATTCTTGATCCTGAGGCTAATCATCAAACGATTATGACTCGAAATATTGGCAGCATTGCCGATAAGGTAGATGACTTAATGTCAGAATAAATAACATCCATAAAAGGAGCTTTGGCTCCTTTTTTATATCCTATTCAAGCCTTGAGCAATGATTTGAATTTGCTATAGTGGTGGCGAAATATAAATGATATGAATAAATAGGTTTGTTATGTCTGAGCAGCCACAGCCCCGCAGCATCAAAAAACTATTGATCTTTGGTACGCTTGCTTTATGTATTCCAATTCTTCTAGTCAGTATGGCTTTTCTAGCCGTGAACAGTGATGCTGAAAATCAAGAGAAATATAAACAGCAGCAAGCCGAAATGATTGCTCGGATTAAAGCGCGTGAAGAGGCTGAGAAAAAACAGGCATCAGAACAGCAAGTGAATACTGAAGTGGATGGGCAGGCGGCATCTGAAGCCAGCACCGCACAATAAGACTTTTATTGGAAAGTTATTATCTTAAATCGCGTTGCAATTGTCTGATACTTGGAATTTCAGTGTATCGGACAACCGTATAACCCGCAGCAATCAGCATGGCATCGCGTTCTGCATCTTCTTTTTCTTTGCCTATGTGAGTTGGATCATCAAGCTCCACAATCGCAATCACATTATATTCCCGATCCATCACCACAAAGTCCGTCACTTTGCGATTAAATTTACTGCGCATTTTCATCTGGTCATGGGTGATCAAAGCACTAAACGCAACTTGTGCCAAAATATGATGATGAGGAAAGGCATCTTTCAGGCGAGTGAACATCTTACTTTCAAAGACAGTAATCACACGCTTGGGATAGAATTTTTGCTGACGGGTAAATAGATGTGGGAAGAGCAGGCAAAATAAGGCAAAACTTGCCAGACAGCCAATCACAAAGAAAATAATCTGACTCAAATGAAACACAGCAGAACTTAGGACAAATAAAAAACCCACTTCATAATGAGTGGGTTCTTCGAGAATCTTGGCTCTCCCACCTGGGCTCGAACCAGGGACCTGCGGATTAACAGTCCGTCGCTCTACCGACTGAGCTATGGGAGAATAGATTGGCTCTCCAACCTGGGCTCGAACCAGGGACCTGCGGATTAACAGTCCGTCGCTCTACCGACTGAGCTATTGGAGAATCTGACAGCGATTATAGAGAGATTTTGAAAGGGGTCAAGGAACTTTTGTGAAAAATTCTATAAATCCTGTTTGAGTGATTTAAAAATAAGCTAAAGCGATGTGGTGGCTTTGAAAAGGTTTTAATTTGTTTGAATTTTAAGTCTTTTTTGTAGGGATAGATGGGACTTGAAAGTATATTTTTATGCTCTCTAATTTGATTATTATTCTTTTAGAATTTTGTGGGTTAAGAGTTTGAATTAACTGTTTAAGCAGATATAAAAAAACCCACTTCGTATTGAGTGGGTTTTTCAGAATCTTGGCTCTCCCACCTGGGCTCGAACCAGGGACCTGCGGATTAACAGTCCGTCGCTCTACCGACTGAGCTATGGGAGAATAGATTGGCTCTCCAACCTGGGCTCGAACCAGGGACCTGCGGATTAACAGTCCGTCGCTCTACCGACTGAGCTATTGGAGAATCTGATGCGCATTTTAGGGAGGAAACGAAAGGTCGTCAACCAATTAATTGAAAGAAATGAAACGTTTGCTTTATTAATATGCGTTTAGGACTTAAAAATAAAAAAATCACCCATGAAGGGTGATTTTTTAGGCTTTGAAATAAAAGATTATTTCTCAACACCAGCAGCTTGACCTGCATATTTCGCGTTTGCGTAGTCCCAGTTCACTAGGCTTTCTAGGAAAGTAGAGATGTATTTAGGACGAGCGTTACGGTAGTCGATGTAGTAAGCGTGTTCCCAAACATCGATAGTCAACACAGCAATTTTACCGTGCGCCATTGGAGTGTCAGCATTTGAAGTTTTAAGGATAGAAAGGTTGCCGTTTACTTCGTCAGCAACTAACCAAGCCCAACCTGAACCGAATTGAGTCGCAGCAGCAGTTGCGAATTCTTCAGCGAATTTTTCGTAAGAACCGAAAGCTTCGTCAATTTTAGCAGCCAAAGCGCCAGTAGCTTTACCGCCACCGTTTTTAGTCAAACAGTTCCAGTAGAAAGTGTGGTTCCATACTTGAGCAGCGTTGTTGAAAACACCTGCTTTAGATGAATCACCAGCAGAAGCCAGGATGATTTCTTCTAGAGTTTTGCCTTCAAGCTCAGTACCAGCGATCAGGTTGTTCAGGTTAACCACGTAAGTATTGTGGTGTTTGTCGTGGTGGTATTCTAAAGTTTCTTTGCTGATGTGTGGAGCAAGATCTTCGTAGCCGTAAGGTAATGCTGGTAAAGTAATGGTTGTCATGTTTTCAATTCCTTGCATTTTGCTGGGTTTTGACAGTAAGTGGCGTTATTGTAATAGAAAAACAGGCCGAAATGCGCATTACAGATAAATAAGAATACAGAATAAAGCCTGAAATTATACGTATAAAGCCGCTGTCAAATACCGTCAGATGAAATTAAATCGGATTGTTTAATTCGAAATAACTATACTCAATATTGAACTGCTGTGAAATAGCTTTTGCAAGGCGTTGAACACCATATTTTTCAGTCGCATGATGACCACAGGCATAATAATGCACATCCAGTTCCTGAGCTTCGTAGAAGGTACGTTCTGAGACTTCACCCGAAATATAAGCATCACAGTTCTGTGCCGCAGCTTTTTGAATATAATCCTGTGCACCGCCCGTACAGAATCCGACTTTACGAATTTCAGTTTTATCGGCTGGCAGATGAATCGCATCAAAGCCCAGCTTTTCTGAAACGTAGGCCTTAAATTGATCTGGTGTCATGGCTTGCTTTAAATAACCAATATTGCCAATTGGACGTCGTTCATTTGGATCTAGCTGTTCAATATTCTCAAGTTCTAATAAGCCAGCAATCGCAGCATTATTTCCCAGAGTTGGATGACTATCTAAAGGCAGATGATAGCCGACCAGTGAGATATCATTCTGAATCAAAGTCTTAATCCGTTTACCACGCATCCCGGTAATTGGGTAGGGTTCGCCTTTCCAGAAATAGCCATGATGCACCAGTAAAAGATCCGCACCTTGGGCAATTGCGGCTTCAATGGCCCCTTGAGAAGCAGTCACAGCACACAGAATTTTATTGACTTCAGAGCGGCCTTCAATCTGTAAGCCATTTGGTGCATAGTCTTTGAATTCATGCGCAGCTAGGGTCTGGTCACACCATGGAATAATGTCCTGCAATTTGGCCATAAAATTTCTCTTTAAACCTTTAAATTGTCATCATCAAAACATATTTTGAATTGTAACTAAAGCAGCACAAATCTCTTTTGCTTTTTTTATGTTTAGTTTTGTGTTTAGCTTTACAATAGAGCACAAATTGCTTAGTCATCAATAAATTAAAAATATTGTCAGAGGATAATAAAGTGCGTCGGACCTTTACATGGTTACCTTGGGTGTTGCTGATCTTAGTGATCATCGTCTTTCTAGGTTGGCAACAGTTGCAAAAACCAAAAGCACCTGTCGCGCCAGATGGCGTCAAAATGCCTGCTGAAAAAGTTGAACCATTATTGGATACTTCACGTGCTGGCGGAGTGGTTTCTTACAGTGCTGCGGTTAAAGTCGCTGCACCGGCTGTAGTGAATATCTTTACCACACAGAAAGTGAAGAAGCAGGATAATCCTTTACTCAACGATCCAGTCTTCCGTGAATTCTTTGGTGATCAATTACCAGAACAGTTTTCTCAAGGCCCAAATGAAAATAGCCTGGGTTCAGGGGTAATTGTACGTGCAGATGGTTATATTCTGACGAATAATCATGTGATTGCACAGGCTGACCAGATCATTGTGGCGTTGAATGATGGCCGTCGTGCTGAGGCAAAAGTGATTGGGACTGACCCAGATACCGACCTGGCGGTGATCAAGATTGAGCTGGATAAACTTCCAGTATTGCCATTTAAACTGAGTGGCAATGAAGTGGGTGATGTAGTCCTTGCAATTGGTAATCCGTTTGGTGTTGGTCAAACTGTGACTCAGGGTATTATCTCTGCGACAGGTCGTTCTGATCTCGGCATCAATACCTATGAAGACTTTGTACAAACGGATGCAGCAATTAACCCAGGTAACTCGGGTGGTGCATTGATTGACGTTTCAGGGAATCTGATTGGGGTGAATACTGCAATTTTCTCTCAGTCTGGTGGTTCATTAGGCATCGGTTTTGCGATTCCAGCTAAAGTCTGTCAGCAGATCATGAATGCCATTCTTAAAGATGGTCGTGTTGTCCGTGGCTGGTTGGGTATCAGCTTATTGCCACCACAACGTAATGACGTGATGAAACCATCGGAACAGGGTGTAACTGTGGCAGAGGTATTGCCAAATGGTCCTTCAGCCAAAGCGGGTATTCAGCGTGGTGACAAGATCATCAAGGTGAATGATGAACAGATTACTTCTGCATCACATCTGATCAACTATGTAGCGTTACAGGCTCCAGGTAGCAAGATTATGATTGAGGTAGAACGTGCAGGCAAAAAACTGGATCTGAATGTGGTGGTGGGCGAGCGTCAACAACAGCAGCAAAATGCATCATCACAATATATTCCTTTACCAGAATAAACTTTAAAATGTTTGAATAAAAAATCCCTCCTAGTGAGGGATTTTTTATGGTTAACTTCTATTTTTTGATTACAAAATAAGCATATTTTATGTGATTTAAATCATTTACCTTCATTGAATAAAATCAAAAAAAGAGTAAAGAACAATGAGTTTTATGAGTGCAGATCAAGCCAAAATTTTATCTGATGTAGCCAATATAAATATTGATATGTTTAAGCCACGTTTGGCTCAATTGATTGAAGACAATGCCCGACTAGGCAATACCGCTGTGCTGACGGTATTTCCCAAACATTTACCCTTAGAAGAGATTCGAGGTCTATCGGCAGAGCTGACTGAGCTTGGTTATAACGTGCGCTTTGAAGTGCAGGAATTTTATTATAGCTTTAATGTCTACTGGCTATAATTTTATCAATTGTTCAAAAATACTCCTATTCAGGCATATATCTTGCTGCATTCCTCTCATAGTTCGAATATGAGAGTTTTATGTCTTTATTTATTCATCCTGCAGCACAGGTAGATGTACCTTATGTGGTGCTTTCTTCCGGATTAGGTGGTCACGCCAGTTTTTGGAATCCGCAAATCCAAGCCTTGCAGCAATATTTTCATGTAGTCACTTATGATCAGGAAGGCTGTCATTCGAACTCTGAACTCTTGCCCACGCCTTATTCCATAGATCATATGGCCCGGCAGGTTCTGGATTTATTAATTACTAAAGATATCCGAGAATTTCATTTTATCGGGCATGCGCTGGGCGGACATATCGGCATGCAACTGGCGATCTATCAGGCTGAAAGAAAGTTTAAGCTGCTCAGTCTGACCATGTTAAATGCTTGGGGAGAGCTGGATGCCCATACGCAGAAATGTTTCGAGGCACGGACTTCGTTATTGGTGAATAGCGGGGCAGAGGCATATGTGAGAGCACAGGCTTTGTTTCTTTATCCGCCGCAGTGGATCTCAACCCATATTGATCAGTTAACTGAAGCAGAGAACAAGCAGCTCTTAGATTTCCCACCGATTCAAAATGTCTTGGCACGCTTACAAGCTGTACAGGCCTTTAAACTGGAAACAGAATATCAACAGGCACTCAAAGATGTTTCTGTACATCTGATTGCCAATCAGGATGATTTCCTGGTGCCTTATCAGCGTTCACAACAGTTACAGCAATGCTTGCCTCATAGTCACCTCAGTTTGCTTGCTACAGGTGCACATGCATCTACTGTGACTGTGACAGATCAGGTGAATCAACTAATCCTTTCATTCCTGATCTCCCCTTAGTTTGAAGATTTTTTAAAAACCAGACCTAGTGTCTGGTTTTTTATTTTTTCTAATTAATGTTTTTTATGACATTCCAGTGATTCTTACCATGAATTTATACATGAAAAAGAAAAGTAGTGATCTGTAGAGATGCACTTGAATGAAACATAGTGAACAAAATTGATCCATGATTAAAAACAGTTATTTTACTAAAGATTCAAAAAATAAAATATTAAGTATTTGAAATATTTTAATTAAAAATAGTTGGCATACGCTTTGCAATGTTTATCTTGTAGATAAAGTTCCCGAAGTGGAATCAGAATTTTGAATAAGTGTTAAAAATAATGAGGTGTGAAAATGAAAATAGGTGTCTTCTGTCCAATCGGAAATAATGGCTGGTTACTCTCTGAAAATGCACCGCAGTACATGCCGACTTTTGAGTTAAACAAACAAATCGTACAGCGCGCTGAGCACTATGGTTTCGATTTCGCACTTTCTATGGTCAAGCTGCGTGGCTTTGGTGGCAAGACTGAATTCTGGGAACATAACTTGGAAACGTTTACCTTAATGGCAGGCCTTGCGGCTGTTACCAGCAAAATTAAAATTTTCGCAACAGCAGCAACGCTGGTAATGCCACCTGCAATTGTCGCGCGTATGGCTTCTACGATTGATTCAATTTCAAATGGCCGTTTTGGTCTGAATGTGGTGACCGGCTGGCAGCCACCTGAATATACCCAAATGGGCATGTGGCCAGGTAATGATTATTTTGGCAAGCGCTATGAATACCTGTCTGAATATGTACAAATTCTGCGTGAACTTTGGGCGACGGGTAAATCAGACTTTAAAGGCGAACATTTCCAGATGGAAGACTGCCGTGTGAGCCCACGTCCACAAGCGGATATGAAAATTATCTGCGCAGGCCAGTCGGATGCAGGTTTAGAGTTTTCTGCACAATATGCCGACTATAACTTCGTATTTGGCAAAGGTCTGAATACTCCAACAGCTTATGCAGAAATTAATGACCGCCTGAAAGAAAAAACAGATGTAACTGGCCGTGATGTACAGACTTATGTGCTGTTTATGGTGATTGCTGCAGAAACCGATGAAGAAGCGCAAGCCAAATGGCAGCACTATAACGACGGTGCCGACATGGAAGCGATTAACTGGCTGATGAATCAGGGCGGTAAAGATACCACTTCCGGGACAGATACCAATATCCGTCAAATGGCTTCTAGCGTATCTCCAGTGAATATTAATATGGGTACGCTGGTGGGTTCTTATGAAAATGTGGCACGAATGTTGGATGAAATTGGCGAGATCAAAGGTACGGAAGGCGTACTACTGACGTTTGATGATTTTATTCAAGGGGTTGAAGATTTCGGTCAAAAAATCCAGCCGCTAATGAAATGTCGTGATCATATTGTCATTGAAGGTGCAACACCGGTTCTGGAGAAAAGCGCATGAGTGAATCAGTGGTAACAGCCGGTTTTACGGAAAAACTCGGCACAGGGAAAACGCTTAAAGCGGAACCAGAAGCGATTTGTCTTGCACCAGAACAGACTGCCTTGATTGTGATTGATATGCAGAATGCTTATACCTCACAGGGTGGCTATCTGGATCTGGCGGGCTTTGATGTTTCAAAGACCAGGCCAGTAGTAGAAAATATTAAAAAGGCCGTTGATGTAGCGCATGCAGCCGGTATTCAGGTGATTTATTTCAAAAATGGCTGGGATGCCGAATATAAGGAAGCAGGTGGTACCGACTCTCCAAACTTCCATAAATCCAATGCCTTAAAGACTATGCGTAAACGTCCTGAATTACAGGGACAATTGTTAGCAAAAGGCGGTTGGGATTTTGAGCTGATTGATGAGTTAAAGCCACTGCCACAGGATCTGGTCATTGAAAAGCCACGTTATAGCGGTTTCTTTCATACTGCGTTGGACAGCATGTTGCGTGTCCGAGGTATTCGCAATCTGGTCTTTGTCGGAATTGCCACCAACGTGTGTGTGGAATCAACGCTACGTGATGGCTTCTTCTTGGAGTATTTCGGTGTAGCCCTTGCTGATGCCTGCCATCAGGCAGGTCCAGTCGAAGCGCATGAAGCCAGTCTGTATAACATTAAGACTTTCTTTGGCTGGGTGTCAGATACTGCAAATTTTGTAGAGACCTTTCAAAAAGAAAGTGAGTCACTAAAAGAAACTAATTTGGCTGTAAGCGCATAAAGAATTAAAGAACAGAATTAAGGAAAAAATAGTATGCCTAAAGAAATCATTATTCCAGCAGGAACATCGAAACCATTAGCACCGTATGTACCGGCAACCAAGGCAGACAATATTGTGTATGTATCCGGTACATTAGCTTTTGATGAAAATAATAATGTGGTGCATGTCGGTGATGCCGCAGCACAGACCCGTCATATTCTGGAAACCATCAAGCGTGTGATTGAGGAAGCGGGAGGCAGTATGGATGACGTAACCTTTAACCATGTCTTTGTCAAAGACTGGGCAGATTATGCTGCGATTAATGCAGTTTATGCAGAGTATTTCCCGGGAGATAAGCCGGCACGGTATTGCGTACAGACAGGTTTGGTCAAACCTGATGCGCTAGTTGAAATTGCTTCGATTGCCCATGTATAAGCCGATCCACCTGATTCAATCTCATTACTAGATGCCCCAGGTCTGAAACTGAATATTGACTTGGGGTCAGGAGAACAGCATGAATGCCAAACTATCTAAAATCATCACAGAGACAGTTGCAGAAAATAACGCATTAAATAAGGTTTTGGCGACTAATTCATCGGGTGACATCTTTACCCAAGTCGATCAGCAGATTTTCCGTCAGGGCATGTCCAATCTGGGTGCTGCGGTGAATGTGATTACCACGCAAGGCGATGCAGGAATGGCTGGATTTACCGCTTCGGCCGTATGTAGCGTGACGGATACACCACCAACGTTGCTGGTGTGCCTGAACCGTTCTGCGTCAGTCTATGAAACCTTTAAAAAGAATCAGGTGTTGTGTGTGAATACTTTGGCATCACATCAACAACATCTTTCCAATCTGTTTGGTGGAAAAACACCAATGGCAGAGCGTTTCAGTCAGGGGAACTGGAAAACCCTGGTGACCCAGTCACCTGTACTTGAGGATGCCTTGGTCAGTTTTGACTGCGAGGTGGTCCAATGTTTATCCGTAGGCAGTCATGACGTGCTGTTCTGTGAGGTGAAAGCCATGTGCCAGAGTCAAGGCAATGCGCTGATGTACTTCAACCGTTCTTACTGTGAGCCACACAAAATGTGCTAATTCAATTCAATCCTAATCAAGGAGGGGAAGCCGATGCAAGAAAAAGAAACGTGGTTTCCAAAATTTAAGCCTTACCAAGGCAATCTCGATACCACACCCGTGCAAACAGATGAATATCTGCCTGCTGGAAAAAGTATTATTCTCGGGTTACAGCATGTGTTTGCCATGTTTGGCGCAACCGTGCTGGCACCCTTATTAATGGGGTTTGATCCCAATCTCACGATTTTTATTACCGGGATTGGCACCATTTTATTTTTCCTGATCACGGGCGGTCGATTGCCAAGTTATCTGGGATCAAGCTTTGCCTTTATTGGTGCGGTCGTCGCAGTAACGGGGTATTCCGGTGTTGGCGCGAATCCTAATATCGGACTGGCACTTGGCGGCACCATTGCTTGCGGTATCGTCTATGCCTTGATTGGGCTACTGGTCATGAAAACTGGTACCAACTGGATTGAAAAACTGATGCCACCTGTAGTGACAGGCGTGATCGTGATGATTATCGGCTTGAACCTGGCGCCCGTTGCGATTAAAAGTGTTTCAGCGAACCAGTTTGATTCCTGGATGGCATTAATCACCATTATCTGTATCAGTGTGATTGCTGTATTTACCCGAGGAATGGTACGCCGTCTGTTATTGTTATTGGGCTTATTATCTTCCTACCTAATTTACTTCCTTTTCACTAATGTGATGGGCTTCGGACCTGCGATTGATTTTACCAAAGTCAGTGAAGCCGCATGGTTTGGTTTACCAAATTTCCAGAGTCCGGTCTTTGAAATGAATGCCATGCTGATGATTGCACCAGTGGCAATTATCTTGGTTGCAGAAAATCTGGGGCACTTTAAAGCCGTATCTGCGATGACGGGTAAAAACCTGTCGCCATATATGGGTCGTGGTTTCTTTGCGGATGGGGTGTGTACTTCATTGTCAGCTTCTGTCGGTGGTACAGGGATGACTACGTATGCCGAAAATATCGGTGTAATGGCAGTGACCAAAGTTTATGCAACCACTGTATTTGTCTTCGCGGGTATCTTCGCCATTTTACTCGGACTTTCACCTAAATTCGGTGCAGTGATCAGTACCATTCCAGTGGCCTTATTAGGTGGTGCATCGATTGTCGTATTTGGCCTGATTACGGTGGCTGGTGCGAAAATCTGGGTAGATAACCGTGTTGATTTCACCAAGAACAGTACGCTGATTATTGGTGCCGTGTGTCTGATCATGGGGACAGGGAGCTATAGCTTGCAGATTGGTGGTTTTGACCTCGGTGGTATTGGTACTGCAACTGTGGCTGCGATTCTATTGAATCTATTTCTGAACCGTGGTGAAGATAAAGAATTGCCAGCATATGAATCAGCTGAAACCGTAACTGAAGTTGAAGCTAAGCCAGTCGCTTAATATGAGGAGCATTTTTTGAGTCATTCAATTGCATTTTTAGGACTCGGGGCAATGGGCTGGCATATGGCCTCCCATTTGCCAAAACTCGGACATCAGGTTTGGGTCTGGAACCGTACTGAACAGAAAGCTGTAGCGCATGCTGAAACTTTTGCAACGCAGGCAGTTGGTATTGAGCAGGTGGTTCAGGCAGATTTTATCTTTTCCTGTTTGCCGACCAGTCAGGATGTTGAAGCATTGATTGCAGCTCATCCACCCAAACAAGGTGCAATCTGGATTGACTGTACCAGCGGGGTGCCAGAATCTGCCCAGAAACTGGCGAAGCTCCTGGAGAAACAAGGCAGTTTTTATCTGGATGCACCGGTTTCGGGTCAAACGATTGGGGCAGAACGTGGCACTTTAACCGTTATGGTCGGAGGCAATGAACAAGCCTTTGAGCAAGCTAAACCGATCATTGATGCCTTTGCTAGTTTAATTGAATATGTGGGAGAAAGTGGTTCGGGCTTTGCGGTGAAAGCCGTGAATAATACCTTAATGGCGACTCACTTATGGGCATTGGCTGAAGGACTGACTGTACTGAAAGGACAGGGCGTTGATTTAAGCAGTGCACTGAACTGTATTAATCATTCCAGTGGTAAAAGCAGCATGTCGGAAAATATCATGGCGCAGCGTGTACTGAACCGTGAATTTAACAAGACCTTTGCACTGGATCTATTGCAGAAAGATATTGGCATTGCTTTGAAGCTGGTACAACAACAGCAACTGGATTTATCGGTGATGTCTTTGGTTCAGCAAGAGTTTCAGCAAATAGCGAAATCTCAGGCCAGTCAATTAGATTTTTCCGCTGCGGTGCAAGGCTTGGAGCAACGTACTCAAATTGAATTAAGAGGATAAGTTTATTTTTAATTTTTTATTAAACAGAGAAACTATGATTCTTTAATTAAAGAACAATAGATTTATCGATTCAAAATTTAAAAAACCGGGAATTTTAATTCCCGGCTTTATTATTGCTAAGATGGCTAAATAGCCTAAGCAATTCTTAACTCTGCTGATTCGATTGATATTCTTGGATCACTTCAAGCGCTGCACGGAATGCTTCTTGTGTTGCAGGAGCGCCGCAGTAAGGCAAGCTATGCAGTAGTACTTCCTGAATTTCTTCAACTGTCGCACCGTTATTCAAAGCGCCACGAACATGGCCTTTCAATTCAGTTGGGCTTTTTTGCGCGGTAAGAAAAGCAATAGTAATTAAAGAACGGTATTTACGTGGTAAAACCCCTTCACGTTGCCAGGTTGAACCCCAGGCATGTTCATTAATCCAGTCCTGTAACGGTTGGGTAAAAGGAACCGTATTGTCCTGAGCACGTTTTACAAAACTTGCACCCATCACTTCAGTACGGACTTTCAAGCCATTTTCATAATCTTGTTGTGACATCATTAACCCTCAATTTTATTATCGGTCTAGCTTAAGGCTTTAAAGGCAAAATGCCATCGTGCAATAGTCGTAAAAAAGTGGCTGGGTAGCCACTTGAGAGATTCCAAAGCAGAGTAAAGAAATAATACTTCGCTTTGGAATCAAAGACCGATTTAGATAAAAGCTCTATCTAAGGAGTCGTTGAATGCGAAGGATCTGTTTGAACTGAAGTATCAGTACCGGTTGCATCTGCCTTACTGATATATGGATTTTCTAATTCCATCGCTTCTTGGAGCTGCAGATCAAAGACATCAGTCAGCATACTGTCATAACGTCGGGCATTATAATGCAAGAGCTTTTCAGCCTCATGCTCGTTAATAAAACCATGTTGTCGTGCATCTGCTACATGTTCAGCAAAACTCAGACCTTTAAATTGGCCCTTATTCTCGGCTTTCTTAAAGCGATCCCAAAGATGCTCAATATCCAGCAGCATGCTAAAGGTTGATTCCATACGACCGGTGACATCATCTTCAGCTTTACTGTAGTAGACATGTTTTTTTAAAACTTGGCGGAAAGCATTATCTTCCATCATGCTATTCGCAACCTGCTGTTTGAGATGATCTGATGGTTTCTTCAATGGGCGACCAAATGGGAAGCAGAGTAATTTCACCATACCCGCTGCAATACGAACCGGGAAATTCTCAAACAGATCATAAAAAGCTTCCTGAGCAGTATATAAGGATTTTTCTACTGCCAATTTGGCATGTAAACGTTCAGCTTCAGTCTTTTTACTATGTTCAAAGAACTTGAGAATTGCAGAGGCAATAAATAAATGCGCATGAATATCTGCCAGACGACCGGACAGCATTTCCTTACGCTTAATATCACCGGCAAGTAAACCTAGACACATGTCTGCAGTCAGGGCAAAGTTGGCACTGAGTCGGTTAATGATCTTGTAATAAGGACGGGTAAAATCAACTGCACTTTGTGGAAATGCACCTGAGCCACCTGTAAAGGCATAAGCAAAGGAGCGAGCCGTACGGTTAAAGGTATAACCTAAATGCTTAAATAACAGATCATTAAATGTTTCTTGAGCTGCATCCCTGTCTTGCGCTTGTAAGAGCTGTAATTCTTCATACAAATAAGGATGGCAACGCATTGAACCTTGACCAAAAATCATTAAGGAACGACTGAGAATATTGGCACCTTCAACTGTAATCGACACCGGAATGGCTTGATAGTTCAAGGCGAGGAAGTTACGTGGACCCATCTGAATGGCACGGCCACCAACCACATCCATACCGTGATTAACAATTTTACGCATGGTTTCAGTCGCATAGTATTTGGCAATTGCGGTCATTACTGCTGGTTTACCACCCTGATTTAGGCCACAAGTTACTAGATAACGGAAAGCCTCCAGCATGTAAGTGTCGCTAGCAATTTCGCTATTGGCTTCCTGCACGCCCTCAAATTTACCCACCGATATTTTGAATTGCTGACGGATTCGTGAAAATGCGCCGACATTCAGATAAGCCATTTCTGCACTGGAAGTAGATAGAGCGGGTAGCGAAATACCACGACCTACTGCCAGACATTCCATCAGCATACGCCAGCCTTTACCGGCATTTTTAACACCGCCAATAATCCAGTCCAGTGGAATGAAGACATCTTTACCTTCAACCGTACCATTCATAAATGGCGGGCCGGGATTATGACGTGGACCGACGACAACGCCTTCATGATTGGCAGGTAACAGGGCACAGGTAATGCCATATTCGGCTGGTCCTTCCAGTAAACGGTCTGGATCATACATTTTAAAGGCTAAACCGACGACAGTAGCGATCGGCGCCAAGGTAATCCAGCGTTTAGAGAAATTCATTCTCAAACCCAGAACTTCTTGGCCTTCATACTGTCCATAGCAGACTACACCAGTATCTGGAATCGCACCGGCATCGGAACCGGCTTCCGGGCTGGTCAGACCGAAACAGGGGATTTCTAGTCCTTTAGCTAAACCGGGTAAATAACGATTTTTCTGTTCTTCTGTTCCATAATGCAGCAACAGTTCACCCGGTCCAAGCGAGTTTGGCACCATACAGCTCACTGCAGCTGTTAAAGATCGGGAAGCAATCTTACTCATTACACGGCTTTGGGCAAAGGAGCTAAAGGCACGACCACCATATTCTTTTGGAATAATCAGACCCAAGAAACCATTGTCTTTAATAAATTGCCAGATATGTGCAGGAAGTTCTTTCTGTTGATGAATTTCCCATTCATCTAACATGCTGCAAAGTGTTTCGACTTCATTATCTATGAAAGACTGTTCTTCATTAGACAGCTTGGGATATGGATAGTTGTTAAAGATTTTCCAGTCTGGAGCACCCATAAACAGTTCTTTTTCCCACCAACTAGTGCCGGATTCCAATGCTTCACGCTCTGTTGAACTGATGCTCGGCATGGCATTCGCCAAGGCTTTGTAAGCTGGTCGTGTAATGACAGCCATACGTAAAGGATCAATCAGTACCACCAGACTGATTAGAATCAGAGGGATGCCTAGTAAAAGCGACCATGGACTGATAAATGCAACCAAGATCGACACAAAAATCAGGGCAAATGCACCTGTGGTTCGAGAAAGCTGAAAATAAAAAATCGCCCATAAGCTGAGTAATAGAAGCAAAACAGCATAGATAAATAGCATCGTTATATTTCTCCAGGGTTATGCATCCATGACCTTAATTTGTTGGTCTATCTGTCAGTATCATGGTGCAATCACTGCACATGGCTTTGATCATGGATGTTCTTGAGACTCTTATCGTTTTTCACTTCATAACGATATTGTTGAATGTTTAGCTATTTTTGAGATTGTTTGAAAAGTGATCAGTATTCAAGTGAGAACACGAAAAGAAATGTGAAGATAAGTAATAACTTAGCTCAGGTAAAAAATGGAAAATAGAATCTTAACAGAATAGAAGATCGCAATAGCTTGAGAACTACTGACGATAAGAGTGATAAGACATTTTAAAAGGATTTTTCTAATTTAGGATCGCAGAAGAAATTTCTATTCAGCATAAAAAAGCCTCTACATAGAGGGCTTTGATTTAAGCAAAATTAAGCTTCAATCGTTTGTACTGCAATTTTTTTGGCAGGATCAGCCTTACGACGTACTGCTGGAACCGGCTCGCCGTAGTATTGACGATCCGCAAAATAACTAGAACGCACCATTGGTGCAGACCAGATATTTTTAAAGCCAAGTTTTCGGCCATGTTCTGCATAACGCTCAAATTCTTCAGGCGTTACAAAGCGGTCAATCGGCGCGTGCTGTTTAGATGGCTGCAAGTACTGACCAATGGTCACATAATCAACTTCATGTGCTTTTAAGTCATCTAGTAGGGCAATCACTTCTTCTTCAGTTTCACCGATACCCACCATCAAACCACATTTGGTTGGAATATCTGGGCAGTATTCTTTAAACATTTTCAATAAGTTCAAAGAGTGCTGGTAATCAGAACCTGGACGCATCGCTTTATACAGACGTGGCACAGTTTCAATATTGTGGTTAAACACATCTGGCGGACATTCAGTCATGATGCGCAGGGCAATATCCATACGACCACGGAAGTCAGGAACCAGAATCTCTAATAATGTTTTCGGACTTAGTTCACGTGCTTCTTTAATACAGTCGACAAAATGCTGTGCACCACCGTCTAACAGGTCATCACGGTCAACCGAGGTAATTACCGCATATTTCAGACCCAGGTTGGCAATGGTTTCTGCCATGTGACGAGGTTCGTCAGGATCAAGTGCATTTGGACGACCATGAGCCACATCACAGAATGGGCAGCGACGGGTACAAATATCACCCATAATCATAAAGGTTGCTGTACCGCCACCAAAACATTCAGGCAGGTTAGGGCAGGCTGCTTCTTCACATACGGTATGTAATTTTTGCTGACGAAGTGTGGTTTTAATACGTTGTACTTCTTCAGGCGCTGCCATTTTGACGCGAATCCAGTCCGGCTTCCGTGGTGTTTCAACCGTAGGTACAACTTTTACAGGAATACGAGCGACCTTTTCCGCGCCGCGAAGTTTGACACCCTGTTCAGGTTTACGGTTTTCAGACATATTCAACTTTTCCACTGTTTTGAAGGGAGGAGATAATCAAAGATAGCGCTTTTATTATAACGGACTTAGCTACAAATGGGGCAAAAAGGACTATTCATTTAAAAAATGTTCTCATCACACAATATATGTCAGTTAAATACACCAAAATGACATGATTTACGTCATAATATGGCAAACAGATATTGCAGATGAATTTAATTTATAAAGGAGCGTTGAATGCCACGTAAAAAAGAGGTCGTTAGTGGGACTTTCGTTAAGTACGATGCGGTAGTTCTAGGTTCAGGCCCTGCGGGCGAAGGCGCGGCAATGAAGCTTGCCAAATCAGGCAAACGCGTTGCAATCGTTGATATGCGTGAACAACTTGGTGGTAACTGTACTCACGTGGGTACAATTCCAAGTAAAGCATTGCGTCAAACGGTATCAAGCATCATCCGTTATCAACGTGATCCAATGTTCCAGAAAGTGGGTGAATGGAAACAGTTCACCATGAAGCAAGTGCTTCGTAATGCGCATAAAGTGATTCAACAACAGGTTGAAACCCATTCACGTTTCTACGACCGTAATAAATTGATATCTTCCATGGTCGTGCCTACGTTCAGGATGAAAACACGATTTTCGTATTTAGCCCGGATGGCATTAAAGAAACGATTCAGTTTAAACAGTTGGTGATTGCAACTGGTTCTCGTCCTTATCGTCCTGAAATTCTAGACTTTAATCATCCACGCGTATTTGATTCAGACAAAATTCTGGATCTGGATTATTCAATCCAAAAAATCATTATTTACGGTGCAGGTGTGATTGGTTGTGAATATGCGTCGATCTTTATTGGTCTAGGCCATAAAGTTGACCTGATCAATACTCAGCCGAAACTGCTGAGCTACCTAGATGACGAAATTTCTGATGCGTTGTCTTATCACTTACGTGAACAAGGCGTGTTGATCCGTCACAATGAGCAGATCGATTATCTTGAAACTTCTGATGATTATGTGGTTCTACATACGCAAAGTGGCAAGAAAATTAAAGCGGATGCCATTCTTGGTGTAATGGTCGTTCAGGAAACACGGATGGCCTAGGTCTAGAAAATGTCGGCCTGAAACCAAACAGTCGTGGTCAATTGACAGTGAATGATCAATACCAGACTGAAGTAGAAAATATCTACGCTGCAGGCGACGTGATTGGCTGGCCATCTCTAGCTTCTGCTGCATATGACCAAGGTCGTTGCGCGGGTGCAAACATGAGTGGCGAGAAAGATGTAGCGCCTGTAACAGATATCCCAACTGGTATTTATACCATTCCGGAAATTTCTTCGATTGGTAAAACTGAACAACAGCTCACTGAAGAAAAAATTCCGTATGAAGTTGGTCAGGCGTCATTCCGTCATCTGGCACGTGCTCAAATTACTGGTGACACAGTCGGTGAATTAAAGATCTTATTCCACCGCGAAACACTGGAAGTTTTAGGTGTACATTGCTTCGGTAATAACGCGTCTGAAATTATTCACATTGGTCAGGCGGTAATGAACAGCCCGAACAATACTATAAGTATTTCGTGGAAACAACGTTCAACTATCCAACCATGGCGGAAGCGTATCGTGTAGCAACTTTGAATGGTATGAACCGTTTATTCTAATTTAATTTATTCAGCTTAGATCAAAAACCCCGTAAGTATCTGCTTACGGGTTTTTTATTGATAGGATTTTAATTTTCAGTTGATCTGTCTAGCTTAATATAAATATTCTTAAATTAAGCTGCCATTTTTCGGCATTCTTCAGCACAGCGACGGCAGGCTTCGGCACACTGCTGACAATGATCATCTTTATGATGCCCACACTCTTCTACGCAATAGTCACAGGCTTTGGTGCATAGCTCGCAGATATCTTTCATAAAAGGTGATGCTTCTGTTCCATACGGGCACAGAGTTGACAGAGATCTGCACAGTCCAGACAGCGCTGTATACACTCTCTCATCATTTCTAAATGTTCTTCTTTCAGGCATGAAGCTGCGCAATTCGTACAGGCGAGTGAACAGGTCATACAAGCGCGAACACAATCTGAAAATTGAATCTCATTCATTTTCTTCTCCTTAATGCAGTGATTTCAATATTCAATTACGCTAATCAGAAAAACACGACTACACGATAAGGATTGCGTGAAGAAAGGTTAATTAGGCGAGAATTCTGTTAAATAATTAAAGGGTTTGAATAGGCGGGATGAAAATTTTGAAATAGAAGGATTGACTCTAAATAAAAACACCATTGAGCCTGCCAGACACTCAATGGTGAAATAAAGCCATTATTATTCTAATTTATTCTTTTATTGAGGATTAGAATGGACGGCTACCTGCCAGACTGATGCGTTTTAGTAAGCGACGCTGATCAGCGGGGAAGGGACGTCGTGAATGCAGGGTGACTTGATTGTCCCAGAAACGATATCGCCAACTTCCCAATTATGCTCATAAGCAAACTCAGGCTTTTGTACATGGGCACGAAGTTTGGCAATCAGTTCGCTGCCCACCTGATCATCATAATTGACCGTTCCACTTCGGTATGGGTATTCAACCACCAATGCTTTACGCCCAGATTCAGATGGGTGCGTACCAGCGGATGAGGATAAGCATGGCTTAAATCGGTTGATCTTTAAACCGATAGAATGGACTTGATCATACCCTTGATATTGGCTGTATCTTTAGTCTTTTGACGACGGACAAATGGGTTATAGGTAATCAGTTGCAGTTGATCAATATGGGCTTTGGTTTCTTTATCAAGTGCATCATAAGCTTTGATGGTATTGATCCATGTAGTCTGGCCGCCATCTTTAGGAATTTCGATAGCGTAAAGTAATGAACCAAAAGAAGGCAGTGGTGTCCACTGATGGTCCGCATGTGGCGTCAATTCGCCATGGCCCGTATAATCACCTTGACCGACGGATTTGAAACAGGAACCACATCTGGAGGAACCCCAGTGTCAGATTGTGCTGCAAGTACCGGGTATCAGGACTAGGACGGAAGATTGAACCAAATAAGTCGTAAATGCCAGATACTGCAGGTCATCCAGACTTTGGTTTTAAAGATTAAAATAAGGTGTTCAGCCAGTGCTTGTTTAAGCTTCAGAATGGTTTCACCGGATTGGGCTTTACTGTGCATCCAGACCAATAAACCACTGCGCCTAAAGCAGCATCTTGTTGCGGTACAATTTGAATTTCTTCAGGATTCTGAAACTGATCAGCTGATGCCAACGTGGTGCATCGTGAATTGCTTGTGATAATGGGATAAACTTGTCATTAGAAAGTCTTCATCATTTTTTGATAATCAAAAATGTATGAAAAACTGAAGATAAAGCAAAATCATTAGAAATGCTAAGTTTATGAAATAGCAATGAAAATGTATTATTTTATTGTTTTTTCAGCTTTTAGTTTTTTATGCTGAAAAATAGTGAATTTTGCTGATGATTGACAACAGTTTGTGTGATTAATGCGCACAGAAAGCCTGATTAAGTATTCAATAACTCTGGTGTCCGGCTCCCTAATATAGGAAGCGAGAGCCAATAGCACTATCAAACTCATACTGATGATGAGCTTAAGTAAAAGCCTGAATCAGTCATGCACAATCTGCTCCTCATTGACACAGAAATGAATCAATATCCCAAAGACGCTTAAGATAATCGAAAGTATCCACACTGCATTATAGTTGCCCGCCATATCATGGTTAACACCACCGAGCCATCCACCAAAGAATGATCCGACCTGATGGGTAAAGAACACAATACCACTGAGCATGGTCAGATACTTCACACCGAACATATTGGCGACAATGCCATTGGTCAACGGCACGATAACCATAATAATCCCATGATGACACCAAAGGCATAGACTGTCCATGTACTAAGCGGCAGCAGTAAAAATGCAATGATGGCAATGCCACGTAGGCCATACAGTCCCATCAATAAGTGTGGTTTGGAGTATTTTCCACCTAACCAGCCTGCGGTATAGGTTCCGACTACATTAAATAATCCAACCAGGGCCAAGAAGATGGTTCCCGTTGTGGCATTAAAACCATGGTCAATCAGATAGCCAGGCAAGTGAATCCCGATAAAGACCACCTGAAAACCACATACAAAGAAGCCCAGTGCCAGGAACCAGAACGGTTTATGATTTTTAGCAATGACCAGAATCTGTTTAAAGCTCAGTGATGGCTTTGTGGGAGTCGGTGCTGCATTTGGATCTGCATACATCGGTGCTTTAAGCATCCAGGCAAGCGGAACTATAAGAGCAATCAGAATCGCACTCGCCACCCAATGCGGCTGACCAGCCAATACTTTGCAGCAGTAATAGCGTAGAAGGCAGCATAATAAACTGACCGAAGGAACCTGCAGCACTTGCGATCCCCATCGCCAAACTACGCTTCTCGGGATGCGCTGCGCGACCAACCGCAGAGAGTAAAACAGGGAAAGAGTAGCAGAAAGCGCCAAGCCTAAAATCAATCCTACGCTTAGATTCAACATCCAGTGCGGTTGAACTGATCGCCATCAGTAATAAGCCTAAGGCATATAAGGCTCCACCGACTGCCACAACTAATTTACTGCCGTATTTATCGGTAATTGCACCTGTTACAGGTTGGACTGCACCCCAAATCAGGTTTTGCCATGGCAATTGCCAGACTGAATACGTTGTGTCCCCAGCCATATTCATGGCTCATCGGCACCAGATATAAACCAAATGCATGACGGACACCTAGAGACAAAGCCAGAATCACTGCTGAACCAATGAGCATATAAATAAGTGGCTTGGAAAACTGGGTATTGGTCATAAGAACTTTGTGCTTAGATCGTCGAGCCTATGTTAGTCGATTCAACTTGTTGTCGCGATAGAATAATAATTACTTAAAAGATAAATTTTTTTTATGGATTTGATATCTATAAAGATAGGTTGGTCATACATAGAATCATACACTGAATAAAGTTTGACTATTTCATGGATAAAAAATAAAAAAGCAGAGCATAGCCCTGCTTTTAAATCGGATGAGCTTAGAAACGCATACCAAAACCTGCATAAGCTAGGATTGGATTAACCTCAATATCTGCTTTAGAAGTAATTAAAGTGCCGTAAGTATCATTAGACACTGTAATAGTTGTATCATTTTTAGATGAGCATAACTCACTGAACCTACAGCAAACCATTTATCATTAAAATCATAGGTAAATCCTACAGTAGCGACAGGTGCAAAAGCATCACTAGCTTCTACTTTTACTTTGGTGTACTGCCTTTACTTGCTAAATTACTTGGTACTGCTTCACCTGGGGCCAATGTACTAATTCCGAGTGCCTTACCAGCTTCGCCATCTTTAATATTAGCAATCATATGGCCTGCTTTAATTAAATCTTGCTCGGTACGTGAATTAATTTCCAGTTCATTAAATAAGCATACATTAGGCCTACGCCCACATAAGGTCGGACTTATTTACGCCTGTTTACCCAAAATGATATTGGAACTCAAATGCAGGTGTCCAAGCTCGAGCAGACCAGCTGGACCATGTGCACCTAGATCTGTAACTAATAAATCATTTTTTAAATCAATTTGCCCTATGATGGTAGAACCAGTGGGGCTGGAAATAGCCGAAAATGGAGCATAAATTTTACCTGTACCTTGAAATCACTTTAGTGGATACCGCCTTCATTTCAAAGGAACATTATCTGTGAAGAATGTTAGTCATGAGCCAAGGGTTGTCACATCATCTGCTTCTAGGCCTGTACCTGGATTATCCCAATAACTGAGGCCATAAATGTCTGCGGTACCACTTAATGATGAAGGGAGCGTTGAGTCATTTCTAATACCATTTAGAAGTTAACAATAAGGTTGGCTAAATTTATTTTATTACCTTCTCTATTGCAATGATATCAGCTGTAGCAACGTCACCCACTTTAGATGTTTCGCCTTCAGCTACAATTGTATTACTTAAAAGGTGTGCTTTCCCTTGTGGCATAACGTGTAAAGCACCAACGGAAACTGAAAAACGTTTAAAGCTATCGCCTTCTTGTAGGCTAAAATAAGGGGAATCGGCGTGAGTCAAAATAGGCATCAATGCCATTGAGCCAATAAACGTCCCTAAAACCTTTTTCATTTGAACTCCTTGTTCAATTTATTCATCTTGTTTTTGTTATTGTTCATAAAACTAAAATCGGCTTAATTAATCTGTATGAAAAATAACAGGACTAAGTAGGTGAAAGGTAAATAAAGAAGGAAATTTATTTCAATGAGTTGGATTATCTTAGTGATTTTGTAATTATTAATCTAAAAATAAAAAAATACTGGTTTGCCTGCTTTTAGAAAATATGAATAGCTATCTATTTTTAGACATCTTTTAGTTAGATAAAAAGAACACTTAAGACGTATTTTTTTATCCTGAACATGATATCGAAATTAAGTGAATGGTCATGAGAGTGCATAATAAAAGACTTGTTTTTACATTCAGCTCTTTTTTTTTGTACAATAGGCTGAGTATATTGAGTCAGTCTGATGAGCTCCCCAAATACTCCCAAGAAAAAGCCTTTAGTTAATTTACCATTTCCGTTGAAGCAAGCTGAACAAGGTGCGACAGATGAGATCCTTGAAGATCTTCGTCCTAAGCCACAACGTTATGCGGATAGAACCTGGATGCCACCACGTGGTACCCCGCCGTTCAATGGGAAAACGCTAAGTTTTAAAATAAAAAGCCATGGCATTTGACCCATGGCTTTTTATAGCTGATATTTAAATCATGGACTTACTGAGAGACTGATATTCTCCGGTCATTATTTTGGTAATGAGTTCTTTTCTGGTGGTACATCTCTGATCGGCACGCTTCAGCATGTCTTCAAGACGTTCATCTGCATGACTCGTTGCATGCCCGATCGACAGGCTGATGGGTTGATGCGAATGGAACTGGTTATCAACGATTAAAAGTTCATGCAGACTATTCAAACAGTTTTGCAAAGCAGTCTGATCCGCGCCCGGTAAAAGGACTACAAATTCATCTCCACCAATTCGTGAGGCAGAATAGGGCGTATGTTGAATAAGTTGAGTCAGGATGTTGCCCATACGGCGTAACTGATTATCTCCGGCATCATGCCCAAGGCTGTCATTCAGCTCTTTTAGTCCATTAAGGTCCATAAAAATAGGATACAGGGCGCAGTGAATTACGCTCCAGTCGGTTCAGTTCCTGCATGTAAAATGAACGGTTACATAGCTTGGTCAGGACATCATGTCTGCCTAAATATTCCAGATAATGTTCCGCTTTTTTACGTGCGGTGATATCAGTCAATGCAACCTGAACAACACTCCAGTCATCTAGATAATCAGGAAACACTGTGAATTGAAGCAAGACATGGCGAATACTGCCATCCAGTGCATAATTTACCGCTTCGCGCTGATGATGCAGATTGTCGTTCCAAAGCTCAATGAGTTGTTCTTTAAAGGTCTGCACCATTTCTTTCGCAAAGACTTTATGAACATTTTTTTAAGAGAGCATCTTTATCTGGGCCCCAAAAAATCGAGAGTAGCCTGATTGACATCAATGATTCTGATTTCTCGAATACATTCATAAATAAAGTCATGATGTACATCTAGAAAAGTATGAAAATCTTCAATTCCTAATTCACGCAAATGATCTAATTTTAGTTTAATCTGGCTAAAATCCTCGATCCACAATGAAGCTGGAGAAATAGATAAAACGGGCTTCTGCGAGATGACGGTTTTGTTCTTCTAGACGACGAGCTTGTGTATAAGCCGTAATGTCTTCAGTGGTGATTAAAAGCAGGGATAAATCATGTTCATGCTGTGGTAGAACAATGCCTTTAAGCTGAATATCCAGACGCTGACCAGTCAAGGTATTTATGGCAGAATGGGAAAATTGGGTTTCTCCATTCCATAAAGCCACGAGTTCCTGAATATGAGACTTACTCATATCCTCTTTAAAGACTTGGTCCAAATTTTGACTTAAATGATTAAAGTCATCTGCTTGAAAAAGTTCTAAGGTTTTGGAATTCACCTTAAGCAGTTTAATTTTTCGAGCACATTCCAAAATGCGTGATTCGTCTTCCTGTAAAAAAGTAAATAAATCCTGCACTCCTTGAGCA